>JAGPFC010000021.1 GCA_018056685.1 Smithella sp.
AGGAGTCGTACACCCCCGATGATGAATCGCTCTACAATCTCGGCCTGAACAAATCGGTATTGCAAAACAACACCTTTTACCGTAAGAAGGGCTGTAATCTCTGCATGCAGACGGGCTTCCGCGGACGCTCGGCGATCTTTGAAATCCTCACGGTGGATGACGAAATCAAGAAGCTGGTGCTCAGGACATCCGACGCCAATCAGATCAACGAGCTCGCCATCCGGCAGGGCATGATCACGCTGCAGAAGGACGGCATTGACAAGGTCCTCTCCGGTATCACGACCATCGAAGAGGTCCTCCGCGTCACACGCTCCCTCCAGCGTAAAGATGATATCGTGATTGAAGTGTAGAATTTATGATCGAATTCTATAAAATGAGCGGCAGCGGCAATGATTTCATCATCATCGACAACCTGGACCTGTCTCTGGATGTCGGTGATTTATCCGAGTTCGCCCGCAAAATCTGTCAGCGAAAATTTTCCGTGGGCGCGGACGGTCTGGTCATCATTGAGCCTTCCGATGCCGCCGATTTCCAGTGGCACTTTTTCAACGCCGACGGTTCTCTGGCGGAAATGTGCGGCAATGCCGCCCGCTGTGTGGCGCGTTTCGCCTTCATGAAGGGCATTACCGGCGGAGAGATGTCCTGGGAAACCATCGCCGGCATCATCAGCGCGTCCGTGAATGGTGATGTCGTAAAAGTAAATCTGACCGACCCTTCACTCGTCGAAACGGCCGTCACCCTGGAAGCGGACGGCCAGAAGTTTATCCTCGACACCGTGGATACCGGCGTGCCGCACGCCGTCATGTTCGTCGATGATCTTGATCATTATGACGTGCATCATAACGGGCGTAAAATCCGTTATCATGATTATTTTTCACCGAAAGGCACCAATGCCGATTTTGTCACAGTGCCGGACCGGCAGAATATCAAGGTCAGAACATATGAACGCGGTGTGGAAGGCGAAACACTGGCCTGCGGTACCGGCATGGTGGCCGCTGTCATCGCGGCGGCACAAAGAGGGCTGGTGGATTCTCCGGTGGATGTGCTGGCGCGCGGCGGCGAAACCCTGCGCGTTTATTTTGAAAATCAGGACGGCCTCTGGCGGCAAATTTATCTTGAAGGCCGGGTGAAAATGGTCTATCACGGGTTTCTCTTTGAGGAGGCTTATAAATCATGATTATGAGATTACCCTCCGCTTTGCGGGATAATTCGGCTGGCAATCTTCAATTCGGTTTCCTTTTGAAGATTGAGCCTCATTATCACGGGTTTCTTTTTGAAGAAGCCTATCAATAGTTAATTTATCTGGAGGTTGGAAATTTGAAAACAGCGGAAAAACTGACGAAAATACCGCCTTACCTGTTCATGGAATTGCGAAAAAAAATCAACAAGGCCAAGGCCGATGGAATTGATGTGATTTCTCTGGCGATCGGCGATCCGGTGGAAGCGACACCCAATTCCATCATCAATGAGCTTTGTGCAACATCGCGCGATCCCCTGAATCACCGTTACCCGACGGACGAGGAAAAGGGCATGCTGGCCTACCGCCGTGAAATCGCCAAATGGTACGCGACACGCTATGGCGTCAAGCTGAATCCGGAAAATGAAATTCTCGGGCTGATCGGCTCCAAAGAAGGCTGCCATCATTTTATCATTGCGCGGGTCAATCCGGACGACATCGTTTTGATGACCGATCCCGGTTATCCCGCTTATCGATCGAGCATCCTGCTGGGCGGCGGCGTCCCGTATAATGTGCCCATTCTGCCGCAAAATAATTATCTGCCGGTCTTTGAAGATATACCGGCGGATGTCGCCCGAAAAGCCACCGCTCTGTTTTTGAACTATCCCAACAATCCGACCGGCGCGTGCGCCACGATGAAATTTTTAAACAGGCTGGTCGAGTTTGCCCGCGCTTACGACATCGCCGTCTGTTACGACAATCCCTACAGCGAAATCGTTTTCTCCGGGCAGAAACGTATCAGTTTCCTGATGGCCAAAGGCGCGAAAGATGTCGGCATCGAACTCAACTCCCTGTCCAAACCCTTCAACATGTGCGGGTGGCGGCTGGGGATGGCCTGCGGCAACCCTGACCTGATCGCCGCTATCAGCAAGGTCAAGGAAAATACGGATTCGGGCATTTTCAATCCGATTCAGTTTGCCGGAATCAAAGCCCTGCAGAAAGAAGCTCCCTTTATTGAAAAAATGCTGAAGATTTACGGGAAACGCCGTGAACTGGTCCTTGAAACCCTGAAAAAAATAGGGATAAAATTCAATCCGCCCAAAGGAACGTTTTACCTTTGGGTTCCCGTGCCGCAAGGCCTGACGTCGCTGGAGTTCACCAATCGCCTGTTTGACAAGACCGCCGTGGTCGTTGCTTCCGGAACAGCCTACGGCCAGTATGGCGAAGGTTTCGTGCGCATTTCTCTGACGGTTCCCGATAAGCGGTTAAAAGAAGCGATGGCTAGAATCGAGAAGGAATTTGCCTGATGGAAATGGGAATTCTGGGGCTTCCCCTGAGCGGAAAAAGTACCCTGTTCGAAATCATGACGGGCGTCAAAAGCAGCGCGCATCATAACGAAGCGGTGGTGCGCGGACAGGCATCCGTGCCGGATGAACGATTTGACAAACTCGTCGAAATCTATAAACCGGTGAAGGTTTCGCCCGCGAAAGTGCCTTTCGTGGATATCCATGCCGTGGGCGAACATCCTTGGGAGGCCATCCGCCAGAATTTAAGCGGTACCGACGGCATTCTGCATGTGGTGGACGGTTTTTCCCTGCCCGACGTGCCATTGAGCATTGAAGCCTACCGGAAGCTTGAAGATGAACTGATTCTTGCCGATCTGCTGATCATTGAAAAGAAACTGGAAAAACTGACCAAGATGTCCAAAAAAGCGATACCCCCGCAGGAGGCGGCGCAAAACGAACTGCTGCCCGGCCTGAAGGAATGTCTGGAAGCGGGCAAACCTCTGCGCGCGGCGGGGCTGAAGCCCGCCGAAGTTTTCACGTTGCGGAGCTTCTCTTTCTGGACGATTAAGCCGGAACTGGTCGTGGTCAACGTCGCGGAAGATAATCTTTCTTTTGCCGATCAATTTGCCGCCGAGGCCAAACTGACGGAACCCGTCATGGGCATCTGCTGCAAAATTGAAGCGGAGCTGGCCGGACTGGATCCCGCCGAACAGAAAGAATTTCTGGCCACGATGGATATTGCCGAACCGGCTTTCGGCCGGATTATCCGCGCGGCATTTTCTCTGCTGGGACGAATGTCTTTTTTCACGGTGGGTGAAGATGAAGTCAAGGCCTGGGTCATCCCCGTCCAGACTAAAGCGCCCAAAGCGGCCGGCGCGATTCACAATGATTTTGAACGCGGTTTTATCAAGGCGGAAGTCATGCATTATGACGATTTCATCGCGCACGGTTGCTCCGCCGCTCAGGTAAAATCATCCGGACGTCTGCGGCTGGAAGGCAAGGAATACATCGTGCAGGACGGCGACATCATCACGTTCCGTTTCAATGTGTAAAACCAGTGCATCCGCCGCATCCGTGAGCGGAAACTTTCTGGAATCAGATGAAGAGAATTCTAGGAATATCAGCTTTCTATCACGACTCGGCCGCGGCATTGACGGCAGACGGTAAGATTGTTGCCGCCGCTCAGGAAGAACGCTTTACCCGGAAAAAACACACGCCGGATTTTCCCGTCAACGCGATTCAATTTTGCCTGAATGAAGCGCATCTGCATATAGACGATCTGGATGCTGTCGTTTTTTATGACAAACCTTTCCTGAAATTTGAGCGGCTTTTAGAAACCTATTATGCCTTCGCTCCCCGCGGAGCCGCATCATTCATCAAGGCCATTCCCGTCTGGCTGAATGAAAAGCTTTTTTTGAAGAAACTGATTTTCGACCGTCTGCGGGAGATCGGCGATTACGACAAAAAGAAAATCAAACTGCTTTTTCCCGAACATCATTTGTCGCACGCGGCCAGCGCTTTCTTCCCGTCACCCTACAAAAGCGCGGCGGTCCTGACCATCGACGGCGTTGGGGAATGGTGCACCGCTTCCATCGCCCGGGGTGACGGCAGCAAAATAAGCATTTTAAAAGAAATGCACTTCCCCCATTCCGTCGGTCTTCTCTACAGCGCTTTTAGCTATTATCTGGGCTTCACCGTCAATTCGGGGGAATACAAACTCATGGGGCTGGCGCCTTACGGAAATCCGGATTCGGCACAAACAAAAAAATTTATTGACATCGTCAAAACAAACCTGGTCGACATCAAAGCCGACGGTTCCATCTGGCTTGATCAGAATTTTTTTCATTACGCGACCGGGTTCACGATGGTGGAAGATAAAAAGTGGGAGCGGCTTTTCGGATTCCCCCGGCGACGGGCGGAAACGAATATCGAACAACATCACTGCAATCTGGCTTACGTCATCCAGAATGTAACAGAAGAAATCGTATTGAAAATGGCGCGGGAAGCCAGACGTATTACCGGCGCGGAAAACCTGTGCCTGGCCGGAGGCGTCGCTCTGAATTGCGTGGCCAACGGCAAATTGATTCAAGAGAAAATCTTCAAAAACATTTACATCCAACCGGCAGCCGGTGACGCGGGCGGCGCACTGGGCGCGGCGCTGGCCGCGCACTACATCTACTTTGATGAAGAAAGAACAGCCGATGGTCAAAATGATCAGATGTCCGGCGCTTTCCTTGGTCCCGCTTTTGGCCATGAAGAAATTGAAAGCATGAACAGAAAGTTCAACGCTGTCTGCCGGAAATACACCAGTTTCAGTGAATTAACGAAACACATCGCCGCCCGAATTGCCGGGGGCGCCGTGGTGGGCTGGTTTCAGGGCAGAATGGAATTCGGCCCGCGCGCGCTGGGAAACCGAAGCATTCTCGGCGATGCCCGTAATCCGGACATGCATAAAAAAATGAATCTGAAAATCAAATACCGGGAAGGTTTCAGACCGTTTGCCCCTTCCGTTTTGGCTGAGGATGTTCAGGATTATTTTGATTTGGAAACAGACTCGCCATACATGCTTATAACAGCGCCCGTTAAAGAAACCAGAAGGAATAAACTTCCCGCCAATTATCACGATTTGCCCTTTTTGGAAAAACTTTATTACCGGCGCAGTGATATACCATCTGTCACGCATCTCGACTTTTCCGCCAGAATCCAGACGGTTCATAAAGAAACCAATCCGGAGTACTGGCAGCTAATCAATGATTTTAAGGTATTGACTGGCTGCGGTCTGATCATCAACACCAGTTTCAATGTCCGGGGAGAACCGATGGTCTGCACGCCCGGGGATGCGTACCGGTGTTTTATGAGCACGGAAATGGATTACCTGGTCATGGAAGATTTCCTTTACTGCAAGACGGAGCAAAACGACTGGCAAAACAGGGAAAAATGGAAAGCGATGGTTAAAGCCGACTGATGATGAAAAAAATAATATTAAACAGTCTGATGATTCTCCTGCTGCTCGCGGCGGTTTTTGTCCTGCCGATATTTTATCCCGCGGGCATGGCCGTGTATTTCCGGTTATTGCTGCTTTTGTTGCTTCTTGCGGCGGGCTTTCAGTTATTCAAGACACTCTGCATTGATCGTCAGGTCAGCCCCATAATCGCCAATACGGCTACCGTTTTGTTTTCACTCTTTGTCATTTTTATTCTGCTGGAAGCGGTGTTCATGTTCATTCCACGCTCCCATTCCGCCGATTATACGCTGGCTTCCAAACTCTGGTACGCGAAATACTGGAAACCGATCAATTCGCTCGGTTTCAGGGATCAGGAACCGGACAACAAACATCCCGTTATTTTATTTGTCGGCGATTCCTTCACAGCCGGGCATGGCTTGAAATCCGTCAGCGAAAGGTTTTCCGATATCGTTGGGGAAGAGCTGAATAAAAAGCAGCAGAAATATACCATTGTCAACATCGGACGACCCAACCTGGATTCCCGCGGCGAGTATGAAACCATGATGAATTTTCTTTATCTGACCCGAATTAAACCGGCAAAAATAATCCTGCAGTACTGCGGTAATGACATTGAAGGGGCCGCCGCCCGAAATGGCCTGATCTTCGATGGTTTCCGGCCTCCTGATGACATGAGCAAATTCACGGTTTTCATCGGCGCGGGCTCTTATGTTTTCAATTATCTGTATTTCCTTTTTCCCAGGGAATATCTGGGCATGTCCTATATAAATTATTTAACGGACGCTTATAAAAATGATAAGGTGATGGCAAATCATAAAGAGGACCTGATGCTGTTCGTGGATTACGCGCGGAAAAATTCCATTCCACTGGTTGTTGTGGTATTTCCTTTTCTGGCCGATATCAAAATGAGTAACGCCATGTATGTGAATGATATTGTCAGTTTTTTTGAAGCGAATAAATTGAGGGTGATCAATGTTTCCAAATTAGTGGAAAAGACGCCCGTTGAAGATAGAGTCGTCAATAAAAACGACACGCATGCCTCAGCAAAGCTCAACAAAATGATTGCCCGGGAGATTTTAAATAAACTGGAATAAGGATTTGATGAAATGGATTTTCTCAAAGACCTCTGGCTTTTTCTAAGAGAAAGAAAAAAATACTGGCTGGCGCCCATTATTATCGTGTTGCTGCTGCTGGGGTATCTGATGATTTTTGCAGGCAGCAGCGCGGTCTCACCCTTTATCTACACGCTTTTTTAAGGTCATGAAAAAACGAGAAACAAATCCGAAACTGACCGTCCTGATCATATGCATCGCGCTGGTTGTCTTATATCTGATGACCGGATGGCGCTGGACCATGCCTGCGGCTTTCGTCACCGGTCTGGCCGGTGTTTCCTCCCGATATTTAAGTGTCCGGATTGATGCTGTGTGGATGAGACTGGCCTCTCTTTTGAATCGGGTGATGACGCATGTTATATTGCTGGTGATTTTCTTTTTGCTGCTGTACCCCCTCGCCCTTCTCGCAAGACTGTCCGGCAATCGGGATCCGTTAAATTTGAAAAATACGGTTCCCAGCAATTTCAAAGATGCCGGCAAGGCGATCGACAAGAGATCATTTGAAAAACCGTGGTAGAAGCCAAACGGGGAAGCGGCAGGATGCTCAATGTAAGCCGGTTACAAAATAAGCGGCGTAGGCGGCAAACGCCCAGCAGGCAATCAGAGAAACGGTCACAGCACGGATGATTCTGTGGCGTAGAAAAGGTTCCGCTCCCGCCGCGATCAGCATGGCCCAGCAGGGCAGCAGGCCCAGCGTGTAACTGGCTTTGGTTCTGCTGTACAGGGGACAGACCATATACATATCGATCATGGCGGCCAGAAAAAACACCACCATTCCCGCGGAAAACAGGACCTCCCGGCGGTGTTCCGCTTTTCTGTTCAGGACTGCGACCCCCATCCCGGTGAGCATAAAAACAGTAACAGGCAAAGCCAGCAGCGCCCCGGCAATCATCCAATTTTCATTCCAGGGAATGAAATCCAGCATGCCCGAATTCAAACCATCAAGCCACAAGGTGGTATAAAACATGTCCCAGAAACTGGTCACGCCGGCATAGACCGGATAAATCAGAGACTGTCCAAAGGACAGAAAATGGGACAGGGTACGATAACTGGGATCCTGCCACCATTGCAGGATCTGCATCAGTTCGAAGACGCCGGCGAAGGGATTGCCTAGTTTCAGATAATTTCTCAGATAATACCAGCCGGCGGTCAGCGCGGCGAAAACAAAGACAATCCCCAGTGGCCGTAATGAATATTTCAGCGATTTCCCAGCAAAACGTGTATGAAACATGATAACCAGTAATAAGACCGGCGCCAGCAGCAGGGACGTCATTTTGGAAAGCAGCGCCAGTCCCCAGACCAGACCCAGCAAAAGAAAATATCTGTCGCCCCGTTCTTTCTGATCCGGCACAATCAGATTCAGACATAACAGGATTACATAAGAAATCAGGCACGCCGCCAGAGGTTCATTGCCGACGTACTGGCAGGCATAGGTGTGAATCGGGAGCAGCGAACCGGCGATAATCGTCAAAATCTGCAGATGTTTTTTTTCCTGAAACACCAGCCGAGCGGCGCGATAAACAACCTCAATTTGCAGAAGTCCGCAAATAACGGGAATAATCCCCATGACCTTGACCACAACGGGAAAATCGAACCATTTGATCAGCAGAGCGTAAAGCGGCGCGCTGATGACATAATTCAGCGGCGCCTGGAACATGTGCCACCCTTCGGGCGCCAGAGGAAGCCGTCCTTTGGTGACGATATAATCAATATACTCGATGTGTCCCCAAGCGTCGGTACCCACCTGATAATTGAGGTGAAAAAGATTGTTGACGGACAAAACCGCCCAGCTCAGCAGCATCAGCCAGCGGATTTGAGAAGGTCCCAGTTTCGCGCCGAACGATTTCCAAACGTTATTCTGATCACGACTCGTCCATAAAGAAACGGCCAGAGTGACGAAAAAAATAACGGCCAGATAAGGCCATATGGCGCCCAGCGCCGTAAACGATGAAGGAAAGGCCTGCGCTGATGCGGGTTGTTCTATCCGCGATGCGGGGACGGCCGGGTGCCAGTTTTGACCATCAGCAGAGGCCAGCCAACCCTCTCCCGTCCGCACCGGCAGTGTTCCACTGTAAGCGATGACGGCGGGATAGGAACTTTCGCTCATGACGCTGATGATGATTTCATGAGCGCCGGCGTCCACCACGAACGGTAATTTTATCTGATGTATCTGTTTCCACGCTTCAAAGGGATTATCTGTTGCATAAATCTTTTTACCGTCAAAAAACACATCGGCTTTTTTCAGGGCCTGAAGGGTAATGACAGCGTTGTCCACCGGACCGGCCGTATGAAACACATATTTGAACGCATTGGCGGTCCGGCTGGATGATTTGGCCTCGAGGACGAATCCTCCGTCATACCGGATCCAGCGTGCCCCCGCGCGGTCCATCAGGAGGAGGACATCCGGTGAATGGATATAAAACATGATTCTCCAGACGCCCAAAAGCAGGATAACGGCCGTCAGCGTCAGCATGACGAGGGCAGACGGTTTTCTTAAATTTTCGGAAAATGGACGGACAGTCATTTGTTAAATGCCTTAGCGGTTGAAAGTATAGGAACATCGAATGGATGTGTCAATGGTAAACTGGGTATTTCTACCAAACATTTTTCTGTTTCAGGCCGCTGCCGTCTGTCGAGTTTTTTATTGACACATCCAAACGCGCTCATATACATTCGAAACATACTTACAGACTTTTACGAAAAATGATTGAATGATAAATCCATCAAAACAAGAAATGGTCTCACAATTGTTGCAGCAGAAAATGACGAACAAGAGGAAATTATTTTCAGCGTTGGCGGCTCTGGCCGTCCTTACGGCATTGCCTTACCTGCAGATGCATTCGCATGATTTCATCAACTGGGACGATCCTTATTATATTTACAAAAATCATCTGGTCACGCAAGGCTTAAGCCTGATTGGCGCGGGATGGGCCTTCATCACGTTTTCAACCTCCAACTGGCACCCGCTGACATGGCTGACTCATATGCTGGATGCTTCTCTTTTCGGTCCGGCCCCGGCGGCGGCTCATCTGGTCAATGCCGCCTGGTACACGGGATGCGTGCTGCTTACGTTCTTTCTGTTTTTGCGCCTGGGCGCCTCTTTCGGCGCCGCCTTTCTGATGTCCGCCTTTTTCGGCCTGCATCCTCTGCACGTGGAATCCGTGGCCTGGGCCTCTGAACGCAAGGACCTGCTTTGCGCCTTCTTTTTTCTTTCCGCCACGCTGACCTATCTGCATTACGCGCGCAAAAAACGCTTGTCCCTGTATCTTCTGACCACGGGCTTCTTTATTCTCGCGCTCCTCTCCAAACCCATGGCAGTCACCTGGCCCTGTGTCGCGCTCCTGCTGGATGGCTGGCCGCTCCAGCGATGGGGAAAAGAAGGAAAAGACGTCCTGCTTGAAAAAATGCCGTGGATCGCCCTGACCATCCTTTCATCCATCATCACCGTCATTGCCCAGAGTCATGGTGAGGCGATGAAATCTCTGGTTGAATTTTCCTTAACAGATCGGGCCGCCAACGCGGCAATATCCTATCTCGTGTATCTGCGCCAAACGATCTGGCCTTCCGGACTGACCGTGTTCTACCCCTACCCCTGGCACATCAATCTGTTCAAGGCCTCCCTGGCCTGTCTGGTTCTGGCGGTCATCACAACCGTGGCCGTCCGGCAGAAACAACAATATCCTTATCTGTTGTGGGGCTGGCTGTTTTATCTGGGCGTCCTGTTTCCGGTCATTGGTCTTGTGCAGGTGGGCACTCAGGCGCACGCCGACCGCTATATGCTGCTGCCCCAAACAGGCCTGATTGTCGCCGCCGGCCTCTTCTTGGACAGAAACCTGACCGGCGCAAAATTCAGAAAGATTGCCGGCTCGGCAGCGGTAATTCTGATTGCCGTCCTGATGGGATTGACCTTCCGGCAGGTTTCCTATTGGGAAAATACCATCACGCTTTTTAACCGGAACCTCGAAGTCGCCGGCGACAACGAGCTTGCCCATTTCAACCTCGGTTCTGCCTATCTGGAAAAAAACAAACTGGACATGGCCGCGATTCATTTATCGGCCGCGGCGCAAATGAATCCCAACGACGCGACAACATACAACAACCTGGGGATCATTTACGCGCGACAGAAAAAAGATTCTCTCGCGGAAGCATGTTTCAGCCGCGCTATTTTACTTAATCCTAAATCCGTTCAGCCCTATTTTAACCTGGCCGCTCTGAAGACAAAACAGCGGCTTTTCGGTGAAGCGCTGGAGTATATCAATACAGTGATCCGGTTGACGCCGGATAATCAGGAAGCAAGGAAAATGCAGAATAAACTGGCGCAGGCCATGCGCCATCATCAAAACAAAACCGATGAATAAAAACAGTGAAAAAGAAAAAGGGATTCCGGAGCTGTCCGTCGTGATTCTGTGTTATCAGGAAGGACGGAGAATAGAGTCCTTTGTGCAAAGAACCGTGAAGGTATTGGAGCGTCTCGGCATCCCGTGGGAAATCGTGCTGGTCGCCAATTACTGGGATGAACAGCAGGATGAAACGCCGCGCGTCGCTGAAAAGATTTCGCGACAAAGCAGCCATATCAAGACTGTCGCCGGGTTGAAAAAAGGAGGGATGGGATGGGATGCCCGTCAGGGATTCCGGAACGCTGCGGGACGGTTCATTTGCCTTATTGACGGCGACGGTCAAATATCTCCTGAACATATTATTCCTGTTTATCATAAAATAAAGCGCGATCCTCTTGATGGTGTCCTGACCTATAGAAGGCAGCGGGGGGACAGTTGGTTGAGAAAAATTAATTCTTATGTATATAATCTGATATTCAGAATCCTGTTTCCGGCCATCCCGGCGAGAGACGCCAATTCCAAGCCTAAGATTTTTACCAGAGAAGCATACTCCCGGATGCATCTGACCGCCGACGACTGGTTTCTGGACGCTGAAATGCTGATTCAAGCGGTCAGGATGAAAATGAAGATCGCAGAAATTCCGGTAATCTTTGATAAATGTATCGGCAGAAAATCTTACGTGAAAATCGACGCGATCTTCGAGTTCATGAAAAATCTGTTGCGCGCCCGCATCAAAGAATACTTTACAAAAAAATAACGTCGGTTTCCCGCGTAAGAACATGCTCTTGACATGGTGACGGATATTACTTATATTCCCGAGTCCCAATAATGAAGCGTATCCGTCATCACGGGTTTGCACCTCAAAGCAAGCTGCGGGATATCAAACTCTCCGCTTCGCGGGATTGTTCCCAATCACGATTTATTGGGATTGGGTAGTTCGTCCAACAAATTTCAGTACGCTGTGCTTCTGAAATTTGGGACTCACGACAACTTACCAATTCCGCTACGCTAAGCTTTCGGAATTGGAGTTTCAACAATAAATTATGAAAATAGCTTTCTTGAACATTGCCTATGAAAATCTGGCCGTATCCATATTATCAGCCATCGCCAAAAAAGAAGGACACACGGTCAAGCTTCTTCATGCTCCGACTCTTTTTAAAGACGGGCTCACCAGGGAATTCAAACGACTGGCCAGAATCTTCAGTAACGACAAGCAGATATTCAAGCATCTGAAAGAATATCAGCCGGATTTAATCGCTTTTTCGGTCGTCACTTTTGACTATCAACGGGCGATACATTATGCCGCGATTTGCAGAAAACTTTGTCCGAAAGCAAAAATTGTTTTCGGCGGCATCCACGTTTCCTGCGTTCCCGAAGTCGTGATTGCCAATGAGTTCGTGGATTACGTGGTGATCGGTGAGGGAGAAAACGCTTTTCTTGAGATCATCCGGCATATTGAAAAAGGATGCCCTCCGGAGCCGATCGTCAACACGTGGTACAAAACCAGAAACAACGCCCTGATCAAGGGGAAACAAACCGGCTTTATCCAGGACCTCGATTCCCTTCCCCATTACGACAAGGAAATCTGGAAAGATATATTCCCTCTCAAGACTTATTATCTCACCATGGCGTCCCGGGGCTGTCCGTATAACTGCTCTTACTGTTTCAATCATTATTTCAGAACAATACCCGATGAAAAATCCAACTATGTCAGGCGCAGGAGCCCCGGACATGTTATCGAAGAACTGAAAAACGCCAAGAAGCAATACCAGATCAGTACGGTTGAATTCTGGGATGATATCTTCATTTTTGACAAGCCATGGCTGAAAGAATTTCTGGATGCCTATCAAAAAGAAATCGCCCTCCCTTTCAAATGTTACATCCATGTCAATCTGTTCGATGAAGATATGGCGATCTGGCTTAAAAATGCGGGTTGCCGGTGGGTGGATTTTGGCATTCAGCACATCAATGAGGAGTATCGCAGGAAATATCTCAAGCGTCACGAAACCAATGCCCGTATTGCCAACACGCTGAGACTTTTGAAAAAGCACAACATTGTTTCTTTTGCCGATTATATTGTCGGTCTGCCCGGAGACACGATGGAGCATAACGAAGAGGCAAGGCTTTTCTTTACTGAAAACACTCCCGATATTATTGAACCTTACTGGATGTCTTATCATCCCAGAACGGAAATCATCGAAAAAGGATTTGAGCATAAAATTTTGAATGAGAAAACCCTGGATTCAATCCATCAGGGTCTTGGCACTCACAGCTATTTTGAAAACTCCATAACATCCAAAGATTTTCACAGTGAATATTATTTTATCTTCAAAGTTCTGCCGGCTTTACCCGGTTTTTTAAAAAAGAAACTGACGTATAACGTATCCCGAAAAATACCTTATTTCATCAAACTTCCTTTTTTCATTTATGCCATCTTCTATCTTGCGTTCAGGCATCGCAGTCCCCGGATAAAATATTTGACATCATTTTACATGAAGCAGATATTCTGGGTTTTAAAATCCAAAATTGTTTCCCAAAAGTCCATCCAGACCGCAGCGGGAGAAAGCGAAGGACGCTGATGGATGCCTGTCATCACATGATGAAAAATCTATTTCGGGCCAATAAGTCTTGTTTATGAAATCACATCCGGAAAAAGAAACCATATACTTTATCGTTCCGCGGTTTCCGTATCGTTTTATTACAGATTTTAAGTTCTCTTTAAAAATATACAACATGAAAGGATACTCCTTCCCTCTAGCGCTTCCTTCTTTAATCAATCTTACGGATGAAACCCGGTGGAATATCGTGGTGACGGATGAAAATATCAGCCCGATCGACTACCATCTTCAACCTTCTCTGGTCGTTCTGACGGCAATGACCTGTTTCTTTGACAGTGCGGTCAAAATAGCGAAAAAGTTCAGGCAGAAAAATATTCCCGTCATCTGCGGTGGCATTCATGTATCCCTGTATAAAAATCTGAAGGAACATCCATTTTCATCAATCGTGATAGGGGAAGGAGAGGATATCTGGAACGAAATACTGGATGATCACAGCAAAGGATTATTGAAGCCGGTTTATACGAATGACCGTCATTCTCCTCTGCTTGCGATCAATGCTGAAAAAGTGAATCGGTACATTGATTATTCGCAATATATTTTTTACTCCATCCAGGCCACCAGAGGGTGCCCTTTTGATTGTAATTTTTGCGCCGTGAAAGAATTCAACGGGCGCGAGACAAGGCACAGGGACATTGAAAGCATCCTTGATGAAATCAGACATGTTCAAAAAACAAAAAAGGAAATATTTTTCGTTGATGACAATATTATCGGCGACAAGAAATACGCGAAAGATTTATTTCATGCGCTTGCCGGAGAAGACATTTTCTGGACTTCGCAATCATCCGTGAATATCGCGTTTGAAAAAGACCTTCTTCACCTGGCCGCACAGTCCGGTTGCGAATATCTTTTTCTGGGCTTTGAATCGCCACAGAAAGAATCTCTGACGTTATTGAACAAACAGGTGAATCTGTCCGGTCAAGACCGGTATCCTGAAATTTTTCACAATATCCGGTCTCATGGCATAGAAATCATGGCCTCTTTTATTTTAGGAAATGATTCGGATACCCGTGAATCATTCAAGCGAATTATCGATTTTATCGAAAAAAACCACATTGTGTTTGCCATGGTAAACATTTTAACACCGCTGCCGGGGACAAAACTGTTTGAAACCATGGTCAGTTCGTCACGCATGATTGACGATGATTTCTCCCATTACGACCTGCAACATGCCGTCTTTGCTCCGGCAAAGATGAGTGCGGCCGAGCTGGAGTCAGGCTTGTGTTCGGTCTATCAAGAAATTTACAATCTGAATTCACTCTACAGAAAGACAAAAGCGATCCTTTACAATTACAAATTTTTTCATAAACGCAATGCTTCACCCGTCCCTGTAAGTTTTTCCCGAATGCTTTCCAACTGGCGTTTTATCGCCCGTTTCGGGTACCATTTATTCAGGACGAATTCGCCACGAGTTTTAAGGGACAGGCTGATCTTTGTTTTTAAGATGGCCCTGCTTCTCTTTGATAAGAACGTCAAAGAGAAAAGAAATATATTCTTTTACCTGGTACAATCCATCAGTCTGAACGATTTTTCCCGCCACACCATCAGGCATATTCAGGAAAGGCTTTGATTCATGTCCATATTTTATTTGACACACAAAATGATGCTCCATATACTTCCGCCAACACACAAAGTCTTCATGGAGCAATTCCGTTATTATAAACATCTTCAGGACAACGTCTAATGCCGCCCAGAGTTCTACTATCATCCGTTTTTAAGCCCTTTGCGATTAATGATATGTATTCACGCAAAGAATCCATTATCGAACTCTTTCACAACCAGCTGACCAAGGTTCAGGGCATCTACTCTCTTCGAAATTCCTATGATTCCTACGGCATTCACGCCATTGCCAATAATATCGATATTCCTTGCACCGTCCTTGATTACCCGACCATGAAACAATTTACCCGTGAAATCGCGAAGGGATACGATTATGTCGGCATCAGCTCCATTGTGCAGAACTTCCAGAAGGTCAAATGGATGGTCGAACAAACCCGGAAGATATCGCCCGGTTCAAAAATCATATTGGGTGGATTTTGTGCCGGTATCCCGGACCTGCAGAAAACACTCGATGTGGATTACGTCTGCATCGGTGAAGGAATCAGTTTCATGCGTGAACTGCTGGGGCTGCCCGCAGAGTTTGAATTCAAAAATCCGAATGTGTTTACCGATTTTCGGGAAGTTTTAGGCATGCCGCTGTTTGGGATACCTAAAACCACGCAAATCGTTGTCGGTCTCGGATGTTCCTATGGATGCGATTTCTGCAGCCCGAGCCATTTCTTCGGACGCAGGCATATCCGGTTCTACAGGACCGGTAAAGCGCTGTTTGAAGAAATGTCGCGCGTGACGAATCAATTCGGCGATAATATGATTTCCCTGATTGGAGACGATAATTTTCTTCTGGACTTAAAACGCGCGGAGGAACTGAGACGCTGTGTCGTGGCAAGCGGTCGAATGTTCAACATCATGCTTTTCGGCTCGGCAGATAAAGTGATCGATTTTGGAGTGGAAAAACTGGCGGAAATGGGAGTGGGCATGATCTGGATCGGCCGGGAAGGCCGGTTATCAAATTATTCTAAAAACAGAAAAATTGACATGAAGGCGCTGGTGGATGATCTCCGTCGTCACGGCATTAAGACTATTCTAAGCTCCATTCTGCTGCTTGATCAACACACCAAAGAAAATATCAGGGAAGATATCGACGAACATCTGGACTGTCGTCCGGCATTCAGTCAATTCTCGCATTACGCGCCACTGCCCCAGACCCCGCTTTGGGACAGAATGCTCAAGGAAGGGCGGCTGATTCCCGGCATTCCATGGGAAGAAATGCATGCTTTTAATGAACCGTGGTTTTATCATCCCCATTTCACGGCTCAGGAAGCAAAAGATATTCAGGAAGAGGCCTATCAGCGTGATTTTCACGAACTGGGACCGTCTTTGCTGCGGATCATCGAAACAGAATACGAAGGATGGAAACACCTTCATCAGTCTGATAAACCACACCTGCGAGCCAGGGCCGAATACCTTGCGCGTCAGGCCTGGAAGCATAAGATCATCCTCACGGCAATGGATTATCTTGTCCCGACGGACCATATGCGCAAACTTGTAAAAGATGTCCGGCGGAAGGTTGAGGATGCTTTCGGAGGTGTCAATCCTTTTCATGTTGCCGCAGCAGGTGGATTCTTCCTGACCGGCCGTTTCCGGGAATTCAGAAATCGTGTCTGGGGTGATGTCATCCAACCACCGACCCGCCTGACACATTACAATGTCAATCGATAGAAGCCATCCTCAACGACAGATGTCTGATGCACACGCCAAATCACTTTCTGCATCTTCAATATTGCCTTGACTTTCTCACCGTAAATTCTTAAAGTTTCAATCCTGGCAGGCAATGCCCTGGCAAATCAAATAACAAAACATCTAAACCTGCTTCATGAAAGTATTACTGGTTAATCCTGTCACTCGTAATGTTTCCTTATCCTCACCCGATCTGGGACTGGGATACCTGGCTGGAGCACTGAAAAAGAAGAATCATCAGGTTCATATTCTGGATTGCGTCAATGGTAAAATGACTTTCGACCAATTTGCGGATTACATTACCGCTCTTGACGTTGATGTCATCGGTTTCAGAGTGTTTTCCACGGATTTATTTTCGGTAAAAAAATCTGTTCAAATCGTCAAAGAAAAACTTCCCGATGTTATAGTCATTCTAGGAGGATCTCATCCTTCAGCTTTTCCCGAACAGACCCTGCAATATTTTGAAGAAGCCGATTTCGCCATCAGGGGCGAAGCCGAACAAGGGCTTGCGGATTTCATGAAATATCTCTCTGACCGGAATGCCGTTCGGAAAGATGAGATTCCCGGACTGATCTGGAGAGAAAATGGAGAAATCAGATGCAATCCTCCTTTGTTTTTTCAAGATCTGGATGCTCTCGTTTCACCGGACTGGGATTTGATTAATCCCCGCGATTATCCTTTTCAGACCTCTTATTTTACGCGATCGAAAATAGTCGCGCCACTCATCATGACCCGCGGCTGCCCTTATCATTGCACCTTCTGCTCCTGCCGCGCGGTTACCGGGCATAAAATCAGGGCGCACAGTGTTCCCTACATCATCAATCAGATAAAATTTCTGCAATCCAAGTTTGGCATCAAGGAAGTTTGTTTTATCGACGATAATTTTCTGGCTTTGAAGACTCTGGTTACCGGGTTATGCGAACAAATCATTGAACAAAAAATCGACATCAAATGGTCTTGTTTCGGCATTCGCCTGGATCTGGTTGACGAACAGGTATTAAGGTTAATGGAAAAAGCCGGTTGTTATCTGATCACCGTGGGCATCGAATCCGGATCGCAGCGCATTCTCGATCACATGAAAAAAAAGCTGACGCTTGAGCTGGTCGGGGAAAAATTGCAACTGATTAAAACCAGAACCGGCATCAAAGTGATCGGCAATTTCATTCTGGGTTATCCTGTGGAAACGGAAGAAGACATCCGCAAAACCATACGATTCGCCAGGAAGCTCCCTTTGTACGGCGCGAACTTTTTCCCCTTTCATCCCACGCCCGGCACGGAAATCTTCGACTGGTTAACCGCACAAAAAAAGCTGGGAGAAATTCCTTGGGAGAGTATGGGACAGGATAGAAAACCTTACATTCCGGAAGGCATATCCCGCAAAAAATTTACCTGGCTTTTCATCCTGGCCTTCATGAATTTTTATTTGAGACCAAAAATTATTTTAAATGTTCTCACCGTGACACGTTCACCGGAAAAAATAAAATATATCGTTTCCAGGGTCATTAGAATTATCGGGTAATTTGTATTGAAAAAATTATAAAGGGTGATTGGCAGCCGCCAATCACCCTTATTCATTAAAGCTGTTTCTTTATTTTGTTTTCTATCCCACCGCACGGGTAGGTTACAAGTATCTCTTCCCTCAGGTGATCTTTACCGTATCGGAATCGCTGACCACACCGTCCGCGGTTGCCTTATAGATTATAGTCATGCCCGTAATAAATGGAGGAAACAATTCCGGAGGTGTTTTTACCAGTTCGGCTAATGTCCCCTTACCACTTTTCGCGACTTGTCCATCTTTCAGAAATTCCCAGTAAATTTCTGTTCGACCATCGTCGGGTCTCACCGTGTGGTAAGCTTTTATGCTGGTGGTCCTTGTGCAAAAAACATCAGGGTCTCCACCATCAACATACGTAGGATTGTTTGCTTTCATCGTAACAACGATCGTTGTCGCCTTTGGTCTCTCCGTCTCTATGGTTACCGTCACGATATAATCCTGCGTCGAGGCATCTGCCGCTGTTACGGTATAAACCACCGGATTGGTAAAATCGTTGGGCGTCTGGCCGCTGACCTGAACAACCTCACCGACTTTGACACTGGCGCCCGTCGTCGTGAAGGTCCCCACCAGGCTGGTCAAAGAGGTGCCCGGAGGCATAACAACGGTTATCGTCTTTGCCATCTCATTAATCACGCCATTGAACCCGTTCAATGCGAAGGCCGTGATCGCCTTGGCCGATGACGGCTCCTGTGATGATCCACCCACTGTTGCAATGACCGTGTAATTCTGTGTAGTACCATCCTCTAAAGTCAGTGTGTATATGACCGGATTGGTAAAGTCATTCATGCTCTCACCACTCGTTTGCGGTACTCCGTTGACGAATAATACGGACCCTTCCGGAACGGTGAAAGCCGCCATCCTATTAGTCAAAGGTGTATCCGCAGGCAAGTTGACGGTTATTGTCTTTGTTGTTTCATCAATCGTCCCCGGAACACCACTCAAGGCAAACTGGGTAATGCCGCCTTTTGTCGATGATGACGATGATTTCGATTTGCTTTCCTCATCACTGCCACTGCCGCATCCGGCAAACAGAATAAGCAAAATTCCGAGCAATAAAACACTCACTAATTTTTTCATCATATATTTCACTCCTTTTAAGTTTTTTTCTGACAATTCCGGCAATATCCGTAATATTCCATCCGCGCGTCCGTCACGACAAATCCGGACTTTCGCATGATATCCTTACTCTCAATGGAACAGGGAAGACCAAAATCACCGATAGAGCCGCACTGCTTACAAACAAGGTTTATATGTTCGGAAAGATCAAGGTCATAACGGTTTTCCATTCTGTCGAATTCCAAAGCCCTGATCAGACCGCATTCAGAAAACTCTTTAAGCGTTGCGTAAACCGTGGACAAACTGATGCTTTGTAATTTCTTACGCGCCTCCCGATAAACTAAAGTCGCACCGGGATGCTCGTAACGATTTTCCATAAGGGTTTCAATAACAGACAAACGCTGAGGGGTAATCTTCAAACCTTTTTCTCGTAACAGGCTGATAAACTCATTTTTATTTAACATCATTCTTCGGAATCATTCCAGTTTGATTGATTATCAATGAAAGCGTTTTATCTGTCAAGCAATATTATTGCTCAACAAAACAGGCACTTATCTCTTCAGGTTTACATTTTCTTTATCTCATGTTAATTGTAGCACGAGATTGAAGAACCACTGTACTTTTTATGATTCACGTTACAATGATTAAACATGCAAAAAATTCCAGAAATATTTACAGAACGGTTCACCGGAAGTTTGAGGCGGATGATTTAAAATAAATAATTCATATTACTGGAGCCGATGACCAGAATCGAACTGGTGACCTACTGATTACGAATTATGCGCTCTTCACTATTTCTTTGTAATATCAATAATTTACAGACATAAAAATTGACCACTTCCCACTGTTTTAATTATTTAAGACTTAAAGTAAATTGTTTTCAACTATAGACGGTCTTCAAAATCAAAAAATATAAATTATTAATAAAGCGGTTCCGGCGAGAATGGGCGCCCGCCATGCTCGTCGGAGCCGGAACCGCGTTCTAGAATCTTAACAGAGCAAGAAATTATAAATAGCCGCTGCTGTAGTGCGACAACAGAGCACGTAAGCAGCGGCGTTATTGATGATTATCTGCCAATGAAAAATAATTCTTGACGTGATAATAAACATATGTTACTTACTGTCTCAACAATGTCATTTAATAGGAGAAATAATTTATGGGAAGACCACCGGTAAAGGAAGCAAAACAGCAATACACCATTATGCTGAAGCCTAGTGTCGTCAAAGAAATAGACAGAATTGCTGAAAGAGTTGGTTTAACAAGAAGCCAACTGATGTCAAATTATATTGAATTTGCCATGGAAGAAACTCAAGGAATGGAAAGAGTAGGAATAATTAAAGCGATTTCAGTTTACAGAAGACTTAAAGGAGATTTAATACCAAGAGAAGAGATTTCATCGGAGGAAATAAAAAAAGCAGAAAAAAAGAAGTGACATTTTAAACGAGAGTCCAGCCATGCGCGAACATGACCGGACTCCCTAAACCACGTCTCAGAAAATGGCTTGAGGGCGCACTATCCAAAACAGGTCTATTTGTTAATATAACATTAGATCAAAGTATATTCAATAAGCCTTCTGGGACAAATCCTAGGAGGTATTTTATTTTGATCGATTTTAAATATTATAAAAAAGACATGACTGCCGGCGGGGGCTCCGGTAGAGAGAGACCTAGCCGGCAGGCGTCATCGTGGAAAAACATAGGGGGTGGCATATGACTATCAGCCACCCCGCAAACGTGAAAAACATATTAGCTTCAGGGGTAGATTCTTTAGTATTATCAATGGATATAGAGTGGAAAGACGCGTCTATTTTTGCTGTTCTTGATGAAGCAAAGGAACAGGCAAAGAAAAATGGCGTTGATTATCAGGGACAAATAAAGCATTTCATTCCTGAAGAAGTCTGGCCTTTCACTATAAAGCCTCATGGAACAAAGGGGTTTTCATGGATTCTATTAGGAAAAGATTTTACCTATAAAATCAATAATACAATAAAACCTAATTCAAGACCCAATGTCATGATTGAAATTCGATCAGAAGCGTTATGGAGGTTAGGGCCTGAAGAAGCGATAAAAATTGCCCTAGGAATCATTACAGCGAATCAAGGGCGTATCGTTGAAACAAAGCTGAGCCGTGTTGATCTTTGTGTCGATTTCTTAATGCCTGAGAAGCGTTGGGCATTTGAATTAATGGAATATTTCGTAACAAGGGCTGCTGACGTTGCATTGCATTTTCATTATCAAAAGCTGACAGGTATAGCAATCGGGAAAGGTAATATTTCAGCAAGGCTATATGACAAACCTTCAGAAATCCAACAAAAATCAAAAAAAGAATGGATGTATGACATATGGGGCATCAAAGAGCTTCCAGAAGGTAAAAAAATAATACGGTTTGAATTTCAGTTAAGAAGAGAAGTTTTAAAAGATCTAGGTCTTAAAACGCATGAAGATCTTTTTCATAAAGCCGATCAAGCATGGTCATATTGCACAAAAGATTGGCTGAAGTTTCAAGATAGTCCGGGATTGCACCATACACAGAGGTCAACTTTCAAATGGTATGAAGAAATTCAAGACGGATTTAGAGGTGTTCAAGGTGCTGAACCGCTTGTTAGAAAAAAAGCCATTAAAATGGATAAAAAGAAATTGATGCAACAAGCAACGGGATTAATACAATCCTTGCATGCCATCAATCAGGAAGTAAAAGGAGTTGATCAAAACAAGCCCGTCAATATGGAAGACTGTATTAATTCGTATGTCAATGAAGTGAATAAAAATCGTCCAGACCCTTCGGAAGTGCAGGAAAAAGTCACAAGGAAACGTGCAAGATTCCATCGTGAAGAACCGATGATTGAAGAAGGTCAAACAATATATAGGCTAAAAAATGTTGACAGACGTTGAAGAAAAAAAATTACTTAATATGGTGACTGAAATTTATCATCATCTTGGCCTTGATGGTCAGCGTCCTTTATCATTTGCCGATGTCCGAGAAGAGGCGCAGAAAAACATATTGAAATGGAAAAATAAAAGGGGTAAAAAAAATCATGTCTGTGAGAAACCTTCATGATAATGTTTGGCAGATAGATATTAGAATTGGGCGGAAAGATCGCTTTCGCAAGAATGTGAGAGCAAGCTCCAAACTGCAAGCCGTTCTGATTGAGCAAGAATATCGCAAACAATTAGGGCGTGAAATTGGCGATGTTTACTCTATAAACTCGATAGCTCCAGAATATCTTGAATACGTTAAAAACCATCAAAGCCCCAGAACCTACAAAGACAAGTTAAGGATGATAAACGCGCAAATATTGCCAAATTTTGGCAACTTCATGCCGGATTATGTTACAAAGTTAATGATTGAAGGATTCAAGAAAAAACGCCTCAAAGAACATCCAGGGATCAATAGAGAAATCAATCTGGAAATTCTTTGCTTAAATTCAATGGTAAAATGGGCGGCGGATCAAGGAATGTGCAACAGTCCGTTACCGACATCAAAGCCCCTGCCCTATCGAAGACCTATTCCAGAATATATCAGGAAAAAAGAACTAATGGCGATCATAGACAATATGAAGTTAAAACATAGAGTATTGTTTCTGTGCCTGTATCATGCCGGCTTAAGAAAGTCAGAAGCTTGCAGCCTTGAACTGAATGACATTCATTTCAATCCTGATTATATTACCGCGCATGGCAAAGGCGGAAAGGCGCGTCTTGTTGCAATGTCCGACTTATTAGCTCATGAAATGAAAGAATATCTGAAAACTCACAAAGAAAGCCTTTTATTTCCCTCTAGGGTCAAAAGCAAGAACGGAAAGACAAGAGAGACACGGTTAATTACAGATATACGCTCTCCGTTGAAAACAGCCATGAAAAAAGCCGGTATTCAAAGAAGGATCACACCTCACATGCTTAGACATTCCTTTGCAACGCATATGCTTGAAGAAAGAGCCGACTTAAGAACAATTCAAGCGGCAATGGGACATGAAGACATAGGAACTACGCAGATTTACACAAAAGTAAATCCTGAACACATGACAAAAACTATTAAAAGGGTATTTAAAATATAAAAATAAATTCAATGATAAATTTTTTTAATAGAATAACATGAGGTAATACAATGAATTCCTTGATATTAACTATTATATTCATAGCAATAATTATTGTCTTTGTTTCATCGAAAGACAAATTCATATCTTCAAAAAGATATGAAAAAGAGTTGTTAAATAAGTGCATGGGAGATAAAGCTGCCGTGGAACGATTAATAAATTATGAATCGAAAAGGAATCCGAATTTGACCAGAGAAGCGGCGGCGGAAATCGCAAGCGATAGAATTACTCGTGATAATCGTTAAAGGAGAATTATATGAAATTTTCTTTATTTGTATTTATGGTAATCTGCATTCTCTTTATAAGTGCGACAAACATCCAAGCCTTTCGTTGTGGATCTGACATTGTAAGCCGCTGGGATACTCGCGAACAAGTTCATGCGAAATGTGGCAACCCTATTAAATCTGGCACTACAAAAGTCAATGACAATGGAGTAATAAAATACGGTGAGACTTGGTATTATAATTGTGGAGATAACGATTTTGTCTATGCTGTAATTTTTATTGACAATAAAGTGTTTAGAGAAGATCCGGTGCAAAGAGGACAAGGAAAAGGACAATGCAAATAATAAGTGATGTGGTCACTTGTGGTCACTATTTACAGTGAAATGAAAAAGCGCATTACTTCTAAGTTATTGAAATCTGGAGCCGATGGCCAGGATTGAACTGGCGACCTACTGATTACGAATCAGTTGCTCTACCGGCTGAGCTACATCGGCGTCCGTTTTTGTTTTTTCCCAAAAGGGATCACGATCTTTATCTTAAGGGGTATTTCTTGTCAAGTTTTTACATAAAGGAATCCATCAGGTAATTTCAGATGATCATTTTTCTCCTCATTTTTCTATGCCTTTACGGAGGAATTAATGCTTACTTCTTCTTGAAAGCAAAAGAATTTTTTCATTTTCCGGGCAAAACAGAATTGATCATTATAGCTCTATTGATCGCTTTTGTGCTGGCTCCCATCATCGTGCGTTTGGCGGAAAGAATACACTGGGAAACTCTGGCCAGGATTATCGCTTACTGCGGTTATTTGTGGATGGCGTTTGTTTTTTTATTTTTCTTTGTTCATCTTACATTGGACATCGCCAGATACGCATTCAAGCTTCTGGATCAAAATGCTGACAGCGCCCTGGTAAAAAATGTCCTTTTCAGTCTGGCCGTTTTTATTACTTTGGCTGCCGTCGTGTACGGATTTTTTGACGCCCGGAAAATTCGGGTTCAAAAACTGGAAATTCAGACGGAAAAAATGCTGCCTGGCAACAGGAAGATCAGAATTGTTCAGATATCGGATGTGCATATCGGTTTGATCATCAGAGGCCAACGATTGCAAACGATTTTAGAAAAGGTAAAAGAAGCAAAACCGGACATCCTGGTTTCCACCGGCGATTTACTGGATGGCGAATTGAATAACGTGATGGCGGAAGCACAACAATTAGCGGAAATCAAGCCGCCTTGCGGTAAATACGCTGTAACCGGAAATCACGAATTCTATGCTGGCATTGAAAAATCTCTGGAATTTACGAAACAGGCCGGATTTGAAATATTACGCAATGAAACCCAAAAAGCGGCCGGTATAAACATCATCGGGCTGGACGATCCCACAGGGCGCAAACAGGAATTTTCAGGAAAGAATGTTGATATATCAAGTCTTTTCCCGAAGCAAAACAGCAACGAATTTATTTTATTGTTAAAACATCAACCAACCATCAGAGAAGAGAAACAATTTGATTTGCAGCTTTCCGGACATACACACGGTGGTCAGATTTTCCCTTTTATGTTTTTAACCCGTCTTTTTTTCCCTGAGAATTTCGGGTATCACCGATTACACGGCGACAAATCGGTTTATATCAGCAAAGGTGCCGGCACCTGGGGACCGCCAATCCGTTTATTTGCATCACCGGAAATAACGGTGATTGATGTAATAAATAAAATAAGCAAGTGATATCAGTTGTTTGAAATGATCATCCTTTCTGAAAAAATCCTTTATTTTTTAGATTGGGAATATCGTTGAGAAGATGGCGCATAAAACTGAAGAGTAAGAAAACATTTTTGCATAAAAACAGCCAGTTATTTTAATCAATAAAGTGTTGTTTCTACTTGACAATATATTCCGGCTTGTATATTATTCACCCACTTTTGCAAAGATTCTCTCAACAACTGAAATCATTTTAAAAAGAACTGTTTAAACTATTGGAATAAACGGAAAATGTAACTTCTTTTTAAAATTGAATTTCAAGGGAAAAAAGGATGCCGATGAAAAGAAGTTCTTACGTTTGTTTATTACTCGTTTTTTGTTTCACCTTCATTTTATGTACAACGATTCCCCTGATGGCGCACGAGCCGACAGGAGGGATACAACTTGCTTTAAGATCGATCAGCGCGGATGACGCGCAACCGGCAGCCGATGACGAAGTAACGAAGGTTTCACAGACGAAACCGAAGGAACCGGAGAGTCAAAAACCTGCTTCAGAAAAAACGGTCAAGGATGTCCCGAAAACTCAGCAACCGGAAGCAAAAAAGGCAGCCAAAGAAGTCACAAAGAGTCAGCCATCAGAATCAAAAGCAACGGTCAATGAGCCCCCCAAAAGCAAAGAGACGGATCTGAAGAAAACGGGCAAAGAAACTGTTAAAAGCCAGCAACCGGAACCCGAAATTCAGGTCGAAGACACTTACCCTGAAAGCCTTGATCAACAGGTTCAATATCTGAGAAAAGAAATCAAGAAAATACGCGATGAAAATGAGGCGCGAAAAAAACTGGAAATACCTGAAGAAGAGAAGGGGCAGACGATAGACGATATTCTTTCGGCAGCCGGACGTCAATATACCCTTCTAAAACAGGGAACCGTCGGTCTATCCTATAGTTTGGGTTATTCTTACTTTTCCAGCGATGCCATCTCGGAATCAACGACGATTGAACGCAGATCGAATCATAATCTGACAAATACCATTACCGCTGAATATGCGCTGTTCAATAATCTCACCCTCAGCGCCGGCGTTCCTTTCGTTTACAAGTATAACCGGGTGGGAACATCAGAAGCTCAAGACGTAACCGAATTGGGAGACGTGTCTCTTAGTTTGACCATGCAACCTCTGAAGGCGGGAGGGAGTATGCCTCCGTTGATCTTCAGCCTTGGTCTTTCTTTGCCTACCGGGGAAAGTCCCTATGAAATCAATCAGAGTGAAACCCTGTCCACCGGTTCCGGTTATTATTCAGTCAGTGGAGGTTTTTCTTTAAGTAAGGTGATCGATCCGCTGGTTGCCTTCGGCAACATCAACTACACGTATGGCTTTAAGGAAAACGTGGATCAGTATTGGAGCAAAACGCAAAGATTAACAGCAGTTGAAGCCGGCAGCAGTCTGGGATTATCCATGGGATTTGGTTATGCACTTTCCTATCAGGCTTCTCTCAATATGAGTACCCAGTTGTCTTATTCCTTTGGGAGTAAGTACACCATCAATGATAATCAAACTTACAAATCGGGAAGCAGTCTGTCTGCAACGTTCAACGTCGGAACGGGCTGGCGGGTTACTCAGGCAAGGTCGATATATATTTCTCTGGGTATCGGACTGACCAATAATGACGCCGATTTCAGTTTAGGATTCAGGGTGCCTTTTGAATTTTAATACTTTTATATAAAAATCACAGGGAGCGGTATAAAATGACAAGAATTTCAAAAACCAGAAGGTTGATTACGCGTCTGTCATTATTTGCATTTTCCGGGTTGGAAAGAAAAAAATACAAGACCGGAAGACCATATCATCTGCATACTGCTTTAAGCATGACATTGCTGGCATTAACCGCAAGCCTGATATTCCACCTGCCGCAGGCCCGGGCTGCTTTTAACGAAAATATGCTCATTGACGCGAAAGGCGTCGGCCTGGCCAATAATGTTATCTCCGATACGAGCGGCATCATGTCCATTTACTGGAATCCCGGCGGACTTTCCCTGATGGGCGAAGGCACTTACTTAACCATCGGGTTTTCATCCGGTTATATGACCATTGGCGGAAAGTTTGAAAGAGATCCGAACTTTGACCCGTATCGTGATGCCCAGGGTAACGACCGGAAAGATCCCGTTTGGGGTAAAACATCGGAAACCAGCACCGGCCAAATGTATGTTCCTATTCTGGACACGACGCTTCCCGCACTGGGTGGTCCGATCCCCTTCGGCATATCACACCGCAGTCCCGGATCGAAGTGGACATTCGGTTACAGCATTTATATGCCGTTTGTCGGCGGTTGGCAGTTTGAAGATGATGATCCGGCCTGGTATAATAACGGCTCAACCGTCTTGTCGCATCTGAATTACGCGGCTCCTTCGGTCAGTTACAGAGTCAATGACAAGCTCTCCGTGGGTGCCACTTTCGCAGCGGGTCAGTCGGTGATGAAGCTGGAAATGAAACCCCGATCTCCCAATGAATTAACCAATATCACAAAAATTCTCGGAGAAGCCACCCAGGGCATGGCCAATCCTGTTTTTGATCTGACAATACCCCTGCCTCTCTTCGGAGGAGGTTTTGGCCCTTATGATCCAATAGCAGATGTAGAGCTCAACGTACGCGATGATTTTTCACCATCCTATACACTGGGCGCCCTGTATGAGCCTTTTGAATGGGTATCACTGGGTCTTACCTACCATAGCGCCGTCAAATCAAAAATGACCGGAGATTTCAGTTTTAAATACAGTAAAGACTGGCAAAACATGGTGGCCTGGTGCGGCAGTACCGCTATCATGCAAATTGTTTCCATGATTTTCGACCTGCCTTATGAAACAACACCGGAACAGAAAGGGGCCGTTTCGATGGAATTGAATTACCCCCAAATGGTCGATTTCGGCGTGACACTCAAGCCGCTGAAAAGATTCGCCCTGACTGGCACGCTGCACTGGGCGGGCTGGTCTTCTGTTTCGAAAAATGAAATCAAATTCGATCAGAAACTTCAACTTCTGCAACTGGCCAAATACATGGGATACACCGGCGGAGATCGTACTTTAAATGTAGATAGAAAATTTGAGGACACCCTGAACTGGGGTGTGGGCGGATCCTTTAAGGCTCTGGACTGGCTGGAGTTTCGCGTCGGCTATGAACACAGAAAAAGTTCCGCGGTTCAGCGATACGCGGACCTGCAGCTAACCCTTCCCACGCTTTATTACGTCGGAGCCGGAATGGGCATCAAGGGAGCGGGAACCGGCATCAAAATGATCAAGGATGTGGATATTGACATCGGCCTGGGTTACATGTGGAACAAAAAACAAAAACTGCCCGCCAATTACAGCGAAAACTTTAACCTGGATCAGTTGGGCGTCGGTTTTAACAAGCCCTATATCGGAAACAGCTATGATCCGAAAATGACCGCTATTTTGGGAAGTCTGCAAGCCACCATGCCACTCGAAGTTATTACCGGATTGCTGTCCGACGGTTTGGATTTACTCAGACCATCGAAGAGACATGCGAAGGCAGAAGTCGTTAAGCTCAAGGGACCGGTCGATTCATCGGCGGGTATCATTGACAACATGCGCTATAAGAACAAATACTTCTTCATCGAAGACAGCGATTTTATGTAGGATCTTTTCAGGTTGCCCATTGCAGTCTGTCACTGAGCAATATTGAAGACGTTTTGCTGTTTCATATCACTTTCCATCACCCGCAGGTGGTCGGCTTTCGGCTTGTACCAGTCACTGACGTTTTTCCTGTAAATGTCGTAAATCACCGGACTGGCCTGCGGATATAAATTCACGTAAAGGCTGAAAACATTGAGGAGAACCAGCGGATTTTTCTCATCTTTGAAACGCATCGGCCCCAAATCGACCGATTGAACTTCCGGCGGAATACTGGAAAGAACGGATGGATGAACCAGAATGGCCGCGTTTCGTTCAAAATACAAAAGGTGCCAGCCCGCATTCAGAAAATCAAAAATCATCGGAAGTTCCTTGTAATGCAGAATAGCTGTCCTGAAAGGATATTTTTCATTGAAGCGCCGGATATCTTCGGCAGTTGCCGGCTTGCTGACCAGTTCCCAGTAGTCAGGCGCGACTTCCCGGTAGGGCACCAGGCGGGGATCAATGAAGATCTTGTAATCGGGATAAAGCGCCCAGATGAGATAAGCGCCCATGAGGTAATCATTAAACAGGGGGCCTGCCGGTTTGTATTTCTTCAAAAAAGCCGCTTCCTTCATCGGGACACTGTCATCGAGTCCGGCACCGAACCATTTATTATCCGCGTTGTATCGGAAGGTAAAACAGGACGTATTGATCAACAGGAAGATGAATACGATCAATGAAACGGTCGCCTTACTGCTTAAGTCCTTCAATTTAAACCTGTTGAGCAAATAGAAGAATGTGAAAAAAAAGAATATCGCAAAAAGGTAAGCCGCTCTCACAGCCCTCATGCTGCCCCAGAAAGTGGCCATACTGATGAACAATAATGTGAAATCAAAAGTTTTCCTTCGGATTAATCCATAGAGAAAAAGACAGGACAGCAAAAACATCATGATAAAGATGATCCAAGCAGTTTGGCCCAATTGGAAAAAGGACATACCGCTTTCCTTCAAATACGGCCAAAGACTCACATAAGCCTGGATATACCTGCTGTTGATGTCGTAGTTGTCAGAAAATATTCCCCTGACAATGCTTAGGAGATAATGGATGCCATAAGGATTCAGCAGGGTAGCGGCAAAAGACAGAACACCCGCAATGCCCAGATGCGTCAATTCGTCAGCGTTCAATGATTCTTCGGGAAAGAATTTTCGATTTAAAAGCTCTCCGGCGAAGAAGGTCACGAGCATGGCCAGGCCCATGATAAAGGAACCGTGCAGATTGACCCAAAGAGTCATAAGAAGAGGATAAAAATAAAAAAAATGTTTTTTATGAGTCCGTTTGATAGAAAACAGGACAAATACCGCTGCGCAAAAGAGCAGCGCTGAGAACAATTCAGGTTTATAGTAACTGCAGGCGGGAGCAGAGGCAATGCCGATAGCCGCAATGACAGTCACAACGGTGATATCTAATTTCTGATCGATCAACCTTAGAAATAAATAAAACAAAAGAAATATGGCCAGGAAAATCATCCATTGCAATATCCACAGTCCAACCCCGCCCAGGAAATTGTAAAAAAGAAAAACAATAATACTTCCAAGGCAGGTGTTGTAAATCCAGGTTGGATCCGACGGTGTCCAGGAAAAAATGGAATGATCAATGACGATGGTGTGATGGGTCAGATAATATTTTCCGAGTGCCATCTGCCACCACATGTCATAATCAAAACGATTGACCGGATAGGTCAGCAGGATCAAAACCGGTAAAAGCGCCACGAAAACAAACCTGAGAAAGTTGGAAGAGGCCAGTTTGTCTGAAACAGCAAAGAAGGATGACACAACGGAAGAAAGATGGATGCCTTGATGAAGCCGATCGCCGGCCAGATGATTCGTCGTGGTGACTTTTTTTTCATTCATGCTCATACCAAAGAACGCAAATCGTGAGTGCTTCCGTTTCCCGCAGAGGAATGACCAGATAAACCTTTATGAAAGCGAATCAAACCATTTGTGAAAGGTATAGTATCCCCGGGATATTTCGAATCCCGATTTTGTCAGGACTTTTTGTACGGCGATATTATTCAGTTGGGTAGAGATGACGATTCTCTTCGCCTTCTGGGACAGGCACCATTCTATTGCTCTGCAAAGAAAAGAAAGGTAAATCCCCTGCCCCTGATAATCGGGATGGACTCCACCAAGAAACAATTCACCCTCGTCAGGACTGTTCATTCTGAAAACGCCAAATGCCACGATTTTTTCCTCAATCTCGGCAACAAGAAAATTGTCATCAGCACTGCGGGAAGCGAAGGCTTTTCTGGCCCAGTCAACATAAACCTCGTTACATTGATCATTGTCCAACCGCGGATCGGCGTGATAATGCCCATAATAATCTTTAAATGACGCTTTCGCCACAGAGATCATTTCTTCTTCCTCTTCCTGAAGGATCGGTCGGAAATGTGCCACACCGCTATCAGACGGAATCGGTTGTCTGGTCAGATCACGGGTATAGTAAACCAGCGTGTCCATGAGCTGAAACCCGTTTTTTTCCATAGCCTGAGCGGCAGCCAGATCAGACATGCAACAGCGGGCAATCAGCAGCTCGACCTTTTCTCCAAGACAAAACGCCAGCACATCGGACAGTCTGTCGGCCGTAATGCCGGTCACCCGGGCTGTTTTAAAACCAAACCGTTCCCGATCAATATCTGAAACAAAAACATCCGCTGCAACAGAATTCATTCACGCTCCATTTTTCAAGACATCGCCCCCTTGTATGCCCTGTCCGATATTTTTCCATCCCCACGCACTTGCCTATTTTTTTACAAACGTGTTTACACGCCAGCCTTCCCTGCCTTATTGATGATTCAGGGAGCCAGCCATTTCTTTTTTTCTTCAAGCTGTTTCTGCTTTTTCTGGATATCGATTTCCATTGCGGTTAACACTGGCTGCTTAAATATATAGTAATCACTGATATTCTTTTTAAAGATATTGTGAATGTAACGGCCTGCCTCCGGATTTAAATGATTATAGAAATTAAAAACGTTCATCAGAATTTCCGGATTCTTAACCTTCGCGAAGCGCACGGGGCTGAGATTCACATTGCCCGCTTCCGTGCTGACAATATTCATTAACGACTTATGAATCAATATGGCCGCGTTCTTTTCAAAATACAAAAGACGCCATTCGTCTCCGGCTCTTAGAAAATCAACAATGAGAGCCATCTGCCGGTAATGAAGCACCGCTACCTTAAAAGGATATTTTTCCCGAAAACGATTGATGTCATCGAGGTTGACCCGCTTCATCGTGAAATCCATATAATCGGGAAAAACCTGATTTCGGTAAAGTCCGCCACGGGGATCGATAAATACCTTATAATCCGGATACAGTTTCCACAACAAATATCCGCCAATGACATAATCGTTGAAGATCGGTCCCTCCAGTTTATACTTTTTCAGAAATTCCACTTCTTTGACCGGCACAAAATTATCCAGTCCCTGGCCGAACCATTTATTATCCGCGGTATATCGGATATTAAAAAAGGCTATCACGATAATAAACAAAACAAAGGCCGACAAAGAAAAGACGATCGCCCTGCTGTCAAACTGCACGAGTTTCAAACGGAAAAAAGTCAAGTAGAAAAAGACGAAGAAGAAAGCAACCGGAAAAAAATAAGATGCCCGGCTTGTGTCCATACCCTTCCAGTACAAAGCGATGCTTGCGATCAACAGGGTAAAGTCCATCGTCCTTTTTTTGAACAATTCATAAGCCGAAAAGATTAAAACGGAAAGAAGCATTAAGGTCATGAGCCATGCGGTCATACCAGCATTCATAATATTCACATCTATCGTCTTTAAATAATTCCACAGGCTGACATAGGCCAGGACCATCTTGTCATAGGGACTGGAATAACTTTGATAACCAAGGGCGTTCATCGCTATCGGGAAAAGGCTGATCAAATAGTCAATCCCGTAAGGATTGAACAAAGTGGCGGCACCGGATAAGATACCCGCAACCGCCAGATGAATCAGCTCACTGACCGTGAAGGATTCCCGCGCAAAGAAAAACTTGTTCAATAATTCTCCGACGAATGCCATGCCCAGAAAAGCCAGGCCCATGATAAACGCGCCATGAAGATTGACCCATAAAGCAAACAGAAAAGGATAAATGTAAAAAAGATATTTTTTCCTTTTTATCTTCACATAAAAGAAATGAAATAACGTCCAGCTGAACAAAAGGGCTGAGAATAATTCCGGTTTATAGTAACGGCAGGAGATGGAACAGGCTATGGCTATGGCGGCAATCATTGTCGCACTGCTGACGTCAAGACGCTGATTCATCAGACGAAGGAAAAGAAAGAAAGAAAGAAAGATACCGCCAAAGATAAGCCATTGAAAAAGCCACAGGCCGAATCCGCCCATGAAACTGTAAAAAAGATAAACCACGATACTGCCCAGGCAGGTATTATAAAGCCACGTGGGATCGGTCGGCGTCCAGGAAAAAACCGACAAGTCCATGCGCAACGTATGGTGGGTCAGATAATATTTGCCGTGCGCCATCTGCCACCATAAATCATAATCGATTCTATCCACCGGATACCGGAATAAAACCAGTAACGGAAGAAGTGCTATGATCAGCCATTTGAGCATTACGGAAGAGGAAAGTTTTTCTGAAAACGTAATGAAAAATGACTTCCCGGCCGGTGGAACGCCCGGAGGTTCAACTGCCTCCGTCGCCTTCATCTCATGGTGCATTTCCTGATTTTCGAGTTCTGTCATAATTTTATTGCGATTCCTCTGTTTAGAAAAGATGATCCAAAATAATCAGCATCAGGGATCTACCCTGATCAGCATTGCGTCGCCCTGCGCATATCCGGAGCAAATGCCGCAGACCCCCCAACCGCCACCACGCCGCCTGAGCTCATAACCCAGCGTCATGGCAATTCTGGTTCCCGTCGCTCCAATGGGATGACCGAAAGCGACCGCCCCGCCGTTGATATTCACTTTCTTGTACATCTCATCCTTAGTCATGCCTAACACTAAACGGCAGCTCACCAACGCCACGGCAGCAAAGGCTTCGTTGATTTCAATGACGTCCATCTGTTCGAGCGTTAAATCGTTCTGTTCCAGAATCTTTTTAATGGCCAGTCCCGGGACAGTCGCAATATCTTTTGTCGGCTGGGAAACCTCAGCATAATCCACAATCGTGAAAATCGGTTTGAGACCGAGTTCTTCGGCTTTTTCCCTGCTCATCAAAAGGCAAACATCACCTCCGTCATTGACTCCCGGGGCATTACCGGCCGTAACATTTCCCGGTTCGCCGGTGACTGTGCTCAGATGACCGAACACCGGGGGGAGCTTTGCCAGACCTTCCATCGTTGTCTCCGGGCGTGGTCCTTCATCCCTGTCCATCACGATCACTTTTTTGCCCTGTTTCACTTCCACAGGAAATATCTCGTCGTCTAATTTGCCTTCCTTAATCGCCCGCACGGCGTTCATTTGAGAAACATACGCCCATTCATCATGCTCCTGCCTGCTAAAGCCGAACTCATCGGATACCTCTGAACCATGAATAGCCATGTGCCGGTCGTAGAACGCATCCCATAGACCGTCATAAACCATCGAATCAATGACACGACCATTGGGCAGTGCCATCTTTGCCCCCCAACGCATATCCGGCAGCAGAAACGGGCAGTTGCTCATACTTTCCTGACCACCGGCAATGCAGATTTCAGCCCTTCCCAGCAGAATCATCTGAAAGGCCAGGTCTATGGTTTTCAAGCCCGAGGCACAGACTTTATTGACCGTAATGGAAGGAACGGTATCCGGCACACCCGCCAGAATACTCGCCTGGCGTCCGGGTATCTGACCACAACCGGCAGTGACGACATGTCCCATAAAAACATAATCCACATCGGACGGCTTAACCTTGCCCTCGGTCCGGCGTAGAACTTCTTTAATGGCCAGGGCTCCCAGTTCCACCGCGGAAAAATCCTTCAGTGCACCGCCCGCACGTCCGTAAGGGGTGCGGCAGGCTTCCACGCAAACCACTTCCCGGAATTTTTTATGAGGATTTTTTATTTTTCTGCCCATGGCCGCAAAATCCGGCTTTCGTTCTCCAAATTTCGCGATGGGCGCGTCTTTATAGATTTCCGACTTTTTTCTCTCCAGTTTCTGCGGAACTTTGGCCATAAAAATGCCCTCCCCTTTCTAAAGATGGTGATAACCCGACGATGAAATTAAACCAATGAAAAAATTATTGCTTTTTTTACATAGACTATTTTGAAAGTCAACCTTTTTGCTTCCGGATCGTGGACAGGAATTCATTTCCAGCCCGGCCGTTTTGTTACAATCAGGTTGACGAAAGTAAAATCTTCCGCTAAAAAAAGTCAACGCAGTAGCAACAACGATGCGTACTTAAGGATTAACGCAATTCATGGACAAACGTTTAGCCTACAGAATCTTGTTTTTATTGCTCTGCATCGCCCTATCTGTCTTTGTTGTCATTCACTTTGATTTTCATCTCCTCTTAAAAGACAGGCAGAAACTTCTGACGTTCATTCGATCAAATCCCTATGATCATCTGATTTTCATCGTGGCCCAAATCGTTCAGGTTGTCGCGGCACCGTTTCCGGGAGAAATTACCGGCCTCATCGGCGGCATACTTTACGGACCGTTCTGGGGAACCGTTTATTCCACCATCGGATTGACACTGGGTTCGTGGGCGGCTTTTATGCTGGCGAGATTTTTTGGTGAACCGATTCTTGAATACGTGGTCCGCCGTGATGTCCTGGAAAAATTCGACTACTTCATGGAACACAAGGGGCTGCTCGTTTCCTTTCTGCTTTTTCTGATTCCGGGCTTCCCCAAGGATTACCTGTGCTATATCATGGGCGTCAGCCGAATCCCGACAGGAACATTCCTGGCCATTTCCACCGCCGGACGCGTTTTCGGCACCGCCATGCTGTCCATTACCGGTTCTTTTGCCGGCAACGGACAATACACTTTCTTAATCTTTGTTCTGATTCTGGGCGTAGCCATTTTTGTGACGGCTTATTACTATCACGACCAACTGATCGCGATGCTCAAACGACTTAAAAAGTAACTGTCGCCTTCGGGCCGCCAATGAATTTTTATATATCTCTTTTGTCCAAGACCCGTGAAACTTTTCCCTGCTGCCGCGGCAGACTGTTGGATTCAACCAGGCGGACGTCAACATGAATACCGGTTACCGACGCAATGTGTTTTCTGATGGTTTCCAGAAAAGACCGCTGTTTCTGCAACTCCAGCGTAAATATTTTATCCGTAACTTCCACAAACAGTTCCAGATGATCCATGGCGCCTTTTCTTTCCACGACAATCTGATAGGGCGTTTCACCCTGGGCGACGCTAAAGAGCGCTTCTTCAATCTGTGAAGGGAAAACATTCACTCCCCGGATAATCAGCATGTCATCGGAACGCCTCCGGACCCTTTTCATCCGCGCCAGCGTGCGCCCGCACTCGCAGGGAGCGTAGTCAATACTCGTCATATCCCCCGTGCGATAGCGGATCATCGGAAAAGCTTCCCGCGTCAGCGTGGTGAGCACCAGCTCGCCCTCGGAACCGGCGGGAAGAACCGCTCCCGTTTCCGGATCGATGATCTCCGGCAGGAAAGCGTCTTCATAAATGTGCATGCCATTTTTGCAAAGACATTCACCGGCAACACCCGGACCGATAACTTCGGAAATCCCGTAGTTGTCGGTCGCCTTGAGCAGCAGCTTTTGTTCAATTTCTTCGCGCATTTTTTCCGACCACGGTTCCCCTCCAAAAAGTCCGACTTTCAGGGAAAGCGATTTGGGATCAATACCCAACTGCTCCAAACGCCCGGCTAGGGCCAGGGCATAGCTAGACGTACTGACCAGCACCGTGGTTTTATAATCCTGCATAATCATGATCTGTTTATCCGTATTGCCGGTGCCCATCGGAATCACTGAAGCCCCGATGGCTTCCGCCCCGTAATGGACACCGAAAGCCCCGGTGAAGAGACCGTAACGGAAGGTAATTTGCACGACATCATCATGCGTTACACCGGCCGCCGTCATGAAACGGGCCGCCAGATTGGACCAGATCCTGATGTCATTTTTCGTGTAGCCCATGACGATCGGTTTGCTGGTCGTGCCGGAGGACGAATGAATGCGCACGACCTCTCTGAGCGGCACGGCAAAAAGGCCGTAAGGATAATTGACGCGCAGGTCGTCCCGGGTTGTAAACGGCAGTTTCGCCAAATCGGACAGAGAGCGGATATCTTCCGCGATGATTCCTGAAGCATTGAATATTTTCCGGTAATGCGTCACATTTTTGTAAACTCTGTTGACCGCGGCCTGAAGCCTTTCCAACTGCAGTTGTTCCAGCTCATCGCGTGACATGCACTCATGCGTTTTATCCCAGATATTCATAAAACCCTCCCTCTGTTTTACCGTTCCCAGATCTCTTTTTTATCCTTGCCCAGATAAGCCCGTTGCACATCTTTATTGTCCAGCAGTTCGGCGGCCGTTCCCTCCAGAATCATGCGTCCTGTCTCCAGAACGTAACCACGGCCGGCCAGCTTCAGCGCCGCCTTTGCGTTTTGTTCCACCAGCAGCACGGTGGTTTTCTGCTCCCGGGAAAGATTTTCAATCACCCGGAAAATTTCCTGTGACACCATCGGCGCCAGGCCCATCGAAGGTTCGTCCAGCAGCATCAGTTTGGGCCTGGCCATAAATGCGCGGCCGATGGCCAGCATTTGCTGCTCACCGCCGGAGAGTGTGCCCGCCAGTTGTTTTCTTCTTTCCTTAAGAATGGGAAACAGATCATAAACCATTTCCTTGTTCTTTTTGACTTCATCACCGCCGCCCAGCATCTTATGATGCAGATAAGCCCCCAGTTCCAGATTGTCCTCCACGGACACGGGTTTGAAAACCTGCCTGCCCTCCGGAACCTGCGAAATACCGAGACGGACAATCTGATGGACGGGAAGACCATGGATCGGCACATCATTAAAAATAATCTGGCCGTCGCGTGGCGGAACGACACCGGACAGAGAATTCAGCAGCGTGGTTTTGCCCGCGCCGTTGGCGCCCAACAGTGTGACGATTTCGCCTTCCCTTAAATGCAGAGAAACATTTTTCAGCGCCTGCGCTTCGCCGTAATACGTATTAATGTTTTTGATCTTCAGCATAAATATACAAAATTATCCGTCACCCAAGTAGGCGGCGATCACCTCCGCATTTTCCTGAATCTCGCGCGGCGTCCCCTGGGCCAGTTTTTTACCCAGGTTCAAAACCACAATCGACTGACAGACATCCATCACCAGGTCCATGTCGTGCTCCACCAGAACGACAGTAACGCCGGACTGGCTGATTTTACGGATGAGCGAGGCCAGCTGGACTGTCTCCCTGCTGTTCAGACCTGCCGCCGGTTCGTCCATTAAAATAATCTTCGGTTTCGCGGCCAGCGCGCGGGAAATTTCCAGCAGCCTTCCCTTGCCGAACGGCAGACTGCCGGCAGTCAAATCCGCCATGTCCGCCAGACCGGTAAATTCCAGCCATTCCCTGCTCTTTTCCCGAATGTTTTTTTCCTCTTTTATCTGTCCGGGCAGACGGAAAGCGCAGGAGAAAATGCCGCTTTTGCTCTTGGTGTGCAGGCCGACCATGACATTTTCCAGTACCGTCATCTGGCGGAACAGTTCCACGTTCTGAAATGTGCGGACCAGGCCCAGCGAGGCCAGCCTTTCCGTCTCCAAGAAAGAAATGTTCTTCCCGTCCAGAATAACGTTCCCGGCAGTCTGGGTATAAAGCCCTGTCACAATATTAAACAGCGTCGTCTTGCCCGCACCGTTGGGACCGATAACGCCGGTAATGGATCCTCTCTCCACGGCAAAAGAAACATCTTCCAGCGCGGTCAGGCCGCCGAATACTTTGGTGATTCCGTTAAGCTTCAGCATGGTCGTCATCCTTTGCTTTACCGCATTTTGCCGCGATGAAGCGCAAAACCGCCCCGATGCCGCTGATGAGACCGCCGGGCATAAACATGGTCATCAGAATCAACATCAGTCCGTAAATAATAATATCAAAATCCTGAAAGACGCGTAAGAACTCCGGCAGCATGGTCAGAATAGCCGCTCCCAGAAACGAACCGTAAATACTGCCCAGGCCGCCGATCACAATCATCGTCAGCAATTCCACGGAAAAATTAAATCCGAACGAGGCCGGAGCGATAAACGTCATGATGTGGGCGTAGAGGCTGCCGGCCAGCGCGGAAATAACGGCGGAGACCGTAAAAATCTGAACTTTCAGAATCCGGGCGTTCACCCCCATCACGCGGGCGGCGACTTCCGAATCGTGAATGGCGCGCAGCGCCCGACCGATGCGGGACTGAGAAAGATTGATGGAAAACAGCATCACCGCCAGGGTAAACATCCAGACCAGATAATAGTTGTTCCAGTCGTTGTCAAAAACCAGCGCGCCGATTTGCAGATTCGGAATGCCCGACAAACCGGAAGGTCCGCCGGTCCAGTCAACGGTTTCATTGAAAACAATATACATGATAATCCCGAAACCCAGCGTGGCCATCGCCAGATAATGTCCCTTGAGTTTCAGAATGGGGAATCCGATGACAAACGCGATCACGCCGACGCAAAGGGCCGCCAGCGCCATGATCAGAAAAGGTTCCACCGGGTAGCGGGCCGTAATGATGCCGGAAATATAAGCCCCCATGCCGAAAAAGGCGGCATGCCCCAATGAAATCTGTCCGGCGTATCCCAGAAGGAGATTCAATCCCACAGCCAGCATCGTATTGATGCCGACAAAGACAAGCACATTCAAAATATAATTGCCCTTTAAGAAAAAAGGCGCCGTCAGCACCGCCAGCGCGAAAATCAAAAAAATCAGGAACTGGCGTTTTTTCTCCGTTACCATGGCGATGAAATCGTCCTCAACCCTTAAAAATCAATTTGAAACAAAAACTCGCGGTTTTGTTAAAATCTTTCCGTTTCTTTTTGTTTGAAAAGTCCTTCCGGACGGATAAATAAAATCAACAGTAAAATAATAAAGGCTATGGCATCTTTGTAGCTGGCGGAAATGAAACCGGCGCCCAGCGATTCCAGCAGGCCCAGCAAAAGGCCGCCCAGCACCGTGCCCATGCCGCTGCTCATCCCGCCGATAATGACCGCACAGAAGCCTTTCAGTCCGAGCATCATGCCCACATCATAGGACGTCATTGTCAACGGCGCAATGATGATGCCCGCCAGCGAACCGATAGCCGCACTCAACGCGAAGGACAGTAAAACCATGTTTTTCACGTTAATGCCGACCAGTCCCGCCGCCCGCGGATTGTAGGAACAGGCCCGCATGGCCTTGCCCACCACACTGTGATTGAAAAACAGCCTGCTGGCAATAATAATCAGGATACTGACCCCTAAAATCCAGAGATGCTGGGGAAGAAGGGTCGCGCCGGCAATATACAGAGGCTCATCGCCGGAGAAAGCGGGCAGCGCGTGGGTATCCTTGCCCCAGATCAGCATGGCCACACCGCGGATGAAAATACTCGCGCCGATGGTGATAATGATCATTCTCAACGGACTGGCGTCTTTGAGCGGCCGGATAGCGAGCCGCTCGAATAGAATTCCCGCACACGTCGCAATCACAATGGCCAGACCAATGGCCGGAATGACCGGCAATTTCAAAATAACCAGAAAAAAAACCGTCAGCATGCCGCCCAGCATGACAAATTCACCCTGGGCGAAATTGATGATGCCGGTGGCGTTGTAAATCACCGCAAAGCCAAAACCAATCAGGGCATATATGGCGCCGTTGGAAAGGCCGGAAAGGATGTACTGAAATAATTGCCGGAAATTGTCCATTTGCATTGCCATCTGTCAGTCCAAGATACGTCGTCCCGCCTAGCGGTATCGCTTCACAAACGAAGCACAACGTTCGAGTCGCACCGCTGACTCAATATCATCTTTGATTTAGAAATGAAATAATTTTATATGATATGACCGGATAAATAATCAGCGGCGCGGGATATTCCCCGCGCCGCTGGAAAAAAGCTTTGAGAGATTATTTAAGCAGCTTCCAGTCGCCCTTTTCGATCTTCACTAAAACAAAGGCATCGCTGGTCAGGCCGGCATGATCCTGCGGAGAGAAGGTAAAGGTTCCGCCGATACCGGCAAATTTTTTCGTTTTTTCCAATTGATCTCTGATGGCCGCAGGAGAAAAGCCGCCTCTTTCCATTGCACCCTTCAACAGCATAACGGCATCCCAGGCATGACCGCCGAAATGATCGCCTTCCACCTTGTACCGTGCTTTGTACTGATTCACATAGCTCATAAGAGCTTTTTTCTGCGGATCGGAGTTGGGTAACTGATCAGCAACAATGACTTTCCCCGAAGGAAGCATGATGCCTTCGGCGGCTTCACCGGCCAGTTCGATGAATTTTTTAGAGGAAACGCCGTGACTCATATACAGGGGAATTTTAATTCCGAGTTGTTTGGCATTTCTGGCAACCATGGCCGGACCGGGGTTGGTTCCCCAGCAGATAACCGCCTCAGCCTTGCTGTCACGGATCTTGGTTAGCTGAACCGTCATATCCGTGTCTTTCGGACTGTAGGTTTCATCAGAAATGATCTCGATGCCGAATGATTTCGCCTGCAATTTAAGCTGTTCCCTGCCGGAAGCGCCAAAACCATCGGAAACAGTAATAATCGCCACCTTGGATACTTTCTGCTTTTGCAAATTCTTGTAAATTCTCATGACCGCCAGAGAATCGTTCTGTGCCGTTTTAAAGACCCATTTTTTCACCGGATCGGTGATTTTAATGCCTGCCGCACAGGAAACAAGAGGGATCTCCGACTTCTCGATAACCGGAATAATCGCCATGCTGTCGCCGGTTGTGCTGGGACCGATAATCGCCACTACCTTGTCATCTTTAATGAGTTTGTTCACGCCCTGCACTGCCTTCGTGGCATCGCCCTGCGTATCATAAACGATGAGTTCCAGTTTGGTTCCCTTGATTCCGCCGGCTTTGTTGATTTCATCCACCATCATGACGGCCGTGTTCCGCTCCGGTTCACCCAGCGGCGATGCGGGACCGGTCACGGAAAACAAAGCGCCGATTTTAACCGGAGGCGCCGCGAAAACGGCTCCGGCCATTAAAAAACTTAAACACAATACCAAAATCATTCTGAAAATATTTTTTGACATATCCACCTCCATTATAAAATATTTGGTCATCTTCAAATAAAAAAATTAAAAAGCCATCGTTTTGACTTCCGCCATGGCTCTTCATTTGTATTGCCAGATTTCGCTCAGCGACGAGCAGATCAGGATGACGCCAATCAAAAAATAATCCGTGATTGATTTACGGTTATTTTACGGACGTCTCAGTTCCGGATTGCGCATACTTCTTAATATTATTGATGATTTGTAAATCACAGTTAAAACGGCATGTCAAACGAAAATTTAGATCGTCTGATTGCGACGGTGAATTTTTTATCGACCGGATTTCCCGCTGCACTAAGGTTCATCTTCCTCTGCAGAGGATGGGTCTTCGGCCAACACGCCGGTGGACACGCCCGGCAGGGTTTCCACGGCACGCAATTTGTTTTGAATCGTTTTCGACTTCTTCCGGGCATCATCAACGGAATGTGCGGCCTGCTCCAGCCGCTTATGCACGGCATCAAGCGTGTCCCCAAATCTGCCAAACGCCGACTTGACTTCTCCCAAAACTTTCCAGACCTCGCCCGAGCGTTTCTGAATGGCCAGCGAGCGGAATCCCATTTGCAGACTGTTGAGCAGGGCGGCAAACGTGGTCGGTCCCGTAACGACAACATGATACTCGCGCTGCAATGCCGCAACCAGCGCTGTGCGCCGGATCACCTCGGCGTACAGTCCTTCCGAGGGCAGAAACATAATGCCGAAATCCGTGGTTTTCGGCGGCAGAATGTACTTCCGGGCAATGTCTCTGGCCGCTTTTTTGATGCCGGATTCCAGTTGACGAATGGCTTCTTCCGCCGCCGTCGCATCGGACTTTTCCTGAGCCTCCAGAAGGCGTTGATAATCCTCCACGGGAAATTTCGCATCCACCGGGACCAACACGCTTTCAGTATCTGTTTCGCTCTGGCCGGGCAGTTTGATGGCGAACTCAACAAAATCACCGGCGCTTTCATTGATTTTCACGTTTTTAAAATATTGTTCCGGAGAAAGAATTTCCTCCAAAAGGGCGCCCAATTGCACCTCGCCCCAGGTGCCGCGGGCCTTGACATTGGTCAGCACTTTTTTCAGATCACCGACACCGGCCGCCAGATTACGCATATCCCCCAGTCCCTGGTGTACCAGTTCCAGCCGTTCGGATACCATTTGAAAAGACTCGCCCAGACGTTTTTCCAGCGTGATTTGCAGCTTGTCATCGACCGTTTCGCGCATCCTGTCGAGCTGGCGGGCGTTATCCGCCTGGATCTGCCCGAGCTTGTCATCCACCATCCCGCGCAGCGCTTCCATTTTCTTTTCCGTCGATGTGGTCAGCTCGGACAAGCGCATTTGCACCGAATCTTCAAATGATTTCAGAGACAGGGCCAGTTCCGTCCGTTCCTGCTGCGCGCCGGTTTGCGTTTCGGTCCGCAATCGCGCTATTTCATCACGCACGGAGCGATCCGTCCGCTCCTGCAAATCGCGCAGATGATCCAGTTTTTGCGCTAAACCGTAAGACTCAAAAGAACTTTTCCCGACACGCCAGTACAACAGGACAAGTCCGGCCAGCAAAATGACGATCATTACGACAATCAGAATAAGGTCCATTTTTCTCTCCATCTTCCGTATTTTCAGGAAAATATCTTCATCGTGAGAGCAGGATATAATGATTAAAATGCAGGACTGTCAAGTGAAATGACCTTATGTACACAAGTCGATATAAATTAATTTTAATGAACTGATTTGCAGGTTGAATAATTTAAATCTTTTCGGTATAAAACCAGCGTCCGCATATTTTCGAAAAACAAAAAAATCAGGATGGAATATGGTCAGCAGAATAGAAGTTGGTTTTAAAAAAGGCATCCGGGACGCACTGGGCGAAAAAACGAAAAAAAGAATCATTGATAATCTCTCCCTGCCGGTCACGGATGTACGGACGGTGGAAGTTTATACTGTTGCCGGTGATTTGACGAAAGAGGAATTGAAAAAAGCCGCGGCCGGTCCCTTTTCCGATCCGGTCATTCAGCACTTTTCCATTAACAAGCCGCTGGCCGGAGAATTTGACTGGCTGATTGAAGTCGGCTTCCGGCCGGGGGTCACGGATAATGTGGGCAAAACCGCCCGGGAAGCAATCGAACTGCTGCTGAAAAACAAAAAAGAAGACCGTAAAATCTCCGTTCATACGTCCCGTCAGTATTTGATCCAGGGAAAAATTACCGCGCGGGACGCGGAAAAGATAGCGTCCGGCCTTTTAGCCAACGATTTGATTGAACGTCATCTGATCGTTTCTGGAAAAGAATTTGATTACGCTCGCGGCATTCCCGCTTTCATTCCGCAGGTCTCCGAAAAGGCCATTCCCGTGGTGCAGGAATTCAACCTGGCTGAAGCTAAAGACGACGAGCTGCTGCAAATCAGTAAAGAAGGCGTTCTGGCGCTTAATCTGCGGGAAATGCAGGCCATCCGTGATTATTATCGCAACCCGAAGACCATCGCTGCACGCAAAAAGATGGGGTTGAGCCAGCAGGTGACCGACGTTGAGCTCGAATGCCTGGCGCAAACCTGGTCGGAACACTGCAAGCACAAAATTTTCAACAGCCGGATCAGTTACACCGACGGCAAAAAGAAAATGACCATTGATTCGCTTTTCAAAACCTGCATCAAGGGTTCCACGGCAAAGATCCGCAAGGCGAAGGGCAAGAAAGATTTCTGTCTTTCCGTTTTCGTGGATAACGCCGGCATCATCAAATTCAACGACCATTACAATCTGGTCTTCAAGGTGGAGACGCACAATTCACCTTCCGCCCTTGATCCTTACGGCGGAGCGCTTACCGGCATTGTCGGCGTCAACCGCGATCCGTTCGGCACCGGTCTGGGCGCGAAGCTGATCTTCAATACCGACGTGTTCTGCTTTGCGTCGCCGTTTCACAAAAAGAAACTGCCGCCGCGCATTCTTCATCCGCGCCGTATTTATGAAGGCGTACGGGAAGGCGTGGAGCACGGCGGCAATAAAAGCGGCATTCCCACTGTCAACGGCAGCATCGTTTTTGATGAACGATTCCTGGGCAAGCCGCTTGTCTATTGCGGCACCGCCGGCATCATGCCCGCCCGCATCGGCGGAAGAACGACGCATCAGAAAGAAATCAAACCGGGTGATCTGATCGTCATGACGGGCGGACGAATCGGCAAGGACGGCATTCACGGCGCGACCTTTTCTTCCGAAGAACTGCACGAAGGCTCACCGGTAACGGCGGTCCAGATCGGCGATCCCATCACCCAGAAAAAAATGACCGATTTTCTGCTGGTCGCGCGCGACCGCGGATTATACCGCGCGCTCACCGACAACGGCGCGGGAGGGCTTTCCTCTTCCGTGGGCGAAATGGCCACGTACTCGGGCGGTTGCGAACTGGATCTGACTCACGCGCCCCTGAAATATGCCGGTCTGCAACCCTGGGAAATTCTGATCTCGGAAGCGCAGGAAAGAATGACCCTGGCGATTGATCCAAAAAAAATCACCCCATTTCTGGAACTGGCGAAAAAGATGGATGTTGAAGCCACCGTCATGGGCAGATTTACAAACTCGGGAAAATTTCACGTGCTGTATGGCGGCAAAACAGTCGCTTATCTGGATATGGACTTTATGCATGACGGCGTTCCGCAAATGCAATTGAAAGCCCGATGGAAAAAGCCGAAGAACCGGGAACCCCGTTTGACACCGCTGAAAAATTACGGGCCTGAACTCAAAAAAATGCTCGCACGGCTCAACATCTGTTCGAAAGAATCCGTCGTCCGTCAGTACGACCACGAGGTTCAGGGGGGATCGGTGATCAAGCCGCTTGTCGGCGCGCAAAATGACGGCCCGTCGGACGCCGCCGTTATCCGGCCTCTACTGGATTCCATGGAAGGCGTGGTTGTCGCGCACGGTATCTGCCCGCGTTACAGCGACATCGACACCTATCACATGACCGCCTGCGCCATTGATGAAGCGATCCGCAACGCGGTGGCGGTCGGCGCCGATATCGACAACCTGGCGGGGCTGGATAATTTCTGCTGGTGCGATCCGGTTCAGTCCGAAAAAACGCCGGACGGCGAATACAAACTGGCGCAGCTCGTCCGCGCCAACATGGCCATTTACGATTACACAACAGCCTTCGGCGTCCCCTGCATCTCCGGCAAGGACAGCATGAAAAACGACTATCAGATCGGCAAAACAAAAATTTCCATTCCACCGACGATTCTCTATTCAGTCATCGGTCCCATCCGGGATGTCCGCAAAGCCGTCACCATGGACGCCAAGCAACCGGGGGATCTGGTTTATATTGTCGGCGAAACGTCGGAAGAATTGGGCGGCTCGGAATGGTTCGCCATGAAGCGTTTCATCGGCAACACCGCGCCCAAAGTGGATGCCCGGAAAGCTCTGAAAATTTACCGCTCCCTGCATCAGGCCATCCAGGCGGAAATTGTCGCGTCCTGTCATGACTGTTCGGATGGCGGACTGGCCGTGGCGCTGGCTGAAACGGCACTGGCCGGCATGCTGGGAATGACGGTTGATTTGCAGGCCGTTCCCTACCTCGGCCGGAAAAGAAACGACTGCATTTTATTTTCGGAATCAGCCAGCCGTTTGGTCGTGACCATCCGGCCCGAACACCAAAATAGTTTTGAAAAATTCATGAAGGGCAGCGTCATCGGAAAGATCGGCGTGGTCACCGGTGACGACACACTGACGATTACCGGCATCGAAAATAAAATCATAATCTGCGAAAAAATCAGCGCGCTCAAGAGAGCGTGGCAGAAAACTCTAAATTTTTAATACAGGATTCAACTATGTCCCGCAAAGTAAAAGCAATCGTATTGACCGGCAACGGCACCAACTGCGAAATGGAAATGGCTCACGCCTGCAAAATGGCCGGCGCCGATACCGCCGATATCGTTCATTTAAGCGAGCTGCTTTATGGAGAGAAGCGTCTGGAAGATTACACGTTTCTCAATCTGCCGGGCGGTTTTCTGGACGGTGATGATATGGGTTCGGCCAAGGCGGGCGCCAACCGCTTTCTTTGCGCC
>JAGPFC010000007.1 GCA_018056685.1 Smithella sp.
AGGGATTAACCGCAACCATGGCGGGGCTGTCTTCAATGGGAATATTGGTTTGTTCATTGGCGGAATATGCGTTGGAGTTAAAGAGGATTACGCCAACAAGAATGAAGGTGGTTAAACCCAAAAGAAGGAGCTTTTTCGACAAGAACACAAAAAAACGCCCGGGCATAAAAATACCTCCCCAAAGTTTTTATTTAATTTCTGTAAGGCTATTTTAAAAGAACTGTCTCAAACGACGTTAAGACGATTAAGCAAATTTTAATTCAATTTATTTTGCACACGTAATAAAGAGCATTACTGCATCAAACATCAAAAAAACTAATTTTACGGGGACAACTTTGTAATGCTTAACAACATTTGAATATCACGCGACTTATTCAAAATGCTGTCACGGGTGAATACCGACACCTTAATTATTAAAACGGAAAAGGGGTGTCAAGGTTTATTTGTTTTTCTCATTTACTTAAAACTTTAACCATGAATTTTCTCGTGCGGGGGCCGTCGAATTCACAGAAGAAGATTGATTGCCAGGTGCCCAACACCAGGCGGCCGTTTTCAATGATGACAAGTTCCGACGCGCCAACCAGAGATGATTTGACATGCGCCGCTGAATTCCCTTCCGCGTGGCGGTAATGAGCGGAGAGGGGCACAGCTTTGTCCAGCGCCGCCAGGATGTCCCGGGGCACATCCGGATCGGCGTTTTCATTAATCGTAACGGCCGCGGTCGTATGCGGCGTGTAAACAAGACAGAGCCCTGATGTGGCGCCTTCTTCCCGAATGGCGTTTTGAACGGCCGCGGTGATATCCAGCATCTCAAACCGGGCGTGGGTTTCCAAAGATATGGTTTTCATTTTTTCTCGCTATCCATTTTTTAAAGTTTCATTACGAAATAGACGCCAAACCGGTTTTTGTCAATGGCGATGAAACAATTAATTTATTTTTTCAGAATATTTTGGTATAAACCCGGCCAATTCAAAACAAATTTTCATCTCAAAAGAGGGGCTTATGCGGAAATTCATCACTTTTATTTTCATCGTTTCAATCTTGATTTGCGCCTGTACCGAAAGCAATAAAACCGCAGCCGACTGGCGGAAGATGGAACAGGCATTATGGAATGGTCAACAATATACGGATCCGGCAAAGGCAATCGAATATCTGGATCAAGCGCTCAAGCTCGAGCCCAATAATCCCGAAACGTTAAACAAAAAGGGAACGGCTTACTACAATATGGGACAATATCAGCGTACGGTCGAGATGACCACGGAATCCATCCGTCTGATGCCGAACTATTTTTGGGCTTATAATAACAGGGGCAACGCTTACGCCAATCTTCGCGAATTCCAAAAAGCAATTGATGACTATAATCGCGTCCTTCAACTGAAACCGGATTTTACAGAGGCCTACAATAACAGGGGCACCGTTTATTTGCTCCAGGGCAATGTGGAACTGGGTTGTCGCGACGTTCAAAAAGCCTGTGCCTTAGGCAACTGCAAGATGGCACAGGAAGCAATAAGCAAAGGGTACTGCAGGTAATTTCTGCAAATCACTTCCCTCTATACAATGAATGAACCAACTTGCGGCGTTCAGTTATTCTTGTTTCTCCATTGGACAATTTTATGCTATATCCATACGCAAACGATGAAATATTTCACGGTCATCAAATGAGGTTTGTTTATTTTATTGACCTTCAGGGAGGTAAATAATGGAAGTAACCTTAACCAATCAGGAGATTATTAAATTAGCTTATATGACAAAAGAACTAATCGGATACGCATGGGACAGCAAACTTTCCAACGCCCAGTGTAATTGTTATGTGGAATGTTTTTACACCATTCAGGATATTTTAAATGAAGTCGACAAAAAAATCTTAAACAAACACCGTGAGCTTTCCCTTTTTTTTGCCAGAGAGAAAAGGCTGATCAATATTAATGATCAGTTGCAATGGGAAAAAAATGAAAATCTGAAAGAAGCCTACATGCAGCGCAGATTAAAAAAATGAAGCGTCAATATCAGAATAAGCTGAAGAAATCTTTCAAATGACGCTGATCATCTTTTTTTCTTTGAATCGCTAATGTCGTTTTGACTCATTAAAACGATTTTTCATTATACAAAAACCATCAACATCTAATCACAAACGAATTGTCAAACCGTTCAACTTTAGATATATAACCGTGTCAAAGCAAGCAGTTCATTTTCCTTCATCGAGGTGAATTTTGGACACCATCAACAACGAAAAAACTTTCCGTTCACACCGGTTCTGGGGAGAAACAACCGCTTTTCTCGCCCTTTTTCTGGACAATGTCGGAACGCTGATATTCTTCAGCGCCATCCTTGTTTTTACCTTCAACTATCCTGCCGATATCATTCTGACGCGCATGATCCCCGGTACGGCTGTCGGTATTTGCGTGGGGGATCTCGTCTATACCTGGCTCGCCATCCGTCTGCGAAAAAAAACCGGTCGAAAGGATGTCACGGCAATGCCTCTGGGCATTGATACGCCTTCCACCATCGGCATTGCCTACGCGGTCATGGGACCGGCTTATGTCGCCACGCGTGACGCTCAACTGACCTGGCACATCGGCATGGCCACTCTTTTCATGATCGGCGCCGTCAAGGTCATCACTTCTTTTTTCGGCGGCTGGATTCAGCGCATCATTCCTACCGCGGGGCTTTTAGGACCACTGGCCGGCATCGGGCTTTTACTATTGGGATTTCTGCCGCTGCTGGAACTGTTCAATGAAGCCGTTGTCGGTATGGTGGCTCTGGGCCTGATCTTTACAGCCCTGATGAGCAAAATGCAGTTGCCGGGCCGCCTGCCCGGTGTTCTGATGGCGGTCATTCTCGGCACGGGCATTCATTTCATTCTGGGGTTCTGCGGCTATCTGCCGGAATTCAACGCTCCCACGCTGGAAATGAATTTTTCCCTGCCTGTCATTACTTTTGATTTTCTCGGGAATCTTCCGCAAAGCATTCAGTATCTGACCATCGCCATTCCCTTCGGTATCCTGACCATCATCGGCGGCATTAACAATACGGAAAGCGCGCGCCTGGCCGGTGATGACTACCGCACGCGGGACATTCTGCTGACGGAAGCATTCTCATCTCTGATTGCCGCCTTTTTCGGTGGCGTCGCCCAGACAACGCCTTACATCGGTCATCCGGCCTACAAAAAGATGGGGGCGACGTGGTGGTACACGCTGCTGACCGGGACACTTATCGGTATCTGCTCCGTGGTCGGGTTGCTTTCACTGTTTGTCAGTCTGATTCCGCGAGCGGTTATCGCGCCGATTTTCATTTTCATCGGTTTTGAAATCATCCGCCAGGCCTATAAAGATTCACCGCCTGCCCATTCGCCGGCTGTCAGTTTAAGTATGCTGCCGGTTATAGCCAGTCTGGTGCTGATCGTTCTCGGTCAGTTTACAGGCGCAACGGGCATGGCTCTTGATAAACTGCCCATCCGGCTGCAAACCATGCATCAGACCCTCACCATGCTCAGTAACGGATTTATCATCACCGGCCTGCTCTGGGGCAGCATGCTGGCCTTTCTGATTGATCACAAAACCCGTCTGGCGGCGCTTTGCGCATTCGTCTGCGCTCTGCTTACGCTTTTCGGTGTCATTCATTCGGTGCTGCCCACCGGAGAACTTTATCTGCCCTGGAAAATTTCCAAAAATGCCCCTTACATGGTTTCAGCGGCCTATCTTGCGCTAAGCGGTATTCTGTTTTTATTAACCAAACCACAGGATAAAACGGCAACGGAGCGTTAATGAAAACAGGCAACAAGACGGCACTCCTGTTCATGCTCTACCTTTCGCAGGGATTGCCTTTCGGCTTCCAGGCCACGGCGCTTCCGGTGCTGCTGAGAGAACAGGGAGTCTCGCTGGCAGCCATCGGCTTTGCCGGAGCGTTGGCCCTGCCCTGGTTTCTCAAACCGCTTTGGGCTCCTCTTGTTGACCGCTACTGGTCGGCACGCATCGGACGACGTCGTTCATGGATTATCCCGCTGCAGGCGCTGATGGTTCTGACCATGCTCGCTTCCGTTCCGGTGGCGGCCTCGGGCGCGATGTCATCGCTTCTGGCTTGTATCTTTTTTATGAACCTTTGTGCTGCCACACAGGACATCGCGGTGGACGGACTGGCCGTGGATATTCTGGGGCAAAAGGAACTGGGACCCGGCAATGCCGCTCAGGTTGCCGGATACAAAATGGGCATGGTTCTGGGCGGCGGCATTCTGGTCTGGCTGAGCTCGCGAGCGGGCTGGTCAGGCCTTTTCCTGACCATGGCGGTTGTAGCCGTTTTGCCGCTCATTCTCATCCTGTTGCATCGGGAGGTTGAGCCGAACGAACCCGTCAGTTATAACCACCCGAAATCGGCAGATTTTATGAAGGCCTTCCTTGCCGCCTGGCGCGCTCCCGGCGCCGGATTCTTTCTGCTTTTCATTGCCACCTACAAAATGGGCGAGTCGATGATTGATCCCATGTTCAAGCCTTTTCTGGTGGATAACGGTTTCACCGCTCACCAGATCGGCTTATGGGTCGGCACCTGGGGAATGATTGCCTCGCTGATCGGGTCGGTTGCCGGAGGATGGCTGGCGTCACGCCTGCTGATCGTCCAAGCGCTCTTTATTGCCGCCGCGATGAGGCTGACTCCGCTCATTGGTGAACTCTGGCTCTCCACCATAGCCCCCACCGCGCCGCAGGTGATCGGAGTAACCATTGCCGAACATTTTTTCGGCGGCATCCTGACCACGGCACTTTTCGCCTATATGATGTCCCGTGTGGATAAACAGATCGGCGCCACGCATTACACGGTGCTGGCGGCTATTGAGGTATTCGGTAAATCACCCGGCAGTTGGGCATCGGGATATATTGCGGAACGTATCGGCTACACCGGCCTCTTTTCCATCGGCGTGACACTGTCAGTTTTTGTTTTACTGCTCTATTTCCCGTTGCGCAAAGGGAAAGATACGCCGCATAAAATGGCATAGCTGCGCAAATCTTTTAATGATGATCCGGACATTTTTTCTTTGGAGCAGTCCCCTTCAGATAGGCTTCCTGAATTGTTTTGGGGCAGGAAGCGTTGGCCAGATAACCGGATTGGATGTCAATCAAGGCTGTCTCTATCCCCGGCGGCACCGTTTTAGGCGCCGGCCCCGCCTGGGCATAGAAAGCACGTAAAAATTGCGCGCTGATCCGCAAAGCGCCCTGAGCGCCGGTCAAACCGGTATCAGCGCCCGAATCATATCCCACCCACACCGCGCAAACGACATCCGGGGTAAAACAAACAAACCACGAATCCCGGTTCCCGTTTGTTGTGCCAGTCTTGCCTGACACGGGGAAGTTGATATGCAGGGCCTTGGCTTCGGCGGCCGTTCCGCGCAAAAGCACGCCTTCCATCGCGTAGCCGGTAAGATACGCTATTCGCGGATCAAAAGCCTTTTGGCTTTTGACCGTCTTTTCCAGAATCTTCTCTCCTTTGGCGGTGGTGACGGCAAAAAGGGGGAAACGTTCATAATTTATTCCGCCGGATGCGATAGTCGCGTAAGCATAGGCCAGTTCCATCGGTGAGACTTCAAAACTTCCCAACGCCAGCGAAGGAACAGCAGCCAGAGGACTTTTGATCCCCGCCAGACGGGCAGTTTCGAGCACGTCGCCGAAACCGACTTCATTGGCCAATCGAACCGTGGCAGTGTTCACAGAATCTTCAATGAGTTTGCGAAGAGTGATTTGTCCGTATTTCTTGTTTTCAAAATTCGTCGGCGTCCACATGCCTTCCGGCGTCGGCAGGGATATCGGTTCACCGGAAATCAGCGTGGAGAGGGTCATGTCTTTCGATTCCGAAAGAGCCGCCAGCAATACAAAGGGCTTGAAAGCGCTACCCGATTGACGTTTCGCGTCCACGGCCCGGTTGAACCATGACTGTGTGTAGCTGCGACCGCCGACCATGGCGGTTAACGCACCGGTTCTCGGATCAACGGCCACCAGCGCCGCCTGCAACGGTTCATCCGCGGGCAGCGCGACATGGTCGATTTCCTCGAGTCCCCGCGTAACCGCCTCTTCGGCAACAGACTGCTGAACCGTGTCCAGCGTTGTATAGTAGCGATAACCGTTTTGATAAAGCCTGGAAATTCCCAGCTCATCCTGTGTGATGCGCTGAATGTAATCCACAAAATAGGAAATATGTCCCGGCGCGGCAACCCGTTGAACTTTCAATGGCGTCTGAAACGCACGACGATATTCATCGGCGTTAATCATCGCCAGTTTTCTCATCGCGGTAAGCACCTCATCGCGTCGCGCCTTTGCCTTCTGCCTGTTTTTCAAAAGGTTGTACACGTTCGGTTCATTGATCATCACGGCCAGCATCGCCGATTCCGGCAGGGAAAGATTTTTTGCCGGTTTTGCAAAATAAAAGCGCGCACCTTCTTCAACGCCGAAAATCATCCGGTCCCCGTCCTGGCCCAGATAAACATTGTTGAGGTAGATTTCCAGAATACGCTTTTTAGAGTAACGCAATTCCAGAGCCAGAGTCAGTTCCGTCTCGTGAAGTTTCCGGAGAAATGTCTTCTGCGGAGAAAAGAAAAAGATCCGGACAATCTGTTGTGTAATGGTGGACTTTACGTCTTCCTTATCTTTCCGCCCGGAGGGAAAAACATCAATGCCGGGATGATAATAAAAGCGTTTATCCTGATAAGCGATGACTGCCTTCTGAAGGTAAGGTGAAACGTCCGCGAGCGTGACCGGACGGCGTGATTTCATTTTCACATGAAGCATCCTGCCGATTTCCTCCGGTTCGAGTTGAACGGATTCCAGTTTTTTCCCTGTGGAGGAAATCAACTCCATAACCCGTCCGTCACGCAGCACAATATCCACCGGACCTGGTTCGTGACCACGCCCTGTAACTTCGCCGCCGCGGGGATATATCAGAATATGTTTTTCATTTGCGGAATACGTGCCAGGACCGGACAGTTTTCCCGTCATTCTTTTATAGGAAAGTTTATTCAGCCGCTCGATGAAATGTATATTTCCTGAATGATCTCCCTTGCGGATTTCCAGAGGACGGCCATAAAAAATTGTCGGATCACTGCCGCCGCTTTTGGCAATCCCATGACTCACTTCTTTCGAGAGCCAGCCGATACGAACCAGCACCACCGCCGCCAGCAATATCAACAATCCTAAAAGAATTTTTCGTATCAATGCGTCTGCCCCTTTTGTCCTTGAATTGTCTTCATCGGGCTCCTCATTATTAAGTAAAGTTTGACTCATTTATTTCAGTACGATGATACTAAACACACGGAGAAATGCACGGCAAGGAAATTTTATATTCAAAAAATTATCCATCGACATCAACCATACCCCGAAGATTGATTTCTGCCTGTGTGTAGGCTGCCGGAAAATAATCAGAAAATGGCTGAATTTTAAATGAATATATGTTAAAAGAATGTCAACCAGTCAGAAAACAGCTTGAATAAAATTATCGAAAACATTTCTGCTACAATGGATATGATGTATGTTTTGTGTATTTCCTAAAGATGATTACCAGCAGACTTTGAGAATCAAGCGTTTCCTGATGGCCTTCGCGTCATATCTGATTTGGTATCTTATAGCCCTATTCGCTTTCTTGCTGAAACTAACCTCAGTACCGTTAAATATTCTGGTCATTTGTTTCTTTGGTATTGTTCTAACCAATTTCTCCGTTTACGGTATCATCAGAACAGGATTGAACAAAAAGTTCAAAGACCCGAGTCTGACTCTTTTCCAGATGGTCATGGCAACCTTCTGGACCATGGTTTTTGTGTATTATGCCGGTTCGGAAAGGAGTCTGGTGCTCCTGCTCTATCTGGTTGTCTTTGTTTTCGGGCTTTTCCGGTTGAAAGTCCGGGAATTTCTCTTTCTGTCTTTATTTGCCGTAATCGCCTATGCGGCGGTGATCCTGCTTCATTACCTGCTCGAGCCGGAATCCATAAATACGAAAACAGAGCTGTTGAACCTTATTGTCCTCGCGATGGTTCTGCCCTGGTTTTCAGTGGTTGGCGGTTATATTTCCAAATTGAGGACGAGGATCGCCCAGAGCCTTACCACCAGCAGAGTAGCCGAAGTAAAATTCAGAACCATCTTCGATTCAGCCTCTGATGGCATGCTGCTGATGAAAATCAGTGACAAGAGATTTTATTCCGTCAATAAAAAAATGTGCGAATTAACCGGATATACTCGTGAGGAAATTCTGCAACTGGGCGTATCTGATCTGCATGATCAGACCATGACTGATTTCATAAATGAACAATTTCAGCTGGTTTTGAAAGAAAAAAAAGTATCGTTGAATAATATCGCTTTAATGAAAAAAGATAAATCTTTGTTTTTTGCCGATATCAGTGCTTCGGTGATTGATCTTGAAGGTGAAGAATATTTACTGGGAATAATCAAAGATATTACCGAGCGCAAACAGGCGGAAGAGACTCTGAAACAAAGCGAGCAACAGTACCGCCTGCTGGCCGACCATATGAAAGACCAGGTCTGGTTGATGGATTTTGATATGAACGTATCCTATGTCAGTCCATCCGTAGAAAGGGTGCTTGGTTATACGCTGGACGAACTCAAAGCAATCAAGCTGGATAAGCTCCTCACACCGGAATCTTTTCAGGCAGCCAATGATTTCTTGTCCCTGGAAATGCCCCGGGCGCTGGCCGCTCCCGATGATTATGTTTTAAACCGCTTTCTGGAGCTGGAATTCATTTGTAAAGACGGCCTTCATTTATGGGGCGAATGCATGTTCAGCTTCATCCGGGATAAAAATGGAAAACCGGTTTCTCTTCTGGGTGAAGCCCGCGACATTACTGAACGTAAAAAGATGGAAGATAAATTACGGTTTGAAGAAGAGCGTTTCCGGGCGCTGGTCGAACATTCTTCGGACATCACGGTTCTTGTTAACCTGGAAGGCATCATCACCTACATTAATCCCGCTGTTGAGCACATTTTAGGATACAAACCTGAAGAAAGGATTGGACGCAGGGGATTTGAACTGATTCATCCGGACGATCAGCAATTCGTAGCTGAATCGTTCATCACGTTGATCAGTGATCCAAATAACCTCCCTATTCGGGGCATACTGCGTCTTCGCCAAAGAGACGGAAGGTATTGTTTTATTGAAGCGGTGGGGAGTGCCCTTGTCAGAGATGGCATAGTCGAAGGCGTCATCCTGAACTATAGGGACATCACCGAACGCAAAAAAGCGGAAGAACAACTGCACCTTAGTGAGCAGCGGTATCGCACCATTCTGGAAGACATTCAGGAAGGCTATTTTGAGGTTGACCTGGCCGGCAACTTTACCTTTTTCAATGATACGCTGTTACGCGTCAGCGGTTATTCCCGGGAAGAATTGATGGGCATGAATAACCGGCAGTACACGGACGAGGAAGAGCTGAAAAAAGTTTATCAGGCCTATCATCAGGTTTATACTACCGGGGAGCCGAACAAGGAATTGGTCTGGAAAATACGGACGAAGGACGGATCTCTGAAATATATTGAAGGCTCCATCTCCTTATTAAAAGATTCCACCGGCAAACCGACAGGGTTCAGAGGAATAGCCCGCGACATCACTGAACGCATTCTCATGGAGAAAAAATTACAGGACGAGGAAAACCGGTTCCGGATTGTAGCCGAGCAATCCTCGGATATCATTGTTATCTTGAATCGGGATGGAATTATTACTTATGAAAATCCGGCTGTGGAAAAAATCCTGGGATTAAAGAGAGAAGAAAGAATCGGCACCACCGGATTTGAAAATCTACATCCGGATGACTTCCAGCTTGTTACCGACACATACAAGTCTTTGCTGACGGACATTAATACCCCTGTGCAAAGAGCAGATTTGCGTTTTCGTCACGCCGACGGCAGCTGGAGGATTTTCGAAACTGTGGCCAGCAATCTTATTCATGATAATGTTATCGAAGGTGTCATTATTAATTTTCGTGATGTCACCGAACGCAAGAAAGCGGAAGAGATGCTTCGTCTCATCAGCAAGGCCGTGGAAAGCTCCAGTGATGCCATCGGGATAGCCGACGCCCAGGGGAATCACTTCTATCAAAACCAGGCATTTACCGAACTTTTTGGCTACACGGTCGATGAACTGAAGGATGCGGGTGTGCAACAAAAAATTTACGCCGATCAGAATGTCGCCCGTGAAATATTTGCAACCATTATGAAAGGGGAATCATGGGGTGGCGAAGTCGAGGATATCACGAAGACTGGCCGCCGGATAACGGTTCTGCTGCGCGCGGATGCCATCAAGGATGATCAGGGTAAAATTATCGGACTGCTGGCAATCAATACGGACATTACCGAGCGCAAGAAGACGGAAGAAGAAGTCTTTAAACTGGCCTCAATTGTCCGATCCAGCAGCGAGTTGGTGAACCTGGCCACGCTGGATGAGAGAATGATCTTCCTCAATGACGCCGGCAGCAGGATGCTGGGCATCGATCCGGAGCAGGTCGAAAACTATTCCATCATGGATGTCATTCCGGAACAGTATGCGTCAAAAGTCCGGGAGGAAGTCATTCCTGCTCTGCTTGCCGGCAATAACTGGGAAGGGGATCTGCAGTATCGCAATGTCAAAACCGGCGCGCTAACGGATGTGCATGCGCTGGTCTTTACAATCCGATATGCCTCGACGGGAGCGCCGATCTATCTTGCCAATGTTTCCCTGGACATCACCGAACGCAAACAGGCAGAGCAGAAACTTCAATTGACACTGGAAAGTCTCAAGAAAGCGGTCGGCACGACGATTCAGGTTCTGGTATCAGCTCTGGAATCCAGAGATCCCTATACAGCCGGTCATCAGTCCCGGGTCGCGCATTTGGCCTGTGCCATCGCTGAGGAAATGAAGTTAACCGAAGACCAGATTGAAGGCATTCGCATGGCCGGCGCCATCCATGACATCGGCAAGCTATCCGTACCCGCGGAGATATTAACCAAACCCAGTAAATTGACAAAACTTGAATTTTCACTTATTAAGCAACACTCCTCCAGCGGTTTTGAAATGCTGAAAGATGTGGCCTCACCCTGGCCACTGGCCGAAATAGTGCATCAGCATCATGAAAGAATTAATGGTACGGGCTACCCGCGAAATTTGAAGGGGGATGAAATTCTCATTGAATCCCGGATTCTGGCCGTAGCGGACGTTGTGGAGTCCATGGCATCCCACCGTCCTTACCGTGCGTCGCTGGGTGTCGAAGCGGCGCTTGAGGAAATTGAAAAAAATAAGGGGATTCTCTACGATACAAACGTCGTAGACGCGTGTCTGAATTTATTCCTGTGTAAAGGATATCAACTGCCGTAAAAAAACAATTGAAAAATAAGGATACATTTATGAGAGAAAAAAGGAAAGCTCAGCGTATTAAGGAATTTAATGAAATCACCATCGCGGTCATCTCCGGAGATAAGAATATTCCCAAAGACAAAATTGCTTACAATTACAGTGAAGATATTTCTGTAACCGGCGCCAAGATTCGGGGGAATATTCTGCTGCCCGTTGACACCATTCTCAAGATAGATTTCACATTAAAGGCACTGAAAAAACAGATTACCGCTGTCGGAAAAGTTAAATGGATCAAAATCATTATTGAAGACAAATTTTATGAAGCGGGTGTGGAATTTGTTGACACGGCCAGCGAAGCCATCCGGAAAATCGAAGATTACATCGCGTGGAAGCAGAAAAATGCCAGTTTGAAACCGTTTGGCATTATCGCGAAATTTAACGAACCGGAATCCAAATAGACCTATTTATATTTTCCAATGAACAACCCCGCCGCAAGCAGCGGGGTATCCAAACGAACTCGCACCCCAAGGGGGGACGGGGAATTAGACCCACAATTATCCCGCTCGGCTTCGCCTTGGGGATAATTCGACCATCAAATTTCAGTGCACTCCGTTTCTGAAACTTGGGTCTCATTAAAAAAAGAGGCCCGGAAATAAAATTCCAGGCCTCTTGAAAAAATGAACTAATTTTTTGTTATTTTACTTCTTATCGTTGGCAATCATCAGCTTGCCTTCATGTTCCATCTCTTTGACCCATTTCGGATGCAGCATTCTCAACACCGGCAGCTCCATCTTACCGCTGATCATCGCGGATACAGAACCGGGATTACCGATCGTGCCCAGATACAGGTGAACGAAGAAGAACGCGAAGATGACCACGAATCCCAAAACATGCAGGACATAAACCCAGTCCATCAGATCTGACCCCAGTTTCTCCGGATACCACATAAAGAATCCCGTACAGACCATCAACAAACCGAACAAAGCGACGGTCAGGAAGAACGCCTTCTGACCCGGATTGTATTTGCCGGTCTCCGGTACGTGATCCAGATGCCACAGGTATCCGCCCGCAGCCTTGATCCATTCCCAGTCCTCAGGAAAGACAAAGATGCCCGCTTCTTTCCACCACATCGCTATAGCCAATACCAGGGATATGGCAAAAATCACGGCCATAAAATCATGAACGGTCACCAGTCCCTTCAATCCGCCGAAGATGGCGCCTAAAAAGTTAAGTTCTTTGAACATGATGCCCATTCCGGTGTAGCACAGCGTCAAACAGGAGATCGCCAGCATCCAGTGCACAAATCTTTCATATCCTGATGTCACAACTACCATTTTATTTTTCATTTTATGCACCTCCCTGCTTCTTCGGTTCTTCATAATGTTCCGGATGGGGTTTATGCGGACCATGGATAAAGTAATGGAGTATGGATCCGCCGATGACACCGCCCGCGCCTAACAGACTTAAAGGCTTCAGAATGTTTTTCCACAATGAAATCGTCACAGGAACTTTCGGGTCTTTGTGAATACCATCATAAACTTCAGCCTTTTCAGGCAGAACATACATCATATGCGTGCCGCCGACAAACTTATCGCCGTAAATATTGGCATCGCCGCCCAGATACTGAACACGGGCCTCGGCCATCTTCATCGCCTCTTCCTTATCCATCCATTTGAGAGCGCCGGTGGGACAGGCCTTGACACAGGCCGGATTCATATTGTTGGAAATTCTGGTTTCGCACATGTCACACTTGTGAACCTTTTCCGTCTTTTTGTCATATTTGGGCACTTCAAACGGACAGGCCGACATGCATTCCTTGCAACCGATGCATTTCTCCCGATCCATACCCACCGTGCCGAATTCTTTATTATAATAAAGAGCGCCGCTGGGGCAAACCGTCACACAGGCCGCCGTCGTGCAATGCATACAGGCTTCTTTACGGAACAGCCACTTGACATTGCCTTCCGGCGCCGCATAATCTTGGAAATGAATAATCATGTAAGTATTAGGCTGCAAAGTAGGCGGATTCTGATATGTGCCTTTGTGTTCCGTCTGACCGGCTTTCAGTCCGTTCCACTGCTTGCAGGCCAACTGGCAACCGCGGCACGCTGTGCATTTCGAAGCATCGTATAATTTAATTTTCTCTGACATTTTACTTCACCCCCTTTACAACATTAACCATGAAGGCTTTGCTCTCCGGAATCATGGTATTGGCATCACCGATGGTCGGCGTCAAAAGGTTGGCCGCGTCGCCGGTGGTGAATACCTCCGCTTTCTTGTCTTTGGCATTGTATTTCCGGTCTTTGGTTGTAATCCAACCGAAATGCCAGGGAATGCCGACTTCATGAATTTCATTACCGTCAATATTAAACGGCTTGAAGCGGGGTGTAACAATGGCTGTACAAACCACTTCACCGCGCGCGGAACTTACCGTACATTTATCACCGGTTTTAATACCTCTCATCTTCGCCAGTTCCTCACTCATTTCCACGAACATACCGGGCTGCATTTCCGCCAGCCAAGGACACCAGCGGGTCAGAACACCTGTCTGCCAGTGTTCGCTCACGCGGTAGGTTGCGCAAATGAACGGGAAGCGGGGATCGCAGGTTCCGACACCGGAATACACATCCATATCGGAGCCAACGCCCTTCTTGTCGAATCGTTTGATGACCGGGTTGTTCTTCTGCGGTGACAGCAGATTCTTCTCGACCGGGCATTCCAGCGGTTCGTAATGCTCGGGGAAAGGACCGTCGGCCAGACCGGGTCCGAAGATACTGGCGACACCGTCCGGTTTCATGATGAAAGGCGGACGACCCTTCCCGGGATTGCCGGCTCCATCGGGCACATCGCCCTTCCATTTCTCTTCTTTGGCATCCCAGGTAATAACCGCGCGGCTGGGATCCCAAGGTTTGCCGTTTAAGTCAACCGAAGCACCGTTGTAAATGATACGGCGGTTGACCGGCCAGGACCATGCCCATTCGGAATAAAGTCCCAGACCTGTCGGGTCGGCCTGACCGCGACGCATGGGCAGAATGCCTTTTTCCTTATCCACGGAACCGCAATAGACCCAGCAGCCTGATGAGGTGGAACCGTCATCCTGCAGCCAGGCAAATGTCGGAACCAGATCGCCTTTCTTGAATTCCTTGAACTCGCCCTTCTTGGTCGGGTTTTCCACTGTCTTATCCGCCAGGAAGTAACCGTTGATTTCTTTGGCAACTGTTCGCGGCTCATAATGGAATTCCTTACCCACATACTTGCCATAGGGCCAGGTCATTTTCGTGATGGCCGTCGCGTTGGGACCGCCTTGTTTTTCGTAAAGAGCTTTAACCTTAAAGAAGATTTCACTCATGATATCTCCGTCCGGTTTGGAATCGCCGTAATACGGAATGGCTTTATAACGCCACTGCTGCAGACGTCCGCTGTTGGCGATACTGCCTTCTTTTTCAACAGAAGATGCACAGGGCAGCATGAAGACTTCTGTCTTGATTTTCGCCGGATCCATTCCGGGACCTCGCCAGAAAGAACCGGTTTCGTTATCGAACAGATTGACATTGACCATCCAGTCAACCTTCGTCAAGGCCTGACGAACCTTATTGGAATGAGCCCCTGAACAGGCAGGGTTCATGCCCCAGGCAAAGAAGCCTGTGAACTTGCCCTTGTACATATGATCGAAAATCTGCAGCCAGGAATGATTGGCGCCATCATCGATCTTGGGGAGCGTGTTATACGCTTCATCAAGCGTCATGCTTGTTCCGTACATGGAACGCAGGAAGCTCGCGACATACTTGGGTTTGTTTTTCCACCAGTTAAGACTTTCTTTTTCGGTCGTTTTCGGAGTCTGCTTTTCATTATAGGTTGCCAGATCTTTCAGCGAGCTTGTCGGCGTGCTGAGGTAGCCCGGCCAGATATGGAACAACAGACCGTGGTCGGTAGAACCCTGAACGTTGGATTCGCCGCGCATAGCCGCGACGCCGCCACCGGCGACACCGATGTTGCCCAGCAGTAATTGGATGATGCACATCGCTCTGATATTCTGCGTGCCGACCGTGTGCTGCGTCCAGCCCATCGCGTAGAGTTCCACGCCGGCCTTATTGGGTTTCCCGGTTGAAGCATAGAGTTTGTAAACTTCAACCAGTTTGTCCTTGGGTGTTCCGGTGATCTTGGAAACAATATCCAGATTGTAACGTGAATACTGTTTCTTGAGAAGCTGGAACACGCAGTTGGGATTAGACAGGGTGGGATCTTTCTTGATCACATCATCCGCGCCTTTCTGATAAGACCAGGTATCCTTTTCATACTTGCCTTCTTTAAGGCCGGAGAAAACACCGTTATTCTCTCCGGGAAGTTTAAAGTCAGGATTGACCAGGAAAGATGCGTTGGTGTAATTTTTTACATACTCAGCAAAATAAAGTTTGTTATCCAGAATATACTTGATCATGCCGCCCAGGAAAGCGATATCCGTTCCTGAACGAAGCGGCGCGTAAAGATGCGCTTTTGCCGCTGATTGCGTGAAGCGGGGATCAACACAGATAATTTTCGCGCCGCGTTTGTCAACCGCTTCCTGAATCCATTTAAATGATACGGGATGATTGGAGGCAGGATTACTGCCCATAATCAGAATTACATCAGCGTTTTTAAAGTCACACCACTGATTCGTCATTGCGCCGCGTCCGAACGACTCTGCCAGAGCCGGTACAGTCGGGCTGTGTCAGATACGGGCCTGATGTTCAATATAGACCAGACCCAACCCCCTTAAGAATTTTTGGTACGTGAAGCATTCTTCAAGATCCATCGCCGCGCTTCCTACTGAAGCGATGCCCTCGGTGCGATTGACGAGCTCTCCCTTGTCATTGACTTTCTTGAAACTGGCGTCACGACTTTTCTTGATTCTCTTGGCAATCTCTTCAATCGCCCATTCCCATTCGACTTCCTTCCATTCGGTTGCGAACGGTGCTCTGTAAAGAGGCTTGCCCAAACGGTTTTCATTGACAGCCATCTGGTAAATGGAACCGCCTTTACTACAAAGAGCGCCTCGGTTAATGGGGCTATCGGGATCACCTTCGGTGTTGATAACCTTACCGTCGCGCACGGATACGATGATGCTGCATCCGACGGAACAATACGGACAAACAGTGGTGGTTTCTTTGGCGAATTTGATTTTCAGCTCCTTGGCATGCGCGGCTATCGGCTTGAGACTAATGCCCAATCCGCTGACCGCCGCCACGGCGCCGGAAATCTTCAAGAAACCTCTTCGGCTGACGTTCATGAATTTTTCTCCTTTCATTAAAATTTCTGAATATTCTATGTGTGCTCTAAAAACTCCACATACAGTTATTCACGTCTTTCTGTTCTTTTCAGGAAAAAGCTTTTTAAAAAAACCATAGATGGGCAAGAGCACAACTTTTTTCCAGAGAATAACGCTTTCACTGCGTTGCTTGTATACATTAGGAAAAAAATGTTGTCAACGGCATTTTATTAATAAATTCAATTGTTTATGTCATTTATGACATAATAAAAAAGTGCAATGAGATTGAATCTCTATAAAAATGATATTGCGTCACAAACGTGGAAATGACCTTGGGTCAGATGAAATTCTGCCGGTATATTTATGGGTAAAATGACTTCGGGTCATGTCGTCAAAAATAAAATGTGCGCAGCATCCTTTATCTTCGCCGTGAAGACAACCTACGCGGCCTATGATGGAGCAATCCATTTTGTTATCAATACATCGGAAACGTATCGGAGGTTGACACCTTAAATATCAAAGGGTATAAGTTTACGCAAAATCTTTAGCAAATACCGGTTTTAAAATAAGGACCTGTTCATGCCTGCACCGCCGATCATTCTGGAGTTGATTGAACGATTCGAACGCAACATTGAATCCTATAAATCCAACGGCTACAACGAAACGCAGGTTCGCCGCGAATTTATCGATCCTTTCTTTGAAGCACTGGGCTGGGATGTCCTACCGGGGATTCAATCTTGCAGATTGAATCCGGTAGTTGTTTATAGAATAAAAGGATGATTCCATCAGAATGATTTAACCAGCAAAGGATTTCTTTCAGGGGGTTGCAATGGCTACAATTTCCATCACGGAAAAAGACAGAAAGATGGCACAACGGTGTGTCGAGTGTCCGGTTTGCACGAAAGCAAGAAGACAGCAGCGGGGATTCGCTTTCTGGTTTGTCAAAAACATTGAAAACGGCATTTGTCCTTACTGCACGGCCTACGAAAAGGTTTACGGCAAAAAAGCCCACGAGGCGTGATGAACTACGTAGGGACAGATACGCTTATTTGTACCAGTCCGCAAAAATAACGGCGCAATCGGGGATTGCGACCTACAGGAGATATGTTGCAGGGATTGATCGCCGATCAATCCGCAGATTAATGTCGCGTTTTGGAAACCCACCCTGTTAAGAAATCACCATAGTCGTCTTGGAGTGATAGACAAGTATAATTAAACCCCGTGGCATAATCAAGGAGGACTTGATTGTGCGCGTGGGTGAGGACAACTATGCCAACATGTTGAAGCTGCCTCACGCAAAAAAATTTGACCTCACCGGCCGGCCGATGAAGGGCTGGATGATGGTTTTATCCGAAGCGCTGGATTCTGATGAAGCGCTCAATGATTGCATGCAGCGGGCCGTATCTTTTGTGCAAACCCTGCCGCCGAAATAGACCGTAGTAGCGCGTTCGGAAAGTAGGATCTGATCCAAAATTTGCGTGAAATCATGAATTTTTATTTTGACATATTTATGTTAAATTACATCCGCTAATTGCTCCGTTATATTACTAATAACGTAGAATCGGGATTAAATGCATGAACATCGAGTCATACATCATTCATTTCGGTTACGTTGTCATCCTGGTAGCAACCTTTTTTGCCGGTGAGGCAATTCTGGTGCTGGCCGGTTTTCTGGCGCATCGCGGGTATCTTTCTTTTTCGCTTGTTATTCTGGTTGCATTCGCAGGTTCATTGACCAGTGACCAACTCTATTATTTCATTGGACGGCAAAAAGGATTGGCGTACCTGGATAAACATCCATCATGGAAGACAAAATCAGAACGCATTTTGAGGCTTATTGAAAAGCATCAAAATCTTGTTATTCTGCTCTTCAGGTTTATCTATGGTGTCCGTTCCATTACACCGTTTCTTGTTGGCGTGAGTCGCGTCTCTCCGCTGAAATATTTTATATTAAATGCCGTTGGGGCGTTGGTGTGGGCTTTAGCCTTAACCTCTTTGGGTTATGTTTTCGGACATGCCGCCGAGCTCATTCTCGATGATATCAAAAAGTATGAATTTATCATGATGGGGATTATCCTGCTGGCCGGTCTGGGGGCATGGATGGTTCATTTTCGTGCAAGAGAAAAAGAAAAGATTTGAAACTATCAACATCTTCTCAATACGGCCTGTCGCTGTTAGAAAAAAATCAATACCGGCATTGAAGCAAGGAGGACAACCATGACAAAAAAAACAGATGCAAATCGTGCCTGTCAAATCTGCGGTTCAAAGATTCTTCAGGATCTGAGACCGGCCAGTATGGTCAGACCCGGAATTGTCGATCTGATCAGGCGGGATAAGGGGGAATGGGATGAGCATGGCTGTATATGCTCCAATGATCTTGATAAGTACCGCAATATTTATATAGAAAAACTTCTTAAAGACGAGAAAGGAAAACTTTCGGAAACGGAACAAGAAGTGCTCAACAGCATGAAAGAACAGGAAATCCTCGCGAAAAATCCGGATGTTGATTTTGAGGAAAAGCTGACTTTTGGCGAGCGACTTGCCGACAGAATAGCAGACTTCGGCGGCAGTTGGTTGTTCATCTGTATTTTTGTTCTGATGATCATTGTATGGATGTTCATTAATACCTATGTTCTGATCGTGCATCCTTTCGATCCGTATCCGTATATTTTGCTGAATCTGGTGCTGTCCTGCCTGGCGGCTCTTCAGGCGCCGGTCATTATGATGAGCCAAAACCGTCAGGAGTCCCGTGACCGGGAGCGCGCCCTGCATGATTATCAGGTAAACCTCAAGGCTGAACTGGAAATACGTCATCTTCATCAGAAACTGGATCACCTTATGTCGCATCAATGGCAGCGGCTTGTCGAGATTCAGGAGGTTCAAATGAATTTAATGAATGAACTGCTCAGCAAACAGGACAAATAGTTCTTTGAAAAAGCATGCTTTCACAATGGTAAGGTAAAGAAAAGATTTCGATGTTTAATGCCCCCCCCTGCGATAAAACAAATTTTCAAACCGAAGCCCGGCGCGTCGCGTTTTTATTTAAACTTTATCAGAAATACACCAGCCTCTTCACACCCGAAAAATCCAAGCGCCGCGCAACGTCTTAACTTCTTTAATGAGACCCAAATTTCAGAAACGGAGTGCACTGAAATTTGATGGTCGTAATGAGACTCAAATTTTAAAAGTGGAGTATATTAAAATTTGTAAGTCGAATTATCCAATTCTTGATCTATCGGAATTGGGATTTATCCCCGAGGCGAATAACCTAAAGGTCACTATAGGCCGAGTGGGATAAATGTTGGTTAATTCCCCGTTCCTTGGGGCGCAAGTTCGTTTGGATACTCCGTTGCCTTCGGCGGGGTTGTTCATTGACATTGACTTAATAATTTATTTAATGATTCATACATTTATGTTAAATATTAAAATAATGATTTCATCCTTAACTAACGATAAAGAGAATGTTCGCTATGAAAAAAAATCTGAAAACAGTATCCGAAAAAAACAAAATAGTTAAAACTGTCAAAGATAAAAGAGGGCCTCTGAAAAAATCTGACTTGCCAGAGAAAAAGAAGGAGGCACAAGAAAAATCCGGTTTAAAAGACGCGGCTACTCTTAAGAAGCTGGCCGCCAAACCGCGATACAGAAAACACGCGGAAAGATACCAGAATATTCTGGAAAATATCCAGGATGGCTACTTTGAAGTGGACCTTAACGGCAACTTCAATTTTTTCAACGATTCGGTATGCCGTATTTTCGGATATTCCAGTGACGAATTGATGGGAATGAATTATCGGCAGTACACAGATGAAGATAACGCCGGAAAAGTCTTCCGGGCTTTTAACAAAGTTTATCAAACGGGTGTGCCTGCAGAAGGATTCGGCTGGCTGATTATCAGAAAGGATGGCACCAAAAGATATATCGAGGCATCTGTATCGTTATTAAAAGATTCATCCGGTAAACCAAAAGGATTCAGAAGCATCATCCGCGATATCACCGAGCGCAAACTGATGGAAGAAAGATATCGCAGAATTTTTGAGAATGCCCAGAATGGCATTTACCAGTCAACGCTGGAGGGGCGATTCATCATGGCCAATCAGTCCATGGCTGACATACTGGGTTATGATTCCCCTGAAGACCTCATGTCCTCCGTAACGGATATCTCACGTCAGCTCTATGCCAATTTTGAAGAATGCATGCAGTTCATCGAAATGATGGAAAAGCAAGGCCTGGTAAAAAACTTTGAAGTCCAGTTTCGACGGAAGGATGGGCGTATCATCTGGGTTTCCCGGACCGCACAAGTTTTTCGCGATGATAAGGGACAAGTTTCATATTACGAAGGGATTATTGAAGATATCACGGACAGAAAGGATAGCCTTGAGCGGTTGAGAAATGCCCTCGGGGGAACCGTTCGGGCTTTAGCCTCCGTAGTAGAAACAAGAGACCCTTACACAGCCGGTCATCAGCGCCACGTCGCTGATCTTGCCCGTGCTCTTGCCGGTGAAATGAATCTGTCTGCCAATCAAATAGAAGGCCTTCGGGTGGCGGCCATTATCCACGATATAGGAAAGATATCCGTGCCTGCCGAGATTCTGACCAAGCCGGGCAAACTTACGGATCTGGAATTCAGCATGATCAAAATTCATACTCAGTCTGGCTTTAACATCCTGAAGGATATCGATTTCCCGTGGCCGGTTGCGAGAATGGTCTATGAACATCATGAAAGAATGAATGGTTCCGGCTATCCGAGAAATCTGAAAGGAAATGAAATTCTTCTGGAAGCCCGCATTCTGGCCGTCTCTGATGTCGTGGAATCCATGGCTTCTCATCGACCATATCGTGCTGCTCTTGGTATTGAAACGGCTCTTGAAGAAATCGAGAAAAACAAAGGAATGCTTTATGACGATGCCGTTGCTGATGCCTGCCTGAGATTATTCAGAGAAAAAGGCTATAAGCTTTCCTAGGACGACCACAATCCGGCTATTATAATAGCCTTGACTTTCGTGCAAAGCCTTGCAGAATATTCGATATCGCATATCAGAAAAATAAGACTGCTATCGATGCCGGCAAGTGGCTGGCACAGTTGTCGGCATGACGCTGACACCATAAATGTAAAAGAAAAAATGAGATCGATATGAAATTACGGGCAGAGGGCAATTTTGGCAAATGGATAACGGTGGCGGGGAATCATTTTTATCCCGCTTATATTATTAAAGGACGGGAAAAGCGTCTGATGATTGACGCCGGCATTAACCTGATGGGGCCGGCGTATATCGCTTCGCTGGAAAAAATCTTCGGAGACCAAAACGCTCTGGACTATGTTTTTACCACCCACTCCCACTTCGACCATCTGGGGGCTATTCCCTATTTCAAGAGGAAACTGCCTCATCTTCAGGCAGGGGCTGCTGAGCGGGTCGGGGCTTTGATGCAAAAGCAATCCGTTCTCGATTTGATGACCACCTTGAGTGAACTTCAAAGACCTTTTTTCAAAGATGTCGTTGGAGACGAGGATGTGCATATCTTACCGGTGGATTTTGAAATCCATCTCAAGGAAGGCGACAGATTTGATCTCGGCGGTGTGACCTGCGAAGTTTACGAGGTTCCGGGACATACCGGCGACTCGCTGGCATTTTTCATTCCGGAAATCAGGGCGCTGTTTGCCGGAGAGGCATACGGCATTCCCGAAGGCGATAAAGACGGCGAGGTGCAGGTCGAATTTTTATCTTCTTACGAAGATTACGTTTCTTCACTGGAAAAAATGATCAGTCTTCAACCGAAACTTATCGGCATGGCGCACCTCTGGGTCTTTACCGATGACGACGCCACTGATTTTTTGCGGCGGTCTCTCGAAGCCACGCCCCGGTATCGTAAACTGATTGAAACCTACCTGGATGCCGCCAACGGCGATATAGAAGCTGCCGTACAGTCCATGGTCAAAAAGGAATATGATGAAAAGGGAACGATTGCGCAACCCCGGGAAGCTTATATTCAGAATTTAAACGCGCAGGTGCGCCGGGTGGCGTCTTTAGCAACCCGATGAAGGGTTGATTATCGTTTGAAACTAAACGGGGACAGGTATCTTTATTCATGCCGAAAAGTTTATTGAGAATCGCTTTTTTGCACAGCCAGACTTGTCTAGTAATTTTACCAGACAAGTTTGGTAAAATGCACATGCGGCATCCGAAAGCGCATCCGGTGATTGTTATAAGGGGGAAAAAATGTGGAGGATAAATATAAAGTCATTGTTAACTATCATATTATTTAATCAGAGAGGAGCGGAATGATGAATGATGAACGTTTCTTGGGAACTTGGACACTGAAATCTGTGGTCAGGAAATCACCGGACGGCACAATCAGCAAGCCGTTTGCCGATAATCCTCTGGGCTACATATCTTATATGCCCGGCGGATTCATGCACGCGATTCTGATGAAATCCGGCAGGACGCTCACCGGCGTTGCTCCGGAAGAACTCAGCGATGCCGCGCGCTCGAAAAAACTGCTGCTGTCGTGGAAATACATCATGGCGGGTATCCGGTATGTCAAAGCCATGACATCGTTTATGTCCTACTGCGGCACGTATGAAATCCGCGGCAATATCGTTGTTCACCATGTCAAGGCCGCCATGGTTCCCGACTGGATCGGAACGGATTTGACACGCGAGTTTGTCTTCAGTGGCAACACGCTGACGCTGTCGGCACGCGATGCGGCGGGCAATGTCATGGATTTGCTCTGGGAGCGCGTTTCCTGATAAGAAAAGAACCATGTAAAGCAATCCAAATAAGGAGATTTTTAAAATGAAGGTATTATTAATCAATGGAAGTCCCCATAAAAAAGGATGCACCTATACCGCCCTTTGTGAAGTGGAAAAGGAATTAAACAAACAGGACATAGCAACAGAAATATTCTACCTCGGCAAGAAACCCATCAGGGGCTGTACGGCCTGCGGGAAATGTCTTGAACTGAACAAATGCGTGTTTGATGATGACGCCGTCAATGTCGCGCTGGAGAAGGCGGATAAATCGGACGGATTTATTTTCGGTTCTCCGGTCCATTATGCCGGAGCTTCCGGTTTTATCACATCATTTCTGGACCGCTGTTTTTTCGCCAACAGCGATGTTTTTTCCTACAAACCGGGCGCGGCCATCGTCAGTTGCCGGCGGGGAGGCGCCACGGCGGCCTTTGATCAGCTCAATAAATATTTTACCATCAGCAAAATGCCGGTCGTTTCATCACAATACTGGAATATGGTCCACGGCAACATGCCCGAAGAAGTTTTGCAGGACCTGGAAGGCTTGCAGATCATGCGGACGCTGGGACGAAATATGGCCTGGCTCTTAAAGTCAATCGATGCAGGGAAAAAAGCGGGAATTACTTTGCCGGAAACGGAAGAGAAAATCTGGACAAATTTTATCAGATAGTCGTTTGATCGTCATGCCTTTTCTATCAGCAGAGGCAATATTGGCTTGACAGACGAGTTTACGGCTGTTTATATTCGCTGCGAAAATAAATCATCCGTTTTCATAAAGGAGAATAAAAAATGAGTAAGATAAAAATTTCTGTTTTTCTATGTTGTATTTTACTGCTGTCCGGTTGCGCGGCCCCCGGCACGGCAACCAAAACACAACAGGGAAGCCTTGTGGGAGCCGGCGGTGGAGCAGTCGTCGGAGCGATATTGGGACAGGCGATCGGCCACAATACCAAAGGAACGCTCATCGGCGCTGCCATAGGCGCTGCGGTGGGTGGTGCTGGTGGTTACGGCGTTGGCCAGATGATGGACAAACAGGAAAAAGAAATGCGCGACGCCCTGGCCCAATCCCAGGCTGCCTCGGTGGCCAGGGAAGGCAACATGCTGGCGTTGACTTTTAAAGGTGATGTTACGTTTGATACGGATTCTTCGGAAGTGCGACCGGGACTTTACTCTGAAATAAACAGGGTTGCAGCAGTATTGAACCAGTACCCGGAGACTTTGATCATGGTGGAAGGACACACCGACAGCGTAGGTTCTCATGAATACAATATGAACCTTTCCCAGCGGCGTGCCTATGCGGTTAAAACCTTACTGGTTTTGCGTGGTGTTGCCGATAACCGTATTGAAATAGTAGGCTATGGAGAAACCATGCCCGTAGCCACCAACGATACTGAGGCCGGGCGCCAGAAAAACAGAAGGGTTGAAATCAAGATTGCGCCCAAGACGCAGGCACCAGCGCCCTAGAAAACATAAAGGTTCACAGAATTGAACGACTATTGAAAATCACGTAATAGATTGAATAATCTGTTTATGCCGACCGCAAAAGACATTAAATTCTTTTTATTAAATACCGTGCTTTCATCGGTAATATTTTATCTGCTCAATCTCTATACCGGGACGCTTCGCGTCAGATTTGAGGGAACAGAACAAATTCAGAAACATCTGGAAAACGGCGGACGCATGATCATTGCCAGCTGGCATCAGCGATTTTTTGGCGGCTTTTTTCTTCCGAAAATCTTCAAATGGTCGCCCTGCATTATGATCAGTCAAAGTCGCGACGGGGATTTTATTTCCAGAATAGTTCAGCACATCGGGTGGATTCCGGTACGGGGTTCCAGCTCCCGGGGCGGCAAAGAAGCGCTGCGCGTCATGGTGGAAGGCGTCACAAAAAACCGCATTGGCGGTCATATTGTGGATGGCCCTACCGGCCCGCCGCGGATTATCAAACCGGGACTTTTATTGCTGGCCATGAACGCCGATGCATGCATTTCATCAGGTACCGTTTCTTATGAAAACGCCTGGATGTTTAACAGTTGGGATCGTTTTATGGTTCCCAAACCGTTCAGCAAAGTTTTGTTTCGGTTCGGTCCGATAACATCCATGCCAAAAGAAATGAGTGACGAACAGTTTGAATCCTTGCGCAGAAAGTTGGAAGATCAAATGATGAAGGAATATGAGGCGGCGGATCATTACTGGATCGAACAAAAATAACACAGAGCGATCAACCAACAGAAAGGTGATTTTAATGGATAAGAAAAAAACGGCTCTGGCCATCATCGCTATGATTACTGTTTTAGTATCGAGTATTCCCTTTCCCGGTTTATACGCGCTCTGGGGATTTCTGGCCCTTGTCTGGTGGTTGGGTCGCATCAATCCTGACAACACAAAAGAAAATGTGGTGCATGAAGGTAAATCCTGATAAGCACAACATTCTGCGGATGAAAAAAAATTTTAAAATACTAATGAAAAGAGGAAATTATGAAAATGCGTAAACACACTGCAATGATTTTTATTTTATGTTTATTAATAATGTCTGTCATGGCGAATCAGGTTTTTGCCGGAACCGTTGCTAAGAAAAAGGGTTGTGATGCAATTGCGAAGGCGGACATTCAGGATATTCTGAAAAAACTTAACGTCAACAGCGCAAATTTAATCCACGTAAAAAAATCTTCGCTGCCCGGCATATGCGAAGTTGCCGTCGATAGAGGCGGGCAACCGGCAATTTTTTATTTTGATCTTGCCAAAACGCATCTGATTTTTGGCAATCTGGTGGATATGAAAAACATGGCGAATCTCACCGAACAGTCCGCCACGGAAATCAAAGATAAGAAGCGGCTGGACACCTCTAAAATCCCTCTGGATTCCGCACTGGTCCTGGGTGATACAAAAGCGAGTAAAAAGGTTATTATTTTTACCGACCCGGATTGTCCATTCTGCAATAACCTTCATAAGGAAATGAAACAAATCAGCGACAAGAGAAAAGATATTGCCTTTTATATTAAAATGTATCCGATGCCATTCCACAAAGACGCTTACTGGAAATCCAAGAGCATCGTTTGCAATAAGTCCATGCAGTTGCTGGAAGATTGCTTTGATAAAAAGGAAATAGCCAAAACGGAATGCAATACCGATGAAATTGACAACAACATAAAACTGGCTAAATCTCTGGGTATCGATGGAACACCGGCCATTATTCTGCCGGACGGCAGACTGCGCATGGGTGCCATGCCCGCGGAGGAATTAACCAAATTGATTGATGGGCAGAAATAACGGGAGATGATCAATACCCGAAACAGTACTGACTTCTATGGGCAGGGCCATGACTGGCCCTGCCTTTTGTTTACGCCTTCGCTAATTAATGCTGTTTGAAGAAATCAAGAACAGTTTCTTCAACTCTGCCGTTGATTGATTTGATCAAACCATATACTTTTTTTCTGGTTTCTTCATTTTCCAGGGCATTATTCCGTATATTGCCTTTCGTTTGGGCGATATCCCCGTGAATATTTTCTACCGTCGAAACCACTTGATCAATACTTTTAAAAACCAGCTTTGCCATCGAATCGTTATTTTTCATAAATCCTCCTTTCATAAACGACGTTCATTGTGCGTCGGTGTCTTTCGTGGATAATATATATCAAGCAAATATTGTTGTCAATATTAAAAGCAATAATTATTGCTTTTAATATTGCTTTTTTGATTGACATATATATCAGACATGTATATAGTCAATTCAAATACTGATGGAAGGAGGATATCAGCATATGGCCATTTTGAAAAAAGAAGAAAAGCAACAGATCAAAAACGTACTGTTAAGAGTAAGCGTACCGGCCCCGCTTCTGGCGGAGGTAAAGAAGATCAAAAAACTCTGTAATGATAATGGTTTCTATTTCGACATCAAGCCCGATGTCATCAGTGCTGTTGAGAAAGCGATTGCCGAAGCCAAAGAACTTATCAATAGCGAAAAGAATAAAAAAGACGAAAAAAATGAAATGAGCGGTTAAAGGGGGAATCATCATGGCAGGTAGAAAAGCAAAAATAGGGTTTGGGTATCATCTGACGGCATTTCTGGCAGTTAGCGCTGTTTTAATATGGATCAACATGGATATGTTTCCCCAACGGGCCTGGGCCCAGTGGCCGATTATCGTTTGGAGTATCGGATTGGCCTTCCATGGCTTCAGTCTCGTGCCATCTTCTCAAAAGCAAAACCAGGGGTTTTTTTATCATCTGGCTGCTTACATGATCATTAATGCATTTTTAATATTTACCAATATCACGACGACTCCTGATTTTTTGTGGTTTAAATATCCGCTCGTTATCTGGACATGCATCATGGCTTTTCATGGATGGCGAATCTTTCCAAAATACAGGCGCACCAACGCGTAATATGCGCGGCACTAGCCATTTTGCCTTTCCCGCGGTGTTTTAGATTTAGAGCAGAAGAGAACTGATTTTCCAAAAAAATCCCCCTCAAGCTACGTTGCCTTGAGGGGGTATGTAACACAACAGATCATGTTTCTGTTGCAGCGGTTATGTTTTACTTCTTTGTTGCCTAATTTGCCTTTTTCTATTCAATCTCTTAAGAAACGATGGTTTTTACTGCTTCAATCACCGGGTTGGTGAACAGGGCCATCAGAACGGTGTAGAGGGCGAACACTCCGACTACCTCACCAACATACATTTTTTCATATTTACGTTTCAGAGAAACCATAATCAATCCGCCAACGATCAAACAGCCCAGTTGGAAGAAGGGGAAATTGGTTGCTCCTGCTGCCGCGTATTCAGCAAAGCTGAATGTTGCTGTTAAGAGAACTACCGCCGCTACGACTATCATTGTTCCTAATGTCTTTTTCATGATCTGTTACCTCCTTGAGGGTTATTTTTTCTATTTGCCTTTATATTAATGAAAATACCGTGCCAGAATTAAAAAAAAGAAAAGCTTAGTTGTATCTATTTGAAATATATAGTTATTTTAATGAAGGTGGTTTACGGTCAGTGTAAGCAGAAAAATATTTTTTTGAAAGAATTATTAAAAAGGTTAAACGAAATGTAAAAAAAATTTAACCACTAACGGGCAAGCAAAACGGGAATCGGACTTTTATTGATAACGTGCGAAGTTGTACTGCCGAGCAACAATTCGCGCAGACGGTTATGTCCATAGGCGCCCATAACCATCAATTCCACAGAACCTTCTCTGATAAATTTGATAATTTCATCCGCTTCTTTGCCGGCGACGGTTATTGTTTCACAATCGACAACGGGTGCCTCTTTCTGATTGGCTTCTTCAATTTGATCGATTAAATCAGCCGCTTTCTTTAAATCGGTTGTAACGATCAGCACTGTCAGCGGCCATACGTTCTGCCGGGATAATTGTAAAGAAAGGTTAAGAGCTTTAATGGCCGGCGCACTACCGTCATAGGCAAGCCCCATGCTCTCTATCTCGATAAATTTCTCAGGCGTTACCAGTACCGGTTTGCCGGAATTACGCACAACCGCCCCGGCAACCGACCCCAGCAGCCCTCCTTCTTTGAGGTGAAAGTGTTCACCCTTTCTAGCCATCAGAATTAAATCGGCGTTTTTTGCTTCTTCAATGATAATGGCGCTGACTTTACCGATTTCTTTCCTTACATCAGATTTCACAACCGCTTTCCTGCAGCGTTCCTGAAATTCTTTGAGAATAAAATCTGCTTTTTCCTGCAGCGACTTTTCAATGGCGTCAAAAAAACCTTCATAGGGAGGCATCCCGACTGCTCCGGAAATATCCGTCAATATCGGCCCCTGGATTAAATTAACGTCAATGACATGAAGACCGGTCAAAGAAGCTTCCATTTTCCGGGCAATGTAAATTCCATATTCCAAAGCTGTATTGCTGTTTGCGGAACCATCGATGGGCACCAATATCTTTTTGATCATAATGACTCCTTAACGGAAGAACGATTATTTGTCTTTCTTGTCAAAGTGCTGCAAGTCCTTGAGCAGACCGGCAACTTCATGCTCTTCCCAAACAGGCGAAGAACCGTCCTCCTCGCTGTCCGTTACCTGAATCTGGGAACCGGTCTCTGTAAAGACAAGAAATTCTCCGATAATTTTCCCGTTTTTAAAAAAAGCTTTTTCCTTGATTTCACCGCTTTTAAAATAGGCGCAGTACTCCCCCACTCGCTTGTCGCGTTTGAAAAATCCTTTTTCTTTGATCTGCCCGTTTTTATAGTAACAAATATATTCGCCTTCAAATTTACCATTTCTGAACCGCTCCTGTGTCTTGAGCTGCCCGGTCTTAAAGTAAATCTGATAGGTGCCTTCCAGCTTACCGTTCTTGTAGTATTCCTTTTCTCTCATATTGCCGTTTTCAAAGAACGAGGTATATTCACCGTCCAGCTTATCATTCACAAAGTTCGCCTTTTCCTTGATGTGACCGTCAGGATAATAGATGACCGCCGGCCCGTTTTTTTTACCGTTCGCAAAATGAATATGCGACAGCACCTGACCACTATGGTAGTAAGCGACGTATTCACCTTCCAACTTGCCGTGAAGGACGAATTTTTTTTCCTTTACTTTTCCATCGGGGAAAAGAACCGTTTTTTCTTTAGGGGCGGAATCCATTGAAGCCATTAAAGCTGTCTCTCTTATAATAGTTTAATTTTATTAAATTTATACAAAGTCTGACGATATTTTATTGCATCATATTGATGGATACTGTTTTAATGAATCACCACATCATCTTCAGATTTCCAAGGCATTGCTTTTTTTAAACAATCATTTATGATAATGCAACTAAAATAATGAGACCCGACGAAAACGAACAAAGTGAAGTTTGAGTCGTTGGTCGTAGTGAGTCTCTCTGAAAACGAGTGTAGCGAAGTTTGAAGAGTAAGACGAACTATCCAATAGACTTCGGCTATTGGAAATTATCCCCAAAGCGCAGCGGAGCGGGATAATTCGCTCTAAGACTATAGTCAAGGCTCATTAATAAATTTAGTTTAATTTTTTACGGAAAAAAGCTATTAGATGCGGGCAGAAGTATTTTTTATCCCTGAAAATAAAGCATTGTTGTGACAAAGAGATTGTTTGATGTTCACCCCTAACCTGGATACAACAAGAGTCGCCATCATCGGCCCCGGCCGTCTGGGTACCGCTTTCGCCTATAAACTGGATCGGGACAATAAGCGCGTGGATATTTATTACCATGATGCGGACGTTTGCAAGGCGATCAACGCCGATCATTTGAACCCCTTGCATTTGACTGAGGATCTGGCCACCCGCCTGGGAGGGATGGAGAAAGTTCCCCGTTTTTCCGATAAAGTCCGCGCGACAAACAATCTGGAATACATTATTGAAAATAACGATTTAATCATTCTCGCCATCACGATGAACCGCCTGCCGGAGATGCTTAATTATCTCAAACCGCTGATTGACCGAAAAGCCGGCGAGACTTGCTTGATTTCTCCGATCAAAGGTCTGATTTCCGATGAAATATCCAAGGAACTGATCACGCCTTCCCAATTGATCAACAACAGCCTGTACAATATAAAACACAAGTATCAGATGGTTTGCATCGGCGGCCCTTTCTTCGATATTGACATCGCGCTGGGCAATCCCGTGTGCCTGACCGTTGCCGGCAAAAGGGGCATCGCCAATTTAATCAGAGAAGATTTGCTGAAACTCAACCGTAAAGAAATAAATTCGTATTACAATTTCGACATTGTCGGCGTGGAAGCCTGCGGCGCTTTGAAAAACGTGGTCGCGAATATCAAAGGGCTGGCGGATTCGCTGCAACTGGGCGATTCCATTCCCGGCACCATCTTCGCCCGCTCCGGCGTGGAAATTCGTTCGCTGTCCCGTCTCATGGGAGGAGGCTTTCAGGCCTTCCACAGTCAGGCCGGTGTGGGAGACATGTACGTAACCGTTTCATCACTGGCCAGCAAAAACTACCGTTATGGAAAATATTTCTACGAGCTTTATACCGGCAATCCTATCGAGACGAACCTGCGCGTTCTGGAAAAAATTGACGGAACGCCCGAAGGCCCCAATACGGTCAGAAACGTGCACAAATATCTGGAAAAGAAAAACATGTACAGCCCCCTCTTCTCCTGTGCCTATCATATATTTAATGAAGCCGGCGACAAAGGCGCTATACGGGATATGATCATAAAGGCCTGCCAGTTTGACAAAAGAAACAAGGAATATATCGACGCGCTATCCCGGATAATGTACCGCATCCTGCCCAACTTCTGGTACAGACGGGACAAAAGTCTTTTTGACTAAAAAAGAAGTGATTTTTCTGGAGTAATGTAATACAAATCATAGCATGATTTCATGACATTTTCGATGCCGAGGCCAATAGGGTTATCCGACCCCAGAGGCCATTGAACGTTAAGCTTGTCATAATGAATTCGAAATTTTGATACAATCATAAATTTTTAATGGAGGATAACATTAATGTCTAAGGGAATATCGAACGTAACATCAATCTTATCTAAGATGCTATTGGTCTTCTTTCTGCTGAGTACCATTGGTTGTCATTCGATCACGCTTACGATGGCCCCGGAGCGTGAAATGCGCGACAATAGCGTTTTAACAAAGGATCTGGAAACAGCAAAATATAAAAAGATCATGGTTATTCCTCCACAGGGTACGGTCAGAGGTGAGTTTGACAGCAATGTGGCCACCTTTGAACGTGAGTTCCTAAAAAAAGGCGTAACGGTTATATCTGCGGCGGTTACGGGCAGAGTTGTGCTGGAATCTGCCGGTAAAGAGGAAAAGGGTGGTCAGATTGCGGTGAATCTGTCCGATGCTGAACGCGCGCTGGTCATGGCAAAACAGACGGGAGCGGATGCCATATTGCAGATCGGTTTATTCCAATGGAATAACAGCACTGCAACCAGATTTTTTATTCGCACGGATGATGCATATGAATATAAAGAAGTAACGAAACAGGAATTCAGAACGGCGGATCATGTTCGAAAAATAAGCTACCCGGCCTCTGTTCTCAGGTTTGTCGGCAGGCTGATCGACGTTCAGAGCGGCGAAGTCAGAGCGACCTTTGATATTGAAAATGCAGCCAATTGGAATATGCCGGCTAAATACGAAGCCACAATCAGGGAAAAGGGAGAGAACAATTTCATCGACAGCGAAAACTATTCATATGAAAGGGCGGATTGGAATGAGATTCAAAAGGCAACGCTGGAGAAAACCATCCAGCAGGTTGTTGACCGGGTCGCTATTGGCACAAAATAGCTCTATATAAGGTATAATTTGCAGTGGCCCAGAATCATTGAAAAAATAAATCCTTAATATTGAAAACCGTTTTTTCAGGAAAGGAACAACTGTAATTAACGGGAAAATCGAATTAAGTTATCGTTCTTCTTCTCTGACGATTTCCGTTTTTATCATTGAAATGAGTTCCTGAAAAACCGGCAGAACATCTTTGCGGAATCTGCCGGCGACGCAGACGTACATAATATCATCGCCTATCCGGAGATGGCCTTCGTTTATCCAAACCCGGATATCAACGATTCCTTCTTTCTTTTTAAATTCACTGACAGCGTTGGCGAGTTTGGCCTTGTCATAGGAAAGATTCATCGATCCAACTTTGCCGCCTTCTTTTGACGTTGCTCTCACGATTCCGTTATGCGAAAGAATCATGCCCAGCCTGTCTGCCGGCGCTTCTTTTTTTATTTCTTTTATCCATTGATCAATCATAATAGCCTTCCTCTTTATTAAACGCTTCCTTCATTATTTTTCTTATCTAAAAATTCCAAAACCTTCTTTTGAACTTCATCCGCCGTTTGACCGCGCAATATGCCATGGTGATTGGCATTGACTTTTAGAATCTGCTTTTCTTTGGATCCGAGCTTTGCAAAGATTTCTTCGCCGCTGACCGCATCCACCACCGGATCACCGGAAGCCTGAATAATTAAAACCGGATCAACAACGTTTTTGAGATGGTTGTCCACCAACTTCATCATTTTATTCAGTTCATATGCACCCCGGACAGGGTTTCGCAAATAATTTATTTCCGGGTTTTCCGGTTTGTTCTCGATAAATTCCAGTTTCCATTTCTCAACATGCATTTTCGTAAGCAGGGTATTCCAGGCGACAACAAACGGTGAAAATCTGGAGGCGATGTTTTTCAGCTTCATGGGAGCATTGATGGTAATCACCCTGGCAAACCGTCCCGGTTTATTGGCCGCCTGCAAAAGGGCAATTCCGCCACCCATGGAAAAGCCGGCAATGGAAAATGTTTTGACGCTGTTCTTCATGATGATGTAGGCGCGGCTTGCCGAATCGTACCATTTTTCCCAATTGCGGATAGCCAGATCTTCCGGTGCGGTACCGTGTCCCCGGAGCCGGACGCCGTAAACATTGTAACCGTTCTGATGCAGATAATCCGCCAGAGGCCTGATTTCTTCAGGTGCCGCCATGTAGCCGTGGATAAGAATGATTCCTTTTTGGCTGAAGAAACGCTTCAGAAAAAAAGGTTCGCCGATGTTTTTCGGTTTGCTCTCAGTTGGTAAATAGTACTGCTGGTAATCCTTCTCGAAAAGATCCCGATCCAGTTTGATAAACGTATTTCTGATTTTCCATTTCAGAAAAAAACCCGGGATAAATTTCTGCCAATCCATCACCCGGGTCAATTTGCGCAACGGTTCTATTTCGTTTTTGAGAACTTCAATAATATTATCCCTCCTGATGGTATGAAAATCGGTGATTACGCTGAAGCGTTCGCTGTTTTTCGTGATGATTCCGTTTTCTCTTGTGATGTAGTTATTCGCAATCGCTTCCTGAATAAACGTCTCGTATTTTTCATGATAATCATCCGTGAGCAGATAAAACTGTTTCCGGTAAAGAGCCGTGTGACAATTGGGCATCTTGATTTTTCTCAGATATTCGAGAGCCAGAAAAATGCGTTTTTTGAAATCGTTTTCACTGAAAGTGTCCCGCCGGTAGCTGGTCAGAATATAAGACATAATATGATCATGGTTGACGGTTGTCAGGGAGTATATGGCATTCATATAATCGGACATTAACCGGACACACATTTTCCGGAAAGCAGAAATTTTTTTGAATTCTCCGGTATTCAGATAGAGATTTCTATCAGCGATCATTTTTTTTATTTTCCATTTTGACGTCACATATTTTCTTGCAGAAATGGGATCGCCGAAATGAATATCAATGTCCACCTTGCCCAGTACAATAGGACCTTCTATTTCCAGCTCTTCCCGAATGCGCGTTGAAAGATTATGGAAATATTTTCCGACAAACCTGCTGAGTACGGTTTCTTTGGCCCGCACGGGATAGTAGGTAATGTTCACGGGTACAACATGTGTTTCCTTATCGATGACCCTGTCAACATCGGCGACATCCACCCCAAACCGTGACAGGATGCGCGCCATCGACATTTGATCACCACGGGACCGTAAAATGCGCAACTTTTCACGCAGAAACTCCGTCAACAGGGCAATCTGCGCCGCACCGGTGTGAGGCGGTCTGCGGATGCCGGCATTGTACACCAGATACTTCCCCTTCTCGATAATCTTTTTATCCTTTATGATTTGACCTTCGGGAAAAATGACGACCGGATGACTGTCGGTGAGCAGAGCATTGATGCATATTTTATCTCTGTCGGGATCGGCAATGGAAACGGCGCCCACGTTATCCATAAATTCTTTCATTTTACCGTCGAAAAAATATTGAGCAGCCAGCGAAACAGGGTACTTTTTGATGTGTTTTCTGATGATGTAGGGAATCAAACCTGTTTCCAGACGCGTGAAATGATTCACGACATAGACAACGGGCTGATCGGGTATTTTTTCAATCCCGTGCAGTCGGATGTCTATCCCCGCTGTTTTGATCAGCGTATCAATCGCTGTCTCAATAATATTTATTAAATCGTTGGATATGTTCATGGTCTTCAGTTCTAAGCCCTCAGCCTTCTTAAATCAGCCCATACGTTTCTTAAAACATCAGGTTTGTTGGTAAAAATACCATGAACGCCCATATGGATAAATTTTTTCATGTTTCTTACATCATTGACCGTATAAATATTGACCGGGATACTGTGCGATTGAATATCTGCCATCCATTTTTGATTCAATTCCGATTTGGAACAATTGAACGCATCGGCGTTTAAAGACGCAACAATCTCTGAAGGCAAACGGGAACCGTAGAGTTTCTTTTCAAATAAGACGGCAACAGGCACTGTTTCATGGATCTGTTTTAAATGTGCGATGGCGCGCGGATCAAAACTGGAAAATACCACATGCTTTTTCATGCCTTTTTGTTCGACTATTTTCAGGCATCTTTCTTCGATCCCGCCGGAAATTATTTTGTCAACGGCTTCTGTTTTTATTTCAACGTTTACCGCGATTCTATCTTTGCAGACATCCAGAACGTCTGACAGAGTCGGTATCTTTGTGTTTTTGAATTTTCTGTCAAACCAGCTTCCCGCATCAAGTTTTTTTAAGGAAGCAAGCGTGTAATCGGCAATTCTTCCCCTGCCGTTTGTGCAGCGTGATATTTTCTCATCGTGAAAGACAACGACTTCCTTATCCGAGGTCAACTGGACATCCAGTTCCACCATATCCGCACCCAGGACAATCGCGCCTTCAAATGAGGGAATGGTGTTTTCAGGATAATAGGCCGATGCCCCGCGATGGGCGATGATTGTAAATTCATCACCCTCCTGAACACGATATTTGAACCAGTCATAAGGTCTGCTCATTTTCCCGGATTCCATTTCTTACGCCTTCGGCAAATCTGATTGATCTTCAAACAGGTGACTATCCCAGGCATGATCATTTGCATGGGTGTTCGCTTCGCGGTCCCGGGTCAGCAACTGTTCCTGGATTTGAATCTGTTCACGCGTATTGAAAATATAAGCGCTCTGATTATGACGGTGTTTGGCCAGTTCTTTCAGAGCCGCCTCGTCATACCGGATAAAATTCTGAGCCGCGCGCGTGGCGGTGTATTTGCGAAAACCAAGATGGACCAAAACGTCAACCCCCAGCCGCACAGAGGTATCAAGCGATTCCCGGTAAACATCGTTAATGCCCATATCGAAGAGTTCATACGCATCCTGGCGGTTTTTTGCCCTGACCATGATTTTTAGATTGGGAAATGTTGTTTTTATTTTTTCCACAAGATCAAAATTAATCTCCGGCGAGTCAATCGCAGCGATCAGAATCCGGGCCTCACCGGCTCCTGCTGATTTCAGAATATCAACACGCGTGGCATCGCCGTAAAAAACCTTGAATCCCAGTTTCCTCAGCAGGTCAACCCGGTCGGAATCATTGTCCAGAATCGTCGCCTGCACACCGTTGGCTTTGAGAAATCTGCCGATGGTGCTGCCGAAATGGCCGAATCCCGCAATGATGACGGGATGGTTCTCATCAATCGCGTCCGCTTCCTGCTCCTCTTTTTCCCTGGTTCCGAAATGAGGCAGGATGAGACGTTCATTGATTAAAAGAAGCAGCGGCGTAATTGTCATGGTAATGGCTGTAACACCCATCATCATATCCGTCCAGTAAGTGGATAAAATATCAAGCTGATGAATGAAAGAAAAAAGAACAAAGGCGAATTCTCCAACCTGCGCCAGCCCGAGCGTGAATATTAAATTCTGATCAAAACTCAGCCGCACCACGGATCCGCTGAGAAAAAGCACAGCCGCTTTAATGATGATAAACGAGCAGATCAGCACAAAGATCATTGCCGGATTGCTGATCATCAATGAAAAATTAATCGAGGCTCCAACCGCAATAAAGAATAAACCCAGCAGAATACCCTTGAAAGGTTCGATATCGCTTTCCAGTTCATGCCGGAATTCGCTGTTGGCCAGCACAACACCGGCCAGAAAAGTTCCCAGTGCCGGGCTGAGCCCCACCCAGATCATGAGAGAAGCGGTGCCGACGATGATGAAAAGCGCCGCCGCCGTGAATAATTCACGCAGATGCATGCGGGCGATGAACCGCAGAAAAGGAACAACCAGGAAGCGGCCGCAAACGACAACCGCATTGACGGCAATCAAGAGTGTCAGGGTCTGCGCCCAACCGGGAAGCCCGGCAATGAACGACGCGTGTTCAGCGGACCGGGGCTGAGAACCGGACATGGCCAGAAGCGGCAACAGCGCCAAAACAGGAATAACGGAAATGTCCTGAAAGAGCAGAACCGCAAAAGAACTTTTCCCCGCTTCCGTTTTCGTTAATCCCTTTTCCCGCAACGTTTGCATGACGATGGCGGTTGAGGACATTGCAACCGCCAAACCGCTCGCCAGCGCGGCCTGCCAGGTGAATCCCATAAAAAACAAAAACGAGAGGGTCAAGACGGTTGTCGCCAAGACCTGCAGGGAACCGGTGCCCAGGATAAGATTGCGCATACGCCAGAAGTGGGAGGGTTCGAGTTCCAGACCGATGAGAAACAGCATCATCACCACGCCGAATTCTGCAAAATGCATGATGTCTTTGCCTTCCTGACCGACGAAACCCAGGACAAAAGGTCCGATGATGATTCCGCCCAGAAGATAACCGAGAACCGAACCCATCCCCAGTTTTTTGGAAACGGGAACAAAGACCACCGCGGCAGCCAGATAGATCAAAGCGTCATGGAGAAAAGTGCTGATCACGGTTTTCCTCCCTGCGTCTCCTGAATAATCCAATCGTTGAGAAATTCAAATTGTTTGAGTTTTCCCATATCGAAATCACCATGGGTCAGTTTCGCCAGAAGTGTTCGATACATGGTCGCATGAGTCTTCAACGATTCGGGTGTCAACCGGTAAGTTCCTGTAACGACGAAAGGCGGAAGATAAATCATTTTACAAAGAGTTGCCGTCTGGTCGAAAGGGAAAAGAAACTCCCTGATGGTGAAACGATTATGAGCATGGGCGGTATATGCTTCCCGTGTCCCGCCGGCGGTCATGACATTAAAAATAATTTTGTCTTTCAGATTATCCACGTTTTTACCGTGCGCCCACCCGTGTTCCAGCACCAGGTCAATCCACTGTTTGAGCATCGAGGGAGCGCCATACATGTAAAAAGGATGTTGCCAGATGATAATCTGATGCTTCAGGAGAAGTGCTCTTTCGCGGTCCGTATCAATATTGAAATCCGGATATTGCTCATACAAATCATTCAGGGTGACGCCCTCCATGCTATTGACCTCAGCAAGCAGAGCGCGATTCGTCCTCGATTGTTCAAAACGCGGATGAGCAAACAGGATAAGAATGTTGTTCATGAATCACCTGTGCGTAATGGAAATCTTTGATGTTTCCAGGAAACTTTTAGCATATTTAAAGACAGAGTTCTTTATTTTTTTATCATTTACAAATCGGCGTAAAAAGAATATCTTGCAGCAAACCAACCATCCGGAATACCCGAAAAAGGAGGTCCGTCATGAAAGTATTGGGAATTATGGGAAGTCCGCGTATCGGCGGCAACAGCGATATTCTGCTTGATGATGCTCTGGCCGGCGCACAAAAGGCAGGCGCGCAGGTGGAGAAAATTATTCTCGACAAGAAGAAGATCTCCGGCTGCAGGGATTGCAAAAAATGCAATGAGACCGGCATTTGCGTCATCAAGGATGACATGCCGGACATCCACAGAAAAATTCTGGACGCGGACGCGATCATTCACAGCGTGCCGGTTTACTTCTGGTCCATGACGGCGCAGATGAAAGCCTATCTCGACCGATGGTGCGCGTTTTTCGACGCCAGTTGGAACTGGCAAAAGGCTTATTATCCCAAAATGAAAGGCAAACCCATCGGCCTGATCACCGTTTGCGGCGATCCGAACGCGCATACGGCCGACCCGGTCGTGCACAGTTTCAAATCAACGGTGACCATGACCAAAATGAAATGGCTGGGGGAAGTCATGGCGTCCGCCGCGGACAAGGGAGATATTCTCCGGGATGAAAAAGCAAGAAAGAAAGCGTTCGAGCTGGGTGAAAAAGCAGCCAAAATTTAATTTTTTTAAAATAATTTAGAAAGAGAAATCACGATGATTATCAATCCACTCCATTCATTAATGAATCCCCAATCCATCGCGGTTGCGGGAGCGAATAATAATCCTTCCAAAATGGGCACCATCCAGGCTCTGAATATTTTTAAAGACGGTTACCGCGGCAGGTTTTATCCGATTCATCCGAAGGAAAAAATAGTTCTGGGCTTTCCGGCCTATTCCACGCCGGAAGATTTGCCTGAAGCTCCCGATCTGGCCATTCTTATTGTACCCATCCGAGCGGTTGCTTCTCTGCTGGAGAGTTTCGGAAAAATCGGTACGAAGAAAGCGATTGTGATCACCGCCGGTTTTAAGGAAACGGGTGCGACCGGACACGACATGGAAAAGAAAATCAACGAAATAGCAGATCGCTATCAGATTCGGTTTGTCGGCCCCAATTGCATGGGAATCATCAACTCTCAGATATCGCTGAACACAACGGTCCTGCCGATGGCCAAAGAACCGGGGTTGCTCGGCTTCGCCTCGCAGAGCGGAACGTTTCTGAGCCAGACGCTGCCCTATTTGAGAAAAAGGGGAATCCGCTTCAGCAAAGCCATCAGTCTGGGCAACGAGGCCAACATCAACATGATTGATGCCCTGGAATATCTGGGAGAAGATGAGCAGACCAAAGCCATCATTCTTTACATTGAGGGACTCCGTGACGGAAAAAGATTTCTGGACGTAGCCCGCCGGATCACACCGCGCAAGCCCATCCTGGCGCTATATGTGGGCGGATCAGCTTCCGGAGCGCGGGCGGGTATGAGCCACACGGGAGCCATGGCCGGTCCGGATTTTCTCTACAGTGGCATTTTCAAACAGGCAGGAATCATCCGCGTGAATTCCATAGAAGATCTCTACGCGCACGGCTGGACATTAGCCACGCAGCCGCCGATGCGGGGCAGACGAATCGGGGTAATGACCAATTCCGGCGGCCCGTCCACAACCATAGCCTGCACCTGCGATGCCGTGGGTCTGGACGTTCCGCGTTTTTCCGACAAATTGCAAAATGAAATCCGAAAACATATTGAGCCACACGCCTCCGCGGCCAATCCCGTTGATATGACGTTCGATCTGAGTATGGACAAACTGGCGGTAACCCTGCCGGAAATGGTGATGAAAAGCGGTGAAGTTGACGCGGTCGTTCTGCACGGAACCATGATGACCGGTTATTTGAAAGAAATTTATCCCAACCTGAAGGAGATAATCGGCAACATTTCTCTGGACGACTTTCTGAAATTTGGCAAAATGGATCGGACGGTCGCCAATCCCACATTTGAATTGTCCCGCAAATATCAAATGCCGATGCTGATCTCTTCTTTCTTTGATCATGAAGATAATTACATTCAAGGTTACATGGACACGAACACACCGGTTTTTTATTCTCCGGAAAATACGGCACGGGCACTGGGCTCGCTTTATGGTTACAAGCTCATCCGGGAACGCTCTCCCCATAAAGAAGCCGCTTTGCCGAAAATCAAAAAGGCGGCAGAGGCGATTATCCTCAAGGCGTTGGAAAACAAACAAAAAGCGCTTGATGAATACGAAGCGAAACGGCTGCTGTCCTGCTACGGCGTGCCGGTGACGAAAGAAGCACTGGCAACAAAGGTTGAAGAAGCTCTGAAGGCCGCCCAGAAAATCGGTTATCCGGTGGTGCTCAAGGCCTGTTCATGGAAAATCATGCACAAAAGCGGCAAGGGACTCATCGCGCTGAATGTGGAAAACGAAACGCAACTGAAAAAAGAATTCAAAAATATCCAGAAAAACGCGGGAAAGAAAATTCCCGTGCTGGTGCAGGAAATGCTCAAGGGCAGCCGCGAATTTCTGGCCGGCATGACGCGCTTTGCCGGATTCGGTCCGGGTGTCGTTTTCGGTCTGGGGGGCGTTTTCACGGAAGTTTTCAAGGATACGTCTTTACGATTGGCACCGGTTACCAATAACGACGCGCTGGAAATGTTCGCCGATATCCGCGCAAACAAACTGCTCGATAAATATCGGGGAATGCCGAAGGTGAAATTAAACACGCTGTCCAGAATGATTCAGGCCGTGGGAAATATTGCCCTGCTGCATCCGGAAATCGCGGAGATTGATCTTAATCCGATCATCATCAGTGGAGCGGATCCGGTTGTTGCCGACGCTTTAATTGTGCTGGAAGAAAAATAATACCTGAGGATTTCTATCGAGGAACAAAGATCGGGGAAATGCAGTGACCCAGCAATCGGATGGCGGCATATGACTCATCGTCAGATCAGCAACGCCGCAACAAATACGCCGACCATCGTGAAAGCAACCGCCAATTTAACAACAATGGCAACGATGAGTCCAAACCATGTTGCGGCACCGACCTTACCTGCACGGAACAAATCTCTGTGTGCAAGGAGTTCACCGATGGCGGCACCGGCAAACGGCATGAACAGAAGTCCCCAGAGGCCACTGAAGATGCCGGCGATGGTACCGATGGCTGCGCCGATGATGCCCAGCCTGGTCGCGCCTGCTTTTTGGGCAGATAAGGCCGCAGCGACATAATCGATGATCACGGCGACGGCCATCAAGACAGCCATCACCATTATCGTAAACACACTGATGAGCTGAAAGTTATTAATCCAGGCCGCCAAAAGTATGCCGATAAAAATCAGCGGAACACCGGGTAATGCGGGCAATATGGCGCCGGCGAAACCGATTAAAATCAGTAAAACAGCAATGATCCACAGCATTGCAGTCATTATTGCCCTCCGGCCAACACTTTTAATGCTGTCATCGCATTTTCTCCTGGCAATGTAATGTAGAATGACAGGTAAAATTCACTTCCAAAAAGCTTAGCGTTTCTTGTCCGATTTCTTGAACATATCGCCCAGGGTGCCCATGGTTTTTGGCGACTTGCCGATGTAACCGCGGAAATCGTCTTCATCGCTTGCGGCGACCGAAGTTTCTTTATCACTGCCGGCCAGATCCAGAGAAATTTTTTTGCTCTCACGATCAATTTTTTCAATTTTCACTTCAATGTCTTCGCCGGCTTTCATCACATCACCCGCGTGTTTAATCTTTTTGCCGCGCGCAATTTTACCGATATGCAGAAGCCCTTCCACACCGGCTTCCAGCGTAATGAAAGCTCCGAAGTTGGTCAGACTGGAAACCTTGCCTTTCAGCAGGCTGCCTTCGGGATATTTGCGAATGAATTCATCCCAGGGGTTGGGAAGATTTTCTTTGACGGACAGGGTGATGCGGTTATTTTCCCAATCCAGATTAATGATGACAACTTCCACCTTGTCACCGGTAGAATAGATAAGTTTGGGATCTTCAACCCTGCCCCAGCCCATTTCTGAAACAGGCAGAAGCCCCTGAATGCCGTCCAGATCCACGAATGCGCCGAATTTCTGCACACTGGTCACCACGCCGCTGACCGTCATTCCCTTCTGCAGAGAATTTTTCAAGGCCTCTTTCTTCTCTTGTTCAATCTTTTCCAGCAGAGGACGGCGGGACAGAATCACATTACGACCGTTTTCCGAATATTCGGCCACGACAAATTCAAATTTCTTGCCGACATAGGCGCTAACGTCGTCTATCTTTTTTGTATCCATCTGCGAGTAGGGACAAAAAGCGCTGACCGTGGGATTGATTCTCACGGAAAAGCCGCCTTTGATTTCCTTCTCGACAGTTGCTTCCATGGGAATCTGGTTTTTGAAAGCATCAAACAGAAAATCACTAACATTTTTGTTTGTCAGCAGTTTGGTGGTAAAAAGCTTTTCGCCGTGTTTTGAGTAGAGAAAATACGCTGTGATGGCATCGCCTTCTTTTACGGTCAGGTTGCCGTTTTCGTCAACGAGTTCTTTTTTCTCCAGGTAACCTTCACTTTTCGCCCCCAGATCGATAAATATCCATTCGTCCGTTATTTTTACGATAACCGTATCGATTCTTTCGCCCGAGGAAAAGCGCCTGGGCTTAAGATTTGTTTCATTCAGTAATTCCGAAAAACTTTTTGTATCTTCCATTAATATTCCTCTTTTCTTTAACGCCTCATTGATGGACGGGATTTTGGTGCTCCGATAACACAAAAAAAATAATTTGTCCCTATTTTTATTTAAGGCTACGATAACTTGGAATCCCCCGTGCTTCACACAGGGGATAGTTCGCCTTACGCTTCAAACTTCACTTCGTTCGTTTTCAGCTTGGCTCACTAATTTTCGCTGGATATTTGAATAAATATGTATTATAGAAAGCACATAATATCTAAGGGGTTAAAATAATTATGCGTTTTGAAATTTCCCGTGGCGGCAGCGGGCTGACTTATGAAATTCGTAATATCGTTCTTATCGCCAAAAAGATTAAAGATCTGGGCATTAATATCATCTGGGAAAACATCGGGGACCCTGTGCAGAAGGGGGAAAACATTCCCGACTGGATGAAGGAAGTCCTTATTGAAATCATCAAGGATGATGCGTCCTTTGCGTATTCGCCGACCAAAGGCATGGATATAACAAGGCAATTTCTTGCCGAGCGTCTCAACCAACGAGGATGTACTCAGATTACACCGGAGGATATCATCTTTTTCAACGGATTAGGTGATGCCATCGCGCGCGCTTACAGTTCCATTCAGGTGGACGCGCGTATGATCATGCCTGAGCCGACCTATTCCACGCATTTTATGGCGGAAGTTCTGCACGCCTCTTTTCCGCCCAATACCTACCGTTTGAATCCGTATAACGGCTGGCATCCGGATATGCGGGAACTGGAACAGAAGGTCAGAAGCCACCGGGCGATCGTGGGCATTCTGGTGATCAATCCTGATAACCCCACCGGATTTGTGTACCCTGAAGAAACACTGAGGAATATCGTGCGCATTGCGAAAGAAAATGATCTGTTTCTGGTGTTTGACGAAACCTACATTAACATTGTTTATAATGACAAGAAAACCGTGCCGCTTTCCGATATTGTGGGTACTGTTCCGGCCATCAGCATGAAAGGTATTTCCAAAGAACTGCCCTGGCCGGGTTCGCGTTGCGGCTGGATGGAAATTTATAATGCCGGCAAGGACCCGATTTTTGACCGTTTCATCAACACCATCCTCCATCAGAAAATGTCGGAAGTGTGTTCAACGACCCTGCCGCAACTGGCCATTCCGAAAATCATGACGCATCCCGAATACCACCATTATCTGGATGAACGTAAAAGGCATTATGAAAAGCTTTCGAACATCGCTTACGATATTTTAAAGGACGTTCCCTGTATGATGGTCAACAGAACGGACGGCGCGTTTTACATGACTATCGTGTTCAATGAATCCGGCCTTAACAGTAACCAAACGCTTCATATTCCAAACAAGGAAGTCAGGGAATTCGTCGAAAATCTGGTCAAGGAACCTATCGAGCATGATAAGAGATTTGTTTATTACCTGCTGGCCGCAACAGGCATCTGTGTTGTGCCGTTGACGTCTTTCTTTACGCCGTTGCTGGGATTCCGCATGACCTTGCTGGATAAGGACGAAGCCGAATTCGAACACACGGTCAAAACCATCGCTGAAAAATTTACCGAATATATCAATTCGTCCAGCAAAGGGATTCAGACCGCGATTAACTTGTCTTAAAGAAAACGTCTCCGTCAGGCATGCAGTCTCTTTTTTTCATCAGCATGATTTGAAAGAAAGTGGAAACCGGTGATGCCGACAATATTTCGACCTGCAATATTGATAACGACAAAGGCGTCTTGATGCCGGTTGATGGGTCGTCATGGGTGACAGGAACGTTCCAGGGGTTCACTATCATCAAAAGCAACCAGGCGCAAAGATGAACACTTCAAAATCCGGTTCGGATATTCATTCTCATAAGTCTTTAACAAGTCCTTTGGAGAAGCGCGCTGTCAGGCGCATCACGATTCGTCTGATTCCGTTCATGTTCATCCTTTATATTGTTGCTTATCTGGACCGGGTCAATGTAGGATTTGCCGCCCTGCAAATGAATGCCGAGTTGCAGTTAAGCCACGCCGTCTTCGGTTTTGGTAGCGGCATTTTTTTTATCGGCTATTTTCTTTTCGAAATTCCCAGCAATCTTATTCTGCATAAGATCGGCGCAAGAGTGTGGATTGCCCGGATCATGATGACGTGGGGAGTCATTGCTTCGTCGATGATGTTTGTTGCCGGACCAAAAAGTTTTTACGCGCTTCGTTTCTTGCTGGGGCTGGCCGAGGCGGGTTTCTTCCCGGGCATGATTCTCTATCTCACCTACTGGTTTCCCCGCAAATATCTGGCGCGCAATGTCGCACTCTTTATGACGGCAACGGCGCTGGCCGGTGTCATCGGAGGACCGGTTTCCGGAGCGCTTTTGGAAATGCACGGCCTGTGGGGATTTTCCGGTTGGCAGTGGCTGTTTCTCTTGGAAGGTCTCCCGGCGGTATTGCTGGGCATTGCCGTCTTTTTTTACCTTCCCGATAGGCCGGAAAAGGCAGCATGGCTTCCCACGGAAGAAAGGGAATGGTTGCGCGAACAGCTGGTGAAAGAGGAAAAGGACAAAGCCGGCGAGCACAGGCAAGGACTGCTACAGGCTGTCCGGGGCGGTCGCGTATGGGTTTTATGTCTGGTCTATTTCACGCTTGTGGTTGCCATGTACGGCATCGCCTTTTGGATGCCTCTGATACTGAAGAGTTTGAGCAGATTAAGTAATTTTATGATTGGCGCCATATCAACTTTTCCATATCTTGTCGCGGCTGTAGTGATGGTCATTATTGGCATTTCATCCGATCGAACGGGGGAACGCAGATTACATATGGCGGCATCACTGATCATGGCGGCGATCGGTTTTCTGCTGTCTATTTTTACTGACTCCCTCATTGGAAGTGTTCTCTGCCTGGCCATTGCTGCTGCCGGAATCTGGAGCGCTCTCGGTCCTTTCTGGGCTTTTGCCGGTTCCTTTCTCAGCGGAACCGCTGCAGCCGGCGGATTTGCTCTGATAAATTCCATCGGCAATCTCGGCGGCTTCACCGGACCGTATCTTATGGGATTTTTACGGGATTCGACCGGCTCTTATTCGGCAGGCATGCTTTTTCTGGGATGCACCATTTTGGCGGGTGGAATCTCTGCCTGGCTTTTGAAATTCATCCACAGAGGCAAATAAAAAGTTTTCTGAAGCACTGAAGGGAAGCAGAAGAAAATTGATTGGAATAAAAAAATAAAAAGAACAGAAGCTTTTGTCTTCTGCTCTTTTGTTCTGAATCACCGGATTTTCGTTTGTCTGCTCTACAACGGGAATAACACCGTGCGTCTTATGCCGGTGTAATAATTCTAGTAACGGCCGCCGCGGTTTCCTCCGCCTCCGCCACGATTGCCGCCGCGGAATCCGCCACCGCGATTACCACCGCCTCTGGGGCCACCGCCGCCGGCGCCGAATTCTTTTTTCGGTCTGGCTTCGTTGACGGTGATCGATTTGCCGTCCAGTGTTCCACCATTAAATTTTTTAATGGCTTCCGCCGCGCCCTCTTCGGTTTTCATTTCGACAAAACCGAAACCCTTGGATTGGCCGCTGAATTTGTCCTTGATAACTACCGCGGATGCAACTTCTCCCGCGTCGGAAAAGTTTGATTTTAAATCATCATCCGTGATCTTGTAAGACAGGTTGCCGACATACAAATTTTTGTTCATTTTATTCCCCTTTCAATTCATTAAATTTACGTTTTCCCCTGGGGGCCCACAAAGCATCAAAATCACCCCCATCCGTCTCCTGGTTGAGAAGGAAGGAAAAAGTGAGGGGCTTGCATGCCTTACCTCTGGCGCTATTAAAGCTCTTTGCCGCTTAAAGTGAAAAACCACCATGCTCTCCGAAGCTTTGGTGGTTGTGTCTTATTTATGAAGAAAGTATTAACATTCTACAATATAAAAACACTTTATTATTCTTAGATTCACCTGTTCACACTACCGGTTTTTAGTCAAGCAATATATTTGCTTTATTTTTCGTGGGTTTAAACATCATTTAATCAGCCTGCGACGCATTTTGATGATCGCCAGAGGAAACATGACGATGCAGAAAAGAATCAAATAACAGAATCCCATTAGCGCTTCCGCATTGAACATGCCAAAACTTAACGCACGGGTCAGGTTGACGAGATGCGTCAGCGGCAGAAAAAGAGCAAAATATTGAGCCCACAGCGGCAAGCCGGATATCGGGAAGAACGTGCCGCTGAAAAGAAACATCGGAGTGATGAATAAAAAAATGGGAAGATTAAATAATTCAATTCTTGCCACCATGCCTGTAAAAACCATGGCAACCGCTCCGAAAGCAATGCCTCCGATAAAGGCCGCGAAAACGATCCATAAGGCCATGGGGAAGCTGACCAGTCCGAAGAAACTGATCACTATCAGCATAATTACTGTGCCGATGACCGATTTGGTCGCGCCCCAGACTATTTCACCGGTTACAATCTCTTCGACATTGAGCGGTGTGGCCATCATGGCGTCAAACGTTTTCTGATAATACATCCGGACAAAGGAGCCGAACGTGTTTTCGAAAAAAGAGTTGTTCATAATATTGATGGCCACCAGCGATGGCGCGATGAATTGCACGTAAGAGACTTCCCGTCCGGCGTAACGGACGGATTCAATCATGCCGCTGAAACCGATGCCAAAGGCCAGCAGATAAAACAACGGCTCCAGAAGCGGCGGCAGAAAGTTAATCTTCCAGCTTTCGCGGTAAACGGTGAGGTTGCGCTGCCAGACCCGAAGAAATCGGGTGGAAATTTTGACATTCATTCCCGCAGCTCCCTTCCGGTTAATTTCAAAAATACATCTTCCAGCGTTGCGGAACGCAACACACAGCTCTTGTGAGTAAAGCGCCGGCAGATTTCACGATAGAGTTCGTGACCGTTTTCGGCATAAATAATCAGGCGGTGGCCTAAATCTTCCTGTCTTGCTTTCCTCTCGCGTGAAAACACGCGTAGATCATCTTCCGGCTCGGCGACTTCAATAATATTTTCCCCAGTGTATTCGCTGATCAATGCCTGGGGGGAGCCCTGTGCCAGGATTTTTCCGTGATCCATGATCACCAGATCATCACAGAGACGCGCCGCCTCATCCATGTAATGCGTCGTCAATAAAATCGTTATGCCTTCTTTTTTCAGTTTCTCCAGACGCTCCCAGAGTTGATGACGCGATTGCGGATCAAGGCCGGTCGTGGGTTCATCCAGAATAATCAGCTCGGGCTTGTTGATCAGGGCACGGGCGATGACCAGACGGCGCACCATGCCGCCGGAGAGTTCCGTGGCGCGGGCGTCCCGGCGCTGTTCCAAGGCAAAATATTTCAACAGAGATGATGCCCGTTCGATGGCTGTCTTTTTATCAATGTTGAAGTACCGGGCGAAAACTTCAAAATTCTGCATCACCGTCAAATCGGGATCCAGCGTATTGTCCTGCTGACAGACACCAATACCGGCTTTTATTTTTCTATGGTGTTTTTTGATGTCCAGCCCGAAAACAAAAATATCACCGGAGGTTATCGGTGAGAACCCGTAAATCATTCTGATGGTCGAGGTCTTGCCGGCGCCGTTCGGCCCCAGAATGCCGAAACAGATTCCTTTATCAACACTGAAAGAAATATCATTCACCGCCGTAAAAGAACCGAATGTTTTTTTCAGGTTCCGGGCGACGATCACCGGCTGAATGTTATTATTTGCAGACATGGCGTTCTCACTTTTGTCAGTCCAAATCTATGTTAATCGCCGGAACCTTGTCAACAAAAAGAAAACGGCTGCGGGTTTTTTCTGAAAAGTATCTAGGTATTTTTTTGTTGACTTGCAAAGCCGGTTTATTTATATTTTGTTAAACATCAATGCAGCCTTTGTTACGTCGAACGGAGAAGAAAGATTAACTTTAACTCAATAAGGAGGTTTTTTGCATGCCGGTAAAGTACATACAACACAAAGGGAAAACAATTCTTTATTGTGATTTCAGAAATCAGATCGGGGCTGAGGCCATTACGACCCTTGACGAAGAGGCAAAGGAAATCAAAACCTGGACACGCAAAGGACTCATTCTAAGTGATTTTCGCGGCGCTAAAGCATCACCGGAGTTTATGGCATACGCAAAAAAAATCGGGAAAGAAGTATTCGCGCCGATGACGCAAAAAGTTGCCTGTATAGGCCTTTCCGGTGTTCAAAGCGTCCTTCTGCAGGCATATAACACGTTCACGGCTGACAAAATTATTCCTTTTAAAACAGAAGAAGAAGCAAAGGATTGGCTGATCAAGGATTAAATAAAGCCACACCATTCAATTTCACATAAATGACAAAATAATGTAACTAAACCGGTAAATGTCACTTCCGGATTAAAGGGCGATTGGAATTATTTTCCAGTCGCCCTCTTACGTCACCGCACTCCCTTTAATAACCGGAGAGCTTATTGTTACAGAACAATTCACGTGCTTATTCCAAATTAACTTATATGCCTTGACAATAAAATAAATAATTTATCTAATAAAATTAATGCACTATTTCAGGAATACAATGATTAAGGAATTACTGAAAAAAACAGAAAGCCTTTATGATCTTAATAGCTGGTTGGATTGGCTTGCCGAAATTCTGACACTCCTTGCTTTGTTTATTTTACCCATTTCGTTTGTTATGGCATTACCGATATTCATTGCTCAAGGTAATTATTTTCTTGTTTTTCTCGATATCATCTTGTGGGGATTATGTTTATTGCGTGCGTTTGTGCCTCGTGCGGCAAAATATTTTCCCCATGTCATCTGGCTGGTACTTCTCTATATCATCGCCATATCCTTTTTGATAACACTTGGCCCAAGCTATGCCCGGTCGGCATGGATGATTTTATGTGCTGTCCTGGCGGCGATCATCTATCGTGTAAAAGGTGCGATCATCGCCTCGGCGTTCAATGTTATTATTCTCATTGCCCTTTATTTTTTTTACCATCCCACAGGGGCAGCATGGTCGATTGCATATCGTGCAGGTCTGGGAAACTGGTTGATGTTTATAACCAGTATGGCCTTGATATCCATCTTATCATCCATTCCCGTCGGTTTTTTAATCAGCCGATTTGACAGATCGCTTAGATTAGAGCGAAAAACCAAAGAGGCTCTGCAAGAGAGTGAAGTCAAATACCGCACTATCTTTGAAAACGCTATCGAAGGCATTTACCAGGTGACAAAAGAAGGGCGGTTCCTCACCGCCAATAACGCCCTTGCCCGGATGGCGGGATATGAATCACCTGAAGAATTTATTGCGTCCATCCAAAACATAAAAACGCAGCTTTATGTCCACCCCGAGAGCCGGGAAAGATTCCAAATCATTATGGAAGAAAACGGATTGGTGGAAGGTTTTGAAACAGAATTCTACAAAAAAAATAAAAGCATTTTCTGGGCCGTTATCAATGCCCGGGCGGTAAAGGATGAACAGGGAAAAGTTCTCTACCATGAAGGACTCATAGAAGATATTACGCTTCGCAAACAGGCGGAAGAAAAACTTTATCAAAGCCTGGAAATTCTCAAGAAGGAGATCAACACGACGATAAGTGTTTTAGTATCAGCACTGGACGTGAGAGATCCCTATACATCCGGTCACCAGTCCCGAACCGCCCATCTGGCTTGTGCCATCGCCACAGAATTGGGATTAGATCCCGGGAGAATCGAAGGACTCCGCCTCGCCTGTTCTATCCATGATATCGGAAAATTAGCCGTGCCCGCGGAGATTTTGACCAAACCAAAAAAATTAACAGCATTAGAATTTTCTCTGATTAAGGAACATGCCAGGAAAGGTTTTGAAATATTGAAGGATGTGGAATCGCTTTGGCCATTGGCACAAATTGTTTACCAGCATCATGAACGCATGAATGGCACCGGTTATCCAAGAAACTTAAAAGGGGAAGAAATTCTTCTGGAAGCACGTATCCTGGCGGTAGCAGATGTTGTTGAAGCCATGGCGTCCCATCGTCCTTATCGTGCTTCATTGGGTTCTGGGGCCGCTCTTGAAGAAATTGAAAAAAATAAAGGGATGCTTTATGACAGGGATGTCGCCCATGCCTGCCTGAAATTATTCCGGGAAAAAGGTTATGAACTCCCTGAGGATAAGGGAACCCATTCCTACATTCAAAATACGATTACAAAAAAATAATCATCTTTTTTATGTTTGACGAAAGACCCTCCTTCTATTATAGTTACGACAACTTTAATCCAGCGATGATGTTATTGCTGAAGCTGAAATTAATATTTGGAGGACAGACGATGAGTAAATCAATGGACAAAGGGAAAAAAGACGCCAAGAAGAAACCGGCTAAATCCGTCAAAGAAAAGAAAGAAGCCAAAAAGTTGAAGAAGGCATCCAAAGCCTGAGTTCTGATCAGGCAAGCAAAAACAGCGGTAATCTTTACGGCGATTTTCACAAAATGTTTTATCCTGATTGAATCAGGACATACATTGGTGTGCTCGTTCCCTGAAATTTTTACCGTTCCTTAATATTACGACATAAAAAACAGCCTAAAAGGATTTCCCATGAAAATTAAATTTCTCGGAGCGGCCAGAGAAGTCACCGGCTCCTGTTTTGTTATCGAAACCGATCAGGCAAGATTCGCCGTTGACTGCGGGATGCATCAGGGCGGATCAGACATGGAAGCACGCAATTGGGACACCCATGTTTATGACCCGAAAAACATCGATTTCTTTCTGATAACGCACGCGCACATTGATCATTCCGGTTTGCTGCCGCGTATGGTACAGAATGGATTTAAGGGGCCTGTTTACGCAACAGAGCCGTCGGGAGACCTGATCAAGATCCTGCTTCTGGACAGCGCCCATATCCAGGAAACCGATTCGATTTCAAAAACGAGAAGGTTGCAGCGTAACGGCAAGGCTGAAACTGTTGTGCCGCTTTATTCAACCGGGGATGCCGAAGCGGTAGCGCCTCTGATTAAAACAAAACGTTACAATGAAGTTTTCACGCCCGCCAATGGCATCAAGGTTAATTTTCAGGATGCCGGCCACATTCTGGGCGCGGCGATTCTGGAATTATACGTGGAAGAGAATGGTTCTTCCACGAAGCTGGTATTCTCCGGTGACATCGGCCGCCGTCATCAGTTGCTGATGAAGGATCCGGTGGACATCCATGACGCGGACTTCCTTTTTATGGAATCGACTTACGGCGACCGCAATCATAAAGGCGAAGAAGACAGCTTAAATGAAATGTCTGAAGCGATTCAGTACAGTTACTCCAGAAATGAAAAGATCATCATTCCCGCTTTCGCTGTGGAACGAACCCAGGAAATTCTTTATTCTCTTTATCTGCTCAATCGCGACGGCAGACTGCCCAAAGACATCCCGGTGATTCTGGACAGCCCGCTGGCCATCAAGGCAACGGAAATATTCCGTAAATACCGTTCCTATCTGGACGCGGAGACGCACAGTCTTTTAAAAGAAGGAGAAGACCCTCTGGATCTGCCGCAGCTTCAGTTTTCGTCATCAACCGAGCAATCCATGAAAATCAATGAAATGAAAGGATCGGCGATCGTTATCTCCGCAAGCGGTATGGCCAACGCCGGAAGAATCCGGCATCATCTGCGGCATAATTTATGGCGTCCCGGCGCCAGCATTGTTTTTGTCGGTTTTCAGGCGCAGGGAACCCCCGGCCGGAAAATCATCGAAGGCGCGAAAAAAATCCGCATTTTCAATGAAGACATCGCTGTCAAGGCCAAAATATGGACTATCGGCGGTTTTTCCGCCCATGCCGGGCAAAGCCAGCTTCTGGAATGGTTGAGTAATTTTTCAAATAAAGAAATGCCGGTCTTTTTGATTCACGGTGAACCGGCCACGCAGGACACACTGGCTTTGTTAATCAAACAGAAGCTTGGTTTTGACATCACCATTCCCGACTATCTGGAAGAAATCAACATCCGGGCGGGCCGCAAACCGGAGGCCGTAAAACAGCCGCCGGCCATCCCGCAGCCGGTTGATATCGCGCCGTTGCTGTCCGAGCTGAAAGCAAAAATAGACGACCTCAGCAGCCAGATGGGACATATTCAATCTCTGCCTGCATCACGGCAGATTGAATTTCTCAACCTGATCCGACAGGCCAAACTGAGTATGGATGAAATAAAAATCAGAGATCTGAGCGCCCGGAAATAGAAATTTTATATTCCCCGCTGATGGATTTTGATTTCGGGATGGAAAATCAACGCCATCGTTTCGATCGCGTCAAAAAGCCGTGGCGACGCCCGGCTGATGAGATCGGTATTCACCGGATAAATTTGATTATTTTTCACTGCTGATATCTGATCAAATTGTTTCCAGAATTTTTTCACCGCCGTAAATTCGCGGTCATGGGCCATGGGCGCGAATAGAATGATTTCCGGCGCTCCCCTCATAATGCCTTCCGCGCTGTAGCGGGGATAACGGGCGGTATCATTACCGGCAATATTGAATCCGCCGGCACGATCAATGACTTCATCAATTAATGTTCCGCCTCCCACGGTAATGAGCGGCTCCAGACCGATTTGGAAAAACACCCTCGGTCTGGTTTTGTTTTTTGTCTGCGCGGTAATGTTGCGCAGTCTCCCGCGCAGTTTTTTCACCAGTTGAGCGGCGACATTTTTTCGATTGGTGATTTCCCCGATATGAAGGATGCCTTCCAGGATTTTGTCGGTACGGGAAGGGTTGATGACATAAACAGGCAGGCCGATTCTTTCCAGTTGCATCACGGTATCTTTCCGGTTGCCGTCGACAGTCGCGATGATTAAATCCGGCTTCAACGAAACAATTTTTTCGATGGAGGGATTGGAGAATCCTCCGATGCGCGGTTTTTTAAGCGCGCGGGATGGCCAGTTGCAATAATTGGTAACGCCCGCAATTTCGTTGTCCAGACCAAGCGCGTAAAGTGTTTCGGTGATCCCGGGCGCCAGAGAAACAATTTTCCGCGGTGTCCCGGCAATATGGACACGACGTCCTGTTTCGTCGGTTACCACAAAACCAAAGGATGTTTGAACCCAAAAAAAGGTAAGCGCTAAATTAATCAACCATATTAATTTTTTTCGCCGATCGGATAGTTGATTGCGCATAAAGGTCTTCAAATATAATCTAGTCGGTGATCTTGTAGTTGAACGAAGCAATGATATGCAGGCGTGAAAGGTCGTAATTCGCCGGCAAGGGTTCGTAGGGAGCGGCATCCTGCACAACCCTTAAGGCTCCCTGATCAAGATTCTGCGATCCTGACGAAGACAAAAGAGCGACGCCGGCAAGCGTGCCGTTGGCGTCAATGGACATTTTGACGACGACATTACCCTCTTCAATATTTTCGTAAGCTTTTTGAGGGTAAACCCAAATGCGCAGAATCCTGTTTTTGACTTTCGTCAGGTAAGGAACATATTTCACGTCCAGGGTTCCCAGATCAACGGTGTCTTCGCGCCAGCCATGATCTTTAACGGCATCACCTTTTTCTTTCCGCGACTGATCGGATTTTGTTTGCGCCTCGTCCTTTTTAACTTCTTTATTTTTTTTAACCGGCTCCGGTTTATCATCGGATTCCGGATCACTGATACTGACCGAAAGAACATCCAGCGGCTTGGCATAATCATTCAAATTAATCATGCCTGCCACTCCCAGAAGCGTCATGTGAATGATCACAGATATTAAGACCGGCCAAAGGATGGCTCTTTTATCCATATTTTATGTTTCCCTGATCTGGATATCCTGTCCGCAAAACTGATTTGCGCCATACCATATACGGCATTGACCACAAAATCAATAATCGGAATGCGCATGGTCAAACAAATTTTTGGAAAGGACGGGGTGTCTGAAAATCAGTGCCGGAAAAATATTTCAGACAAGAAAAAAGGCAGGATTCAAATCCTGCCTTAAAAAAAATATTGGATCAAAACTCTACTCGATATTGGCGCTGACAACAGAGGCAATCTGCATCATATCAATCGTCTGACCTTCTTTCAGTTTGGTGAAGTCAACAACCTTGCCGCTCGATGTTTTAACCTTGGTATTGTTAATAATCTTGATTAACTTGGCGTCAATGACAATGTTTTTCCCGGCGTTTTCCGGTTTGCCGTTGACTTTGGTTGTCTGCAGTTTGTTGGCTTTAATATAGTCCCAGAGTTTTTTCGTTATTTCCGTGCGGGGTAGCGCTTTCGCTCCCAACAGTTCCGCCAGATCCGCCTTCAACTTCACCGGTTTACTCAATCCTTTTTTTTCCGCCATAATCATTGCCTCCGTTTTTTTAGTTTTTAGTTTTTGCGAAATGTCTTTGTGGGGGGAAGTATAAGAACTTTCAGTTTTGTCTGTCAAGGAAATATTAACAAAGATTCATCATGAAAACGCTGCCGGCATCGGTCAAAAAACCGACCGGCCAGATTATTTTATTGACACAATGCCTGACTTCTTATAATCCAATGCCGCTAAAAAAAGTGTTTTATTAATAAATTCAGGGGTGAAAAATGTCCAATCAGCCGGTGAAAAACCGCTCAATCAAAATTCCACGGGGAAGAACTCTGCTTCAGGACCCGGCTCTTAATAAAGGAACCGTTTTCAACGAAGAAGAGCGGGATCTTCTCGGTTTGAGAGGACTGCTGCCTCCGCGCGTTTTCTCCCCCTCGGACAGAATTCTGCATATCATCAGCAACGTCCGGCGCAAAACAACCGACCTGGAAAAATATCTTTATCTGTCCGGTGTGCAAAATCGAAACGAGAATCTCTTCTATCGCGTCCTGATGGATAACATGCAGGAACTGATGCCCATTATTTATACGCCAACGGTCGGACAGGCCTGTCAGGACTACAGCAAAATATTCAGCGAAGCGCGCGGTATTTTCATTACAAAAAATGATCGTGGCCGCATAAAAAAGGTCTTGAAAAACTGGCCGCATAAAAATGTCAGCGTCATTGTGGTCACGGACGGTGAACGCATCCTGGGGCTGGGGGATCTCGGCGCCAACGGAATGGGCATTCCCATCGGTAAATTGTCGCTTTACACCGCCTGCGCGGGCATTGATCCGAAATCCTGCCTCCCGGTCACCATTGATGTCGGAACAAACAATCAGGAACTCCTGAATGCTCCGGATTATATCGGTCTGCCGGAAACGCGTCTGCGGGGCAGTGAATACGATGCGTTGATTGATGAATTCATGGCCGCGGCGTCCAAAGCTTTTCCCGGTGTGATGATTCAAATGGAAGACTTCGGCAACGTGAATGCTTTCCGGTTGCTCGAAAAATACCGCAACCGGTACTGCATGTTTAACGACGACATTCAGGGAACGGCATCGGTCGCGCTGGCCGGTCTGTATTCCGCCCTGCGGATAACCGGCGGAAAAATTTCTCAGCAGCGACTGCTTTTCCTGGGCGCGGGAGAAGCGGCCATCGGTATCGGCGATCTTGTTTCTTCGGCCATGATGGAAGAAGGATTGTCTTTATCCGAAGCGCATGCCCATTGCTGGTTTGTGGATTCCAAAGGCCTGGTCGTGAAAAGCCGCACCGATTTAGTGGAACACAAAAAACCGTACGCGCATGATTTTCCGTTCCATCAAGACCTCTTCTCCGCTGTGGAAGCCCTGAAGCCAACAGCCATCATCGGCGTATCCGGCCAGCCCCGCACCTTCACTCCGGAAATTATCAGCGCGATGGGCCGGATCAACGAACGACCAATCATTTTCGCGCTTTCCAACCCGACCTCCAAGGCTGAATGTTCCGCCGAAGAGGCTTATCGTTACACCGAAGGGAGGGCGATTTTTGCCAGCGGCAGTCCTTTTCCATCCGTCCAAATAGACGGACGCGTCTTTGTCCCGGGACAGGCCAACAACGCCTACATATTCCCCGGTGTCGGGCTGGGCGTCATCGCCTCGAAAGCCTTCCGTGTCACGGATGAAATGTTTACCGCCGCCGCCAAATCACTGGTGAAACAGGTAACAGCAGAAGATTTAAAAACGGGTTGTCTTTTCCCTTCCCTCAAGCGTATTCGTGAAGTCTCTGCCAATATCGCGCTGGCGGTGGCCAAAATCGCCTTCACACGGGGACTTACTTCCATAGCCGAACCGGCAGATTTATCCGGTCATATCCGCTCAATCATGTATGAGCCTGATTTTCATCCTTATATCTGATATTTTGACCTGATCATTTCCTTTCCAGATGCCGCCGTGCGTTATCAAAGCTTCTGATGCAATTTTTTTATTCAATATTTAATTGACATACAAAATTGTTCTCCCTATAGTTCAGAAACGTACTGACCTGATGATCATCATTCTGCGGAGGAAATTCAAAATGATTCAGAAACCGGGATTCGACAACGAAAAATACATCAAGGAACAAACCACTGAAATCCTTAAAAGAGTGGACCGCTTCAACAACAAACTTTACCTCGAATTCGGCGGCAAGCTTCTTTACGATTATCACGCCTCCCGAGTTCTGCCCGGTTATGATCCCAACGTCAAGATGCGCCTCATTCAGGAGCTGAAGGACAAAGCGGATATTATCCTTTGCATTTACGCCGGCGACATTGAAAGAAAAAAAATCCGTGCCGACTTCGGAATAACCTACGACGCGGACGCCCTCAAGCTGATCGACAATCTGCGATCCTGGGGAATCAATGTTTTGGGCGTTGTGATCACCCGTTTTGAAGAACAGCCCGCCGCCATCATCTTCAAAAACAAACTGGAAAGGCGCGACATTCCCGTTTACACGCACCGGTTCACCAAAGGCTATCCGACAGACGTGGAAACGATTGTCAGCGATGAAGGTTACGGCGCCAATACGTATATTAAAACGGACAAGCCGCTGGTGATCGTCACCGGACCGGGACCGGGCAGCGGCAAGATGGCCACCTGTCTTTCACAGCTCTACCATGACTACAGACACGGCGTTAAATCCGGTTACGCCAAATTTGAAACCTTCCCCATCTGGAATATCCCACTCAAACATCCGGTCAATGTCGCTTATGAAGCGGCCACGGCTGATATCCGGGATTTCAACATGATTGATCCTTATCATCTGGACGCCTACGGAGAAAAATCGGTAAATTATAATCGCGACGTGGAAGTCTTTCCAGTGCTGAGAAGAATTCTGGAAAAGATTACGGGGGAACCTTCGTTTTATAAGTCACCGACGGACATGGGCGTCAACCGTGCCGGTTTTGCCATCATTGATGATGAAGTCACCCAACAAGCCTCAAAGATGGAGATCATCCGCCGTTATTTCCGTTACCGCTGCGAGTACGCGATGGGTTTTGCCGACCGTGAGACCGTTCAGCGTGTCGAGTTGTTCATGAAAGATTTCAATCTGGAACCGGAAGAGCGTCAGGTGGTCATGCCGGCCCGGGCAGCCGCCGTAACCCCTCCCCGGGAAGAAAGGGATTATGAAAGAGGTAATGAAGGGATTTTCTGCGGTGCCGCTATTGAACTGAAAGACGGGAAAATTATCACCGGCAGCAACTCTTCCCTGATGCACGCCGCGACCAGCATGGTTTTGCATGCCGTCAAACATCTGGCGGAAATTCCGGATAAGATTAAACTGCTGCCGCCTCAGATTACGAATTCGGTAAAAAATCTGAAAACGGAAATTCTTGATGAAAAATCAGTCAGCCTCGATCTGGAAGAGGCTCTTATCGCCATCAGCATCAGCGCGACCACCAATCCAGCCGCCCAGCTGGCGCTGGAGAAACTCAGGGACTTGAGAGATTGCGAAGCCCACATGACGCACATTCCCACCCCGGGCGATGAAGCCGGACTGAGAAGACTGGGCATTAATCTGACCACGGATCCCAACTTCTCGACGAATGATTTATTCATCACTTAAACATTTGTAAAAACTACATATTTTGATTATCTTGATAAAGCCCTGCGTCAGCCGGCTTTCCCATCTTCGGTCCGGCAAAACAGGTTGACAAAACAATTCTTTTAATTAATAATTTTTCATCTCAAGGAGGTCTATATGTCAGTCAGAATTGCCATTAACGGTTTCGGAAGAATCGGCCGGCTTGTCTATCGGGCCGGATATAAAAATGAAGATGTGGAATTTGTGGCGGTCAATGATCTTGCCGACACGAAAACACTCGCTCATCTGCTGAAGTATGATTCAACGCACGGGACACTGGATGCGGAGGTCAAGGCCGGCAATAATGTCATCAGCGTTGACGGAAAAGAAATGAAGACTTTTTCCGTCAGAGAACCGGAAACCCTGCCCTGGAAAGATTTAGGAGTTGATGTTGTCCTGGAGAGTACCGGCAGATTTACCGACAAGACCGGGGCCGGAAAACACATCGAGGCGGGAGCGCAAAAGGTCGTTATTTCCGCTCCGGCCAAGAATCCGGATGTGACTTTTGTTCTCGGTGTCAATCAGGAAGTTTACGATAAAAACAAACACCACATTATTTCCATGGGCTCCTGCACCACCAATTGTCTGGCGCCGATTGTCAAGATCCTGAATCAGGAATTCGGCGTTGAGTATGGTTTGATGACGACCATTCATTCCTTCACCAATGATCAGGTGGTCGTGGATGAGGCACACAAGGATTTAAGAAGAGCGCGGGCCGCCGCGCTTTCGATGATCCCCACCACCACCGGCGCGGCCCGCGCCATCGCGGAAGTGATTCCCGAAATGAAGGGCAAGCTCGACGGGCTGGCGATTCGTGTGCCGACGCCGAATGTTTCCCTGGTTGATTTTGTGGCCACACTTTCCAAAAGCACCACCCGTAATGAAATCAACGACAAATTCAGGGAATATGCCGGGGGCGCGATGAAAGGAATCCTCGCCTGTTCGGAAGAAGAACTGGTTTCCCGCGACTTCAACGGAAACAAACATTCTTCCATCGTGGATATGCCCAACACAACCGTCATCGGCGGCAACATGGTGAAGATTCTTTCCTGGTATGACAATGAATGGGGCTTTTCCAACAGAATGCTGGAACTGCTTTCTTTTATAATGAAATAGAAAAGATAAGGATTGGAGTATGAAGTACATTGATCAAATTGACATGAAAGGCAAGAAGGTTTTTCTGAGAGTGGATTTTAATGTTCCGATGGATAAGGAATGCAATGTCACCAGCGACAAGCGCGTGCGGGCCAGTGTCCCGACCATCCATTACGCGCTGGAGAAGGGAGCGAAACTGATTGTCGCTTCTCATCTGGGACGGCCCAAGGGTAAGAGGGTAGCCGAAATGTCACTCAAGCCGGTCGTGAAGGTCCTATCTGACCTGGTGAAAAAGCCGGTTACTTTTGTGGATGACTGCGTGGGGCCGGCGGTTGAGGCAGCCGTCGGAAAAATGAAGGAAGGCGATATCATCCTTCTCGAGAACCTCCGGTTTCATCCGGGGGAAGATAAAAACGATCCCGAATTTGCCAGACAGCTGGCCGCGCTGTGTGATGTCTATATCGACGACGCGTTTGCCGTCTCTCACCGGGCAGCCGCATCCAATGCCGCGATTACTGAATTTGTTCCTGTCTGCGCGGCCGGTTTCCTGCTGAAAAACGAAGTCGAATATTTCAAAAAAGCCATGGTCAATCCGGCCAAACCGCTGGCCGTGATCATCGGCGGCGCAAAGGTTTCCGATAAAATCGGTCTCTTGGAAAATCTCATTGAAAAGGCCGATAAAATTATTATCGGCGGCGGCATGGCCTTCACTTTTCTAAGAGCGGCCGGCTACGAAACGGGCAAATCGCTTTGCGAAGAAGACATGCTGGATACGGCGCGCAAGATTGTGGAGAAGGCCAAGCAGAAAAATGTGCAGTTTTTGTTGCCGGTTGATGCCGTCATTGCCCAGGCTGCCACAGCGGAAGCCGAAGCCAAGGTCTGCGGCGTGAAAGAAATTCCCAAAGACATGATCGGATTGGATATTGGTCCGGCAACGATTACGTTATTCAGCGACGCGTTAAAAGGTGTAAAAACGGTTATCTGGAACGGGCCGATGGGCATGTTTGAACTGGCGCCTTTCAGCAAGGGAACATTTGACCTGGCCGCTGCAGTGGCCGATTCCGGCGCGCTTTCCATCATCGGCGGCGGCGACACGGACACGGCCATTAAAAAAGCGGGGCTGACCTCCAAGATGTCTTATATCTCCACCGGCGGCGGCGCGTTTTTGGAGTGGCTGGAAGGGAAAACCCTGCCGGGCATTGCCGCGCTGGAAAAATAAAGGATTGCATTATGAGAAAATGGATCGTCGCCGGCAACTGGAAAATGAATAACACCGTTGCCGAATCATTAGCTCTGGCGAAAGCTATTCAAAAAGGCGCTTGTGGTATTCAGGGCGGAACGGTCGTTCTGGCGCCGCCTTTTACCGCTCTTTTCAGCGTTGGTGAAATGATTAAGGGTTCATCCCTGTTTCTGGCCGCGCAGAATATGTATTACGAAGACAAGGGGGCTTATACAGGCGAAGTATCACCGGCCATGCTCAAAGATGTCGGCTGTACCTATGTCATCATCGGTCATTCCGAGCGCCGTAAATATTTTCAGGAAAGTGACGCGGATGTTAATCTGAAGGTCAAAAAAGCTCTGGACGCCGGGATGACGCCGATTATGTGCGTGGGCGAAACCGATGAAGAAAGAGAAAAAGGCATCACGAAGGAGGTCGTCGGCCGACAGGTGAAAAACGGGCTGGCCGGTTTGCGAAAAATTGATCACATCGTCATCGCCTATGAACCGGTCTGGGCGATTGGCACGGGCAAGGTGGCTACCTCCGCGCAGGCGCAGGAAGTCCACGCTTTCATCCGCAACCTCTTAAAAGAAATTTACGGCGGCGCGGCCGATGATTTAAACGTCCTCTATGGAGGAAGTGTGACGAAAGATAATATCGGCGATTTAATCGCGATGGACGATATTGACGGCGCGCTGGTCGGCGGCGCGTCCTTAAAAGCTGATGGTTTTCTGGGCATCATTCAGAATATTGCAGGCAAAAAATAGATCTTTGTCAGCCGTGTTTTACGTTGAACAGTCAAAATTTCGTTGACATAAAAAACACATTAAAAAAAGTTTAAAAGCCCAAGAGATGTAACGATGAATACCTTAGACCTTTTCAAATCATGGCATCAACTGATGACGCAAACATCGGACTTTGCCTGTAATAAGAAAATTAAGGACGAGGCTCCGGTCGAACCGTTTGGCGCGCTGGCTTCATGGGTTGATCTGGGCACCAGGCTGTCGCATTTAACCTGGGCACGATTTTCCGAGGACGCCTGGGATTATTCCATCGACTTCTGGCAGCGTTGTATTCTTTTTATGGATACCATGCGTCAGCGCGGCAACAACATGCTGGAGCATTATCAGCAGGGCATGCCGCCGTTGCTGGACTATAACTATGAGGTTGTGCTGGACGCGAGCCAATTTCCCCGCCCGGTCAACTATGCTTTGCTTTACATCAGACATCCCGAAGGAAAAGAACCTAAGCCGGGTAAAAGACCGATTCTGGTCATCGATCCCCGAGCCGGTCACGGACCGGGTATCGGCGGATTTAAAAAGGACTCGGAAGTCGGTATGGCGCTGGCTGAAGGCCATCCGGTTTACTTCGCCTCCTTTACGCCCGAACCCTTTCCGGATCAGACCATGGAGGATGTCGAACAGGCGGAGATCCGTTTCCTGGAAGAGATAAAGAAACGCCATCCCGACAGAGATTTTCCCATGGTTTACGGAAATTGCCAGGCGGGCTGGGCGGTGGCCATGCTTGGAGCCGACCGTCCTGATGTAACGGGACCGATTGTCATCAACGGCGCGCCCATGTCCTACTGGGCCGGCGGCGACGGCATCAACCCCATGCGCCTGAGCGGCGGACTGACCGGCGGCGCCTGGGCAACCAGCTTTATGTGTGATCTTGGCGGAGGGCTGTTTGACGGCGCTTACCTTGTCGATAACTTTGAACGGCTCAATCCGGCCAACACGCTCTGGAAAAAAGACTACAACCTGTTTTCTAAAATTGACACCGAACAGGAACGATATCTCGAATTTGAACGCTGGTGGACCGGTTTTTATCTCCTCAATGAAGAAGAAATTCTCTGGATTGTCAGAAACCTTTTCATTGGAAACAAACTGGAGAAAGGCGTCCTGGATATCGGCCACAATCACCGGATTGACCTGAGAAATATGAAAGATCCTCTGGTAATTTTTGCCTCCCGTGGCGACAATATCACGCCACCGCAACAGGCCCTGCACTGGATATCGGAAGTGTATCCGACAACGGATGATCTGGTCAAGGCCGGTCAGCGGATCATCTACCTGCTGCACGGTCACATCGGCCACCTTGGCATTTTTGTTTCCGCTTCTGTAGCCCGCCGTGAACACCACGCGATTATCGAACATATCGAACGGATGCAAAAACTCAAGCCGGGATTGTACGAAATGATTATCGAAGGAGAGACCGGCGAACACGACCCGCTAAAAGAGCAGTTCCGTGTCCGCTTTGAGAAAAGAGAAATCAGGGATGTCACCTGTCCGATTCCAAAGTCTGAATTCGATAAGATGAACCGTCTGTCGGTGGCAAACGAAAATCTTTATCTTGCCTTTGGCCGGCCGCTGGTCAAGTCGCTGATTCGTCATCCGCAGCAGGCCGCCGCTTTGCGCTGGCTGCATCCGGCACGTTTCAGCCGTTATGTCTGGTCGGATCAGGTGATGCCCGGGATGAAGATCTTTGAATCATGGGCCGCGTGGATAAAGGACAATCGCAGCATGGCCGCTGAATCGAATACCTTCAGTTACATTGAACGGCGCAGATCAGAGAACATTGAGACGTTTCTGGACGCTTTTCGCGACATACGGGACACGTGGATTGAGGTTATCTTCGAAGCAATTTACCGTGAATAAAAACGATTCCACGGGGATCAAACGGGCGATAAACAGAGACAGGAAACCGTACTGATGGTGATCCGATTATCCTGAATCTTTCCTTATGAAAACAATTCAAGATACAAGTCCGGTGTTTATGCCCGAAATTATCATTTCCGTTCTTCTGGTTCTGACGCTATTTTACTCTGTCGCCACAAGCGCCACGGCAGCCGACTGGTTGAATCAGGCCCAGGCATTATGGAATGATGATCAGGGCAGATTTACTGATCCCCAAAAAGCCATTGAATATCTGAACAACGCCATTCAAATGCAACCGAATAATGCCTCTGCCTACAACAGCAGGGGGAATGCTTATGCCGACCTCCGTCAGTACCGGCGTGCCATCGAAGATTATAATCAGGCCATTCGCCTGAAACCGGATCATGCGTACGCCTTCATCAACCGGGGTGACGCGTATTACGGTCTGGGCCTGTATCGGCGTACCATTGAGGACTGCACGGAAGCGCTGCGCCGGAAACCGGACAGTCCGCTTGCCTTCAGCAATAGAGGGAAAGCATACGCGCGATTGAAAAACTACGCATCGGCCATCAAAGATTTTAACGAAGCCCTCCGCCTGAAACCGGATTATGTCAATGCTTACAACAACCGGGCTTTTGCCTATTTATTGCAGGGCAATCACCCTCTCGGTTGCTCTGACGCGCAGAAAGCATGTGATCTGGGACTTTGTAACGTTCTGAAATGGGCGAAAAGCAAGGGAAAGTGCGAGCAGGAGAAACCCGGACAACCGGCCAAAGAAGAAGAAAAATTTTCTCCTAACCACGTGCCCGTTCCCATCATCCCGGAAAAGAAAACGCCTCTGCCGCTGAAAAATTTTACGTCTCCTGCGACAGAAGAACAAAGCCCCCGGGAACTAAAAAAAATTAAAGGGATTGAGTTATTCAACGGAAAGATCATCGAAGGGCAGATCATCAGCCTGAATTCAGACGAGGTAAAAATCCGCACCAAAGACGGAGAGATTTTATTTTTTTCATTCCCAAAAGAAGTTTACAGGTTCATCAAGGATTAGAGAGTAAAAAATCAGCGCAGGTTTAAAAATTTGGGGAAAAGTTCACGGCGGCTGTGAACACCGATAATTTGAAAAATTTCCTTTAAGTGATCTTTAATCGTATATGGACTTAGAGAAAGCTTCCGGGCAATTTCATCATTGGAATATCCGGTAGCTGCCATTACGGCAATTTCCCGCTTCCGGGGCGTCAAGTCGTATTGCTTGACGATTTCTTTGATGTATATCTTATCGGGTAATCGTTCCATGATGATGAGATTTAAAGGAGAATCGTTATGACTGGAAACCATTCTCACCTGATAATATCGCGAGTGAACGCATACCGATAAGGATTCTTTTCTCATCAAACCGGGCAATAAATGATTGAGCGGATATTTTTCGAAAAACAATCTCGCTTCGTTATTCATGTAAAATATCGAGGGGTTTTTCGTTTCCACACCACTTAAGAAAACGACACCGGCGTCCTTTATCGAATCCAGTGTTCGGGCCAAGATATCAGACCGCAGAGCTTTTTTGTTTCCATAAAATTGCGGAATGTCGGTCGTATCTACCACGCGTAAAACAGTCTTGCCTATCTTCATTAATTTCATGTTAACCAACGGGTAACGGAATTCATCGTTCTTTGCTATGACTCTGACCTTAACATTCCGGACGTATGCTCTGTCTTGTAACTGATTTAAAGCATTCATCAGGTCTTCAGGAGTGATCAATCCGATTTCCAGAGGATTTTTATCAATGATCTGATGTCGTTTTCGTCCAAAATATTCTTCAAATGCCTTGTTGACTTCCACATAGACATTATCCTCGGTTCTAATGAGCGCCATGGGATTTGGCGCCTGATAAAATATTTTTTTAAAAAAGTTATCTTGTGATGAGCTGCTGATGAGTTTGTTCATTAATTCAGACTTATTGATGATATTTGAAACAGTAGCTTAAATCCATGATGGATCTAAGTTATTTATCCTATTTTGCATAAATGGTCTCACATTTCAATATTTTTAGTTATTGAAATAATACGCTTACAATATGTATGTTATATACTTATTATTTTAAGGAAAGGATATGGCTGCGAAGATTAATTTTAGCATTGATCAGGTTTAGTTTTTTCCTGATGTTATTGCGGTGCGTCTCAACTGTTTTTGCTGATGAGTTGAGTATGTCTGCAATTTCTTTTGTTTTCCTCCCCTGTTTAATCAGATCAACAATCTGAATTTCCTGCGGGGTCAGGTTCCCGTATGAAGATTTAAAGTCTCTCATGAATGGCGACGTAACATCGTTGAGATTTTTTTCCAGAATACTTAAATAATTTTTATGACGGTTATCGAGACCGGCATTTTTGAGTTTATGCAAATAGGGCATGACAAGATCATTGATGTTGGTCTGCAATTTCTCCTCAAAGTTTTTACGATCAACTTCTTTTTGATTCATGAGCACTCGCAGTGCTATGTTGGCATCTTCCAGAATTTCAGCCTTATTCTTAAGCTCTTTCGCAATCCGTTTCTGTTCGGTAATGTCAATTCCCGTGCCTACAGAGCATGGCTTGTTTTTATAATAGAATAGTTTTGAGCTGAAGAAAAAGGTTTTCACCGTGCCGTCTTTCATCACGACATCTGCTTCCGACCTATTTTCACCGAAAAGAAAAGTCTTTTTTGTGTCTTCGACAACGATACGTCTATCCGCTTCACGATGAAAATTCAGAATAGTCATCTTCTGAAGTTCTTGTGCCGAATAGCCGGTGATTTTCAGAAGATTATCATTCCAGCGGAGAAATCTGAATTCATCATCCAAGATGTAAAACAATCCCGGCAGGCTGTTGATGATCGTATTACTCAGATCCCGTTCTTCGATGAGGGAATCCTGTGCTTTTTTGAGGGCGGTGATATCCGTCACCATTAAAAAAATGAATTGTTCATTGCCAATCGTTAACAATTCTCCGGAGTCAAGGCAAGTACGTATCGTACCGTCCTTCATCCGGTGGTTCACCTCCTGATTACGGCATATTCCTTCTTTACGCAGAATCTTGACAAATTTTTCACGTTCATTCCCCTGCCACAATTTTAACTGCTTCATCGTCTTACCAATAGTTTCTTCTCTGGAAAAGCCGGATCGTTGACAAAAGGTATCGCTGACATCATAAATCAACCCGTCTTTCAACCTCGAAACAACAATCGTATAGGGAGACAAACGAAAGAGTGCACGATAGATGTGGCCGGGAGCGAAAGGAATTTGTTCCGTGCCATAATCCGGTAAAAGACCTTCTAATCCCTTAATCCTTTTTTTGATGGTCCTGTTTTCTATGATGAGTTGATCAGTCCCTGCTTTTTTCAAGAATCTTTCCTTTTTTTTTTACAACGCTTCTGTCTTGAAAAAGGTACGCCCGATTGCTGTATCAGGAATAAACCTTTCAGATCATGGTTGAGTGTAGCATATCGACCATAAGTATTTTCATACCAATTTCTTTCCCTGCTCATGTGCTGTTCTTATTGAAAAAAGACGCGCCATGACGTTGACTTGTCCTGATTCTAAAATCCCGGGAGAGTAAAGTGTCGCACTGCAATTTTTAAAAAATTGGGGAGAGGGCACGCTCTCACTTTTACTCTTCCCGAGAAGAAACTCCCCCGGGATGATAAATTTTATCCGTATGCAAACTGAAATGCAATCCCCCGAAAGGGGGATTTTTACACCATAAATTTTGTGAATGGTAAATGGATGGCCGGACATCCCGGTTATTTATCATTAAAATTAATATTAACATCAGATGGATAATTGTATATAGTTTGCCATGGCACAAATCAAAAGGGCTTCCAAAAAAGAACTGTTCGGATGGGCAATGTTTGATTTTGCCAATTCATCCTATACGACCGTCATTATTACTGTCGTTTTCTGCATTATCTTTCCCCGGATTATTGTCGGTGACGGCCCCGAATACCGTATCGGCAACCTTCTCTGGAGCGTCGCCCTGTCCATCAGCTATCTGGTGGTGCTGTTTTCTGCGCCGCTCTTTGGCGCGATCATGGATTATGCCGGAGCAAAAAAGAAATTTCTCCTCGGCAGTTATCTGCTGACGGTCGTAGCCACGGCGGCTCTGTATTTCGTCAGCCCCGGAGACATCATATTGGGAATGCTGCTGATCATTCTTTCGAATACCGGTTTTTCCTACAGCGAAGCTTTTGTTTCCAGTTTTCTGCCGGGCCTTGGCCCGCCGGAGGATCTGGGTAAAATTTCCGGCTATGCCTGGGGGCTGGGTTACTTCGGCGGTCTGCTCTCCGCGGCCATCGTGATATTCGGCTTGCAGGGCAGCGTTTACACGGTCGATAATTTTCACAATCTGCGGCTGGTAGGACCGGTCACCGGATTGTTTTTTCTGATAGCGGCGCTTCCCACTTTTTTATGGGTCAAAGACCGCACGGTTCCCCGGCCTTTGCCCGCCAATCAAAATTATTTCACCACCGGCTGGAAAAGGCTGAAGAAGACTTTTCGGGATCTGCGTGATTACCGCGATTTGATGATTCTTCTGGCGTCGTTCTTTTTTGCCTATTCCGGTCTTTCCATTGTCATCGCCTTCGCTTTCATTTATGGGGATCAAATCGTCAAATGGTCCGCAACGACGCAGATCTTAATGTTTGTGATAACGCAGTTTACGGCGGCGGGAGGAGCGCTGTTTTTCGGTTTCATTCAGGACAAATGGAAAGCAAAGCAGACTTTCATCCTGACGCTTTTCATCTGGCTGATTACCGTAAGTTTGATTTATGGCATCAATGATGTGACCGCGCTCGTCAATACGTGGACGGGCGCCTTCTGGCGGGCGGAACATATTTTTCTGGTCATCGGTTCGATTGCCGGGCTGGGGCTGGGGTCAACACAGTCCTTGTGCCGCGCGATGGTGGGGCTTTTTTCACCGGATACCAAGTCCGGTGAATTTTTCGGCCTGTGGAGTTTTACCGGCCGGCTGTCCGCGATTTTCGGGCTGACGGGTCTGGGATTCCTGCAGACGGTTTTCGGTCTGCAAAAGGCAATCCTTATCTGTTCGTTCTTTTTCCTGATCTCTGCCCTCATCGTCTTTTTTGTCGACGAGGAAAGAGGCAAAAGGGTCGCGCTCGAACATGCCGGGGAATAATCGGAAACGTATTTTAAAAAACAAATCCAAAGATTTTCGGCAACAACACCACGTGTTGGAAAAGGTTGAATCCGTCATTATATTAACAAAGAAGAAGGCAGACTGATGAACGGCAATCAAAGCAAAACCGCTTCCGACAGCTCGATGGATGTTCTACTCAACGCTATCCAAGAGCTGGTGATGGAGCTGCATCCTTCGTGGCCGAAAACCAGGCAGGTTTTGCCGGACAGCTCTTTGTCCAGGGATCTGGGACTGGACAGCCTGGCGCGTGTGGAACTCCTTACGCGCATTGAAAGAGTTTTTAACGTCACGCTTGAAGAAAAAAAATTTATCGAAGCGGAAACCCCCGGCGAGCTCTGGCAGATTATCCTCAAGGCCGGTCCTTCGTTGAAATATGTGCCCGCTTCGGAATTGAAATCTCCCGGGATGGCTGAGACATATGACCTGCCGCACGGTGCCAGGACACTGGTCGATGCGCTAAACTGGCATGTGGAACATCATCCGGACAGGCCGCACATTCGTTTATACAGTGATGAAGGTGATGGTGAAATCATCACTTACCGGGAATTGGCCGATGGCGCGCAGGCGGCCGCCGCCGGACTCCAGGAGAAGGGGCTGCTCCCGGGAGAGGCCGTTTCCATCATGCTGCCGACGAGCCGGGAATATTTCTTTACTTTTCTGGGCATTCTGCTCGCGGGCGGCATACCGGTTCCTATCTACCCGCCGTTTCGCATGAACCAGCTGGAAGATCATCTGCGGCGGCACAGCGCCATTCTGAATAATTGCGGTGCGAAGATCATGGTCATCATTCCGGAGGCCAAGCGCTTCGCGCAGGTCCTCAAGGCACAGGTGGAAAGCATGCACACGCTGGTCACTTTTCCGGAATTAACGTCCGGCAAATCCGCTTATACTAAGTTCACACCGGCCATGAATGATATCGCCTTTCTTCAATATACGTCCGGCAGTACCGGCAATCCCAAAGGTGTCGTGCTCACGCACGCCAATCTGCTGGCAAACATCCGCGCTTTGGGAGAAGTGGTGCAGGTAAAATCCACGGATGTGATCATCAGCTGGCTGCCGCTCTATCATGACATGGGCTTGATCGGAACGTGGCTCAGCAGCCTTTATTTCGCCGCACTGCTCGTGGTGATGTCGCCGCTCAGTTTTATCTCCCGGCCCCAGCGCTGGCTGTGGGCCATTCATCGCTACCGGGGCACCATCTCCGCCGCTCCCAATTTTGCCTATGAATTATGCCTGAAGAGATTGACGGAACAAGACCTTCAGGGTCTTGATCTTTCTTCATGGAGAATTGCCTGCAACGGCGCCGAGCCGGTCAGCCCGGAAACCGTCGAGAATTTCTGCCGGGAATTCGCCCGGTACGGTTTCCAACGAACAACGTTCATGCCCGTTTACGGCCTGGCGGAATGTTCCGTCGGCCTGGCTTTCCCGCCGCTTGATCGCGGCCCGCTGGTTGACCGGATTGACCGTGATGTTTTTGTCAACACCGGCCGTGCCGTGCCGTCCACGGCATCTGATGAGAATGTTTTGCGTTTTGTCGCCTGCGGTCATCCCCTGCCCGGCCATGAGGTGCGCATTGTCGATGCCGCCGGTCTGGAATTGCCGGAACGCTGCGAAGGCAAACTTCATTTCCGCGGACCTTCGGCAACCAGCGGCTATTATCATAATGAAGAGGAAACCAAAAAGCTCTTTGACGGTGACTGGCTGGATTCCGGAGACATGGCTTATATCGCGGGCGGAGATATATTTATCACCGGCCGCAAGAAAGATATCATCATCCGCGCGGGGCGAAACATTTATCCTCAGGAACTGGAAGAAGCCGTGGGAAAAATTGCAGGCATCCGGAAAGGCAATGTCGTGGTGTTTGCCTCGCAGGATAAGGTCAATCAAACGGAAAAACTGGTGGTGATGGCGGAGACGCGGGAAGAAAATCCCGGGAAATTAAACGCCCTGCGACAGGAAATTAACACATTGGCGATGGATCTGGTGGGAACGGCGGCCGATGAAGTGGTTTTAGCGCCGCCGGGAACCGTCCTGAAAACATCCAGCGGAAAAATCCGTCGCGCCGGTAACCGCTCTCTTTTTGAAAGTGGCCGGATCGGTAAAGATTACAAGGCAACATGGTGGCAGATCACGCGCATTACCGCATCCGGGATTCTGCCGGAAATGAGACGCCTTTGGCACGGGACACAAAGCGTCCTTTACGCCGCCTACTGTTTATTGCTGTTTTTTATTCTTGCTCCTGTAACATGGCTGACCGTTGTCCTGCTGCCAAAAGAATCATGGCGCTGGGCCTTTATGAGAAAGGTGGCGCGTTTTTTGGGTAAAGCGTCTTGCACACTGATCGATGTTCAGGGTACCGAAAATCTTCCCCGCGAATCTTCCTGTATCTTCGTGGCCAATCATGCCAGTTATCTGGACAATTTTCTGATGGTTGCCGTGCTGCCGATGGAAGTCAGTTTTGTTGCCAAGGCCGAATTAAAAGAGAGTTTTCCAGCTCGCGTATTTCTTCAGCGCATTCAAGCGGAATTTGTGGAGCGGTTCGATAGAAAGAAAAGTCTTGAGGACGCCCGTCGCGTTTCTTCCAGGGCAAGCAAAGGTCGCAGCCTGTTCTTTTTCGCCGAAGGGGGCTTTACCCGTGTTCCGGGACTCCGTCCTTTTCATATGGGAGCCTTTGAAACGGCGGTGGAAGCCGATGTTCCTGTCGTGCCAATTGCGATTCGCGGCACACGTTCCATGCTGCGCGATGTGAGTCTGTTCCCCCGGCGTGGCACAATTACCGTTACCATCGGAAAGCCCATCGAGCCCCGTCATGCGCAGGATCTCTCCTCGCCGGATGCCTGGACAACCGCTCTCAAGCTGCGTGATGCCACCCGTGCACACATCCTCAAACACTGCGGCGAGCCCGATCTGACAGGATATTAAATCACGATACCATGATTTAAAGTTCCAAGATATTGATATTATTAAAAAATAATTTATGATTTTTCCTGTTTGACTTTAATTTTTATTATAACTAAATTAATATCTAAAGAAGAGATGCAAGAGCAGTGATCACCATTTCCCGGATATTCTGAAACATAACTTCATATTTCTTATCATGGAGGGTTGTTTATGGAAACAAGAAGAGAAAAAAAGAATATCATTTTAAAAATCCCGCAAAGTCAATGGTTTAACCGGAAAATCAAACAGGCCAACGCCCGCGTAAAAGCAACGATCAGAAAGATTAAACACGGATAACAGCACAAGAATGTTATCACCATTTGAAGAATGATGATTGTCTTAAAACAGACAGAAAGGAGGTCATTTTATGCCGATATTCATGATGTTTGGAAAATATAACCAGGAATCATTAAAACATGCCTCTGAGCAGCGTACAAAAAAAGCTCTCAAAATCATTGAAAAAAACGATGGAAAGGTCATTTCGATGTTTGCCGTGCTGGGAGAACACGATCTTGTCTTTACGCTGGAATTTCCCGATATGGAGAAAGCGCTTTCTGCGTCTATGGCATTAAATAAATTGACGGGGATTTCATTCTCCACCTCGCCGGTTGTTGATGTGGAACAATTTGACCGGTTAATATCAAAAATAGAAAAAATGTAATTGAAAACTGTGGTTTTTTCTTAACGAAAAATTTGCTGGTGATTCATTGCTTTTGCTGGCAAATGAAAACCCTTCGACGGGACTTATCCCGCTGAAGGGTTGCATATAAAAAAACGAGAACCGCTTGTGTCGTTGAGTCTGCATGCTGGAGTCATGACTTTTTAACACTTGATCTTTTAAGGGTGACTGTCACCACTAAGATCCTGCGGGTCTTTTCTAAATTCATCTCCAGTGACATGACTTCATCGCGTGCACAGCAGTATCTCGTTGGCTTTAATATAACAAACCGGCATAATTTTGTCAATATTGAACTGTATCTCCGAATGGATGTTTGACGGAGGTGATACAATGACAAGGAATGACAGTAAAAAATATGTTGTGCGCGTTTCCGAAAACGCGCTGATATCTCTGGTTTTAAGCTCTCTGGAAGCCTATTCAGTCAAGAAAAAGGATATCAAGGAAAAAGGCAGGCCGAAATCACGGATTGAAGTTTACGGAAGCCTCTTCGGGCACGAGATCACTCTGAAAAACAGGGAAGTCATCTACCAGATTGAGATGGCGCACACCGATACGACCGCCGAGCAGAGGCGAAGTTCCATCGATGAAAACAAGGAAGCCATCTCCTTGAAAGTGGATGTGATTACATCATTCTGGCCTCATCTTAAATATCTGGGAGATTTCCATTCACATCCTTTTAAAAACACAAGAGAAGTCATGGCCAGCAAAATGTACTGCATGTCGGAAAACGACCGCGAATGGTTGAATGATAATTTCTGGAAGCAAAAAGGATACCGCGTCGGGATGGTCGTCACCATTGCCGCGATGGAGAAAGCCGGCCGCAAAGCGTGTAACTGGGTGGCCAATAATTGCGTTGAGGCCACAATGGGGAATTACCGAATGTGGCTGGCGGCTTATTGTGCTTATTCTGCCAGAGACAAATATCTTTATACGAAAGACAATGATGAGTTTGTAATGCTGGATTGTCCGACTCTGACCGGCCTTCAGTGGGAATACAAGGATTTCGGCAGGTTCAAGAACGGCAGGCATATGTCATCGTAGAGCGAGGAGGAGGTATGATGATCCATCGTTACAAATTTATATTATTATTCATGGCGGTCTTTTTATCCGTCCAAATCCTTGTTCAGATCAGTTTTGCTCAGGAGAAGAAAATGAATTCTTTAACCAACCAGGATGTTATCCGGCTTCCCGCGCCGGTCTTCAAAGGAAAAATATCCCTCGAAGAAACCATTAAAAATCGTCAATCGACCAGAGATTTTTCCGCCGTGCCTCTGACGCTCAAAGAACTGTCTCAACTGTTTTGGGCCGTTCAGGGGATAACACGTGATTGGGGAGCAAGGACAGTTCCATCTGCCGGCGCCCTGTTCCCGCTCGAAGTATATGTCGTACTTCAGGAAGGGGTTTTTCAATATTCATCCGGCAATCATTCTCTTACCCGTCATGGGGGAAGAGATATTCGTCCCCAATTAGCTTATGCCGCTCTGGGTCAGGAAAGCGTCCGGACGGCGCCGGCTGTCTTCGTGATTGCCGCCGTTTATGAACGAACAGCGAAAAAATATGGAAACCGCGCGGAAAGATATGTAAAGATTGAGACAGGGCATGCCGCACAAAATCTGCTGTTGCAGGCGACAGCCCTGAACCTGGGCGCCGTTCCCATCGGAGCTTTCCATGATGAAAAAGTAAAGCAGGTTATGAATCTACCTGAAAATCATGAACCCGTGTATTTAATACCGGTGGGCAGAAAACATTAAAAAAACAGATTCAAAATCAAATGTTTAAAAATTTATTAAGGGAAAAAGGATGTGGCAACTCATCGTCAATGGAAAATTGAGGTGCTTTATTCGCGCGGGGAAAAAGTATTCATGCTTTTTTGCGGCGTCAGCTTTTTTGCTTTTGTCCGTGTTGAATTGCCGGGCGGACATTCACACGGAAAAGGATTATGCTTTGGCAAGAGAAAGAATGGTTGTCGAACAGATTGAAGCCAGAGGCATTAAGAATCCGCAAGTCCTCAAAGCGATGAGAGCGGTCCCGCATCATCAATTCGTTCCCGAAAAAATCCGGAATCTGGCCTATGGCGATCACGCGCTGCCGATCGGAGAAGGCCAGACCATTTCGCAACCGTACATTGTCGCTTTAATGACGGAGAGCATCAATCCGCAACCGGATATGAAGGTGCTGGAAATCGGTACCGGTTCAGGTTATCAGGCGGCGATTCTGGCAGAACTCTGCCAGAGTGTTTACAGTATAGAAATTATCGAAACTCTGGGCAGGCGGGCAGAGCGGATACTCTCCAGACTTTATAAAAACGTCCACGTTAAAATCGGCGACGGTTATCAGGGCTGGCCGGAAGCTGCGCCTTTTGACGCGATTCTGGTCACATGCGCCCCGACGAAAGTTCCCCAACCGCTTGCCGATCAACTCAAGGAAGGCGGCAGAATGGTTATCCCGGTTGGTGAGGTGGGAGTTCAGGAACTGGTTGTGCTGATCAAGAAGAACGGTAAGTTGGAAAAGCATTCGATCATTGATGTCCTTTTTGTGCCGATGGTGGACCACCGGGGAAAGACATATTGATATCTGAAGAATTCATGTCATCCTTGAAAATAACAAATGAAACTTGACCCACACTTGGGCTTTTCTAGGATTTGTCTTCCAGTAACCATTTTAAACCCTCTTCCCGTTCTGTGGTTACCTTGACAGGAAAACCTCTATTGGTCATCACATTATCAAAAAAAATATGTTTATTGATCAACTCCTGCGTTCCCAGAATAGAGATCATTGTGCCCGGAGGATGAGATTTGGATATGAAATAGTATAAATCAAAAGATTCGAGAATAAAATTCTGCTTTTCCTCAAGACCTGTCACTTCCGTCATATCCAGAAATAATTTTTTCAAATTGTTACTGTGTAACTCTTTGCCAAACTCATAAATATTCTTTTTTACACGATTGATATCGAACGGACCCGTCAATTTCACGAAGAGATAATTATTTCTTATTTCGTATGTTTTATCCATATTTCAAATTCATTCTGGTATTGAATTATAATCCACAAATCACGGGTATTAAATCCGTGCTCATCCAGGATGATTCCACTAACGCTTCGAACGTCGCTTAGCTCGTTCCTATCGAGTGTCGTTACCCTCCGCTTTGCGGGATTGTTTCCAATCCCGATTGATTGGGATTGGATAGTTCGTCCAACAAATTTCAGTGCGCTGTGCTTCTGAAATTTGGGACTCACTACGACTTACAAATTTCAATTCTCTTTGTTTTTGAAATTTGAGTCTCACAATAAAACAAGTACGCGCTTCGTGATTCAACGGTGAATTGAATTGTTATCCTCAAGATAGCAAATATTCGATTATTTACAATGTAAAATTTTAATTATTGAAAATTTAAACAGTTGATATCTTCCGAATCACCGCCGGTGTGATTATATTATTATCGGAATTAACATTTTTTATAAGGAAATAAAAAATGCAAATTCTTGAACTCATACAGGCCAACGAAGGCCCCTTGAAAAAGCAAGCAACAAACGGCGGAGAATATGCGGGTGCCTGTCCCTGGTGCGGAGGAAAGGACAGGTTCAGGGTATGGCCGGAAACCGGGCGTTTCTGGTGTCGTCAATGCGGCAAAGCCGGTGACGAAATCGACTATTTACGGGAACGCCGTGGTTTATCATTCAAAGAAGCCTGTCAATTGACCGGGCGGAAATCCGGCCCGCATAAACATTCACTACCACCAGCACCGTCATGGATACCGCGGGAAGCAGCGCAACCCAAGGCATTTTGGCAAATGAAAGCGGGAAATTTTCTGTCTATTGCCATTAATTCTTTATGGTCAAAGCAAGGCGAATCTGTCAGGGCATGGTTGAAAGCCGAAAAGGGTTTAAGCGACGCAACCATTAAAAAATCCCTGCTGGGTTACTCACCCATGGATATTGACGAACCCCGGTCCGCCTGGGGATTGGAACCGTTATTGAAAGACGGAACTCAAATGCGTCAATGCATTCCCGCAGGATTGGTGATTCCGCTTATCAAAAATAACAAAGTCATGCGCTTAAGGATAAGGCGCGACAATCCGGACGACGGGGCGCGCTACATTGTTGTAAGCGGATCCAGTCCAGCGCCGTTGATTATCGGTCAGGATAAAGGCGCGGCTGTCATTGTGGAAAACGAATTGGACGCGTGGCTTTTACATGAAACCGCCGGTGATCTTGTGGCCGTTGTTGCACTGGGGAATGCGCAGGCAAAGCCGGACATTGAAACCGACAAACTGCTGCAGGATACGCCTGTTATCCTTATATCCCTTGACACCGACGATGCCGGAGGAAAAACTAACTGGATATTCTGGCGCGATAATTATGAGGCCAAACGCTGGCCCGCCATCAAAGGCAAAACCCTCAGCGAAGCAAGATTAAACGGGCTGGATTTAAGAAGCTGGGTGATTGCCGGAATGTGTGGCACTGAAACAATGTTTGAAAGATTTTGCCTGCTGACCATGGAAGGCAATTTATCGGACACGGAAGCATTACTCAAAATAAAAGAAATGGCTCCGTGTGATCACACCTGAACTCAGAATGTTTCTGATTACTTTTTGAAAGACAGTCCGGATGAACGCGTACTTGTATGCTTTGTAAAAACAAAACAGCCCCGGAATCTCATCCTGTTCCAGGGCTGTTCAATTCAATAAAGATGTTTGTTACACTGCTTTTACTTTCTTCGGTCTGAACCGCAGGAAAAGAAATGCGGACAGCAAAAAACCCATGGTCGCAAAGGGCAGATAACCGGAAATCAGCAGAAAGGAAAAACCAATCAAAGGATAAAGCACGGTCTGCACAACCACTTTTGCCAATGGCTTATCCTTGATCCAACTTGCGGCAACAGGTCCGTTGCGGTAATACCAGGACACAAACTTCCTGCCGAGAACATGCGTCAATAAATACTTGTCTCTGAACTGCCGCAGGATTTTCACCTGTGCCGCCAGCGGTGAGCCGAATGCTGCCGTGGCAATGAAACAGTTGTCATCCTCTTCGTCTTTCGTGGTTACACTAAAGGTGTCGGATACACCACCGATGGTCAGCGTCGTCTCTGTTGTCGTTGAGTAACTCCCTGACGAAATCAGTTGCACGGTCACAGTATCACCATTGTTCACTGTACCCACCGTGTTGACGTATGCTCCGCCATTGATGGAATAGGTGCCGCCGGTGATGGAGATCGGCGCCGGTGAAGAAATCCCTGACACCGTGATGGTGTTGGACACAATCCCGGTGCTCAAAGACACATCCGTCTGATCATTAAAAGTGAATTGGTCCGGAGTCATATCAGCAGGCGCCGCCAGGGTGGTCACACTGAAGGTGTCCGATAATCCACCGATGGTCAGCGTCGCCTCTGTCTTCGTGGCGTAGTTGCCCGCTGACGTCAACTGTACGGTTATCGTATCGTTATTGTTCACCGTGCCCACCGCGTTGACGTATGTGCCGCCGTTGATGGAATAGGTACCGCCCGTGATGGAAATCGGTGTTGGTGAGGAAATCCCCGATACCGTGATGGTGTTGGACACAATCCCGGTGCTTAAAGGCGCATCCGTCTGATCATTAAAGGTGAATTGGTCCGGGGTCAGATCAGCAGGCGCCTCCAGTGTTGTTACACTGAAAATGTCGGATAATCCACCGATGGTCAGCGTTGCATCTGTCTTTGTGACGTAGTTGCCCGCTGAAGTCTGTTGCACGGTTACCGTATCGTTATTGTTCACCGTGCCAACCGTGTTCACGTATGCTCCGCCATTGATGGAGTAGGTGCCCCCGGTTATGGAAATGACCGCTGCCGCGCTGATACCCGATACCGTGATGGTATTGGAGGTAATCACTGTGTTCAGTGGCACTCCGGTCTGATCAGTAAATGTAAACGGATCAGGCGTTGTATCCGGAGGAACCGCCCGCGTTGTCACACTGAAGGTATCGGACACGCTGCCGATGGTCAGCGTCGCGTCCGTCTTTGTGGAGTAACTGGCTGATGACGTCTGGCGTACCGATACCGTATCGCCGTTGTTCACTGTGCCATTTGTGTTGATGTAGGGTCCACCATTTACGGAGTAGGTACCGCCGGTTATGGAGATGCTTGCCGGCGCACCCAGCCCTGACACGGTGATCGTATTGGATGTCATCACCGTACTCAGAGGCACGTCTGTCTGGTCTGTAAATATGAATTGATCAGGAGGCGCCGCCAATGTGGTCACGCTAAAGGTATCAGACAAGCCACCGATGGTCAGAGTCGCATTCGTCTTCGTGGAGTAGCTGGCCGATGACGTCTGACGCACCGATACCGTATCGCCGTTGTTCACTGTACCATCTGTGTTGACATAGGGTTGACCGTTGATGGAGTATGTGCCGCCGGCAATGGAGATGAACGCTGCGGCACCCAGCCCTGATACCGTTATTGTATTAGATGTCATTACGGTGTTGCGCGCAACATTCGTCTGGTCCGTGAATATGAACGGATCAGGAACCGTGTTAATGCCGGAATCATACTCCCAGAAATCTTTATAATATGCTGATCCATCGTGTCCTGCCCCGACGTAGCCCTTGCCCCCGATGGCAAAACCAAAGCTGCCACCCCTCCCTGTTTCATCCGGAGGCGTTGTATCTCCGAAATCAGCCTTTTTTGACCACGCGTTCGCGGCAGGATCATACTCCCAGAAATCTTTGTAATACACGGTTGTGGCGGCCATGATATATCCCATTCCGATGTAGCCCTTGCCGCCGATCGCAAAACCGACAGCATCATATCGCGCGCCCTCGGGAAGAGAAGCTCTGTTCGCCCATTGATCTGTGGCTGGATCGTACTCCCATAAATCCTGCCAGGTTGTAAATTGACTTCTTCCCGTTCCAATGTAACCCTTGCTCCCGATGGCAAACCCGACAGCGGCAAATCTGCGCAAATTTAAAATCGAAAAGGTTAGATCACGCTTCGGCGTCCATGCATTGTTGACGGTGTCATATTCCCATAAATCCCTGTAATACGTTGCACCGTCGTATCCCGTTCCCAGGTATCCCTTGGTTCCGATGGCAAAACCGGCTGCGCCGTATCGTGCCGTCCCCCCGAAATCGACCTTCTGGGTCCATTGATTGGCGTCGGGATCATAAGCCCAAAAGTCTTTGTAATAGGTTGAACCGTCGTATCCGGTCCCCACATATCCGTTGCCATTGATGGAGAAACCGACGGCTGCACGACGCGCTGTTCCCGTTGTACCCCCGAAATCGGCCACCTGTGTCCAGGCGTCCGTGGTGGAATCGTATTTCCAGAAGTCTTTGTAATAGGTTGAACCGTCGTATCCGGTCCCGACGTATCCGTTTCTTCCAATGGAAAAGCTGGCAGCATCATATCGCGTAACCCCTCCGAAATCGGCCTTCTGTGTCCAGGTATCGGGCGCCGCAAAGAGTATTGTGGCATTAAAAACGATGGACAGGAATACGATGACAACCAATTTGTATTGCTTCATAATCACGTCCCCTTTTAGATTCTATAAGTATTGTTATAATTCACTTTTTTGAATTTTTGTTTATCGGCTACGTCAAGGGCAAAGATTGACGTCACGGGTAAAGCGATCAGGATGAACCTTGCCGGCACAACGGCAAGGAATATAAGAGAAATGTTTTTTACTATTGCCCATCAGATATTCTCCCCGCTCAGGCAATTAAAAAAATTCTCTTCCGGTTAGGACTTCGTTTTCGATGGTCATAGTATAGGAGGAACGATCTTCCATGTCAACGAAAGATTGATCTCCGAAGGGTCGTGGTTTTAATTATTGTAACTGGAAGTGAATAAGGCAGAGGAAGCGTTAAGCTGTGATCGGTCTTGTCGCTTATAAGAGGAGGATTAGAAGTTAAAGAAACAATATCAGACGTTTTTTTCGGAAAGGAAATACAAGTCCCATACCATTGATAATATCAGTAAAGTAATCCGACACTATTTGGTAAGATGTGAAACAAATACTGGAAAACCCATTTCATGCTTCACAATTATTCTTTAAATATTTAAATAAGATAAGTGCTGATTACCTGCTTTTATAAAAATGTAAATAAGTCCGACACGGCATGATTCATCTTTTCAACCGGTAATCCTAAATGCTGACAACCGTTCGTTACTCGAATGGCACAAAAAGACTGTCGAGACAAGACTTCATTTTTTCTCTTTTTCCCTGATAAAAGCCCTTTAGTTACATATCCAGCCTGACCGGTGTGACAAATCCGGACGGTTTAACGGCGAGCACGGAACAATCCAGTTGGTCAAGAACGGCTTCCGCCGTGTTGCCTATGATCATACCGGGAATGCCTGTCCGCGCAACGGTTCCCATGACAACAAGATCTGCCTGCTGACTTGCAGACAACTCCGGTATAAGCTTTTGTGCGTCTCCCTGTGGCAAATGAAGATGTAGTGAAAGTTTTTGATAAACATTACGACCGATACGTTCGCTCAGTTGATCCATCAATTTATTCAATCCGTTCTGATGGAGAGAACGATCCTTCTCGACATAAACGGCCATATCCTCGTGAGTTTTGTCGCCGCGGCTTCTAATATATTTTGCGGAAAACGCTTCCCAGGCATGAATCACATGCAAGGAGGCAGAATCGGTTAGTGCAAGTGAACAGGCTTGATCAAGGATTTCCCGATTGAGGGCATCCTCTTCCCCGGAAATTTCCAGAGGCGTGAAACCGACCGCGGCCATAATAGAACGATATTGGGATTTTTCCGGCAATTTCATGATCCATACAGGACAAGGGCATTTGCGCAATAAATGAATATCCGTGCTGCCGAAAAGCCTTTTCAGGAAAACCGGGTTTTCCGCCGGTTTCATGACCAAATCATGTTTGTTCCGCAGGACTTCACGGATAACTTCAAGGAAAGCCTTGCCGACGATTACCTTGTGTTTAATTTCAAAATGTTGACTGAAGGGCTTTACCAGGGACGTAATGAATTCATTGCGCATTTGAACCATTTCTCCCATATAATCACCCATCAAAGGTTGAATAACGTCAAGGATCATTAAACTTGCCTGATTTTTTTCAGCCATTGATACTGCGCGCGCAATGGCGGAGCTCTGATCCCCGTTTTCTTCCGTAACATAGAGAATGCTTTTAAATTTTTCCATAGACCACCTCTCTCATGATCACGTTCTTTCAGATTTACCCTGAAATCAATTTTTGTGCTGATTAAAAATCCGGACTTTCAGACAGCCGCCTAATCAGATCACTTTATGGTATTCAAAAAACCATTTATATCGCATTAAAGAAACTGCTACGCGTATCGAACCCGGTCATTGCGCAAACAACGAGAAAAATATTTTAATGAGACCCAAATTTCAGAAACGAATAACCTAAAGGTCACTATAGGTGCACTGAAATTTGATGGTCGAATTATCCCCGGGGCGAATAACCTAAAGGTCACTATAGGCCGAGCGGGATAAATGTGGGTCTAGTTCCCCGCCCCTTGGAGCGCAAATTCTTTTGGATACCCCGCTGCTTGCGGCAGCGTTGTTCATTTTAAACATATTAAACGTAACAGAGTATGTCAACCAACAATTGGCAAGAGGCATGACCAAACGTGTACGCATGCGAATAAAATGTGCATAACAAATTTAAATATTTGATCTTTATCATTAATTATTATAAATGTAATTTATAAGAATTTGTTGATGAATACTTTTCTTACTGCAGGTATCTGCATTTCAAGGTAGAAAACAACAAAACCATGTCTTCCCCTGACATCTTTTCTCAAAGGACAAACCATGGATGAATTGAGCGTTTTAATAACTTTTACCGTTGGACTGGCTGCTGCTCTTCTCTTCGGATATATCGCTGTCCGTTTAAAATTATCTCCCATTATCGGGTATCTGCTTGCCGGCATTATGGTCGGTCCTTTCACTCCCGGCGTTGTCGTCAACCGGACCATTGCGGAACAGTTTGCGGAAATCGGCGTGATCCTGCTGCTCTTCGGAATCGGACTGCGTTTCCACCTGCGTGAACTCATCGCGGTATGGCGTGTAGCCATTCCGGGCGCGCTGATTCAGAGCACCCTGTCCACGTCCGCACTGGCTGTCTTGCTGCATTTCATGGGTTGGAACTGGACACACGGATTTATTCTTGGAATGGCCATTTCGGTTGCCAGCACAGTAGTCATGGCCATGGTACTTACGGAATGGCACGATCTGCATGCCAAGATAGGCCATATTGCGATCGGCTGGACCGTTGTTGAAGATATTCTCACTGTTGCGCTGCTGCTGCTCCTGCCCATTATTTTCTCCCCCGACAGAAGTATGGATCAGAACATCGGAGCCGTTCTTGGATTGGCCGGAATAAAGATTATCGGACTGGTCGCCATCGTTGTGATTCTCGGAAAATGGGTTATTCCCTGGGCGCTGGAGCGCATCGCCAAAACACGTTCACGGGAGCTTTTTACGCTGGCGGTCCTGGTTCTGGCCGTGGGAATTGCTGTCGGCTCGGCAAAACTGTTCGGCGTTTCGATGGCCCTTGGTGCTTTTCTTGCCGGCCTGGCTGTGGGCCGTTCCGAATTTGCCGCGCGCGCGGGCATCGACGCCCTGCCGATGCGGGACGCTTTTGCGGTGCTCTTCTTCGTTTCTATCGGGATGCTGTTCGATCCGTTGAGCCTGATACAGGTTCCTTTCGTTATCGCAACCGTGCTTCTTGTGGTCGTTATTGTCAAACCGATCGCCGCCACGTTGACGGTAAGGATGCTCGGCCAGCCTCTGGCTGCGGCTATCCCAATCGGAGCCGCTTTTTCGCAGGTTGGAGAATTCAGCTTTATTCTCGGCACGGTCGCTCTTGGACTTAATCTTATCAACGATGCCGGATGGAATGCGCTGGTCGCCGCCTCCATCATTTCCATCGGGTTAAATCCTTACATTTACCGCTGGGCACGCCAGTTATCTTCAAAATCTAAAAAAGGCCTTCCGGTGGTGAAAAGTGAACCGCTGACCATTAATCCCAATCGCTGTATTCTCATCGGTTACGGCCCCATCGGACAAATCGTTCACGATCTACTTGGTGAGCGCGGCACCGAGATCACAGTCATTGATCTCAATCTGAAAACCATTCGCGAACTGCGCAGGCAGGGCTACAACGCCATATACGGAGATGTTCTGCGTCCGGGAACGCTCGAAGATGCGGGCATCGCAACAGCCGGCAGTCTGATCATCAGCACAGATATTGAAGATGCTTCCGAGATTATCAAACACGCTCGTCTTCTCAATCCTCATTTACAAATCATGGTGCGTTGCGCTCATCTCCGTGACGCAGTCACTCTGCGTCAAGCCGGAGCCACCGTGGTGGCTGCCGGTGAAGCCGAAGTCGGCGTTGCCCTGTCCGAAGTGGTCACGGCGGCGGATCAGATGACCTGCAATACGGCCGCAGAACACCGGGAAACCGTCCGGCGCATTCTTTATGATCCCAATTTTCAAAAAAAATCGTCGTTCCAAAAAAAATAATTGTTTTACAATAAAATATACGGTGAGTGATTCTCACCGAGGCTTGCCTCTGAGAGAATCAATGATTTATAGTTTTTTTTGAACAGTCAAAAAGATGAAAATCAGGGATTACATGGCAAAAGTCGGTACTCTACTCGATTTCCCGAATGATTCTTCCCTGGCTTAAAAACGAAATGCCCTTATTCCCGGAGAGATCTTTCATAACGGATTCGATAAGCGGTTCATTGACCGGCTGCTCGGCTATCCATTCAACCAGGAAATTGGCACCCGTACCACTCTGATCTTCTTTAGGAATCGTGAAAATTTTCGTTGCAAGCGGATCAATCTGCTGGTCCGAAGCAATAAAGTTCTTGATGAGTTTGCCGTCGGTATTGAAGTAATCGACCTTGGTAATTTTAATTTGATGCGTCAAATCTGTGTTGTGAATAGCCAGAAACGCACTTAAGTCATAATCTTGCTTTTTCAGATGCGGAATATTCGAGTAAACCGGCATATAAAGAACTTGTCCCCGGAGTTTTCGTCCGCCTTGATCGGCTACTTTCATTGTTTCCGGATTGACAGAGACAGGAAGCGTGTTCTTAGATTCTTCGTTTTGACAGGATATGAATATAACGGCGAGAAAAAGAGTCAGGATTAGATGCGTTCTTCCCGTCATTGAGAATGCCCTCCATTTGTTTTTTCTTGTTAAAGGAGAAGATATTTCTATATGGTAAAACTATAGAAATTTCGATCTTAGCTGTCAATGAAATGTTTATCATAAAATAATTTATATGTAAGTGTATATTTTCAATGGAAATATTGGCAAGGTTTGAGGAATCGGACATGATGACACTGAAGAGAATCTCTGAAAGCCTTTGTAGTTGGTGCCCCTGGCGCGAGTCGAACGCGCGGCACACGGATTAGGAATCCGTTGCTCTATCCTACTGAGCTACAGGGGCTGCCGATGATAGAAGTTGAAGCGATTTAACATGGTTTCCGGGTACTGTCAATTGGAAGAAGATCGGATGGCCGCCCTTGAAGGAAAATCAATGATTTTATTTGTTTGGCTCGAACTGATTTTTGGCCGACCAGAAGGCGGGCAGGTGGCGCAAAAGGTACATCAGGCTTTTGCGGTGCTCCCAGATGCGCTTACGGAATTTTTTGCGCCATGCTTTGTCAGAATAAAAACGCTTTACATGCACATTGTAGAGCTGGTCGAGTCTTTCCTTGGAGGCAATCCCTTTGGGCACAAAGACAAAGTTCAGACAGTTCATCAGGCGCCAGTCTTCATGGAATGTTCCTTCATCTTTGATGGTACTCCAAAGTGGGGCACCGGGAAAGGGCGTGAATTTGGCCATGTTCATATCGTCGAGCGCCAACGATATAATAAAATCAGACGTCCGCCGTATGGAGGCTTCGGTTTCACCGGGAAGCCCCATCATAAACAGTCCCTTGGCGCGCAGGCCCGCTTTCTGGATTCTTCGAACCGTATCGCGCACATCATCAAGTGACACGCCCGATTTGTGCCTGGCCAGCATGTCCGGATCGGCCGATTCGATCCCCAGAGAGACCATCAAGCAACCGGCGTCCTTAAGCATCCTGAGCAAATCGTCGTCCGTGTAGCCGACGCGCACGGCGCAGTTGAAATGAATGCCCAGAGGATAACGGCTCAGTTTTTCCCACAGTTCGATAATGCGCTGGCGATTCGCGGTGAACAAGTCGTCGTAGATGTTGATATGCCGGACGCCGAATTTTTCACGCAGATGTTTCATGTGGTCGTAAATATAGAACGCGGAATTGTAGCGAAAGCCCTTTTTGAAAACGGACCGATCGCAGTAGGAGCACTGATACATGCAGCCGCGCGAGGTGATCATCGTCGCCCCGGGTGTGTTGATGTAACTAAACAGCGGCAAATGGTAGTCATGCGGGAAGCCCTTAAGCTTTTCATAGGCGGGAAACGGCAGAACATCCAAATCTGCTATCTTGGGACGCGGCTCATTGGTAATGATCTCTCCTTCCCTTTTCCAGATCAGACCTTTGATTTCCGCGAAATCAAGACCGGCGGCAAGGTCGGCTATCGTTTCTTCGCCTTCTCCGGTAACAAGAAAATCAAAAGCCGGATAATCGTTCAGGAGTTTCCCTTCCAGTGCGGAAACGTGAACGCCTCCGCATACCGTTATCACATCAGGCACGCGTTCCTTGATGCTTTGCGCGAGATCAGCGGCATCAGGAAAGGATGACGTTGTAGCTGAAAATCCGACCATCTGCGGTTGATAAGCAAGAATTTCTCCGGCTTGTTTCTGCAAATCCAAAGGCGCGTCCGGTCCCAGGCAATCGTAAACAAAAACATCGTGGCCCTGTTTGATGAGATAGGCGGCGATGGAAAGCAATCCCTGCGGCACCATCCGGTTGGCTATATCGGTGATGTCACGTTTGCCGGGGAACCAGTTGAATCCCCGCGGATGAACAAGGACAATGCGCTTTTTTTGTTGAATAGGCGTCATCATTATTTTGTTGACATGAGCACGACAGCCTGTCTGCCTGAAGCGTGCAAGTTGTGATGAAGCAAAAGGGAAGACGGTTTTTCCCGCAGGGCGTAGGCTATACCAAACGCGGCAGCCGTGGAATGGATGCCACAACACGGAAGGTAATCATCGATCTCCCAGCCTTTTTGCTGCCAGAAATTCATATCTGGTTTTTGTACGCGAAATCCGGGAAGAAAAACCCGGTTTTTCCCCCGCGTTTCGCTGTTACGAAAAATCTCATCGGATAAAAAATTTTCGTTGTCCGGGAATGCTTCCGGCACCATCGATTGATCAGCAAAAGTCACGGCCAGAATATCGCCGATATTTCTTTGTTCATCCCGGCCCAGCAGAAGCCACGAGCTGCCTTCGCCCATCGGAAGCTTGCGGGAGTTTTTGCAACACAGATTCACCCTTTCGCGGTATTCTTCAACCGTCGGCGTAAAAATATCACAACCGCCGACCAGCGCCAGTTCGATCTGGCCGCTTTCCAGATAGGTTTGCGCCAGCCAGAGCGCCGTTTCGAATGATAACTCCTCGTGGGAAATGGTCAGCACGGTTCCCGTCACGTCGCAAATCCGCGCCAAAACAAACGCGGCGGCATTACTGACCGAATTCGCAAACTGGTTGGGGCTGGGAAAACCGCCGCCGTGTTTGAATACTTCTGTGATGAACGGCATGATTTCATCAACATTGCCCAATCCCGTCGCCAGAAATATTCCTGTTTTTTTGCCCTTCAGATAATCGAGCGATACCTGCTGCAAACAGGCCAGGCCTCCGCACGCCACCATCTTGATGAATCTGCCTGCGCGACGCATCGGCTGTCCCATGATTTCATGAACCAGTCTGTCGGCATTCAATGGCAATTCATGCTCTTCCCAGAGCGCGTTCCGGTTCGGCATCAGCGAGGGACCGATATAGCTCGCGGCAATGACCGGCATGGCCATTGCTGATTTATTTTGTCTATTATCCATGTTCATAGGTCATTGATTTCTGGATTCACCCTCAATACCCTAAAGGGCACTATGGGGGTACTTCGCCCGCCAGAACCATGCGGGAATACCAGAGAAAAATCCTTTACTCCTTAATAATCAAATAACTGGTGCATGTGCCGCCGAAACCGAAAAAGGTAAACAGGTATGCTCCGTCACGTGCCTGCATATTTTCCTGCAAGGGTGCGAATCCGATTTCAGGATCGATTTCCGAAAAACCATAACTTCTCGGAATAAATCCTTCTTCACAACAGGCAAGCCACACGGCTGTTTCCACCGCACCAGCCGCCCCCAGTGTATGTCCGACAGCGCCTTTAAGAGAAACGACTGGCGGAAGTTTTTCACCGAAAAGTTTGGCCAGACCACGGCCCTCGGAAAGATCATTGTCTCTGGTCCCCGTCCCATGCGCCTTGATCGCCGCGACATCATCAATCGTTACCTTTGCTGTCGTTAATGTCTGGTGAACAACTTCCCTGACGGTTATTCCGTCAACGCCTGCCGACGTCATACTTTTGATGTCGTTGTACAGATGCCCCCCGGTGAATCGGTATCTTGCAGAACAGGATTCATTCGCGTCGAGAATCACCACGCCGGCCCCCTCACCAATCTGCATTCCGGCCCGCTTCATGCAGAACGGCCGGCACTGATCGTAATCACAGAGAAGCAGACTGCCAAAACCATGCAAAGTCATATTCAGAAGAGGCTCAAATCCGACGATAATGGCACGCCGGAATTTTTTTCTTTTTAAAAGATCGGCGGCAACGACAAGGGCGTGTGAGCTGGAAACACAGGCCATGCTGAGTGTCAGCGCCATGCCCTTGATACCGTATTGACTGGCAATGACATCGGCCACTTCACCGGGGCCCCGGTTGCGGCAGGATATGGCCGGCGATTCCATGCCGGGATTTGCGGTAACCACTTCGGTGAATTCATATTCATTGCGGATGAAGAGACCGCCTGTTGTTCCCACAATTAAACAGGATTCTGCGATTTCTTCCGCGGAAAGATTACCTCTTAGGAACGCTTCCTGAAGAGCACTCTCCAGCATAGCCATCGATTTTTCCAGAGGATTGCCCTGAGGGGAAACTTCAAACGCCTTAAAATCCCTGCTGGTCAAATGAGACGACCTGCCGGCCTTCGCGGGCGAAACATTTCCGGTTATCAACTGGCGCGCCGATTCGTCGGCGCTCCAGCCGAGGGTTGTCACCGCACCCCATCCGCGAAGGTAAACATCTCCAGGGTTCATCGTTTGACCTTTGGCGCTTCGATGATAAAATCGGCCAGTGAATCGAACGACTTCATGGCCTTGGCCGCCGTCGAAGCGTTCTTCAATTCCACGCCGAATTCGTATCGTATTTCCATGGCAATTTCCATGGCATCAAGACTATCCAGTATCAGAGGACCGGGCCCGCCGATGAAGGGAACATCGGTAGGCACATCCTCCGGTCTCACATCCGTGATTTCGCAGGCCCTGATAATCAATTCCTTGAGTTTGAAAATCAATTCCTCCTTCGAGGATACATTCAATTCCTTCAATTTCTGATTTACATCCATTTAACTCTCCTTCCCGCTATATAAAAACAGGCCAGCGCAAAAAGCGATAGCACGGCCAGTTTAGGCAATATGGTGCCGAATTCCGCGTTACGCAAAAACACATCCAGGTAGGATTGATGCGCCCAGAATATCGGCGATATCATCGCAATTTTCTGCATCGTATGAGACATGACAAAGTATGGCACCATAATGCCGCCCAACACACCCATCAGGATGGCACCTGTTGCCGCCAGTGTTGACGTCTGCTCCAGCGTTTTGGCCAGCGTCGCAATCAATACACCGAAACCGGTTGTGGCAGCCGCAACAACCAGTGTGATCGGAATGACATGCCAGGGATGGGTTCCCGTTTGAAAAGGCGTATTGATCATATACGGCGCGATAAAAACGCCGACGAACAGCATTAAGAGAAACTGGATGATATTGATGATGTAATAAGGAATGATTTTGCCCAGGGCAATTACGTTGGGGCTTACCGAGTATGTAAAAAGACGCTGCAGGGTTCCGTCATTTTTTTCCTTGAGAAAACCGATGGACATGGGGATGGCAATGAAAAACATCGCGAAGATCGCGTACGCCGGTACCGCCAGCTGGATGGGACTGGGAACATCCATGTCTTTTTTTGTTTTTTCAATGATGAGGTTGGCCACAATGGCATCAATGTTTTCTATGCCCATGGCCACTTCCACGGTCAGGCTGGTCATCAGTGAACGGACGGCTACCTTGTACCCTGTGTCAAATACGGGGTCGAAATAAATTTCGACAGGACTGGTTCCTTCTTCAAAGCCCCTGGGGATTACAACCAGTACCTGTGCTTTGCCCTGTTCAAAAATACGGTCTTTATCCGTACCGGATGGCAGTTCGACCCGTTTAATCAATTTATTCGACGCGATTTTTTGCTCAAGCAGGTTCGCTTTTGGCGTTTTGCCTGCGTTCTCAATCATCGTAGGGATTTGCTTTTCATATATTTTATCGGCGTAAACCCCTTTATACGCCAGCGTCATGAAAAAGATCAGGGCCAGCGGCATCAGGAAAAGCAGCAGGATCGTCTGCTTGTCCCGAAGCATGATGAGCATTTCTTTTTTCACGATTTCGAACAGCTGTCTTTTAATCATCGCGCAGTCCCCGACCCGTTTTTTCCAGGAAGAATTTTTCCAGATTGTCTATCGCGGACATCGGCCCGTCGAAAATAATTTCACCCTTGTCCAGCAGCGTCACGCTCGAGCACAGGCGCGCGGCCTCTTCCATCATATGCGTCGATAACAAAATCGTCATCCCCGATGCATGAAGATGGCTTAGCGTTTCGTAAATATGATTGCGGGTTTGCGGATCGACACCCACCGTCGGTTCATCCAGGAGCAGCAGTTTCGGCGAATGCAGCAGCGCCACGGCGAGATTGAGGCGTCGTTGCATCCCTCCTGAATACGTGGAAACAATTTTTTGGGCGTGATCGGTAAGGCCTGTCTGAGCCAGCACGGCATCCGATCTTGCCGCGATTTGTGCTTCGGAAAGATTCGCCATCACACCGAAGAAGTGCAGATTTTCGAGAGCGGTAAGAGACATGTAAAGCGAAATGGCCTGGGGTGCGCAACCGATGGATATCAGAGCCTTGTTATCGGGCATCTTGTTTCCCAGCACAAATACTTCGCCCGAATACCCTCTTAAAACCCCGGTGATGATTTTCATCAGCGTGGTCTTGCCGGCGCCGTTGGGCCCCAAAAGCGCATGAATTTTCCCCTGCTCGATGGACATAGAAAAATGATGCAGAGCATACCCGGTTCCTCCTGCCAATTTGTCAGCGGATGAATGATAAGAAAAAGATATTTGGGAAATGTCCAGAGCCTTCATGATTTCAATTTAGGAATAACATCCCGTAAATTCTTAAAAAGTTCCTCTTCTCTTCCCGCACAGATCAGCATCAATCCGCCCGCTGTATCAAAGGTCTCTTCGCGCTTTGATTTTCGTTGTTTAATGATGCGTGACGAAACCACGGCAAATTCACGCCAGATATCGCCGATGGCCGTCATCTCGTTGGATAATTCATGAAGCTCCTGAGAACCGAATAAGTCCCCCGCTTCCTGCAGAAAGGCTGCGAACATGTAGCGGAATCCCGCGCCGCCGGTGCCCATTTCTTCCTGCATGCGCAAGATATGAGCAAGTTGCCGGCAGGCTTCAACATAACCAAGTTTTTCCGGCCATTTAATAACCTTTCGGGCGACATAACGCATTCCCTTGATGCCGAAAAGCGGTATGGGAATTTTAAGCATCTGATTGCAGGAATCCGTCATGCCGGTAATGCAGGCCTTGCGAATATCAGGGTTGGGCGGAACGGATAATGGATAATACATCAGACCGCGTGGTTCCAGGGGTCCTTTTGCGAAACGCGCTCTTTCCATCTCGAAAGCCGAGCAGTCCGTCGTGTATTCCAGCAGGGCCGGATCGCTGATGCGGAAACCGTTTTCATTTTCATACAAAACGATAAAATTGTGTCCGTTAAAATTAAAGCGGTAGCGTCTGGGAAAGAAGGAAAGCCAGTACACATTGGTAGTCACCCCGACAATCTGACCGGTCCGTATAACGCGGCGCAGTTCATCCATGCCTTTTTGAGGACTGCGAAAACGTTTTCTAAAAATCTTTGCATCCAGTCTTTTGGCGGCTTTTTTAAAAACCAGTCCCGGGATCGACCTGAACGTGGTTATGGGCAACCCTGTCCATTTGATAAACGGCAGATGGCCGAAGAAAATACCGCTGCCAATGCCGAAAATCATCGGTTCGGAGATATCAAGCCCCTTATCGCGAAACAAGGCCGATGAAACCCCCGTCTCACAATGCGCGGCTGTACCGTGGATATACTTCCTGCCATCGGCTAAAGTTTCTTCAGTCGTCATGAATAGTCATTACCTTTCTCTTGGATTTTGGGGAACGGTTTTCAGCTCTTCCGTTGTAACCGCGAGGGCTTTGGCATAAGCTTCCAGAATGGAAGGCTTGAGCCTGGCAAATATCTCCGGGCGCAAATGCCGCTTGACGCGGAATGAGGCAATGCCCGCCGTCTTGCCCAGCAATTGCGGTATCATCTGCCGCAGTTCCATATAATAAGCGAGCGGACTTTTTTTGCCGGCAAGCACCTCTTTTCTGGTTTCTTCCAGTTTGTTGAGATATTCACTATAGGCAAGGCCGTTGATTAATTCATCCACATCCCAGCCCTTGCTGGGCACCATGACATATTTTCCCTGTTCATCAACAGCGTAGTTTCCCTTTTTTATTCCCTGAGAATAATCAAATACATCGTCCTGGGGAACATCATTCACTTTCATGGATAACTCCTGCCTCATTTGATTATCAATTTATATTTTTCTTATACTAAAATCGGCAAAGCTCAAAGTTTTTTTTGATTTGTTCGTGCTCATCGATATGATTGATTTTTTCCGACTAAAAACGCCTCGAAGGGATGACATTCGAAGGGATGCTGACGGGCCAAATCCGCCGAGTCTTTCGCATAGGCGTGCACCGATTATCATCTGCCGCTCCATTTGATAAGCCAGCGGTTTCTCCCCGGCAAACACCGCCTGTCTGGTTTTTTCCACAAGGTATCGTTATTATAAAATCGGATTACCGGGGAAATAAACTTCTCTGTTTAAAAGGTCCGGAATTATTTCAGCAGGAATCAAAAGATTACAATTCTATTTGTGTACCAAGTTCAACAACTCTGTTGGGCGGAATTCCAAAATAAACGGTGGGATTCCCTGCATTTCTGGACATAAACGCAAACAGTGCTTTGCGCCAGCGCATCATTTTTGACTTTCCTCCGGTAAGAAGAGTTTCCCTGCCCAGGTAATATGTTGTGGCCATCGGATCAGTAACCAGTCCATGTTGAGCGACGATTTTCATAATTTGCGGCACATTCGGTTTCTGCATAAAACCATAGAATGCCTCAACACGGTAAAACCCCTGACCCAAATCTGTAATGTTGATTCTCTCGCCCGCGGGTATGATTGGGGTGTCTTTGGACATAATAGAAAGGAGAACAACCTGTTCATGCAATACATGATTGTGTTTAACGTGATGCAGCAGTGTCGGGGGTGTTCCCACAGGAGATAGCGTCATAAAGACGGCTGTGCCGGGCACCCGGGGCATGTGATGCGTGGGTAATTCGGAAAGAAAACTTTCCAGTGGAAATCTTGCGCCGATCAAATTTCTGTAAAGTTCTTCCCGCCCTTTTTTCCAGGTTGTCATGGCCAGTGCTATCACCGCCGCAACAAATAGAGGGAACCATCCTCCATCGGCAATTTTGAAGGTATTGCCGGCGACATAGGCAATATCAAAAATAACGAATACTCCGACCAGGGGGACAACTTTCCACAGAGACCACCGTCGATAATGGCTTAAAACAAGAAAATAGAGAACGGATGTGATGATCATGGTTCCGGTGACGGCAATGCCATAGGCACCGGCCAGTGCTTCTGATCGTTGGAAACCAATGACCACCATGATACAGGCAATCATCAGGGTATAATTGACAAACGGAATGTAAATCTGCCCCTGCATCTCGCTTGATGTGTGAACAATCCGGACCCGCGGACACAAGCCCAGTTGCACGGCCTGTTGCGTCAGAGAAAAGGCCCCGGATATCAGCGCCTGAGATGCGATGATGGTGGCAACCGTCGAAAGTCCGATCATGGGATACAGCAATACGTCCGGCACAATATTATAAAAAGGATTGACATTCATTTCGGGGTGCGCGAGCAGCAGGGCCCCCTGCCCGAAATAATTGCACAGCAGTGCGGGAAAAACAAATGAAAACCAGGATAGACGAATGGCATTTCTGCCGAAATGTCCCAGATCGGCATAGAGGGCTTCGCAACCGGTAATGCAAAGCACAACGGATCCGAGCACAACAATGCCGTGAATACCGTTATTCATAAAAAACGTAAAAGCATAGACCGGATTAAAAGCAACCAACACGGCAGGTGCGCGCATAATCTGGATGATGCCGAAAATCCCGATAGACACAAACCAGAACGTCATGACAGGAGCGAATAATTTCCCGATATGGGCTGTGCCCTTTCGCTGAAAGGAAAACAGCATAATCAGCACAACGCATGTCAACGGCAGGATGAAAGGTGTTGCCGCTTTGGTGGCGACCTCCAATCCTTCAATCGCGGAAAGAACCGATATGGCTGGCGTGATTACGCCGTCTCCATAAAGAAGCCCAGCGCCCAGAATTCCGGCAAACAAAAGAACCGCTTGAATAAGCCGGGACAGACTTTTGTCAGTCGTATTCAAAAGACTGACCAGGGCAAAGATGCCGCCCTCACCGCGATTATCGGCCCGAAGGATAAATGTTAAATACTTGATGCTAACAACAACAGTGATCGACCAGAAGATGAGGGAAAGAACGCCCAGGATATTTATCGTGCTGGGAACAATGGCATGTTTGCCGTGAAAGCACGCTTTGATGGCATACAGAGGGCTGGTTCCAATATCGCCAAAAACAACGCCGATAGACGCGATGGCCAGAAAAATGATTTTTTTATTGAGCCAGGGGATTGGAAATTCCCCTTTGGATTCACCGGATGATTCACTTTCAGACTTTGATAATGACATAAAAAACCTCCGAAGTTTGTCCAGGGGAGAATAATCATCCCGGACGCCTCCGGTTGGTTCTCCTCATCGAAGCCTACGAAGTTAGCTGAAGGGCTCGGGCCGAAAAGGTTACCCTACGCTCAAGCGATACGCCCCAAAAAATTGGTTCCTCCGTTCCTGAAATACAGGATTAAGCATATTTGTGATTGTAATTAAATCATCTTTGAGAGCTTGTCAATCATTTGATTTTATGTAAATTTTTCTACCTAAAAACGGCTCGAAATGATGCCATTCGAAGGGATGCTGGCGGGCAAATCCCGCAAGATCGTTCGCGTAAGCCTGCGCTGATTCCTGCACCGCCTTTTTTCTATCCGCTCGCGTGGCGGCTATAACCTTTCTGCCCGGCGAAACCTTGATGTGATATTTGCCGATTTTTTCCTGATACACAAAAAAAGTCATGAGCGGCGCGCCGGTCATCAGAGCAAACAGATGCGGCGTGTCGGGCAGATGAACTTCATGACCTAAAAAATCCACAGTGACAAAAGTCTGCTCACCCCACAGGCGGTCGCCGGTCATGGAGACAATGCCGCCTTCGCGCAGGAAATTAATTCCTTCAATCAAGGCGAAGGGAGATTTTTCATCCTCCGTGGTTACCACTACCCGGACGCCGCTTTGTGCCAGAATCTGTTTCTGAATATGTTCGATCTGTTCTTTGTGTTTGGCGCCCAGATAAAGCATGATCGGCAGGCCTTTTTTATTGAGCGTCCGCGCGGCCAGCTCCCAGTTGCCGATGTGTGACATCAGTAAGATAGCGCCCGTCTTTTTCTGCACCGCCTCTTCCAGATATTCCCAGCCTTCCTTGATATATTCGATATCGTTTTCGTCGAAGCGGATGAAGCGGTGGATATAGACATCGGTGAATTTATGATACTGACGCCACGCGCACCAGAGATGATAAAAAAACCAATGCTGGGGAAACAGCGTGCGGTAGAACTCAAAACTGTTGGCGACACGCACCGGGAAAAGAAAAAAGTAACCCGTCGCCACAAACCAGGAAAAAATCCGAAAAAACCACAACCCCAGCCATCGGGTCATAAAGAGCAGTATTTGATAGGGCAGTTTCGTCATTATCTTTTCTTTCCCACAAACCACTTTTCTTCAGTTCCTTTGAAATCTGAAGAAAAGACTTGGACATTAAATTTTGCTCTTTTCATGAAATTGACAATTTCCTGTTCGGAGCGGAATCTGTTCGGCATGCGCGTAATTTTTAATCGGGTGGTTTCTATCCAGCGCTTCCATGGATTTGTCTTATCCGAAGGAATGGTTGCCCGGACAAGCAATGTCCCGCCCACCGATAGTTTTTCGTAAATCCGTTGAAAGACAATCTGCACTTCTTTGTCGTCAATCAGATGCAGCATGTCCAGCATGAGGACGTAATCAACGTCTCCTTCGACTTGAGGCAGATCGGGTGCGCGTCCAACTTCCACTGTTCCGCGGTTGCCGATGACGCGCGAAGCAATCAGCACGCGCTCTTCATCGGGTTCAATGCCGAACACCTGAGCCCGTGGATAAATTTCCAGAAGCCACGTGGCGGGAACGCCAAAGCCGCAGCCGATATCAATAATCCTTCGCGGATTTTTTACGTATTTGTCCAGTTCCCTGAACATCGGATCAATCATCATTTTCATGCGGGCGAAAATGCGAGGATACGCGGGCAGATGCCGGTAGCGCAAAACCGTTCGGCGCAGATGTTCTTTTGAGCCGATGTCAAAATCCCCCGTCGGATATTGAATTGGCGCAAATATTTTTTCCATTAACACCGGCAGGATAAAGAATACGCCGATCAGGGAATACGTGATGCCTAAAGAAGAAACCACACCGATGCTGCGCAAGAGTGCGTGGTCGGCCAGCGCCAGGATACCGAAGCCGATTAAGGTGGTCAGTGCCGCCAGAAATATGGCCAGCTTAATGGTGTCCATGGCCGGACATTTTTCATCGAAGTGACGCTGGTAATGGCAGATATAATAAACCGCATAATCATCCCCCATGCCCATGATGACAATCCAGAGCATGATGCCGGGAATATCCAGCGGATGGCCGATGAGTTTCATCGTACCCAGGGTGGCAAAAAGCGCGAAGACAATCGGCGCCAGCACCGCGAGCGTTAACTTCCAGTCCAGAAAATATAAGAAAGTAATCAGTACCAGACCGATGCTGATGATCAAGGCGATTTCCAAAAAAAGATTTTTCAGAAAATCGCCCAGCCGCTTGTTGAACAAATCGGCGTCGAATAGTTTAGCCAAACCGCCTCGGGAAATCCGTCCGAAAAAATCTTCCGCGTTGTAATTTTTTCCGGCAGCAAGGAGACTTAATTGCGTGTAACCGGAGGCATCCTTGGCAATACCCAGCATTTCAAAATATTTTTCAGGGATCTCGAACGTACCTGTATTTTCCCGATGAATGATTTCCCAGAAGGGTTCAAAAGCGTTTGACGCAAAGCCATTTTCACGAGCCGCCTTTTCCAGATCACGCTTGAAGGTTGCTATCCGATCTTTGTTCCAGAAGGCACGCCAGGCTGCAAGATTCTTTTGAGCGGTCTCCTGTGTAGGAAATAGAACAGTTGGCAGAAAAGGTGACGATAATTTTTCATCCCGCACATCTCCGGCCAGCCAGCCGGCCAGTTGATCATTTTTTTTCCGGAGTTGCTTCTCATCGGATGCTTCCAGAAAAACATAGCACCGGCCGGAAAGATTACCCCATACGTCCCGCATTTTCCTGTCGGCGTTTATGGTCTCTTTGCTCATGGAATTCATGGAATTCATATCCACATTGAAAACCGGTTTGGCGAAAAAGAGCATCGCCAGGCCGAAGATAATCGCGGCAATCAATTTCCATTTGGCGGGAGCGGCAATTATTTTGACGGCATTGAGCAGCAGGGGGTTGCCCGGTTTTGTCGCCGGCGGCATGGCGGGAAAGATTTTTGGAAAAACAAGATGGACAAACAGCAAAGCGAAGGCGACGCCGAGGGCGGAAAAGACACCGATTTGCGCCAGAATTTTAAAATCGCTGATGAGCAGCAGCAGAAAAGAACCGACCGTGGTCAGGACGGCCAGAAACTCCGCCGACCAGACCTCCCGCGCCACATTCTTCCCATAGGTGGTATGCGGCTGATCCAGAAAAAGCAGGTACGCGATACCCAGATCAACGGTAAAGGCCATGATGGCGCTGCCGAAACCGACGGCGATGATTGACATGGATTTGAAGAAAAAGGAACAGACAAACAGAGCGGCTATCGCGCCCACGGTTGAAGGGAGCAGCGCCAGCAGGCCGATGAGCGGACGGGGAAACGCAACGATGAGCAAAAGAGCGATGCCCAGCGTTGTGAAGGTCACGGCCATCTGCATGTCGCTCTTGGCGGTGGTTTCGTTATCCAGGGCCACACGATAAGCGCCTGTGGAAGTCAACTGATAATGATTGCCGTTTGCCGCCAGATCTTTTTGGCAATCTTCCAGAAGTTTTTCGATCTTTGCGGCCACTGCCGTGTCTGTTCCGGAACCCTTGACTTTGGCAATGATCAGCGCGTTTTTGCCGTCCGCTGAAATCAACTGCCCCTGATAAAACTGCGCCTTGTTGGCGGGAAGCAGGGCGGACATTTGTTTCAGAATGACGGCGGAAAATCCCAGTGGGTCTTTGGCGATCATTTCGCCGCGGCCGATTCCTTCGAGCTGTTCCAGACCCTGCCGGTTTTGCGCCAAGGCGTCCTTTATTTTGTCCGGCGTCAACAATGGCGCAATTTTCTTTTCCAGATCGTCGGCGCTTAAGAGCGCGGGCAGGTTGTCGCTGACATGCGCCATGAGCTCTGGAAAATTCTGAGCGTCGTCCCCGATGCCGACTTTGGTGAAAAGGCCGCTTTGATTAAGCTTGTCTGAAAGTTTTGCCGCCGTGCTGATCAGTTGGTCTCGATCAGGCAAGGTCTGCTCAAGGTTGATGAATACCTTGTCCTGAACGGGCAGATGTTTGACAATCAGGCGTGCGTCAGCCAGCACCGGATCCTTGTGCGGCATGGATTCCAGAATATCGGTTTCGATTTTCAGATTTTTTGATTCCCAGAAAGAAAGTCCCGCAACCATTGCGGCAACGATAAAAATGATGGGCCAGTTTATTTTGTATTTACGAAATAAAGACATTAATACCTGTAAAATCTTTTATTTACCCATATTTGAAGTTTATTTTTAAAACATATTTTACGGATGCTGGCAAGACAAAAAGCCGGAATGGAAAAAGATGACGGGAAGATTAACGGACCTTGGAAGCTATTGTCGCGATGGAAATATCCGGGTGAAAATCAAACGGGTGAAGGTTGAGGAGTTGCGCAGGAAATCCACAAAAGGGAGAAAGTGAGAAATTCTTCTTCCCTCCGGATTGTAATGAACGCGAATGGGCGCTTCCATAACCGGCACGCCTTTTCTTTTGGCCTGTACCAGAATTTCCACCTCAAACTGAAAGCGCCGCGCCTTTGTTTTTAAGTTAAGCGCCTCGGGCAGAGGATAAACGCGGAATCCGCTTTGGGAATCCGAAATAGCCGGGCCGCCGGAAGTCCGTACCCAGAAGTTGGAAAACTTTCTGCCAAAACTGCTTGTCCAGGGAACATGTTTGCCAACCATGCCTTCTCTGGCACCGACAACAATCGGCCGCGAATTTCCTGGTATGGCTTTGATAAGATTTTTTGCATCTTCCGGATAGTGCTGGCCGTCGGCGTCAATCGTGATTGCCCAATCTGCAACAGCAGAAGCGGCGACAAAACCCGTCAGAATTGCGGCGCCCTTCCCCTGGTTTTTCTCATGCCGCAGGATTTGAATGCCTTTGATTTCTTTTATCTGGTCATGGATATTTTCAGTTGAGCCGTCATCAACCACAAAGACAGGATAGCCGAACTTCTGGGCGTCTTTAATCACCCGCGCCACCGTCCCGGCATGATTGTAAACAGGAATGACAAAAGCAAAGTTTTTTTTATTTTTTGATCGGCTCAAATCCTGTTTACCATTTAAATTTATTTAGTTTCAGGCAGGAAGGCTATCCCCCACGTCCCCGGCCCCATATGCGCGCCGGACGTCAGTGACAGGGGCTGAAGAATAATTTCAGCATTCGGATATAATTCGTCCAGCTTTTTCTTCATCGTACCTTCCACCCAATTTTTGTTGTCAGAATATTCCAGCATGATGAGAGCGCGCGAATCGTCTTTAATGGCGACGTCCAGTTTTCTCAGAGCGAACTTCATCTGGTCTTCCTGATTTTTAGCCGAGCCGACTTTTTTTGCGCCTTCGGGCAGCGGCGAGATGATCGGTTTCACGTTCAGCATGTCACCAAACAGGGCGCTTGTCTTGGAAAGACGTCCGCCTTCGGCCAGGTATTGCAGTTTATCAAGGAACACATATTCCTCGCATTCCTGCACAGCTTTCCGGGCAAAGACGACGGTCTTTTTCATGTCTTTCGTTTCAGCCAGATAGCGGGCGGTCGCCAGCGCGATGGTTCCGAGTCTTCCCGATGCCGCGCCAGTATCCATGATCAGAAAACTATCCTGTTTGTTGTGTTCTTTCATCCATTGCTGTGCCGCCTGAAAGTTGCCGGTATAAACAGAACCGACACACAGATACAGAACCTTTTCAAAACGCTCCAGTGCGCTTTCATAAAATTGATGCCGTTCATAAACGGAAGCCTGTGAGGTGGAAACCTTCACGCCTTTTTTCATCGCGTTGTAGAGTTCCTCGGGATGAAAAAAAGTTTCGGGCAGAGATTTATCGCCGACCGTCAGATAACTGTTTAAAAGCGTGAAGCCGTATTGTCTGGCGTCCTGATGGGTCAGCGATCCGGCGGCATCGGTCATGATATGAAACGTCTGACCGTCTTTGAATTGCATGAATCGGGTAATCTGAGAGGCGAGATTATCATCTTCCCAGGTCACGACGTTTCCCAGGCCGGTCATCTGTTCGCGAACCTTTTCCTTATCCCGCGTGTGAAGATGTATTTTGTAAAAATCACCTTCGGGAATGATAATGACTTCGTCCTGGACGCTGGTGATGATCTTGATTTCGTCAGGCGAGTAACGCGGGGCCTTGACGACAAAGTCAACGCAATAGCCGGATTCCTCGTTTTCCTGAAACGAAGATGATATCTTGAGCCGGTCTTTGAACGTTTCCGTTACGGGGCGGCAATTATCCGGAATCCCCGCAAGCGTGTAGAAAAAACCCTCAAAAAAAATATAGATCCCCAGAGCGCCGGCATCCACCACCCCGGCTTCCTTCAATCTTGGCAGTTGTTCATGGGTTTCGTGGACGGCCTTTTCCAGAGAGGCAATGATTGCGTTCACCGTTGGTTGGTCAGATTTTGTTTCCCCTGTCAAAGAATGGGCCAAAGCGTCAAAGACACTCAGCATCGTGCCCGTCCGGGGATTGCTTACCGCCAGCCAGGCTTTCTTCGCGCCCTCTTTGGCGCGGTCTCCCAGTTGCGAAACATTTTCAGCCCTGCAAAAAGCGGAAAAAAACTGCGAGGCGATATTGCCGGAATTGCCGCGCGCCGACACTAAAAGTTCGTGGATAATGTTTTGTTCAGGTTGGCCGACAGCGCGCAGAGCGAAAAGACTGACTGTGAGATTTCTGCCGGTGTCGCCGTCGGCGACGGGAAAGACATTGATGGAATCAAGCAAATCCGCGCGGGCAACAAGCCTCTCCAGACCGGCGATAAAAGATTTCTTCAAAATCTCTTCCATTTTAGAAACCGAACGCGTTGCGAATTTCCTGCGGAACTCTGAAAACGGTTTCCATCTCGGGAACTTTAACCGTCACCTGTTCCGTACGGCCACGCGCGCAAACCTTGCCGTTATCGGCACGACGAATTTCAAAATCCACAATGATTTTCACGCGAGCGTCGATCAGCGTGGCCTTGCAGATGATCTCGTCGCGGTGGCGCAGGGGAAGGATATGCTTGGTCGCCGTTTTGATGATGGGGAAGATTAACTGTTGCGTTGTAAAAAAGTTGTAGAGATCAATGCCATGACTTTCAAAAAGTGCCGCGCGGGCCACTTCAAAATAGTTCAGGTAGTTGGCGTGCCATACGATCTGCATCGGATCAAGATCGAAAAAAGGAATGCTTATTTTTACTTCAAAACTTTTTTGTTTTTCATTCATGGTTTTATTTGAAGAAATCGGAGTATTGAATGGCCGCGCACACTTTGGCGATGTCTTTATCCATCGCCCGGTCGTCCACAACCGGGGCGCTGACCGAACGGATACGTTTCATGAGATTCGACAGCGCCGGTCTTGTTTCAATATTGTTTCTGATGTCGCAGGCCTGGGCCGCCGCCAGCAAATGAATGGCCACAACGCGTTCTGTCAACGTGCAGACTCTTTCGGCATCGCGCGCCGCAATGGTTCCCATGCTGACCTTATCCTGATTATGCGATTCGGTGGAGCGTGAAAACGATGCCGCCGGCATGGTGGCCTTCAGCGCCTCCGCCGTCAGCGCTGACGCGGAAATAGACATGGCCTTAAAGCCGTGACGCAATCCCTTTTCTCCGGCGGATTTCCGGACCAGATCGCCGGGCAGGCCGCGGTTTAAATTCGGATTAACCAGCAGCATAATCTGCCGGTCGCACATATCGGCAACGGACGCCAGCGCGGCTTTTAATCCGTCCATCGCGAAAGCAATATGGCCGCCGTAAAAATTCCCGCCCATCAGGACCTCGCCGGTTTCAGGATCAAAAAGAGGATTGTCGTTCGCGCTGTTGGCTTCCATTTCCACCCATTTTTTTATCCATTCCAGGCTGTCGTATAAAACGCCCGCCACCTGTGGAGCGCAACGCAGAGAATAAGGATCCTGCAACGTGTCCAGCGCGTCATCTTCCAACTGGTGCGCCGCCACTTTGGCTTTTAAAAGATGGATGATTTTTGCCGCAACAAAGGTCTGCCCCGGGAAGGGTTTGGCCTCCGAGATGACCGGATGATAATGCTGAGCATTTCCTTTCAGGGCATGAATGGAGAGCGCCGTCGCACAAATCGCCGCCGATAAAATCCGCCAGGCTCTTTCCACGGCTAAAACAGCTATGCCCGTCATGGTGGTTGTGCCGTTGACCATCGCCAGCGGTTCTTTAGGCAGGTATTTGTAAGGCTTAAGTCCTGCTTGTTTTATTGCCTTCGCTGCCGGCATGGTTTTGCCCCGATAAACGACATCACGCCGACCCATCAGACAGGCGCCGATGTAGGACATCGGCGTCAGATCACCGGAGGCGCCCACCGAGCCTTCACAGGGAACCACCGGCGTTATGCCGTGATTCAAAAAGTCAGCCAGCTGCTGAAGCAGGTTAACCGAGACCCCTGAATACCCGCGCGCCAGACAAATAATGCGGCACAGCATGGCCGCACGCGTTTCTTCGATGCCAATAGGCTCGCCCGTGCCGCAACCGTGAAATTCGAGAATGTTGACGCCATTTTTCAGCGCGATTTCCAGAGGCATGCGTTTGCCGCATGATTTGCCGTAACCGGTTGTCACGCCGTAAACAGGAATCCCCTGCCGCATCGATTCCATCAGCCCCTTTTGCGTTCTCTTCATCATTTTGATGAATTTAGCAGATTTGCTGATCTGCACGGGTACGCCGTAGCGCGCCACAGCGATCATATCGTTAAAGCTGACACAACTGCCGTCGATAACGACAGAAGTTTTGTTATGGTTTTTTTTCATCGAACTTCCTTTCCCTGTCTGCCGTCCGTCGGACGCGCGGCTTGTATGTGCCGTCCGCCTTTTCCTTATCCATGACTTTTTTCAACAACTTAAACATTTTATAATTCTGAGGTTCTTCCTCGTAGAATTTATCCCAAGCGTAATAATACAGCTCCTGAAGTTTTTCCGGCGTCAGCTCCTTCGGCTGAAAGACGACCTTTCCGCAGGTATAATCATTCCAATCGTAAGAAAAAATTCTTTTGGCGTCATGCAAATCATCAAAAGTCTTCGTGTGCGGAAATGGGGTCAATACCGTAAACTCCGCCATATCCAGATCGACGTTCAGGAGAAAATCAATCAGTTTTTTAATGTAATCCTCCGTGTGATAATCCAGCCCCAGCAGAATACTTCCCTCCACGGCAATGCCGTAGTCGTGATAGCGTTTGATGCGGTCGCGAATGAAATCGGAGGTATCGAAAATAGCCTGATAGACAAACCACGCACCCGCCTGGGCGGCCAGATCCAGAACCTGATCGTCGTTTTCAATGGGATGACAGCACCACTTCTTTTTCAAAGGAATCATTTCCCGAAACAAATCGATTTCCCATTGTTTATCCTGCGCGAGCGAATTATCCACGATGAAAAGCCGGGTGTTGTTGATGCCCGCCATTTCTTCAAGCACTTTATCAATGGGACGGGGGCGAAAACTGCGGCCGCCCAGAAAGCGTACCGCGCAAGGATAACAGTTGAAGCGGCAGCCGCGGGACGCGTGCACCAGATCGACCATCTGCACGCCGCGGTAATTGTATGCTTCGCGATTTAAAATGCCGCGACAGGCCGTTCCGACAGACTCAATCGGCGGCAAATCCCGCATGTAGTCATAAACTTTTTGCAGTTTGCCTTTGCGAAAATCATCAAAAACCTGATCCATCCGTCCTTCCGCTTCGCCCAGAAAAACACTGTCGGCATGTTGCTGGGTTTCTTCAGCATGCAGCATGGTGGCAATCCCGCCGAAAATAACCTTGACACCTTTCGCGCGTAATCTGGCGGCGATTTCCCAGCCGCGCTTGATCTGCGCCGTCAGCATCACGGAAATGCCGACAAAATCCGCCGTTCGATCGAAATCTATCTCCTGAATGTTTTCGTCGATAAATTCAACCTGCACATCATCGGGCAGAGCGGCGGCAAAAACCACCGGCCCGTGCGGCGGCAGAATAAAAGGCGTTTGCCGGTCCAGTTTTTCCCATTTCGGATAAATCAGTGTAAAATTCATAAAATTTCTTTCAATCATTTAAAAGTTTACGCAACAAAGCATTATTTACAACATTTTCAAATTTACGCCAATAAAATTATTCATGAACCGTCAGGGAGCATGAGCCGTTTGTGAAAAAGCTCTCATGAAAATTTTGTTCACTGAGATTTTCTTCGTTGCAATAAATGAATAATGTTATAATAATAACAAAAAAGGAGTCCGGATGCATTTATTACAGGAAGTTTATTGGGGGAACACCCTGCAAAGCTGGCTGGCAGCTTCCGTGATTTTCATTCTTGTTTTCGCCGCTCTGAAAATTACCCAGAGCATCGCCATCCGCAAACTCTCCAAAATGGCAGCAGCGACAGAGAATCAGATCGACGATCTCTTTGTCTGCATGCTCCGCAATACAAAATCCTTTATCCTCCTGATCATTTCCGCCTATATCGCCTCCGGCATGATTGATATCATTCCGGCAATCGCCGGCCCCCTGCAAAAAGTGATTATTCTATTGCTGATATTGCAGGCGGGATTATGGGCCGGCGCCGGTATTTCCTTCGCGTTTGATCAAACCATTCATCAGAGAAAGGACCAAGACGCTTCCAGCATTACCACCATCAAATTTTTAAAATTCATCTCCCGGTTTATACTCTGGATTATTGTGCTGCTGCTGCTGCTCGATAATCTGGGCGTCAACATCACCGGTCTGGTGGCCGGCCTGGGCATCGGCGGCATCGCTGTCGCGCTGGCCGTTCAAAATATCCTGGGGGATTTGCTGGCCTCTCTTTCCATCATCCTGGACAAGCCGTTTGTCATTGGTGACTTTATAGAGGTCGATTCTCTTTCCGGAACGGTCGAGTACATCGGACTGAAAACCACGCGGATTCGCAGCCTGAGCGGAGAACAACTGATCTTTGCCAACAATGATCTGTTGAAGAGCCGCATCCGCAATTACAGACGGATGTCGGAAAGGCGAATTGTGTTCGGCTTCGGGATTGATTATCAGACCCCTCCGGAAAAATTGCAGGAAGTCAGTGCCATCATCCGTGAGATTGTCGAAAAGACAGAAAATGTCCGTTTTGACCGTGTGCATTTCAAGGAGTATGGCGATTCCTCCTTGAAATATGAAGTCGTGTACTTTGTGACAGATCGTGATTATAAAATTTATATGAACGTTCAGGAGAAGATTAATCTGGAAATATTCAAAACCTTCCTGGCAAGAGGAATTAAATTCGCCTATCCCGTCAGAAACGTTTTTATCAGGCACGAAACAGCCGAATCTTAATCGCGTGCATTGAAATGAGGCAAACCACAACGCGCATTGACAATTACCGGTCTTGCCTGTATAAGACGAAGAAATTTTATTCTTGAACAGCCACACAGGAGCCGGAAAACTCTTGGTTTACCATTAATCAACAACAGGGATGTCATCATGGAAGAAATCAACATCGATCATTTATTGGAAGAAATAAAAGCGCTGAAAAACCGAATTAAAGAATTGGAAAATCTTTCGCCGGATCAGAAAATAGGGCAAAAAAATCTTCCAGTAGAGTTGGCTTATCGCACCATATTTCGCATGTCGCCCAATACCTTTGTTGTTTCGAGATTGAGGGATGGCGTCATCTTCGATGTCAGTGATTCCTTTTGCCAGAAATCCGGATTTTCCAGAGAAGAAGCCATCGGCAAGACAGCCATGCAGTTAGGATTATGGCCGAATCAGGATCGTGATCAGATGGTTCAACTGCTCCTTAGCAATGGTGGATACAGAAATCGGGAAGTTACCCATTCTATAAAAAACGGTAAAAAACTTACTTGTCTTCAATCCGCGGAACTGATCCAGATAGCAGATGAACGCTACGTCATGATGGTCGTGATAGACATCACCGCAAGAAAGGAAGCGGAACAGACTCTTATCGAGGAAAGGGACTTAAGCAATTCGCTGATTGACAGTCTGCCGGGATGGTTCTACCTGATTGATCAAAATAAAAAATTGATTCGCTGGAATAAAAACTTTGAAATCTCCACCGGCTATTCGGCGGAAGAAATCAGCCGGATGGAGATGTTGGATTTCCACCCGGAAGCGAATCGAAACAAGGTATTAGAAGACGTGAAAAAGCTATGGAATGCAGGGGAAGACCGGACCGAAACGGATGTGGTCTTCAAAGACGGGACCGTGAGAACCTACTTGTTCAGCTCACGAAAAATAAAATATCGGGGGGCGGATTGCATGATCGGCAACGCCTTGGATGTTACCGATAAGAAAATCATGGAACGGGAACTGAAGGAGCATGCTGAAAATCTGGAAGACGCCAATATCGCTCTGCGCGTTGTGATGAATCAGCGCAATATTGATCAGAAAGACTTTGAAGAAAAACTGCAGACCAACATCAATGAACTCGTTTTGCCTTATGTAAAAAAGATAAAACAGGCAAATCCGGATGACCGCATTAAAAAATACATGAGCATTCTGGAAAAAAATCTTCAGGATGTCCTGTCTCCCTTTATGAGAGACTTTCAATCCGCCTATAAAAACCTGACACCCCAGGAAATTCATATTGTCGATATGATCAGAAATGGTAAAAGTTCCAAAGATATTGCTAAAATACTTAACGCATCGGAACATACCATTATGACGCATCGGAATAATATCAGGAAGAAACTGGGACTGGTCAAGTCCAAGACCAATCTGCGCTCGCATATTCTCTCTCTCAAATAATAAGTATTTTATATACACAATATCCTATTGAGCATCCATTAAAATTTCTTGCAAATTGTGAAAAAATAGGATAGATTCTGTACAATAATTTTATGACCGTCATAAACATTCACGTTAAATCCCGCGGGAGTTTTCGTCTGGGAAGGGGACGGTGGAGTATCAAATCCTCCGGTTTAGTAACAAATATTATTGTGTACAACACACGACTCCCGCGGGATTTTGTTAACGCAACCATGAAGTGATAAACAGGGAACCTGTCAATGGGCAACAATGGAAAATATCAAATCTCAACGGCAATGAACGACGCCATTCTGGAAATGACTTTAACCGGTAAGGCAGCGGGGAGTGATCTTGTATCGCTGCTTAATGAAATGAATGCTCTTGTGACAACGCAAAATGCGAATAAAGCCATCTTTGATGTGCGCGGCTTGGAGCAACGTATAGAGCCTGGGGAAATTTATCGTTTTGTCAGAAATCAACCCTCCATTCTTTATGAGATTAAATCCGCTATCGTGGATCTTCCTGAAAACGCTCACTACGCAACGGCGATGAAAAATGCCGGTCTGGCGTGGGAATGGTTTACCGATATGAATGAGGCAAGAGATTTTCTGAATCGGAATCAGCAAATCAATAAAATGAACTTGTTCGATAAGTAGCGCTATTCATTTTTCCATTGAGATTCAAAAAAAGCAAACCGATTTTACCTGCCAAAAATCAAATAACAATAAGTTCCGCCGAAAGAAACACCCGCCAGAGCGGCATGACGGATTTCTATTTCTTTTTTCTCTTCCGTCACAAAAGCCAGCGGCTTCAGGGGACTTGTCAGGCCGGCCGTCGGAGGCAGTGATTTTTTCTCCATGGCCAGGGCCAGGGCACAGGCCCTGATGCCGCCGCCGGAAAAACTCTCTCCCAATGCTCCCTTTATCGACGTGATGAAGGGCTTCTTATCCGCGAATATTTCCGAATAAGCTTCCGCTTCCGTATTATCCAGAATCCTGTCGCCGTTAGCCGCCGCAAAAATGGCCTGAACATCATGGATGGATATTTCCGCATTTTTCAGGGCGCGGTGGAAGGTCCGCTGAATGCCCTTGAACTCTCGCGGCCAAACATTGGGTCTGGCGGGCGAAGATCCCATGCCCGCGCCTCTGATTTCACAATACGGTTGACGGCCCCGCACTAAAGCCGATTGCAGGCTTTCCAGACAAATGATTCCGCAACCCTCTCCGGCTACCGTGCCGTTGCGATCTTTATCGAAGGGACGACAGGATTCTTGTCCACCGTCCCGGGGCGAAAGCGCGCGAAACCGGGTCAGCGCCTTGTAATAAAATTCGGATAAAATGTCCGCGCCGCCGGCAAAAATAAAATCCGCGGTTCCACGCCTGATTTCCGCCGCGGCATAAGCAATCGCGTTTTCCGCGGAAACCGCAAAATGCGTTACGGTTGTATTGACGCCGCGAAAGCCCAGTTCGATGGACGTGTGTCCGGCGGCGGCATTCATTACCGTATTCGGCACCAGAATGGGATTGACGGCGGACGGACCTTCTTTAAAAAGGGTCTGCAGAAACTGGGCGGTAATGTCCGTCGCCCCGAAGGCCGTTCCCAGAACAATGCCGACACGGTCACGGTTAGCATCGGTGATTTGCATTCCGGCGTCATCGAGGGCCAGACGCGCCGATGCGGCCGCCATCAGGGATATCCTGTCCATTCGCCGTATGTTTTTGACGGAAATAAAATCACGCGGATGGAAACCGGTAACTTCCGCGCCAAGATGTGACGAGAGCCTGCTCGTATCGAAGGAACTGATTTCCGCGATACCGGTCTCGCCCGCGAAAAGCCTCCGGCCGAATTCTTTCCTGCCGATCCCCAGGGGCGTCACCATGCCGATGCCGGTCACCACCACGCGCTGCGCATTATCGATTTGCCGTCTATCATTCATGAGCAGTACCCTTTTCTGAATATTTACCGAAAATCAACGTCGTGTTGTTCCCGCCGAAGGCGAAAGAATTGGACAGCACGGTGCGCAAATCGGCCCTTCTGGAACCGGAGGTGACGAAATCCAAATCGCACGCAGGATCGCTTTGACGATAATTGATGGTTGGCGGAATAAAACCCTGTTGTATAGCCAGAATAGAAACAACCGCCTCCAGCGCGCCGGATGCCCCCAGGGTGTGCGCGTGCATGGATTTGGTGGAGCTGACGGGAATGGAATAAGCACGCTTGCCGAATACTACCTTGATCGCCCGGGTTTCCGTAACATCATTCACGGGGGTAGCAGTTCCATGCGCGTTAATATAATCAATCTGTTCAGAGGAAAGGCCGCTGTCTTGCAGCGCCGCCTGCATGGAACGCACGGCGCCGGATGCCTGTTCATCAGGAGCCGTCATGTGATAAGAGTCGCAGGTAATGCCATAACCGAGAATTTCTCCATAAATTTTTGCTCCTCGTTGCAGAGCCGAATCCAGGGATTCTAAAATAAGAATGGCCGCGGCCTCACCGAGAGAAAGGCCGGCGCGTTCCTTATCAAAGGGGCGGCAGGTCTCGGGATCGACAGATTTCAGCGCGTTGAAAGCGGCATAAGTCAGCCGGCTCATGGGTTCCACCCCTCCGGTAATCATGATGGAGGCATCATCGTTGACGATTAAATCGCGCGCGCAGCCTATGGCTGTAGCGCCGGCGGAACAGGCGGTCATGAACGTTGATTTCGGGCCCGTCAAACCAAAAGCGGAGGCAATCCGGTCAGCGGAAGAAGCGCAAAATAAAGAAGATAAGGTGGAGAACTTCGCGTTCCTGCCGTCACGGTTTAAGTAATCCCTATAAAATGGTTCCGCTTCTAAAAGGCCGCCGGCGCCGCCACCCAGGACAATCCCTGTTTCTTCTTTGAATTTATCGGGCAGCGGATACAATCCGGCATCGCGCAGAGCCTGTACGGTCGCCGCCAGAGAAAGCTTGTCCGCGCGTGACATTCTTTTGATGGAAAAATCCGAGGGGATATAATCGCCGGCGACAAAGTTTTTAATCTGGCCGCCGGTCTGCGAGCGAAATCCCGTCGTGTCAAAAAGATCAATGGCTTTAATGCCGCATTGGCCTTTTTGAAGGGCTGTCGCGAAATCGGCTACATTACCGGCCAACGCGTTTAATGTACCCATTCCTGTGATAACAATACGTTTTTTTGAACCCATTCTTCTGCCCTTACTCCGATACAAGCTGAATAAAAACTTAATGGGGCGAGAATGAAAAGTCAAACAAATATTCATGATTCATCATGCCTGTTAATATTCCTTGACACATCAGGCGGAGATTCTTATAGTGAGCGAAATTTTCATCAAAAAATTTAAGAAAGGATCATTATGCGAAAATTTATCATTGGTTTTATTATTTTGTTACTGGCTGTTCCGGCATGGGCTGCCAAACCTCAAACAGATGAGCAGAAAACGCTTTACGCGATCGGCGTGATGATGACCAAACAACTGTCAATTTTCAGTCTGTCGGCGGACGAATATGAATTTATCCAACAGGGCATTACCGACGTTGCCAAAGGTCAAAAACTGGCCGTCGAGCCGGAAACCTACGCAAAAAATATCAGCGAATTTGCCAAGGCAAGAATGCAGGCCGCCACACAAAAACAAAAAGAACTGGCCAAGCCTTATCTGGAAAACGCGGCGAAAGAAAAGGACGCCCAGAAAATGGATTCGGGCCTTATTTATCAACCGATCAAAATCGGAACCGGCGCTCAGCCTAAAGCATCGGATACCGTTAAAGTACACTACACCGGCAGTTTAATTGACGGCAAGGAATTTGACAGTTCCCTCAAGCGCGACGAGCCGGCTCAATTCCCGCTGGGACAGGTCATTCCCTGCTGGACGGAAGGTGTGGCGAAAATGAAAGTCGGCGGCAAGGCAAAGCTGATTTGTCCTTCGGATATAGCTTACGGGGATCAGGGCAGGCCTCCCCTCATTCCCGGTGGCGCAGCGCTGGTTTTTGAAATTGAGCTCTTGGATGTCATTAAAGAAGCCCCTGAAAAGGCGACGACAACACCCAAGCCATCAACAAAACCGGCAACCCCGAAAGCAAAAGGAAAAAAATAAATTCGCTTAACCAGACATTTCTATGGAGGGGCGGGCCCGGCAGCCGCCCCTTTTTAATTTTTTTATGAATTTTCTCGCTCTCGATTTTGAAACAGCAAATTACTATCCGGACAGCGCCTGCGCTCTCGGTCTGGTTCGCATCGAAGATAATAAAATTGTTGAACAAAAATCTTTGCTCATCCGCCCCCCGTACAAATCTTTTGTCTTCACCTACATTCACGGCATTACCTGGAAGCATGTTCAGGACGAACCGACTTTTAAGCAACACTGGAAATCCATCAAGCCTTTTTTTGAAGGCATCGATTTTGCGGTAGCACACAACGCCGTTTTTGACAGCAAGGTCCTTTGGTCATGCTGCGCAAGACATAAAATCATCAGGCCCGATATTCATTTTCAATGCACGATGCGACTTGCCCGGCAGGTCTTCAATCTTTATCCTACCAATTTGCCCGCTGTATGCAGAAACTTTAACATTGACTTACAACACCACGATGCCCTTTCCGATACACTCGCCTGTGCCAAAATCATGATGGAAATCATCAAAAAAACAGGCTCTTACGAAAATTGAGACTTTCCTCAACTTTTTTATTGACATCCAGAATGAAGACTGTTAAGTAGCCATTAAATTCAATGTTTTATCTTAATTGAGTGTGGAAACCGAAGCTGTCCGATCAGATCTCGGTAAGTGATTGTTATTTTTTAATAATAAGCTGAATGGAAACAATCCATGCATTATAACCCAAAAACGCGAGTTGTCATTACCGGTGTCGGCTTAACGGCTCCCAACGCGAACAATCTCAGCGATTTTCGTGAAGCTCTTCTTCATCAAAAATCAGGTATTACCGAGATGGAAGTCCGTTATATGGGCAAGGTGGCCGTGGGCAATTGCAATTTTGATGAATTTCTTTATCAAAAGAAAAAAATGCGCAGACGGGGAACGCGCGCCGGATCGATTTCCATTTATTGCGCTCACGAAGCACTCCTCGACAGCGGCTTGTCTGTTGATTCACTGATTAAGGACAGAACAGGCATTTATCTGGGCATTACCGAACATGGCAATGTCGAGACGGAAAACGAAATATATGAGTTGCATGAAAACAAATTGGATGCGAGCCTGTGGTCTCACCACCATAATCCCCGAACCGTCGCCAACGCGCCGGCCGGCGAAGTCAGCCTGAATTTAGGCATCACCGGCCCTGCCTATACAATCGGCGCCGCCTGCGCCGCAGGCAATATCGGAATCATCCACGGGATGCAAATGCTGCAGCTGGATGAAGTGGACCTGGCTTTAGCAGGAGGCGTCTCTGAAAGTACCGGAACATTCGGAATTTTTGCCGGTTTCAAGAGCCAGGGCGCGCTGGGTTTCCACGAAGATCCCACAAAAGCAAGCCGCCCCCTGGATGTGAATCGCAACGGCATTGTCGTTTCCGAAGGTGGCGCCATTTTTGTTCTGGAAAGACTCGAAGATGCCCTGAAACGGGGTGCGAAAATTTACGCTGAAATCGCCGGTTATCATGTCAATTCCGACGCCGTTGATTTTGTGCTCCCGGATACTCAAAGACAAATTGAATGCATGAAGGCCGCAATCGCCAAGGCGAAGATCACGCCTCATGACATTGATATCGTCAATCTTCACGCGACCGGAACGGTGTCCGGAGATGAAAATGAATCTGAAGCCGTCCGGACCGTTTTCGGACAGTCAGAAAATACCTACATCAACTGCACCAAAGGCTTCATCGGCCACGCGATGGGCGCCGCCGGAGCGCTGGAGCTGGCCGGGAATCTGCCCAGTTTTACCGATGGCAAAATTCATTCATGCAAGATCATTGAAAATGTCGATCCCAAATGCAGCATGAAAAATCTGGTGAACGGCGATCCTGTCGAGAAGGACGTTCATTATATTCTGAGCAATTCTTTCGGGATGCTTGGAATTAATTCCATATTAATCATTAAAAAATATCAACAATAATATTTTACAGGGAGGTAGTATCATGGACTATCAGTCTATCAGGAAAAAAATCATTGATATCATCGCGGAGATCGCCATTGATGAAGACCTTTCCAATCTTGATGACAACATAAGATTGAGAGAGCAGCTCGATATGGATTCCATGGATTTCCTCGATGTCGTCATGGAGCTGAAGAAGAGATACAAGATAGAAGTTCCGACCGAAGATTACATGAAACTGGCCACGCTGAAAAGTTGCATTGAATACCTGGGACCCAAATTTGCTTTAACCCCGGCATAATGGCACAGTATGATACGGTCATAATCGGCGCGGGCATGTCGGGTCTGGCTGCCGGTATCAGGCTGGCCATGTTCGATCAAAAAGTGTGTATTCTCGAGCGGCATAAAGTCGCCGGCGGCCTTAATTCCTATTATGAAAGGCAGGGCCGGAAACTGGATGTCGGCCTGCATGCCATGACCAACTTTGCCCGCAAGGGTGAAAAAGGCCGGCCGTTAACCAAGCTGCTGAAACAATTAAGAATCCCTTACGAAAAGCTGGAGCTGTCGCAGCAGAATTTCTCACGGATAGTTTTTCCTGAACATGACCTTTCCTTTTCCAATGACCCGCAACTGCTGACCGATGAGATTGAAAAAAAGTTTCCCGATCAGAAAGACAATTTCGCCCGGCTGCTCGACGTCGTAAAAAATTTTGATGATGTCAATTTGAATAACAGGCCTGAGAGCGCCAAAACAAAAGTCAGGGAAATTATTACCGATGAGCGCCTCCTCGAAATGCTTTTCTGCCCCCTGCTGATTTACGGCAGCGCCTGGGAAAACGACATGGATTTTTCCCAGTTTGTCATCATGTTCAAAAGCATCTATCTGGAAGGATTCAGCCGTCCGAAAAACGGCGTGCGCTCCGTCATCCATTTACTGACCGAAAAATACACGCAACTGGGCGGTGAACTGCGTCTGGGTGCGGGCGTCAAAAGCATCGATGTGAAAAATGGCGTTGTCAACAGCGTCACGCTTGATTCCGGCGAGACCATCAAAACATATAAAGTGATGTCTTCAATGGGCCTGCCGGAAACAATGAGGATCGTTGCCGAAAAGGTGAACAATCCGGTACCCGGATCGATGAGCTTTACGGAAACCATCTTATTTTTTGACAAAAAACCGTCGGAAGCGGGTATCAGGGACACCATCATCTTTTATAACGACCATGAAAAATATGATTACCAAAAGCCGCAGACGTTAACGGACTATCATAGCGCCGTCATTTGTTTTCCCAATAACTTTGGTTATGATGATTATGATGAAGGTTTGATTCGCGTCACCTTCATCGCCAACTTTGATAAATGGAATGAACTGGACCGGCCAACCTATCTTCAAATGAAAAAAGAAGTGCGTGATCAGGCACTGGCCCTGACGGCGAAATTGTTTCCCGAATTTCAGGCGAACCTTCTTTATCACGATGTTTTCACCCCGAAAACGATTACGCGCTACACCGGTCATTTTCAGGGAGCCGTTTACGGAACAACGCAAAAAGCCAGGAATGGCCGCACCGGCATCAAAAACCTGTTCATCTGCGGAACAGATCAGGGTTTTCTGGGAATCGTCGGGGCCATGCTCAGCGGCATTTCGATGGCCAACCTGCACTGCCTCATGAACGGAGAGAACGCATGAAGTTTAGGAACGCCGTCATTTCTTCATTCGCTTATCATCTTCCTGAGCAAGTCATGACCTCAGAGGAAATTGAAAAAAAACTTGATCCTCTTTATCAGCGCCTCAAGCTGCCCGCAGGTCGTATCGAATTGATGACCGGCATTAAGGAAAGGCGCTTCTGGCCTCCCGGAACCATGCCCAGCGATTTGTCCACGCAGGCAGCCAAAAATCTCTTTGAGAAAAAGATCGTTCAACCGGAGCAGATTGATGTATTAATTCACGCTTCCGTCTGCCGTGATTTTCTCGAACCGTCAACGTCTTCGATTGTTCATCACAATCTGGGGCTGCGCGAACAGATCATGTTTTTTGATCTGTCCAACGCCTGCCTGGGCATGATGAGTTCGTTTGTGGTGGCTGCCAATATGATTGACAACGGTCTCATTAAGCACGCTCTGATCGTCTCCGGCGAAAATGGAGGACCGCTGCTTTTTCAGACGATCGAACATTTACTGAAAGATGAACATATTACCCGAAAAAGCATCAAAAAATATATTGCCAACCTGACCATCGGCTCCGCGGCCGTCGCCTATACTGTTTCACACAAGGATTTTGTCGATGATGGCCATCTACTGCTCGGCGGCGCTTCGCTGGTCGATTCTTCCGCCAATGTTCTCTGCCGCGGCGGCGGAGATACCCACTCACTGATGATGGAAACCGATTCCGAAGCGTTGATGAAATCCGGCGTGGCGCTGGCTGAAAAGACGTGGGCGGAAACCAAACGGGAACTGGAATGGACCAACGATGATGTTGACTGCTTTGTCGGCCATCAGGTCGGCGTGGCTCACGAAACGCTTTTGAAACAGATCTTAAAACTCGAGAATTGTCCAACCTGCACCACCTATCAATATCTGGGCAATACCGGAGCTTCCGCCCTGCCGATCACGCTCAATATTTTTGATGAGCAGAAAAAAATTCCCCGGGGCAGCAGGGTCGGGTTACTGGGTATCGGATCAGGACTGAATTCGATTATGCTGGGGGTGAAGTGGTAAGACCCGACTGGTTAAATCAATTATATCCTTTCCAGTCCCATTTCCTCAAACTGAGGAATAATCTTTCCCTCCACTATCTGGATGAGGGGAAAGGTGAGCCGATGCTGATGCTGCACGGCAACCCCACCTGGTCGTTTTATTACCGGAATCTGGTGGCGGAGTTTTCCAAATCCCGCAGAGTGGTTGTGCCGGATCATATCGGTTGCGGACTTTCGGACAAGCCTCAGCATTATGAATACACACTGAAACAGCATATCGACAATCTGGAACAACTCGTTTTGGAATTAAAACTCAAGAATTTTGTCCTGGTGGTGCATGACTGGGGCGGTGCAATCGGATTCGGATTGCTCGAGCGACATCCGGAGCTGGTCAAGAAAATTGTTATCCTGAACACCGCCGCCTATACGTCTGAAGTCATCGCGTTGAGGATTAATATATGCCGCATTCCCATTCTGGCCGAACAGGTGATTCGCCGCCTGAATGGCTTCGCGCTGACCGCGACCTATATGGCTGTCGCCAAAAAAATGTCGCCGGAGATCCGGCGCGGTTTTCTATTCCCTTATGACAGTTACGCCAACCGCATTGCTACGGCGAAATTTGTCGCCGACATTCCCATGAATCCCGGTCATCGCAGTTACCAGACATTAAAGAACATCGAATTATCACTGCCCAAACACAAATGCCCGATCCTCATTCTCTGGGGCAGGAAGGATTTCTGCTTTAACGATTATTTTCTCAATCGCTGGCGCGAAATTTATCCACACGCCGCGATCAAAACATTTGAGAACGCCGGACATTACGTGCTGGAAGATGCAGGAGACGAAATCATTACAGAAATGAAAAAATTTATATAAATGACGGTGAGAAGCTGCCAACCATGAATATCGCTGATCGTTTTACCGAAATAGCAAAAATCCATAAAGACAAGGTCGCGGTGAAATATCCCCGTCGCCTGGGTAAAAAATATCGCTACGACTCCATCACGTTTGGCGATTTGGAATCGCTTTCCAACCAATACGCCAACGGGCTTTCTGAAATCGGATTTCGACGCGGCAGCAAAACGCTTTTGTTTGTCCGCCCCTCCCTGCAATTCCCCGCGCTGGTCTTTGCTCTTTTTAAAATAGGCGTTATTCCCGTCTTGATTGATCCCGGTATGGGTAGAAAAAATCTGCTCACGGCCATAGAAGAAATCGCCCCGGAAGGGCTGATCGCCGAGCCGGAAGTGCACTTATTGCGACTCCTCTTTAGCAAGTCATTTAAATCGGTCCGGTTTAAAGTCACAACAAAAGGGCCAAAGATTGGAAATTGTTTTCCTCTGGCCATGCTGGAAAATTCCCCAACCGGCTTTGCAAGCGCTCAATTGGAGCCGGACGAAATGGCCGCAATTCTTTTTACATCCGGCGGAACAGGCCGCCCGAAAGGCGTGGTGTATACGCATAAAATTTTTTCGGAACAGACACGGCTCCTGCAGGAACTTTTTTTTCTGAATGAAAATGAGACTGATTTGCCCTGCTTTCCGCTCTTTTCCCTTTTCTCGCTTTGCATGGGCATGACATCCTGCATTCCGGACATGAATCCGTCGCAACCGGCCAAGGCCGATCCTCAACGATTATTACAGAACATCAGTGATAACAAAGTAACCTTCATGGCCGGTTCGCCGGCCATCTGGGAGGCGCTGGGAGATTACTGCGAAAAAAACAGGTTTACTCTGCCATCCGTGAAATATCTGGTCATGTTCGGCGCGCCGGTCAGAAATGAACTGCACAGAAAATTCAGCAAAATTCTTCCCAACGGCACGACCTATACGCCCTATGGCGCGACAGAAAGTCTGCCGGTTGCCAACATCTCGGGAAAAATAATTCTGGAGCAGACAGCCACGCTGACTGCGCAGGGCAAAGGAACCTGCGTCGGCACGCCGGTGCCCGGCGTGGAAGTTGCCATCATAGAGATCAGCGATGACATCATTGAAAATATCTCCAAAGCAAGAAGGTTGAACCCTTATGACATCGGCGAAATTATTGTTCAGGGAAATATCGTGACACCCGGCTACTATCAGTCGCCAGGGGAAACAGCCCTGTCTAAAATAAAAGACCATGAATCCATATGGCATCGCATTGGCGATTTGGGCTACAAGGATGACCGGGGCAGAATATGGTTCTGCGGACGGAAAACGCATCGGGCGGAAACTTCTTCAGGATTGTTATGCTCCGTACCCTGCGAAGCTGTTTTCAATGCGCATCCCGGCGTCAGACGTTCCGCACTTGTCGCGTTAGGAGAAAAAGGAAACCAGTCCGTTGCCATCGTGATTGAAAGAAATGAAGCGGGTAAACGAATTGATAAAAAAATACTGGAAAAAGAGTTGTTGGAACTGGCCGGAAAGAATTCCTTAACCATGCAAATAAAATCAGTTCATTTCTGCGATCATTTTCCGGTGGATGTCCGGCATAACATCAAAATCGATCGTCTGAAACTGGCCGATGACGTTGCGCGGGGTAAGATATGAAAATTATCATAACCGGAGCGGGAGGTTTTCTGGGCAGAAATCTAGCCGCCGCTCTGCTGTCCGCAGGACACAAGGTCTGGAACTTCAGCCGCAGCAAGCATCAACAATTGCAGGAAATGGGCATTGAAACCACCTGCGGCAACCTGCAAAACGAAGCCGATGTGGCCTCGGCATTCAAAGGCATCGATGTTGTTTTTCATGTCGCTTCCCGTGTCGGCATCTGGGGCAAATATGATGAATACTACCGGACGAATGTCATTGGGACCAAGAATGTTCTTAACGCCTGCCGCGCCAACGGCATAACAAAACTGATTTATACCAGCACGCCCAGTGTGGTTTTTGACGGGAGCGATATCTGCGGCGCCGACGAAACCAGGCCCTACTCTCAGAAATTCTATAATTACTATTCCGAAACCAAAACGATCGCCGAACAGATGGTTTTGCAGGCCAATGATGAAAAATTATCTACCGTCGCCCTGCGACCCCACCAGATCATCGGTCCGGATGATCCGCATCTTGTTCCCCGTCTCGTTCATGCAGCAAAACTGGGCAGGCTGAAAATAGTCGGCTCCGGTAAAAATCTTGTTGATGTTACCTACATTCAAAACGCAGTTGACGCGCACATTCTGGCTTTCGAAAAATTGTCTTCTCAGTCCGCGCTGGCGGGGCAGGCTTATTTTATCGGCCAGGAACGACCGGTCGTCTTGTGGGATTTTATCAACGAAATTCTGGTACGCCATCATCTTTCTCCAATAACCAAAAAAGTACCGGCAGGGCTTGCTTTTAATATTGGATTATTTTTTGAAAGTTGGTATAGATTCTTCAAAATTAACGAAGAGCCGCCGATGACGCGATTTGTGTCGTTGCAATTTTCACGCTCTCATTATTTTTCCCATGAAAAAGCGAAAAACGATTTCGGTTACGATCCGAAAATATCCATAGAACAGGCTTTGGATCTGACAGTGAGGAAATAAATGCTTTTTAATAAGAATGATAAAATTACACAAAAATACGATGTCGTCATTATCGGCGGAGGCCTGGGAGGAATGACTGCCGCCAATAAGCTGGCTAAAAATGGCCGCAAGGTTCTCCTGCTGGAATCTCATGACAAGCTGGGCGGATTTGCCACCTGGTTTCATCGCCGGAAACATATTTTTGATGTTTCGCTGCATGGTTTTCCGGTGGGGATGATCAAGACCTGCCGCAAGTACTGGAGCAAAGCGATTGCCGATAAAATCATTCAGCTCAAGAGAGTCCGCTTCATCAATCCGCTGTACAATATCGAAACCGATTTTACCGTGGAGGATTTCACCAGCAAGCTCATCAACGATTTTAAAGTCTCCAAAGAGCAGGTGGATAATTTTTTCAACCTCATCATGAACATGAATTATTACGACAACAAGGAAATGACCAACGGCGAACTGCTGGAGAGTTTCTTTCCCGGCCGGAAAGATGTCCACCGTTTTCTGATTGAGCCGATTGTTTACGCCAACGGTTCCACGCTGGAAGATCCCGCAATCACTTACGGTATCGTCTTCTCCAATTTTATGAGCAAAGGCGTTTATACATTTCAGGGCGGGACCGATCTGGTCATCGAAATGATGCAGGAAGAACTTCTGAAGAACAACGTTGATATTCGTCTGAAATCAAAAGTGGACAGAATAGTCGTAAATAATAATGTCTGTCAGGGTGTCATGGTTGACGGTGAAGTTGTTGCTTCCAAATCGGTTCTTTCCAACGGAAATCTCATCGGCACGATTTTTAATCTGGTCGGAGAGGAAAAATTCAAGCCGGCTTTTATTGAAAAAGTGAAGAAGGTGCGGCTCAACACCAGTTCCTGTCAGGTTTACATGGGCATCAGAGCAGGGGAAACCATCGAGGATATCGGCGATTTGATCTTCTATTCGGAGGCCAAAGAATTCAAAACGGATGAACTTCTGTCGATGAATACCACCAGCCGGACGTTTTCGCTTTACTACCCCAGACTACGGCCGCAGTTGGCCGACGCCGGCTACACGATCGTCGCTTCCACCAACGCGCGCTTCGAAGACTGGATGAATTTAAGCAAAGAAGAATACAAAGCAAAGAAACAGGAATTGATCGAGGCGACACTGGTGAGTCTGGAAAAAGTCATTCCCGGCGTCACGAAAAAAATTGATTATATCGAAGCGGCAACGCCACTGACCATCAAGCGATACACGCATCACGAAAAAGGGGCTTCTTTCGGAACCAAGCACGAAGGGCTGGAAATTTCGATGGGACTGGATAAGGAAATCCAGGGTCTGTTTCATACCGGTTCGGTTGGAATTATCATGTCCGGATGGCTGGGCGCGGCCAATTACGGCGTCATCCAGTCTTACGAAGTGGACAACTATTTAGAAAAGTTAGGTTGAGGTGTCTTATGTTTGATTTCAGCAATCAGCGGGTTATTGTGACGGGAGGAACCAGGGGTATCGGCGCCGGAATTGCCGAAGCGTTTCTTCAGACCGGAGCAACGGTCATTGCCACCTATTCCTCCAACGACACTGCTGCCAACGAATTTAAAAATAAAAATGCACAATATGCCGACCGGCTGGATGTTCAGAAATACGATGTATCCTCTTCGCAGGCGGTAAAAGACCTGTTTCAATATTTAGACGAAAAATACCCGTCGCTGGAAGTGCTGGTGAACAACTCCGGTATCCGACAGGATGCCGTTGCTGCATTAATGACGGACGAACAGTGGAAGAAGGTTCTGGAAGTCAATCTGACCGGCACTTTCTACATGTCACGGGAAATCATATCACGCTTTATGTCCAACCGTTTCGGCCGAATCATCAACATCAGTTCGCTGGGCGGAGACATCGGTTTTCAGGGACAGGCCAACTATGCGGCCTCGAAAGCCGGTCAGTTCGCCCTGACCAAATCATTATCCAAGGAAGTCGCCAAGAAAGGCATCACCGTCAACTGCGTTTCACCCGGTTTTATTGACACCGAACTCATCGGTGATCTTCCCGAAGAACAGAGAAAAGAATATCTCAAGATGATTCCGTTGAAACGTTTCGGCAGGGTTCAGGAGGTCGCCCACGCGGTTCTCTTTTTAGCCAGCCGGGAAGCCTCTTACATTACCGGAACGACCGTCACCGTCGCGGGGGGATTGTAATGGAAGAAGTTCTTGCCGCCATTCCGCAGCGCCCGCCGTTTCTTTTCGTTGATAAAATTATTTCCAGAGATGGCAACTCCATCACGACACAAAGAACGTTGCGCGAAGATGAGTATTTTTTCCAGGGCCATTTTCCCGGCAATCCCATCATGCCCGGGGTGCTGTTATGTGAAGCCTGTTTTCAGACCGGCGCCATATTAATGGGGGCAAACCAGCAGCCGGGCCTGGGTGTCGTCACCCGAATCAAAGACACGAAATTCAAAAATTTTGCCAGACCGGGAGATACGCTGATCATCAAGGTTACACTTGATGATCACATGGATAACGCTTATTATATGAGCGGCACGATTCATATCGGGGAAAAATTAATTTTAAAAATTATCTTTCAGGCGGCGCTGCTGCCGTCTGAACACTAGAGGTAAGAAATGGACTTTCTACAGGTTTCAGGAAAAACATTTTTAGTAACCGGTGTTGCCAATAAAAAGAGCGTTGCGTTCTTTGTGGCAAAAGATCTGATGGAAAACGGTGCGCGTGTGATTCTCTCTGTTCAGAATGAAGACAACCGGAACAAGGCTCAAAAGCTCTTTCCCGAAAGCACCATTTTAATTTGCGATGTAGAGAACAGTGAAAGCATTCGTCAACTGGGTGAATATTTTCAGCACAACAACATTCGCCTGGCCGGTTTTGTCCATTCCATCGCCTTTGCCAACTACAGCGAAGGCCTCAAGCCTTTTCATGAAACGAAAGTTCAGGATTATCTGCAGGCAACTAATATTTCATGCTTTTCGCTGGTCGCCATTGCCAACGCTTTAATAAATTCTTTTGAAGAAGACGCTTCCATCGTTACCATTTCCATCAGCAACACCCGCGCAACCGCTTACGGTTACATGGGGCCGATCAAGGCCGCGCTCGATGCGACGGTGGCGTTTCTGGCAAAATCTTTATCCGCAATCTCCAAAGTCCGCGTCAATGCTGTCTGTGCTGGCCCTTTGAAAACATCCGCCTCTGCCGGAATTCCCGGCTACGTGAATAATTATCTTTTTGCCGAACAACTAACCCTCCGGAAAGCCGCACTCAAAACCGAAGAAGTCGCTAATACGGCAATCTTTCTGCTCTCGCCAGTCTCCAGCGGCATAAACGCCACGGGGATTGTGGTGGATGCCGGCATGTCTTGCAATTACTTCGATCAGGATATTGTTAACAAGGCGATGCGTTAATCGAAAGGATGATGTTAAACATGGCTGTGCCGCTTATATCCATTGTCGGTAAATCCAATTCCGGCAAAACAACCCTGGTGGAAAAACTGATACCCGAACTCATCAAAAGGGGATACCGCGTCGCCACCATCAAGCACAACCAGCACGGTTTTGATATCGACCACGAAGGCAAGGACAGCTGGCGGCATAAAAAAGCCGGCGCGTGCAAAACGGTAATTGCCTGTCCCACACGTGTGGCGTTGATTGAAGACATCGACCACGATTATTCACTGGATGAAATCAGAAACAAATACATTAAAGACGCGGATGTGATTCTTGCCGAAGGCTACAAGGGCAATCCTTTTCCTAAGATTGAGGTTTACCGCACGGCACTCAAACGTGAACTGCTCTGCGGCAAGGAAGACAATCTGCTGGCCTTCGCTTCCGATGTAAAACTGGATACCGGCGTGCCCTGCTTCGATATCAACGATATAAAAAGCATCGCTGATTTGATTGAGAATAAGTTTTTAAAATCACGGGTATGATACCCTCCGCTACGCGGGATTGTTCGTCTTACAAATTTCAATGTACCTATAGTGACCTTTAGGTTATTCGTTTTTGAAATTTGAGTCTCACAATAAAGTCTCGTCTTAAATTGTGTGCTTTGTTTACCCATGATGTCATCATCACTAAAAATCAAGGACAACTGTTTGAAAGTCAACATTACAACCCTTCATTGAGCGCAACAAACCTTATTGCTCGGTCCATTTTTATCAGAATCATGGTGACGATTTGCAGACAAACGCCTCAATATCCTGCATCACCTCCGCACTATGCATATATTTGTTTGACGGGCAGGCAATGACGGTTGCCTTGGGTAATCTGTCGGCAAGGAGTCTGATATTGTCCGATGAGTGAAACGTATCCGTGGGGGCATAAGCCAAAGCGACAGGTATGGTCACGCTGCTCAAGTTTGGCCAGACTTCGTAATGATCATAAATGGCTGATCTGGCTGACAGCTTAAACCTCTGCGGATGGGCTACACGCAGAGTATCGTTATAACGCATCATCTGTTCGGGTTCTTTTTTAACATCCACCAAGAAGGTTCTTAAGTACCAGAGAACAAAATACTTGATCCCATGATACAGAAAAGCCGGAAGAAAAAGCATCCACTGCAAATACCACGGGGCTTTGAAATCACTGTTGGGCGCAATCAGGAATGCTGTTCCCGCAGTCAGCTTACCCCCTTTTAGCGCCTCCAGCAGCGCGGTCGCCCCCAGTGAACTGCCGACCACGGTTGTGGTAGGCGTGGCAATTCCCAGTTGCTGACAAACACTGATCAGGTCTTCCGCCATCCGTTTGATACTGAAGTCGTCCGGTTTCAGTTTCCTTCTTTCAATGAGGGCCGATCTCTTTTCCCGTGTTTCGATATAATAAACCGGCCTTCTGGAAGCCATGACCTTCAACAAAGGCATCCATCCGGATACGGCCGACACCCATCCCGCAACAAAAACGATAGGAGCTTCATTCACGGTTTTTTTCGGTCGCCAAGTCATGACACGAAGGTGGACACCGCTCTGCACGCAAACGGACAACATGGTAAAAACCGAATCCGGTAATGCCACCGGATCCGTGATAGAGTCTTGCACACTTATCTCCTTATCGAGAAGATATTTGTAATTATTACATATTGAGAGGTTGGCTGTCTATCGAAAATACTGAACACTAACTTACAGTCAAGCTCTTGACGCCGCCTACCACAGTTTAATAGTGGGCAGTTGTCTGTATTGAGAATTTCCTTTTGAAGATGCAATCAAAGCCTCAACACAACCGTCAATCTTAACATTAAATCGTTGCAGTCCTTACCTGACGATCAAGCATCTTGCAGTGCATACTTTATATACACGTCCTTATTTCCGGCGGAAATACTCCTTAGGACCGTTTCGGTTGATTTCTTACCGAATATTTTGAGAACTTGCTTATAGTATGCCGTAATAAATTTTTCATAGTATTCGTTTTTGACGGGAAAGTCGGTAATATTAATCAATACATCATTGTTTTCCAACCGCGCGGTAACAGAACCTCCGTCAAAATGTATCGACCAGATCTTCGGCAGGTTGTTTTCGACAAATGTTTTTATATCTTTTGTCTGCATTAGAAAATGATAAAAACTTCCCTTTGTAAGGGCAAATTTTGCGGCAATTCTTCCAAACAGGATATAGGAGTTCTTTCTGTCGCCGTTGAAAAATTCATCAATCACCCCGTCCAGCAGCATGATAGATTTTTCTACAGGAACAAGTGTAATGGTCATGATAACCGTGTCTTTGAAATATTTATCCTTCTCCGCCATTTTAGCCATAAATGCGTTCCATTTTTCTAAACCGAAAGCTTCGATAATGGTGGATTTTGTTATAGTCAAAAAGGTACCTTTTATGTTCATATCAAACATCTCCTTTTGTTGAAATATAGTTTAACAGTTTTTTCGATTATGTCCAGTTGTAGAACACAAAAAAGTCTAACTATTCAATCAATTGCTTTTTAACCAGGCGCTCGCCCAACAATATCTGTAAGCCACATTAGCGAGTTCAAACCTGCATTGATTGCGGCAGTCTTGTATTGAATGCTTTCCGGAATGTCGACTTTTGCGTATTCAAAAGAAGAACATCATGTTTTCTGAAATAACGATACATTTTTGAAGGATCAAGGCGTTTACTGACAGCACGAAAATCAGCCAGGGTTTTCTTCAAGTTATTTGCTTTTATAATCATGTTCACATCATGGACCACTTCTTCAAAGGTGTTCTTTTTTACTTCCCCTTTTACAGCAATTTCAAAAATATCTTCATTCACGGATGACGAAATTTGATATTTTGCTGAATTTTTCATTTACGAGATCCTTGTTTGAAAATAGTTCATCAATATATTGAAAAACTTTTTGATTGATAGTCTTTTTGGCTTTATCGCTTGCTTGGCAGACAAGACCGTTAAGTCTAAAAAACCAGTCTTAGGCTTAATCAAATAATGTTTCCCTTTCTTATGCACTACTTCTAATAGGCTCACTTACTTTCTTTCCATTGATTTACTATTTTAGAAGTCCTGTTAGTTTTATCATCTGTTTTATATTTAACATTTTTTTTCATTCTGAAAATCCCCCGAAGGAGGGATTGCATTATCAGAAATATTGGATATATTTTTTGTAAAGGACAATGTAGTTTTTATGAAAAACAACAGCCAAAAAGCAAAAAACAAAATTAAGAATCTCGTCAACAAATATTTCATGGAATCACCTTTTCCCATGGTAATCACCAAGGCAAAGGACGGCACCTACATTGAGGCAAACAAAACTGCCATGAGATTCTGGGGATGGCCGCGCAAGCAGATTATCGGACATCAATCGACAGAACTCGGCGTCATTTCACCGGAACAGAGAAACAAATTTACACATGAAATCAAAAAACAGGGATTTGCCAAGGATATTCCGTTTGAAGCCAGGATCAAAAATAAAGGCATTCTTCACATATCCTTTAATATATTTCCGATAAAGATGGGAAAGGAAACTTTTTTCTTAAGTATCGGAACCGACGCTTTCAATTACCAAACCATCCTGAAAAAACATCGTCATGAAAAATTTTTTAAATTAACTGAGGTGGTCTGGGTTCTTCGGACAGAGAACAGGGATTTATAAGTGTAAAACTGCTCAGGGTTGATGTTCATGCTGCAGCCTGTTTCTGCGCCAGTGAGCCGAAGTAAACCATACTCGGCGTCT
>JAGPFC010000008.1:0-8974 GCA_018056685.1 Smithella sp.
GGCAGGGATGCCGCCCGTTATAATTTTTTGATGCGTCGTTCAGACAGCCATCTGGATTTTGATCTGGAACTGGCCAAGAAGCAGTCCAATGAAAATCCTGTTTATTACGTTCAGTACTCTCACGCCCGTATTTGCAGCATCATCAGAATGGCTCAGGAGCGCGGCATTGATGTTCCGGAGTACGGTGATATCGAACCGGCGCTGCTGAAAGAATCCGATGAAATAACGTTAATCAAAATGCTGGTGCGTTACCCGGAAATGATTTACGGAGCGGTTAAATCTCTGGAACCTCATCGCGTGACTTTTTATCTGAACGAACTGGCCGGTGTTTTTCATAGCTATTATAACAAAAACAAGGTCATTTCCGACAACGAAAAATTGACCAGGGCAAGGCTTTTTCTGATCAAAACCGTCAGGATTGTCCTGCAAAATGCCTTGAATATTTTGGGCGTCAGCGCGCCGGAAAAAATGTAAGTTTAATTCGAATATGGCTGCAAGCAACGAAAAGAATTTTGAATTAAAGATTGGCAAGACGGGAATTATCATCGTTATCACGGGGATGACAGCCCTGTTGTGTGCGTCTTTTTTATTCGGCATTGATGTCGGGAAAAATATTGACACATACCCGGGAAAAATAACGTCCCTTCCGCAAAGAGCGCTGGCTCTGGTCTGGCGTCCGGCTAAAATGCAGATCGCGCAAAGCGTTCCGGAAGAAAATATCAATCTCAACTACCACAACGCGCTGACCAGTAAAAAAGGTTTATCCGACATGGAACCGCCGGTGGAGAAACAAACGGCGGTGACGCCTGTTCAAAATCCGGAAGAAGCGCAAAAGGGGAAATTCAATATTGAAACCAATAATCAGCCGGTTGTGACAGACGATAAAAAGATTGAAAAAGAAGCAACGCAGACGATTGAAGAGATCATCACCAAGGAAGATGTGAAAAAAGAAAAGAAAGAGACGAAGGTTTCCGCGGAAGAAAAAGAGAATGCCAAAAATAAATCCGGAAGCCGATTCATCGTCCAGGTTGCCGCCTTAAAAGAAAAATCGAAAGCCGCGGAAATCAATAAAAAAATATCCGGTATGGGATATCACACGGAAATCGTGAAGGCTGAAATAAAAGGGAAGGGAACCATGTTTCGGGTGATTGCCTCGGGATTTGATGACCAGGCCAAAGCACAAAAGATCGCGGCTGTCATTGCTCAAAAAACAGGAACGAATTGCATCGTTAGAAAAATGGATGCGGATATCAAGAAAAATTAAAGAAACGGTTGTTGGATTATGTTTGAAAATCTATCTGAAAAACTGGACAACATTTTTAAAAAATTAAAAGGACGCGGCGTCCTGAACGAGGAAAACGTCAATGCATCGCTGAAAGAAATCCGCATGGCACTTTTGGAAGCGGATGTTAATTTCAAGGTGGCCAAAGATTTTATTGAAGATGTCCGTACCCGTGCCGTGGGAAAGGATGTTCTCGAAAGTATTACGCCGGGTCAGCAGATTGTAAAAATCGTTCATGACCGTCTGGTGGAACTCATGGGAGGCGTCAGCTCCAGCATTAAATTTGGCGCCCGGATTCCCGCGGTGATCATGCTGGTCGGTCTTCAGGGATGCGGCAAAACGACCACAGCCGCCAAACTGGCACTTTTATTGGGAAGGGAAAAGAAAAAAGTCTGTCTTGTATCAGCAGACGTTTACCGCCCGGCGGCTATCGAACAGTTGGCCATACTCGGCAAACAAATCAATGCCGGTGTTTTTGAAGATAAAAAGTTGAAGGATCCCGTCGAAATCTGCTCTCAGGCGGTGGATGACGCCCGGAAAAACGGATACGAGGTTCTGATTATTGATACAGCCGGAAGATTGCATATTGATAACCTGCTGATGGAAGAACTGCAGAAAATCAAGAGCAGGGTGAATCCGGCGGAAATTTTATACGTGGCCGATGCCATGACCGGCCAGGACGCCGTCAATGTTGGCGCGAAATTCAATGAACTCCTCAGTATTGATGGCGTCATCATGACCAAAATGGATGGTGACGCTCGCGGCGGCAGCGCCCTGTCTTTGAAGTCGGTGATCGGCAAACCGATTAAGTTTGTCGGTGTGGGCGAAAAAATTGATAATCTGGAAGTCTTTCATCCGGAGAGAATGGCTTCGCGTATTTTAGGCATGGGCGATATTCTTACGCTCGTGGAAAAAGCCCAGGCGAATATTGACAAAAAAGCCGCACTGGAGCTGGAAAAAAGCATCAAAAAGAACAGCTTCACGCTGGAAGATTTCCGCAACCAGCTGGCGCAGATCAAAAAAATGGGATCCATGAAAGATATTCTAGGCATGATTCCGGGATTAGGAAAGATGAAAGCCCTGAAAGATCTGGAACCTGACGATAAAGAACTGGTAAAAATCACCGCCATTATTGATTCGATGACGAGAGAAGAACGCTATGATTACCTGATCATTGACGGACGAAGAAGAAAAAGAATCGCTTTGGGCAGTGGAACAACGGTACAGGATGTTAATCTGCTGTTGAAAAACTATGTGGAAATCAGAAAAATCATGAAAAAATTCAATAAAAAAGAGGGAATAAAATCATTGATGAGGAATTTCCCTTTTAAAATGTAAAAATGTATGATAAAAATTTAAAAAAATTATTATTTTAAGGAGGTCATAGAAAAAATCAATGGGTGTTAAAATTAGACTGACTCGGATGGGCGCCAAGGGCAAACCTTATTATCGAATTGTAGCGGCTGATACAGATTATCCAAGAGACGGCAGATTTCTGGAAATCTTGGGGAATTATGATCCCAAGAAAAATCCGGCGGAAGTTAATGTAAAGGAAGAGCGTGTTCATCACTGGTTGAGCAAGGGAGCCAAGGCAACTCTGACAGTATCTAATTTGCTGAAGAAGAAAGGGATTGAAGCTAAGATTAAATAAAAGACTGACGGCCACCATTTCTTAGTAAACGATTTGTTGTGTAAAAATTACTTCTAAAAGAATACATCAAAATCAGCGGAGGTTATGGCGATGAAAGAATTGATCAAGTATATTTCTCAGGCTTTGGTAGATTATCCGGATAAGGTTGAAGTAACTGAAATCATCGGCGAGCAGACATCGGTTATCGAATTACGCGTGGCTAAAGAGGATTTAGGCAAAGTCATCGGAAAACAGGGCAGAACAGCCAAAGCAATCCGGATGATTTTAAGCGCAGCTTCAGCAAAAGCTCACAAGAGGGCTGTATTAGAAATAATTGAATAGGCAACAAATGAATCTCTTTGAGGCCGGAGAGATTGTTAAAACCCGTGGTCTCCGTGGCTGCTTAAAAGTTTTGTCTTACCTGGAGACCGGAAGTATTGCTCCCCGGCCTGATGTTATCTATATTGAAGAAGATCAGGGGCAAAAGCAACGCTACGAACTCAAAAAGATTGACCTGGCCGGCAAGGCGTTTTTCATTGAATTGAAAGAAATCGACGACGTGGAAGCGGCGAAGAATCTTGTCGGTCGCAAGGTATATTTCTCCAGAGAAATTCTAAAAAAACTTCCTGATGGTGAATATTACTACCACGACATCATCGGTATAAATGTTTACAGCCAGGAAGGAAATTTCATCGGAACAATTGAATCCGTTTTTCCAACCGGCAGCAATGATGTTTATATCTGCAAATCTGCTGGAAGAGAAATTCTTCTTCCGGCCATCTCTGATGTCATCAAGCGCATTGACATTGATCAACGGATGATGATCGTGGTCATTCCGGAGGGTTTATTATAGTGATCAGTTTTGAAATCCTCTCCATTTTTCCTGAAATGTTCGCTTCGCCTCTTGATTTCAGCCTTTTGAAAAAAGCTCAGGAAAGGGGGTTGATCAGGATTGCTCTCCACGATATACGGGACTGGGCGGAAGACAAACACCGGATGACGGATGACGCACCTTACGGAGGGGGGTGCGGAATGGTGATGAAGGTGGAGCCGGTGGAAAAAGCTCTAACGGCTATCAGAAAAAAAAGAAAAGCGAAGCCGACGGTGATTTTGATGACGCCACAGGGCGAGGTTTTCAATCAGAAAATCGCGGAGGAACTTTCCAGAAAAAAAAGAATTGTGATTATTTGCGGCCGCTATGAAGGGGTTGATGAAAGAATCCGGGAACATCTCGTCGATCGGGAAATTTCCATCGGTGATTATATTTTAACAGGTGGAGAAATGGCGGCAATGGTTTTGATTGATGCGGTTTCACGATTGATTCCCGATGTCCTGGGCAATCCTCAATCAACGGAAAGTGAATCATTTTCTCACAATCTTCTGGAATATCCACAATATACAAGGCCATCCCGATACAAGGGATGGGCAGTGCCGGATGTGTTGCTCTCCGGTCATCACGCTGACATTGACCTTTGGAGAAGAACGGAAGCGCTGAGGAAAACCTACCAAAGGCGTCCTGATTTGCTGAAAAAAGTTAAACTCTCCGCGCAGGACAAAAAAATTCTAAATAAAATTAAACAAGAAGATATATAAAGTCTTGATTTTTAGAAATTATTAATATATGGGTATCGACCGTATTATTTCGAGTAAGTCATAATATTCGGAAAAGCTGGATGCTTTATATCGTTCTTTTACATTATCCTGTATATAACAGGGAAGGCCGGGTTGTCACGACCGCCATCGCCAATATGGATATCCACGACATAGCCAGAGTGGCTAGAACCTATGCTGTCCAAGGGTTTTACATCGTCAATCCCATAGAAGAACAACGCAAAATGGCTGGGGAAATTATCCGTCACTGGCGCAATGGCTATGGGGCCAGCTTCAATGAAGACCGGAGAACAGCTTTTGAATTGGTTCATGTTCGAGAAAATCTTCAAGGCGTAATCGATGACATTGGCGCAAAAGAAAAGTGTTTGCCCAAAATGATTGTTACCGGAGCAAATTTTTCCGGTGAAGTCGTCAAATTCAACGAGCTTCAAAGGATTTTGCAAAACGATCCATCGCCTTACCTTCTTGTTTTCGGTACAGGATCGGGAATAGCCGATGAGATTTGCAAACTAGCCGATTATCGGTTGGAACCGATAAAAGGGATTAAAGATTATAATCATCTGTCCGTTCGATCGGCAGTGGCAATTATTCTGGATAGACTTACAGGGGTTAATTAAAAAAATAAGCATTTTTTGCAGGAGGAAATATGAACGTCCTAGAAATGGTAGAAAAAGAACAAATGAGAGGTGACATTCCGGGGTTCAAAACCGGTGATACCGTTAAGGTTTATGTGCGCATTATTGAAGGACAGAAGCAGCGAATTCAGGCTTTTGAAGGCGTTGTGATCCGTAAAAGAAGTACCAACAGCCGTGCGAATTTCACGGTAAGAAAAGTTTCCTACGGTGTCGGCGTCGAGAGAACCTTCCCGCTCCATTCGCCGATCATTGACCAGATTGAAGTCATCAGCAGAGGCAAGGTGCGCAGATCACGTCTTTATTATTTACGTGAATTACGGGGCAAGAAAGCTAGAATTAAGGACGCATCCAAGCAGTAATAATTTTTCTTTCAGAATAAAGAAATTGCGGGGAAGTTCCCCTTAGATTTTTCAATGAACTCTTTTGAAAAAATTGCCCGTGAAGACGGCTATCATTTTGTTGCCGGAGTTGATGAGGCGGGCAGGGGACCTCTGGCCGGTCCTGTCGTCGCCGCGGCGGTGATTTTCCCTCCGGACTATATCAATGCCGAAATCAATGATTCTAAGCGGCTGTCGGCATCGAAAAGAGAAAAATTGTATGGAATCATTGAGCAGGATGCCGTCGCTGTCGGAATGCGGGTGATTGACGCTGATGTCATTGACCATGTCAATATTTTGCAGGCCTCTCTGGGCGCGATGCGCGAAGCGGTTTTAGAACTTTCCACATCGCCGGACTTTCTTCTGGTGGACGGTATTCATCGTATTCCCATCATCACGCCGCAAAAACCGCTCATCAAAGGAGACAGCCTCAGCGTTTCTATTGCCGCCGCGTCTATCATCGCCAAGGTCACCCGCGACCGCATTATGGAAATGTATCATCGCCAGTTCCCCCAGTATAATTTCCGTAAAAATAAAGGGTACGGAACAAAAGAACACATCAAGGCCATCAGAGAATTCGGCGTCTGTAAAATACATCGCAAATCCTTCCACGTTAAAAACCTGAAGCAGGCTTGCTTTGACTTCCATGTATAGACCCAAAAACGTCACCAGAATCGTTACCGGCAAAAAAGGAGAAAGCGTAGCCGCCGATTATCTGAAGAAAAACGGTTATGAGATTTTGGGGAAAAACTTTCGCTGTCCTCTGGGAGAAATAGACATGATTGCCCGGGACCAGGAAGGGCTTGTTTTTATCGAAGTCAAGACCAGAAGGTCTGAAGACCTGGGTTATCCGGAAGAGGCGGTTGACATGAAGAAGCAGAAAAAGATTTCACAACTGGCCGCCTATTATTTACGGACAAAAGATTTAACCAACGTCCAGGCACGCTTTGATGTGGTCGCGATCACGATGTCCGGAAGTTCCATGGAAGTGAAATTAATCAAAAACGCCTTCGACTTTATTGCTTGAATACTCTTACAGATGTGTCAAAGCCGGCTTGCCAATGGGATAAACATTAAAGCCGATAGAAAAGCATTTTTGATGGTTGATAATATTGCGACCGTCAAACAGAAAAGCCGGTTTGATCATGGAGCGGTAAATTTTCTTATAATCCAGATTCCGGTATAAATCCCAGTCCGTCAGTACAACGAGAGCGTGGCATCCTTTTGTCGCTTCGTAAGGATCTTCAACATATTTGATCCTGCCTTTCGCTTCAGCAAGATCGACGGCGGCGTTTTTCAGAGCCCGGGGATCGGAAATAACAATTTCAGCTTTTTCCGCGAGCAGTTTCTGAGTGATATAAATAGCCGGACTTTCCCGGGTGTCACTCGTGTCTGCTTTAAACGCGAAGCCAAGAATACAGATTCGCTTGCCGGCCAGCGTCTGGAACATGCTGTTGAGCATGCCGGCTATAAAACGTTGCTGCTGATATTCATTGATTTTGACGACATTTTCCCAATAGGCTGCCACTTCGTCCAGACCGTAATAGCGGCACAAATAGACAAGGTTCAAAATATCTTTTTTGAAACATGAACCGCCGAAACCGATGCCGGCGTTCAAAAACCTTTTACCGATGCGGTCATCCATCCCGACGGCTCTGGCCACTTCGGTGATATCCGCATCTGTTTTCTCACATAGAGCGGAAATGGAATTGATAGAGGAAACGCGTTGAGCGAGAAAGGCGTTCGCCACGAGTTTGGATAACTCACTGCTCCAGATGTTGGAGGTGATGATTTTGTTCGCAGGAATCCAGCGTTGATAAATTTCCATTAACTCAGCCCTGGCCTTTAATCCGCTTTTCGTTTCATGCGAACCAATCAGCACGCGATCGGGATTTTCCAGGTCGCTGACGGCCGAGCCTTCAGCCATGAATTCAGGATTGGAAAGGACTTCAAATTTAATTTTACCTTTTGACGTGGACAGGATCTTTTCCATCGCCAGCGCGGTCTTCACCGGCAGCGTACACTTTTCAATGACGATTTTGGATGATCTGGAATGTTCAAGAATCTGCCGCGCCGTCTTTTCCCAGTACTGCAAATCGGCGGCCATATGGGCTCCTGCCCCGTAATTTTTTGTCGGTGTATTGACACAGACAAAAATGACGTCGTTTTCTTTAATTTGATTTTCTATGTCCTTGCTGAAGAATAAATTTCTGCCGCGTGTTTTTTTTACAATCTCATCCAGGCCCGGTTCGTAAAAAGGAAGCTGCGCGGAATTCCAGGCGTCGATGCGTTCCGTGTTGATGTCCACTACCGTCACCCGGTAATCAGGACATTTAAAAGCGATCATGGCCATGGAAGGCCCGCCCACATAACCGGCGCCGATACAAAGAATTTTCTTTTTAAACTTCATTTCGATTTTATTTCTCCGTAATTGATTTATGTGTTTTTCAGCGTTTCGCGAAAATATGCTATGGTCTTTGATAATCCCTCGTCCAGGTTGGTTCTGGGGTGCCATCCCAGTTTTTCCGATGCGAGACGGATGTCCGGTTTTCGTTGAGCGGGGTCATCGGCCGGCAACGGCAGAAATTCTATTGCCGAACCGCTTCCGGTCAGTTTAATGACCAATTCCGCCAGTTGCAGAATCGTGAATTCTCCCGGATTGCCAAGGTTGACGGGACCGTAAAAGGCATCATCCGCATTCATCATCCTGATTAAGCCGTCGATCAAGTCATCCACGTAACAGAATGAACGGGTATGGGTGCCATCGCCGTAAATGGTAATCTTTTTATTCTCCAGCGCCTGAACGATAAAATTGCTGACGACGCGACCATCGTTTAAGGCCATCCTGGGGCCATAGGTATTGAAGATACGGACTATTTTTGTATTGACGGCATTCTGCCGGCGATAATCCATCATCAGACATTCTGCCGCTCTTTTTCCTTCATCATAGCAGCTGCGGATTCCGATGGGGTTTACCTTCCCCCAGTAGGCCTCGTTTTGCGGATGCACTTCCGGATCACCGTATATTTCCGACGTCGAAGCCTGGAGTATTTTGGCCCTCGTTCTTTTGGCAATACCCAGAACATTGATGGCGCCCATGACGTTCGTCTTGATGGTTTTAATCGGATTGTACTGATAATGAACCGGTGATGCCGGACAGGCCAGGTTGTATATTTCATCAACTTCCAGATAGATGGGGTTAATGATGTCGTGGCGGATCAATTCGAAATGCGGTGTATTTAAGAGATGAAGAATGTTTTTTTTGCTGCCCGTAAAGAAATTATCCAGACAGATAATATCATTACCTTCCTGCAACAATCTTTCACAAAGATGAGAACCCAGGAAACCGGCTCCGCCGGTAATCAATATTCTTTTCATGTTTTTTTATTAAATGAAATACAACAAACATGTCAATGATTAATTTCCGTCCGCCTTTTTT
>JAGPFC010000008.1:9074-122776 GCA_018056685.1 Smithella sp.
CCGCCTTTTTTTTTCAGACATATTCCTTGAACTGTTGAATGCTCTGTGGTAGTGGATTTTCCAAACCTTAAATTCATCATTGCCGGCAAATGCTTGAGGAGATTTTTTAATGGATTCCAATCCCATCATCAAAGATGAAAAAAAAATATATGATCTGACTGATATCTCATCCGAAACCGACGATGGCAGCGATCAGGAAGTCATCATCATCGATGGTCGCGGTTATGACAATAACACTCCGGATAAAGAAGAAATATTTAACCTGGTGGATGTCGTTGATGATCCCAAAGCCCGGGAAAATTTATACAAAGAAATTCTGAAACGTTCAGAGGAAATCGTGGAAAGAATCGCGCGTCAAGTGGTTCCGGAAATAGCCGAAAAATTAATCAAAGCCGAAATTGAAAAAATAAAAAAAGGGACGGATGCTTCACAATAGCAGCCGGATAATATTTTTGTCATTCCGGTATAAAATAAAGAATCAAGAATAAAAAATTGAAACAAGACGTACAATGAACATTCCTAATTTTTTATCTTTACTAAGAATTATTCTTGTTCCCGCCATCGTCATATTCTTAATTCAAAACGAACATGTTAAAGCATTGATAACATTTATTGTCGCGGGACTCACTGATGCTCTCGACGGCGCACTGGCCAGGTTGTTGAAAAAACAAACCGATTTGGGGGCGTTTTTGGATCCTCTGGCTGATAAAATACTCTTATCAACCAGCTTCATCGCTTTGTCCATCTTTGGCTTAATACCCAGTTGGCTGACGGTTATTGTCATCAGCAGGGACATTATCATTCTGATGGGTATAATGACATTATCAATGATGTCAATAAGTTATGAGATTAAACCGGTTTTTGTCAGCAAGGTGACCACGGCGTTGCAAATAGGCACTGTTTTCTTTGCGCTGTTTTTAAAATCGTTTACTTCCGAGATGATTGATTACTACCAGGTGGTGAAAATCGTTTCCTGGCTGACCGCTTCCTTCACGATTCTTTCCGGCTTGGTTTATATATATAAAGGCATTAAAATTCTGAACCGCCAACCTTAAAAATAAGCTAATATATAAGATATTTAGCTTGACACGATTCCAATTTGCTGCTATTTAGCCATCCCTAAAATGACTGGCATTTACACAGGCAAGTAGCTCAGGGGGAGAGCGCCATCCTGACGCGGTGGATGTCCAGGGTTCAAATCCCTGCTTGCCTACCATTTTAAAAAAAGAAACAGGTTTCCAGTTATATGCTTGGAGGGCATCAGCAAACCGGTGATGCCCTCTAAAAATTAGAATGGATTTTCAGAAATTGAATTATGGATGTTAAAATTTTATTTCCGGACAATCAAGAATTGCCCTTTCCTTCAGGGATTACCGCTGCCGAAGCTGTGAAAACCTGGAACAAGGATATTTTTTCTCGCATTGTTGCGGTAAAAATCAACAAACAACCGGTCGATTTATCTTATCAGATCAAGGAAAATGCGAAACTTGATTTGATTGACGTCACGTCCGGTGAAGGCCTGTCTGTGTTGCGTCACAGCATCTCGCATGTCATGGCGCAGGCTGTACAGGACGTTTTTTCCGGCGCCAAGGTGAGCATCGGTCCTTCCATCGAAGATGGATTTTATTATGATTTCGAATATACAGAACCGTTCACTGTTGATGATTTCACCAAAATTGAGAATCGGATGAAAGAAATCGCGGCAGCGAATCATCCGTTCATCAGGGAAGAACTGACGCGCGAGGCTGCTGTCAAGTTATTTGAAGAAAGAAACGAGCATTACAAAGTCGAACTGATCAATGATCTGCCGGCAGAAATCAAAGAAGTCAGTATTTACAAGCAGGGCGGTTATATTGATTTGTGCAGAGGTCCGCATATTCCTTCGACCGGCATGATTAAAGCCTTCAAGTTGTTGAGCGTTGCGGGTGCCTACTGGCGCGGGAATGAAAACAACAAAATGCTTCAGCGCATTTATGGCACCGGTTTTGCCACGGAAGCAGAACTCCAGGATTACCTGAATCTGTTGGAAGAAGCTAAAAAAAGGGATCATCGCCGTCTGGGAAGAGAGCTTGATCTGTTCCAGGTCAATGAGGAAGCCGGCGCCGGTCTGGTTATTTTCCATCCCAAGGGAATGCTGCTCCGTTATCTCATTGAAGACTGGGAAAAGAAAGAACATCTGAAACGCGGTTACGATATGGTGATGGGACCGCAAATTCTCAAAGTTGATCTCTGGAAGAAATCAGGTCATTTCGATCATTATCGCGACAATATGTATTTTACCGAAGTGGATGAACAGGTTTACGGCATAAAACCGATGAACTGTCTTTCCCATATGTTGATTTACAAATCAAAAATCAGAAGTTATCGTGACTTGCCCCTGCGCTATTTTGAACTGGGCACGGTTCATCGGCACGAGAAAACTGGTGTTTTGCACGGATTGATGAGAGTGAGACAATTCACGCAGGATGACGCGCATATTCTTTGTACGCCGGAACAGTTGAATTCGGAAATTCGCGCCATTGCTGATTTTGTCAGTTACGCCATGGGCATTTTTGGTTTTGAATACGAAGTGGAACTGAGCACCAGACCTGAAAAATCCATCGGTTCCGATGCCGATTGGGATCTGGCTACCTCGGCGCTGGAAAACGCGCTCAAGGATAACAACATCCGTTACGATGTCAATGAGGGGGATGGCGCTTTCTACGGCCCCAAGATTGACTTCAAACTGAAAGATGCTTTAAAACGTAAATGGCAGTGCGCAACCATCCAGTGTGATTTTACGCTGCCGGAAAGATTCGACTTGAGTTATATTGGAGCGGATGGAGAAAAGCACCGGCCGGTCATGCTGCACCGGGTTATTCTCGGCGCGATCGAACGTTTCATGGGGGTTCTGATTGAGCATTACGCGGGAGCATTTCCTGTCTGGTTGTCCCCGACACAGTGTATGCTTCTGACAGTCACCGACAAACACATTCCGTACGCCCAGACCGTTCATGACAGATTGATCGCATCCGGTATCCGCTCGGAAAGATATTTTGAAAATGAAAAACTGGGATATAAAATCCGTCAGGCACAGATGCAAAAAATTCCATACATGCTGGTCATCGGCGATAAGGAAGTGGAAGCCGGTGCCGTGGCGCCCCGTTCCCGCGACGGTCAAAACCTGGGATCGATGCCGGTTGACGAATTTATCCGCCTGATTCAGGATCAATGTGAAAAGAAACAATAGATATAAACTATTAAACAAATCATTTTCAGGAGGTGACCCATAGTAAAGGATCTGAGAATCAACAGAGAAATAAAATCCGCCAACGTCAGAGTTATCAGCGACGATGGAAAGCAGCTTGGTGTATTGTCGCTGGAAGAAGCCCTGGCTAAAGCGGAGGAAGCTGGTTTGGATCTGGTGGAAGTGTCAGCATCAACCGATACGCCCGTCTGCAAGATCATGGATTACGGGAAGTATCGTTACAAACAGAGCAAGAAGATGCATGATGCCCGAAAGAGCCAGACGATCATTCAGGTTAAAGAAATTAAATTGAAACCCAAAACCGAAGATCATGACGTGCAGGTCAAGATGAAACATATCAGAAAGTTCTTGAGCAATCATGACAAAGTCAAGGTTTCGATGATGTTCAGGGGACGAGAAATTGCTTTCACCGATATCGGCAGAAAGCTGATGGAAAAAATAAGAAATGAACTGGCCAATGATTGTATTGTAGATCAGGAGCCCCGTTTGGAAGGACGTAACATGGTGATGATTTTTTCACCGAAAAAACAATAAGTAAAGGATGATAAAAAAATGCCGAAATTAAAAACGCACAGAGGAGCGGCCAAGCGTTTTACGCTTACTGCCTCAGGAAAGGTCAAACGCAGCAAGGCTTTTGCCAGCCATATTCTCACGAAAAAGACAACCAAAAGAAAAAGGAATTTAAGAAAATCAACGCTGGTGGATTCAGCCAATTCTAAAGAAATTAAAAAGCTGATTCCTTATATCTAAGCAGGGAATCACAAAGCAACATTTGTAAATTAGGAGAAAAGAGAAAATGTCCAGAATAAAGAGGAGTGTTAACGCACGCAAAAGTAGAAGAAAGATATTGAAACTGGCCAAGGGATTCTTTGGGGCGCGCAGCCGTTTACTCAGAACGGCCACGGAAGCGGTGAACAAGGCGATGAAATACGCTTATCGTGATCGTCGGGCGAGAAAAAGAGAATTTCGTCAATTATGGATTGCCCGCATTAGCGCTGAAGCCAGTCATAATAATATCACGTACAGCCGGTTAATCGACGGAATGAAAAAAACAGGGATTGAACTGGATCGCAAAATCATGGCGGATCTGGCAGTGAATGATCCCCAGGCTTTTGCCCAGGTTGTAGCCATTGCTAAAGGCAAGTAACCGGCATGATGAACGAGCTTCAACAACTGGAAAAAGATGCTCTTGCTGAATTAAATACGGCAGGAACAGAAGAACAGTTTTTGAATATTAAAACCAAATATCTCGGCAGAAAAGGACTCTTAACCGGTCTTTTGCGAAATATCGCTCAGGTGCCGGATGAAGAAAAACCTCTGTTTGGAAAATTATGCAACGAGCTGAAGAATTCTCTCAATGCAAAGATTGATGAAGCGATTGGGCGGCAGACCGCTCGAAACAGGGAAGAAATTCTTTTAAAAGAAAAGATTGACATTACCCTTCCGGGAAAATTCATCAAATACGGAAGACTTCATCCAGTCGTTCAGATCCGCCGTGAAATATGCTCTGTTTTCGCTTCTTTCGGTTTTTCCATTGTGGAGGGCCCTGAAATAGAACTCGACTATTATAATTTTGAAGCTCTGAACATTCCCAAGGATCATCCTGCGAGGGATATGCAGGACACCTTCTACATCGAAGACAATATCGTTTTACGCACGCATACGTCACCGGTTCAAGTCCGGGTGATGGAAAAAATTCAACCGCCCCTGCGCATCCTGTCACCGGGAAAGGTTTACCGCCGGGATTCCGATGTGTCTCATACGCCGATGTTTCATCAGATTGAAGGATTGCTGGTGGACAAAGGGGTGACCTTTGGTGATTTGAAAGGAATTCTTACCGCGTTTCTGAAAAAAATTTTCGGAGACAGAACCGTTTTACGCTTTCGTCCCAGTTTTTTCCCCTTTACGGAACCATCGGCGGAAGTGGATATCCGCTGCGTGATGTGCGGCGGAAACGGCTGTCGCGTCTGCGGGCAAAGCGGCTGGCTGGAAATCCTGGGTTCGGGAATGGTGGATCCGGAAGTTTTTAAAAATGTCAATTATGATCCGGAAGTGTTTTCCGGCTTCGCCTTCGGTCTGGGGCTCGAACGCATTGCCATGCTGAAATACGGCATTTCCGATATCCGTTTGTTTTTTGAAAACGATATCAGATTCCTCAAACAATTTTAGGAGAACCATTTCTTTATGCTGGTCAGTTTAAATTGGCTTAAAGATTATGTTGATATCAGTTTAACGCCTCAGGAGCTTGCTCACACGCTCACCATGGCGGGACTGGAAGTTGACGATATTAAAACCATCCGTCCCAATTTCAGCGGTGTGGTGGTTGCGAAAATTTTATCCGTCAGACCGCATCCGTCAGCCGATCGATTGTCTTTATGCGAGGTCACGGATGGAACGGAAACGTACAAGATCGTCTGTGGCGCGAAAAATATCACAGCCGGTGATACGGTGCCGCTGGCCAGAGTCGGGGCATCCATTCCCGGCGGATACACCATTAAATCCTCCGTGTTACGCGGCGAGACATCTGATGGAATGCTCTGTTCGGAAGCAGAACTGGAAATTGGCGAAGATGCATCAGGCATTATGCATCTGCCCGCAGAGCTGGTGTTGGGCACGTCACTGGAAAAAGCATTGAACATTGAAGACACGGTTTTAGATGTCAACGTCACACCCAATCGTTCCGATTGTTTATGTATGATTGGCATGGCCCGCGAAGTAGCCGCTATTACCGGCGGGAAAATGAAACTGCCCTCCGTGAAGATGAAAGAATCGTCGGAAGATATCAACGCCATGACGTCCGTTAAGATCATCGATGCGGATGCCTGTCCCCGTTATACTGCCAGAATGATCAAAAATGTTGAAATCAAACCATCACCGTTCTGGATGAAAAGCAGGCTGGAAGCGGCCGGATTACGCTCGATCAATAACATTGTAGATGTGACGAATTTTGTCATGCTGGAAATGGGTCAGCCGCTGCATGCTTTTGATTTTCGTTTTCTGGAAGAGGGGAGAATTGTCGTTCGCAAATCCAAAGAAAATGAAGAATTTATTTCGCTGGATGAAAAAAAACGGATCCTGCCCTCTGACACGTTACTGATCTGTGACGGTGTTAAACCGGTGGCCATTGGCGGAATCATGGGCGGCCTGAATTCCGAGGTCAAGGAAGACACAAAAGATGTCTTTCTGGAAAGCGCCTACTTTAATCCGTTGTCCATCCGTCGTTCGGCGCGTAAATTGGGAATGCCGACGGACGCGGCCTTTCGTTTTGAAAGAGGCATTGATCCGGAGGGCGTGGTCAAAGCACTCAACCGGGCGGCGCAACTGATTGCTGATCTTTCCGGCGGTTCCATCTGTAAAAATTATATCGATGAATATCCTCAGAAAGTTCCATCCGCAGAAAACATCCCCTTGCGTTTGGAACGGGTCAACGGGATCATCGGCACGGAAATAAAAGCAAAAGATGTCGTGAAAATTTTAAACGCCATCGGCATGGATGTAAAAAACCAGCGGAGGGGAACTTACCTCGTCACGCCGCCGACATGCCGGGTTGATATTTCAAGGGAAATTGATTTGATCGAAGAAGTGATCAGGCTTTACGGATATGATCGGGTGCCTGTCACCTTGCCTGACGTTTCCGTATCGGAACAGGAAAGTATTCCCCGTCTGAATTTAGAAGAAAGAATCCGGCTGCTCATGAATGGCAGCGGCTTTACGGAAGTCGTCAATTTCAGCTTTGGGACGCCCTTTGCCGCCGATATGTTGTCTTTACGCCATGATGATGAGAGGAAAAACATCGTCAGGATTAAAAATCCTCTGGGCGAAGAACTCTCGGCCATGCGAACCACCATCGTTTTCGGTTTACTGGATACGGCGAAAAGAAATGCCAATAACGGTTCTTTTGATTTGAAACTGTTTGAAATAGGCCGGATTTTCATCGCCCGCAAAAAAGGCGAACTGCCGGAAGAAAGAAACATTCTGGGCGGACTGATCACCGGAAAACTTACTGATGATTTCTGGAACGCCGGGAACAACGCAGATTTTTATCACTTGAAAGGATGTCTGGAAAATATTTTCCATGATTTAAAAATTGATCATTACCGGTTTGCTTCAACAGCGGATGAGCCCTTTCTGCATCCCGGCAAAGCATGCAAAATTTTCTTGAATGAAAAACAGATAGGGTGGGCTGGCGAAACTCATCCCGATATCAAAGAAAAATTCGATTTTAAGAATAACGCTTACATATTTGAAATTAATCTGGACGTTTTGAGCGAACCATACATCCATAGCCACATATTTTACAAGGAACTGTCGAAATACCCGGCGGTGATGCGAGATGCTGCTTTTGTGATTCCTGCGTCGATGGAGGCGGACAAAATGATCAGTACGGTATGGGAACAAAAAGAAGATTTACTTGAAAATGTTAGCATTTTTGATGTATATAATGGCAAAGGACTTCCGGAAGGGACAAAAAGTCTGGGACTGCGTTTTTCATACCGTGCCGCCGACAGAACACTAACTGATGCAGAAGCCAGCGCTATTCACGAAAAAATAGTACAGAAAACCGTCAATTTGACTGGTGCCAAAATAAGATCATAAAATTCACAGAAAGTTAAATGGAGGTAAAAATATGACGAAGATTGATATTATTCAGAACGTTCACGAAAAGCTCGGTTTTTCAAAAAAAGATTCTTCAGATATCGTCGAATCTGTTTTTGACCTGATTAAGGATTCTCTGGCGAAAGGCGAAAAAGTCAAAATTTCCGGTTTCGGAAATTTTATGGTAAAAGAAAAAAGAGCGCGTCGTGGTCGCAATCCCCAGACCGGACAGGAGATATCGATCACAGCCAGGAGAGTTCTGACTTTTAAATCTTCGCAGGTTCTGCGCAAGGCTTTGAATTAAGCTTGAAATCTGAATGGCGCAATGCCGAGCGCATTGTGACAATTCTTTTTCGCCATTTATATTGGGTCACAAGTTTTTCAGGGAAATGTATGGAAACAATGATTCCCGACAAGGCATATTTTAGAATTGGTGAAGTCAGCAAGATTCTTGATGTTGAACCTTATGTCATCCGATACTGGGAAACAGAATTCAAGACCGTCAGTCCAGTCCGGACGAAAACGGCTCAGCGTTTATACAGAAAGAAGGATGTTCAGGAATTATTAACGATTAAAAACCTGTTATACGCTCAGCGATTTACCATTGATGGAGCAAAAAAGCAGCTCCAGAAATTGCGCAATAATGAAGAACCGGAAAATAAAGATAACGAAAAGCAGAAATTGTTTTTAATGCGTATCAAACAGGAATTACAGCAAATAAAAGAAATGATGAGTTAAAAAAAGCCGGCTGTTAAAGCCGGCTTTTTTAATTCCTGCGAATGATTGATTTTACGCTTTCTTGCTGGCTCTTTTGGAAGCTTTCAGCGGATTGATTTTCTGTGTTTCTTTAATTTCCAATTTAACATGCGTTGCTGTCGGGCATCTTCCGGTCAGCCATTTAGCGGACGGTTCGGGATAGACCTTGCAGTATTTTGCCGACTCAAAATCAAATACTTTACCGCAACCTTCACATTTATCAATTATGGTCTGGCATTTCCCGTTGACAAAGCCACATCCGTTTTTTGTCATAAAAGCGCATTCAAATCCCGCTTTAACAGTTTTACAAATCATTGAGAACCCCCCTTGTATGTATAGTTCTGTTTTTTTATGGACATTGAAGAAGAAAAACCGGAAATGACCACAATCTTTCCTCAATTAAAACCGGCGTGTCCTTAACAACAAAAACAGGGCCTGTCAAGCAAAATTGAATCATTGAAACATAAAAGCCATTTGTTATTTTTTTGAGAAATAACTTGAATGCGCAACAATTTGTTGCTAAGCGTAAACAAATTTTTTGACGGAATCATTCATGCGAGCAGTTATCCAGAGAGTTGACCGTAGCAGTGTCAGGGTTCACCATCACGAAATATCGTCCATCCATAAAGGAGTATTGATCCTGCTGGGCGTTGAAAAAGATGATACAGAAGCCGATTCGGATTATATCCTGGAAAAATCGATCAATCTCCGTATTTTTGAAGATGAACAGGATAAGATGAATAAGTCCTTGCTGGATATTCAGGGCGCGATGATGGTTGTTTCGCAGTTTACATTATTGGGAAACTGCGTCAAAGGAAGGAGGCCTTCCTTTACCGCCGCGGAAGAACCGCTGAAAGCCAACAAGCTTTATGAATATTTTGTCAGCAAAGCCAGAGAAAAAGTGAAACAGGTGGCTACGGGAAAGTTTCAGGAAATGATGAAAATTGAACTGGTGAACGACGGCCCTGTAACCATATTGATAGACAGCAGGAAGATTTTTTAAAATTATGGACAGTTATGATATCAAAATAGATAAAGAAGGTCTGTGGTATTATAAAGGCAACCATATGTTCCGGAAAGAAATACTGCGTATTTTTTTCGAACACCTCAAAGTCGATGAAAACGGACGATACCTGATTGAACTCGGATCAGAAAGCTGTTATCTGGACGTGGAAGATACTGCTTTTGTTGTGCAGGCTGTTTACAAAACTTGTAATACTCGGGACGGCAGGGAACAATTGGAAATAGTTCTGAACGATGAATTTTCAGAAATATTGGATCTTCATTCTTTATATATCGGGAAAGATAATGTTCTGTACTGCCGTGTCAAGCAGGGGAGGTTTGTCGCCCGCTTCACGCGCAAGGGTTATTATCAGATTGCTGAATTCATTGAACAAACGAACAATGGAAATGGTTTTTTCATTGCGTTAAACGGCGAAAAATATTTTATTAATGAGACCCAAATTTCAGAAGCTTAGCGTAGAAATTTGTAAGTCGAATTATACCAGGCGCTAAGCGCCATGGTATAATAAGAACAAAAATCAGGCTTTAATTTAATACGGAGGGAAAAATGCTTGATGATACCGTAAAAGAATCTTTAACTTTTGATGATGTTCTGCTTGTGCCGGCTTCTTCCAATGTTTTACCAAGGGACGTCAACACGGCCACGTCATTAACCAAGAACATATCCCTGAAAATTCCCATCGTCTCCGCGGCCATGGACACGGTCACCGAGTCCCGCACGGCGATTTGCATGGCTCAGGAAGGCGGAATCGGCATCATTCACCGCAACATGAGTATCGAGCAACAGGCGATTGAAGTCGATAAAGTAAAAAAATCGGAAAGCGGAATGATTGTTGATCCGATAACGATTGAACCGGACCGAAAAGTCAGCGATGCCCTGAGCTTGATGAATCAGTATTCCATTTCCGGAGTGCCGGTGGTCAAAAAAGGGAAGCTGGTCGGCATTCTGACCAATCGCGATTTGCGTTTTGAAGAAAATCTGGATCAGCCGGTTTCCAATGTCATGACGAAGAAGAATCTCGTCACGGTTTCATCCAGCATTTCATTGGAAGAGTCCAAGAAACTTCTCCATCAACACAGGATTGAAAAGCTTCTTGTTGTCGATGATGAGTATCGGCTCAAAGGATTAATTACCATCAAGGATATTGAAAAAATACGCCGTTATCCCAATGCGTGCAAGGATTCCCTGGGAAGGCTTCGCGTGGGAGCAGCCGTTGGAATTATCGACAGAGAGGCAAGGGTTGAAGCGCTTCTGGCAGCCGGCGCTGATGTGATTTCCATTGATACCTCTCATGGACATTCGGAAGGCGTGCTGAAGGCCATCAAGGCAACCAAAGCGAATTTTCCGAAATGCGAATTGATCGCGGGCAATGTCGCCACAGCGGAGGGTGCCAAGGCGCTCATTCAAGCCGGTGTTGACGCGATTAAAGTCGGCGTGGGACCGGGCTCTATCTGCACCACCAGAATTATTGCGGGCGTCGGTGTTCCCCAGATGTCGGCCATCCGTGACACATACAAGATCGCGTCCAAAAAAGGCATTCCCGTGATTGCCGACGGTGGGATAAAATATTCCGGTGATATCGTGAAAGCGATCGGCGCGGGAGCCAGTTGTGTGATGATCGGGGGGTTGTTTGCCGGGACAGAAGAAAGTCCGGGTGAAACCATTTTATTCCAGGGACGCAGTTATAAAGTGTACCGCGGCATGGGCTCTCTGGAAGCCATGAAAATGGGCAGCCGTGACCGCTATTATCAGGATGATATCGAGGGTCCGGCCAAAGTCGTTCCTGAAGGCATTGAGGGAAGGGTACCCTTCCGCGGTTCGCTTTCGGCCAGCATCGTGCAGCTGATCGGCGGACTCAAGGCCGGCATGGGCTATGTCGGTTGCAAAACCATTCCGGAAATGATCGAAAAGGCGCGTTTTGTCCGCATTACGCAGGCGGGTCTGAAAGAAAGCCACGTTCATGACGTCATCATTACCAAAGAAGCGCCCAATTACTGGCTGGATTAATTCTTATCCTCTGTTTGTTAATAATTTTTTTTCCTTCAATGAAGTGAGTTTATGAAACACTCTGATTTTGTGCATCTGCATCTTCATACCCAATACAGCCTTCTGGATGGAATGATTCGTCTGGAGGAACTCTTTAAAAAGGTCAAGGAATACGCGATGCCTGCCGTTGCCATTACGGATCACGGCAACATGTTCGGAGCCATCGATTTTTATCAGCAGGCCTTTAAGCACGGAGTCAAGCCGATAATCGGCAGTGAGCTTTATGTCGCTCCCAAAGACCGTCGGGATAAAACACCGGCGGCCATCGGGGAGGCGACACGGCATCTTGTCGTTTTAGTGAAGAACAGACAGGGATATAATAATCTGATGAAATTGAGTTCCCTGGCGCATATAGAAGGATTTTATTATCGTCCCCGCGTGGATAAAGCGTTACTTCGGGAATGTTCCGAGGGCCTGATTGCTTCCAGTGCCTGCCTGCATGGCGAGATTGCCTCCTGGATTGTTCGGGGCAATATGGAAGAAGCCAGAAAGGCAGCCCGGGAGTATCTGGAAATTTTCGGCGAAGACAATTTCTATCTGGAAATCATGGAAAATGGCATCCCCGAACAGACAATTGCCAATCGGGGACTGATTGAGTTGAGTAAAGAACTCTCAATTCCACTGATCGCGACCAATGACTGCCATTATCTGAATGCTGATCACGCCGAAGCCCACAATGTCCTCTTGTGTATTCAGACGGGAAAAACAATCGAAGATAAAGATCGTATGTCCATGGCCACCGATCAGTTCTATGTCCGGTCGCCCCAGGAAATGCAGGCCCTTTTTGCCGCGACACCGGAGGCGCTTGAAAACACCGTTAAGATAGCGGAACGCTGCAACATGACTTTTGAATTCGGCAAATTCCACTTGCCGAAATTTCAGGTGAAGCATCCGGAAGAAACACTCGAAATTTATCTGGAAAGAAAGGCGATCAGCGGTCTGGAAAAGCGAATGCCCGCCATTATGCAATATTCCAAGGAAGATGAGGAAACCGTTCGTAAAAAATATAACAAACGGCTTCATGAAGAACTCGAAATCATCAAGAAAATGGGATTTGCCGGTTACTTTCTGATTGTTTCCGATTTCATCAAGCATGCCAAGCATAATGATATTCCTGTAGGACCGGGACGTGGTTCTGCCGCGGGTTCTCTCGTCGCTTTCGCCATCCGGATTACCGACATCGATCCGCTTCGTTACGGTCTGTTTTTTGAACGATTCCTGAATCCCGATCGTATCAGCATGCCGGACATCGATATCGATTTCTGTCAGGAGCGACGAGGCGAGGTCATCAAATATGTCACTGAAAAATACGGCAAGGACAAGGTCACGCAGATCTGCACCTTCGGGAAAATGCTGGCCAAGGGCGTCATTCGCGATGTTGGTCGTGCCTTAAACATTTCATACAGTGAAGCGGACCGGATTGCCAAACTGGTGCCGAATGTTTTGAACATCAGGCTGGAAGATGCTTTTAAAATGGAACCCCGCTTTGCGGAGGAACGGAAAAAAAATCCTCAGATTGACAAGCTTTTAAAATTGTCTCTGATGCTGGAAGGGCTGAACCGCCATTCCTCTGTTCATGCGGCTGGCGTTGTTATTTCGGATGCTCCGTTGATGGAAAGAGTGCCGTTGTTTGCGCCAAAGGATGACAACATTGTTTCTCAATATTCCATGAAGGACATTGAGGCGGTCGGGATGACCAAATTCGATTTCCTGGGTCTCAAGACACTGACCGTCATCAAAAACGCTCTTCAGTTTATTCGTGAATACAAGGGAACGGACGTTGACATCAACAACCTGCCGCTGGACGATGAAGAAACCTACAAGCTTTTGATGAAGGGGGAAACAGACGGTGTTTTCCAGTTGGAAAGCGACGGGATGAAGGACCTGCTGGTGAGGTTCAAACCGGACTGCATTGAGGATATCATCGCGCTTATCGCGGCATATCGCCCCGGCCCCATGAAGATGATTCCCGATTTTATCGCCGGCAAACACGGTACAAAGAAAATCACTTATGAATTGCCCCAGCTCGAACCGATTCTGAAAGAGACCTACGGAATCATTCTTTATCAGGAACAGGTTATGCAGATCGCCAATGTAATCGGCGGTTATACCATGTCACAGGCCGACACATTGCGTAAAGTGATGGGCAAGAAAAAAGTCGCCGATATGGAAAAAGAAAAACCCAGATTCCTTGAGGGCGCGAAGAAAAATAAAATTCCGGAAAACAAGGCGAAAATCATCTGGGAACAGATGGAAAAATTTGCCGAGTACGGTTTCAACAAATCGCACAGCGCTGCCTATGCGATGATCACGTATCAGACAGCCTATCTCAAAGCGCATTATCCGGTTGAATTTATGGCCGCGCTCCTGACGAGTGAAAAAGACAACCGCGACAAGATCATCAAACACATGTCGAACTGCAAGGAAATGGGCATTGACATTCTGCCGCCCGACATCAATGAATCAGAGAAGGATTTCAGTATATCCGGAGATCATATCCGATTCGGTCTGACCGCCGTGAAAAATGTGGGGGAGGCGGCCATTGAATCGGTCATTGCCGTGCGAAAAGAGGCAAAATTTTCAACTTTTATTGATTTTCTGACCCGTGTTGACCTGCGCAAGGTTAATAAAAAGGTCATTGAAAGCCTGATTCAATGTGGCGCTTTTGATTCACTTGGTTACAAACGCAGTCAGTTAATGCTGCATTATGAAAAAGCAATGGAAGAAGCACAGCGCAGCCAGAAAGAAAGACAGAGCAATCAGTCAAGTTTCTTTGACCAGCTTGCACCGGGATCTTCATCAGGAGAAATCGGTTTAAAACCTTACGAAATACCGGACGATGTTCCCGAATGGGATGAAAAGAAAATTCTGTCGATCGAGAAAGAAACACTGGGTTTTTACATTACCGGTCACCCCTTACTGCGTTTCGCGGATCGCCTGAATCTGGTCACGACCGCTAATTCAGCTAATTTGAATACAAGAAACGATAAAGATATCGTTACGATTGCAGGAATTATCAGCTCGAGGAGCGAAAAGAAAACAAAGAAAAATGACATCATGTGTTACATTACCGTTGAAGATTTAACCGGTTCAATCAACACCATTTTCTTTGCTGATCTCTACCAAAAATATTATGCTGTTTTGCACGAAGAAGAACCTGTGGTGATCAAGGGATCTCTTGATATCAGCGGAGGAGAAGAAAATCAAAAAATTTCAATTATCGCCCAGGAAGTTATTCCTTTGGCGCAGGCGCTGGAGAATCCTTACAAGCAGGTTCGTTTTATGGTTGATGCCAGTAAAATATCCACTGAAAATATCGCATCACTGATTTCCTCCATGAAAAAATTTCGCGGCAGGTATGAAAGCTACATGCACATCAGAAATGGGAAAAGTGAAACCATCGTTTATCTTGGCGACGGCTTCCGCCTGGATATCAATGATAAGATGAAAAAAGAAGCCGACGCCATCTTGGGGCAGGGCGCTACCATTTACAATTAACATCTTTGGCCGCTATTATCTTTTTTCCCATGAAACAATATGAAGAAAGAACCTACAGATCTTTAATTAATAAGGACAATCTTCTTTCCTGTAATGTAAAAATTGAAGAAAGTGATTTATTAATCAGTTCCGATATTAATCTGGCTGATGCAGCGTTCAAGTCACTTGCCGGACATCGTCATTCCCTGGAAACCTATATTAAAAAACATCCTGAGTTTAAAAAGTCTCTGTTGCCGGTTGCGGAAGATCGCTTGGCTCCGCCGATTGTTCGCGAAATGCTGGCTAAATCCAAGATTTGCGGGGTGGGTCCAATGGCCGGCGTTGCCGGTGCCGTATCGGAATTCGTCGCCCGTGATCTTTTTCATCTTACCGACAACCTGATTATAGAAAACGGTGGAGATATTTTTTTAAAAACAAAAAATGATGTCACCGTTTCAGTTTTTGCCGGAGAATCTCCTTTAAGCTACAAAGTAAATTTTATCATCAAATCAAATGATACACCGCTGGGAATCTGCACTTCATCCGCTACGGTAGGGCCCTCGATAAGCTTCGGGAAAGCGGATGCCGTTTGTGTCATTTCTCCATCGGCAACACTGGCGGATGCCGCCGCCTCGGCGATAGGCAATCGTGTCAAAAGTAAAAAAGACATCGAACCGGCTTTGGAATATGGGATTAATATTTCTGGAGTTATAGGGATAATAATTATTATAGGCAAACAGATGGGGGTTGTCGGGAAGGTTGAACTTATCCACTGATCTTTTGATCTTTATTTTAAATCCCTTGCTCATGTTTACATAACATATATTATAAGACCTAGAATGAAAATTTAGAATAAAGTCATGCGCAGTCTTATTCGAATCATTTTAAATCAAATCCCGTCATCTGCTAATTGCTGAATTAGTTTCATCTGTCGATCGGAAAGCTTTCGGGGAACCTCTACATTAATTTTTACGAATTGATCCCCCTTAATGGATGAGCCTTTAAAACCTGGAACGCCGAAACCTTTCATCCGGATTTTCGTATTATTTTGTGTACCGGGAGCGATCTTTATTCTTTTCGTGGTTCCGTCAAGCGTTGGAACGTCGATAGTGGTTCCAAGAATCGCCTGTGTGAATTTTATGGTTTTCTCAATATAAAGGTCATTTCCGTCTCGCGCAAAAATAGGATGCGGAAGTACGTTGATGTTTAAATACAAGTCTCCGTTTGGGCCGCCGTTATAGCCGGATAAACCCTTGCCGGGTAATCTGAGCTTTTTACCGCTACTGATTCCCGCAGGTATTTTAACACTGATGTCCTCGATACGGTTTTCCAGTTGAAAGGAAATTTTTTTTTCGGCGCCGAATACGGATTCTTCCAAGGTAATCGATAAGTTATATTCAGCATCCTGTCCTTTTTCAGGCATGTTCGCGTATTGCTGACGACCTCCTCTCATTCCGCCGAAAATTCCGGCGAAAGGATCGTCATAATCATCGCGAGCAGTACCGCCTCCCCTTCTGGAACTACGGAAAGTTGTCCGGCCGCCGCCTCTGACTCCACCAAATCCGAAACTCTTCAGTATTTCATCCAAATCGAAATTACGGAAAATGTCTTCCTGGGAATATTGTTGACGGAACCGGTCAGTTGAACCGAACTGATCATACTGCTGACGTTTTTCCGTGTCACTCAAAACGGCATAGGCTTCACTTATTTTTTTGAACTTTTCTTCCGCAACCTTGTTATTGGGATTTTTATCCGGATGCCATTTTAACGCCAGCTTACGATAAGCTTTCTTGATGTCATCCGCTGACGCTTTTTTATCGACACCTAAAACCTGATAATAGTCTTCTGCCATAGCTTCATTCCTTGAAATCAGTATTTAAATCAACGCCGTTAATTTAAGCATCAATTCCCATTTGAAAAGCGGCTAAATTCATTTTAATCAGCTTTTCAGGGAAGGATTTCTTAATGATCTCCTGCCAGATGGACTTATCGATGTTCATGAGATTGGATAACGCGCCTAAAAGTACAACATTGGCCGTCTTGATATTGCCGGCTTTTTGAGCGAGTTCAGCAGCGTTGAAATGGATGACTTTCCTGTAATTATTCTTTAAAAAATCAATTGAATCGAGAGGATACGGAGCATCACCCATGTTGACGGCCGGCGGATAAATTTCTTCAGTATTGACGATAACAGCAGCATCCTGCCGGAGAAATTTCAAATAACGCAAAGACTCCATTTTTTCAAATGAAACAAGCATTTGCACGCTGCCCGCCTCAGCGAGTGGCGAATAAACTTTCTTTCCATAGCGGACATGGCTTGTGACGCAGCCCCCGCGCTGGGCCATGCCGTGCACTTCGCTTTTCTTGACATCAAAACCGGCTTCCATAATCACTTCACAGGTGATATCACTGGCCCGTAGAATACCCTGGCCCCCTACTCCGGCAAACAATATACTTTTTACTTCATTTTCAGACATTTAGCTTTATCCCTTTAATTAACTTATAGCTCCGAATTTACAAACCTGCGCACATAAACCGCAACCGTTGCATAAAGATTCATCAATGAAAGCAACCCCCTTTCTTCTGGAACCTTCCTTTGTCACACCTTTTTTCCACGAAATTGGCGGGCAGTTTAAATCAATGCAGGACCTGCAGCCTTCACATTTGCCAGTATCCACTTTCAGTGCCGGTTGAGGTTTTATATTACTGCGCTTGAACAGCGCACACGGTCTTTGAGAGATGATAACTGAAGGACCGTCCTTGCCCAGTTCTTCCTTGATGGCACTTCTGGTCGCTTTCTGGTCCATAGGGTCAATAATCTTTATATTATCAATACCCAGAACGGAAACTAAATCTTTTAGATTAACTTTTTTAGTTTCGGTTCCCATCAGGGTATAACCGGTTCCCGGATGCTCCTGCATGCCGGTCATGGCTGTGGTGCTGTTGTCCAGAATGATGATTAAAGCATCACTTTGATTATAAGCCATATTTAAAAGAGACGTGATGCCCGAATGCAGAAAAGTAGAATCGCCGATGACACCGACCACCTTGCCTTTCCCTTTTTCTTTCATCGCCTTGCTCATACCGTGCGCCATACCGATACTGGCACCCATGCAGATACAGGAATGCAATCCTTCCAACGGCTTCATATACGAAAGCGTGTAACAGCCAATATCGCCGTGAACATATGCCTTTTGTTTTCTCAACGCATAAAACAAGCCGCGATGTGGACAACCGGGACAAAGATTCGGCGGACGCGCGGCAAGACTTTCCTTGTAGGGTGAAAGCGCTCCCTGAAGGTTTTTTTTAATGGCGTTTTTGATAATACCGGGATCAAATTCATTGGTGTAGGGAAAAATTTCCTTGCCGATCACTCTGATTCCCAGAGCCTTGATCTGTTCTTCCAGATAGGGATCAAGTTCCTCAACAACATAAATCTTCTTTACTTTGGAGGCAAAATCAAGAATCATTTTTTCCGGCAAAGGATAAACCATTCCCAACTTCAGATATGAATAATCGGGGAACACGTCCTTCGCATAGTTATAAGGCATGCCCGCGGTAATGATGCCGATTTCAGGATCATTGATTTCCATTTTATTTTCCGGGAAAGTTTCCACAAATTCTTTCAGGGCGCGTTCGCGCTTTTCCACTTCCACTCTTTGCGTGCGCGCGTTGATCGGTACCATCACATACTTTTCAGCATTATAGGTAAAACCGGTCTTATCTTCACATTGATCGGGATCTTCAAGATCGACAACCGATTTGGAATGAGAAACACGTGTTGTGGAACGCAAGAACACAGGGGTGTCGAACTTTTTGCTGATGGCGAAGGCCAGCTTGATATATTTTTTTGCCTCGGCTGCGTCAGCCGGTTCCAGCATCGGAATTTTCGCGAACCGGGCGTAGTTTCGGTTGTCCTGTTCGTTTTGAGAGCTGTGCATCGAGGGATCGTCGGCGCTTATAATAACCAGCGCCCCGCTGATTCCCGTGTAACTGACAGTAAAGATCGGATCGGCGGCAACATTGACACCGACATGTTTCATCACTGCCAACGCCTTTTCGCCGGCCAGTGCAGCGCCAATCGCGACCTCGACGGCAACCTTTTCATTCGTTGACCATTCCGCGTAAACGCCTTCATATTTGCAGAAACGTTCCAGAATTTCCGTGCTGGGAGTTCCCGGATATGCCGCCGCAAATCTAACGCCCGCTTCATAGGCGCCGCGGGCGATAGCTTCGTTTCCTGACATTAAAACTTTCAAAAGATTAAACCTCCAGACTTAACTGAGCGATGATATTTTATATTTAATGAGAACCGCTTTGGCCGGATCCGTGGATTTCTCCAGAGCGTTCTTATAGTTCTCCAATGCTTTTTTCTTATCATTCATTTGTTCATAAATACGGCCGATATTGCTGTAACTGACGGCTTCAAATCCGACATGGTTGCTTTTTTGCGCTTTCTCAAAGTATTCCAGAGCCGCCTTGTAATCTTTTTTTGCCTCATAACAATAGCCGATCGAGGTCAAGGCAAGAAATTTGATGCCGGCATTGTCGGAGATGCGGGAAGCCACAAACTTTTTGTAATCATTGATGGCGTTATCATAGTTGCCCGCATTGTAATAAATATTGCCCAGATGATAATGAGCCATCCTCGCGCTCCAGCTGTGCGGATATTTCGCAATCAGTTCCTGATACGCTTTTATCTGCTGCTGTGCCATTACCGGTGTCTCCGCGCCGGGAGTTATATTCTTTTGAGCTTGGGCGTAAATTTCGCGGGCGGATGTTTGATAGTTATCCCAATAGATATAGATACCCAGAGCGATAATCACCGCCACAACAATTGCCGTGACGATGGAATAAAAGCGTTTTTTATTTTCAGCAATGTAATCGCTGATCAACTCAACAGTGGATTGAAAAGCATCCGGTCCCTCTAATTCTTCTTTTGTTAATTTTACCGCCATATTTTTTAATCCCCTTTGTTAATATTGTATTGATCGATCAACCCCAAAATCAGTTGAGGTATTCTTCTTATTTTGCCTTCATTGTTTGTGCAAACATGAATGCTGTATCCTTCCACCAGCAGATTTTCTCTGTTTTCATCCCATATGCGTGAATTAAACTTCACCGTCGCTTTTTTGATGTAGTCAAATCTTGTTTCAATGGATAAGACCTGATCATAGATTGCCGGTTTTAAATAATTGCAACTCACCTTGATTAACGGCATATTCAGATTAATTTTTTGCAACTCCGTGTAAGGGATGCCCAACTGGCGCATCAGCTCGCCGCGTCCCAGCTCAAACCATCTGAGATAATTGAGATGATAAACCACCCCCATGGCATCGGTATCGGCAAAAAGCACCCGCACCCGGGATAAATTATGAACCGGCAACAGCCCTCCAGTCATTGATAAATTTTTCCATCAGCAGATGTCCCGGTGAGATAATCAGTTTGCTTTCCCTGGCGTTGATCTCGTTAAAAGAAACGCCGGTTGTTCTGTTTTCGTCTTTACGTGAAGACAAAACAGCAAACGGGCTGGGATCGCTGACGTGTGTCCGGACATCCAACGGAGTGGGATGATCGCTCAAAACGATGATCCGGTAATCGCCAAAAGAATCGATTTTATTTAAAATCGGTCCGACAATTTTTTCGTCAAAAAGTTCGATGGCCTTGATTTTACCTTCGGCATTTCCTTCGTGTCCCATTTCATCGGGTGCTTCCAGATGAACGAAAACAAAATCCATGAAATTCAGAATATCCAGAGCCATGTTGGCTTTGCCGGTGTAATTGGTATCAATATAGCCGGTTGCACCCTCTACATTACAGACTTTCAAACCGGCAATGGTTCCGATTCCTTTAAGCAAATCGACTGCGGAAACCATTCCTCCCGATATGGAATATTTCTGCGTGAGCGGAACAATCTGCGGCTTCTTCCCCTGCCCCCAAAGCCAGATGGAATTAGCCTGCTTCTTGCCTGCTTCCTGTCTTCTGGCATTGACCGGATGATTTTTCAGAATTTCCGCCGCGCGCCGCATGACGGAATTCACTTCTTCAAATGAATTTCCCCGAGGCAGATATTCAGCAATCGCCTTGCTGGTGATATCATGAGGAGGCGTTGTCTCGGGGGCAGCGGGAGATTCGCGCCAGACAAACAAGTGGCGGTAACCCACACCCGGAAAAAACTCATAGGGCGGCTTTCCCAGTTCTTTATTGAGATCAAGAATAATTTCCCTGGCTTCTTCGCTGGAAATGTGGCCGGCGGTAAAATCATCCATAAACGCATTCGGCGTATCCTTGTCTCCGATGCTGACCAGGTTACAGCGGTAAACCATATCATTAGGTCCAAGCTCGATGCCCATGCTGGCGGCTTCCAGAGGACCGCGGCCTGTATAAGTTTCTCTCGGATCGTAACCCAGCACACTCAGCGTGGCAACATCGCTTCCGGGATTAACTCCCGGAGGAATGGTATCCACAAGGCCGATGGTTCCTTCCGCCGCCATCTGATCCATAAAAGGAGTAAAGGCAATCTGCAGAGGCGTCTTTCCGCCCAGTTTATCCGTCGGATAATCAGCCATTCCATCGCCGAGCAATATAACGTATTTCATAGTGATATAATCTTCTTTGTTTCAGTTTAAATCATCTTCCACTCTGATCAGAATAGTCTTATCCTGAACCACATCCAGTTTGTCGATCTTTTGCAGCGCCTTCCGCACATCTTTCTCCCTAGCCTTATAGGTGGTCATGACAATCGGTACGGCGCCTTTCTTGCCCCTAGCCTTTTGAATACAGGCGGCGATGCTGATGTTATGTTTTCCAAGAATTCCGGATATCTTGGAAAGAACACCGGGACGATCCAGTGCGGCAAACCGGAAGAAATATTTTGTTTCGATGTCATCCATCGGAACAAGTGTAATCGGCGTCATGACCTTTTCATCAATGGAACGCAACGGCCCCCGGCTGTTGGTCCCGTTGATGACATCGCGGGCGCAGTCAATGATGTCGCTGAAAACGGCGCTGGCCGTAGGCATCATACCCGCACCCTGCCCGAAAAGAAACACCGGGCCGGAAGCATCGCCGACAATATGAAAAGCATTGTAATTCTGATTCACGTTGGCCAGAAGATGGCCGGACGGAATCATGGTCGGGTGAATTCTCGCTTCTACCTTGCCATTCCTGAACATGGCGATGGCCAGCAGTTTTATCCGGTATCCCAGTTCCCGCGCAAAAGCGATATCCTCGCGGCTGATTTTCGTGATGCCTTCCAGATAAACATCTTTCCAGTTGACTTTTTTGCCGTAAGCCAGTGACAAAATGATTGCCATTTTATGTGCCGTGTCAATGCCTTCTATATCGAAAGTCGGATCGGCTTCGGCAAAACCAAGCCGTTGCGCTTCTTTCAGGACAACATCAAAGGGCTTATCCTCATCGGTCATCTTGGTCAGGATGAAATTGCACGTGCCATTCATAATGCCCATGACCGAATTGATTCTGTTGGCCACCAGGCTTTCCTTCAAAGTCTTGATGATCGGAATGGTTCCCCCGACGCTGGCCTCAAAGCCGATAAGTGTTTTATTTTTCTGTGCAGCCGGAAATATTTCATTGCCGTGTGTTGCCAGAAGGGCCTTGTTCGCGGTAACCAGGTGCTTGCCGGCGGCAATGGCTTCCAGAACAAAAGTGCGTGCCGGTTCATATCCCCCCATCAGTTCAATGACAATGGAGATGTCCTGATCATTGATGATTTCCCGGGCGTCTTTCGTCAGCAGTCCCTTGTTGACCTTGACGCCGCGAGGCGTCGTGATATCGATATCGGCGATTTTCTTTAAATTAAGCCGGGCGCCCAGCTTTTTTGTAATCAGTTCTTCATTTTGCCTCAGCAGTTTGACCACTCCGGTTCCGATGGTGCCGAATCCGATTAGCCCGATATTGATTTCTTTCATTACATACACCTGATATTATTTAAATTTTTTTCATTTTCTGCAATTATATACGGCGTATTCCCTATAACAAAAACAGCCGTTTTGTCAAACAAATATAAATTAAATTTCCATGATAAACTGAAGGAAACACAGGAAATCAAAAAGAAATGTTATCTATTTGACCGTTATCGGCTTATTTTCAATACCGGCATAGAAAACTAAAATTTCGGCTTCGTCCTTGCCTTCATTTTTTCCGTAATGCATCTTGTTGACCAGTTCCACGATGGAATCTCCCGCTTTCAGATGCAAAATTTTGCCGTCTTCAGCTTCTACGGTAAGTTCCCCTTTCAGCAACACACCGGCATTGATGACCGGATGATTGTGAATTTCCAGCTTTGCTCCGGCAGGAATCTTTATTCTCAGAATTGTAACTTCCGGCTGCCCCGGTGAATATTGAGGCAGGCTTGTCCCGTCCCAGCTTTTCGTCGATTTCGCCAATTGCTTGACTTCAACGTGATTCAAGTGATTCGCGCAGCCCGAAATAAAAACAAATGATGTAATCAATATTGTCCAAAGAATTTTTTTCATCTTCCCTTCTCCTTCATTTCAGTTTTTCATAAATCTCATCGTGCAGAGGTGTGGGAACTCTTGCTTCCCTGCCCGCCTTGCACAGATGCGCCGTCAGAGCGTCGATTTCCGTTGGCCTGCCCCTCTCGCGGTCGATCTGCATGGAGGTCTTTGAATGATAATCAAAGCCGGCAATCATTTTCATTGCCTTATCGACTGCTTCTTCCGGTAGATGCACATGATGAGCGTTGGCTACCGCAACAACTTCCATCATCATGTCCCTCGCCTTTTTTTGAAGGATAGGATCTTCCATTAGGCCGCCATAGGTTTTTCCGGTAACCGATGTGAGCGAACCAATGGGGCACATGAGCAGATATTTTGTCCACAGTGCCTTGGAAATCTTGTCCGACAATATCGCATGAATGTTTGCTTTTAATAAAGTATCCAGGATGTGCGAATATTTTTTTGCCTTTTCAGAATCATCTGTTCCGAAAGTCAGTTTGCAGGAACCGCCTTCCTGCCTGATGACCCCCGGCTTTTCAATATGGGAAATGATATAAACGCTGCCGCCGATGACATCAGCCTGCGGCAAAACAGCGCGCAGTCTTTCAGCGCTGTTGACACCATTGAGCAGTGGAATCACCACCGTGTTTTCATTGATGCACGGGCTGAATTCTTTTGCTGAAGCCTCCAGTGAATAACTTTTGGTGCAGAAGAAAACCAAATCGAAAATCCCGGCTTCAGCAGGTTGGTCTGTGGCAATTTTCGGACGGGCAATATAATTTCCTTCCGTTGTGAATAAATGCAGACCGTTATGCTTTATCGCTTTCAGATGTTCACCGCGTGCGATGAAAATTATTTCATGCTCATCTGATTTTTCATATTCACGCGCAAGCTTTCCGCCAAAATAGCCCCCTACTCCGCCTATACCGATTACGCCTATTCTCAAAATCATTCTCCGGTTATTCTTCTTTATTTTTGGCAAAGTTATATCCGCTTGCCTGGTAAGTCAAGTCTTCAGATGAAAAGTTGCGTACCCCATGTTGCGATTATTCCGCTTCAAACATTTTTCTTGACGATCATAACCGTCTGTTACTATAAATCTGAACAGTCCTAAATCCATTTTTCAAAAAGGAGCGTCTCATGAAGATAAATTCCTTTGTTCGTGCCTTTTTCCTCAACATGCGCAAGCTATTGATCGCCATTATTATTTTGCTGATCAGCGGCTGCGCCCCGCTTCTGAATACCGCCTTTGACAACTCTCTTCCGCCGCTGGAAGGAGATCAAATCGTTCCCGGCCTCAAAGAAAAAGTCACCGTCAGGCGGGACAATATGGGCATCCCGATGATAGAAGCGGCCGACATGGATGATCTTGTTTTTGCCATGGGATATATCGGCGCATATGATCGGTTTACGCAGATGGAGGGATTCAGACTGGTGGGTAAAGGCAGGCTCTCCGAACTTATGGGCAAGGCCACACTGGAAATGGATATGTACATGAGAGCGCTAAATCTTAATGAGGCGGCACAAACTCTTTACATGTCAGCCTCTCCGGAAATCCATCACCTGCTGAGAGTTTACAGTGATGGCGTCAATGCTTATCTGGCCAATTCCCCGACTCCCATGATGCTCGCGATGGCCGGCCACAAACCGGAACCCTGGAAGCCGATCGATTCCGTCTATGTATATCTTGTTCTCACACTGGGACTCGGACAAAATCTACATGAAGAAATCAACATCCTCAATATTGCTCAGGTGCTTGAACCGGCAAAATTGGCCTGGCTTTTCCCTGTCTATCCGGACGAACCCCTTCCCTTTGAAGAAATGCAAAAACTGGACGCTCTGGATTTGCAAAAAGCGTCCGCGGACATTGAACATATCGGAAAAATTGTTTCCGCGGCCAACCGTCTTCTGATCCGTGAAACCGCAGCATCGAATAACTGGGTGGTATCCGGAAAACTTACAAAATCCGGTAAACCGATTCTGGCCAACGACACACACCTGCCCCTGACCATGCCTTCCATCTGGCACATGATGCATTTGAAATGTCCTGAAATTCAAGGCGCCGGTATTGCCATTGCGGGAGTTCCGGGAATTGTTGCCGGCTATAATGGACATACGGCAATCGGCATGACCATGGTCATGTCGGATGATCAGGACATTTTCCTGGAGAAGCTGAAACATGAATCCGATGGCCTTTATTATCTTTACGAGGATAAATGGCTTAAAGCTAAAAGCAGAGAAGAAACATTTCGAGTTAAAGGCTCGAAGGAAACCGTTACGCGGACTTACTTTGAAACACGGCACGGTGTGCTCTTGAACAGCATTCTGACTGATGATCCCCGCCATGAACTTGTTCCACAACCGGTCAATCAAACGCTGGGTATCGCCCTGAACTGGGCCGGAAAGGAACCGGACAGGACGATGGACACATTCTTTGCCATCATGCGTTCGAAATCAGTTGATGAAATCCTTAAAATTACGAGTAGTAACACGTCTTCGATGCCGTTGAATCTGGTCATGGCGGATGAAAAAGACATCGCCTGGCAGGTGACAGGACGTTTTCCGCTGCGTAAAAAAGGACGCGGGCTTTGTCCTTCCCCTGGATGGACGGGCGAATACGACTGGAATGGCTTTCTCGATCCTTCCCTTCATCCGTCTTTGAAAAATCCTGAACGGGGATACATTGGCACAGCCAACCACCGAACGGTTCCGGCAGATTTTCCGCATATCCTGTCCTCATCCTGGTACTATCCGCAAAGAGCCGAGCGCATCGAGCAAATGATGCAGGGAGTAAAAAATTATACGGTGGAAGAAGCCAAAGCCATGCAACTTGATGTCCACTCACCTTTTGTTAAGGTCATTAAAGAGGCATTGCTGGACGATCAAACTTTAAAGAAGATGAAAGAATCATGGAAAAATCCTGAACAGCAAAAAGCTACGGAAAAAGCTTTGGAAATTTTAAACAACTTCGACGGCAACATGCGCACGGATTCCGCGGGAGCGGCTTTCTGCGGCGTCTTTTTGTCTTCTCTCAGCAAAAATCTTTTTGCCGACGAACTGGGCGGCATGGATTCCCCGGCTTATCAATCGCTTCTGGAATCGTATTTAACGTCTTATTCGGCTTTGGATGATCATCTGACCAGTCGTTGCCAGGAAAGTCCTTTCTGGGATGATATTACCACGCCACAAAAAGAAGAACGCCACCAGATTCTGGCCAAAACAGTTCTGGATGCAATTGATATTCTGGAAAAACAATGCGGCAAAAATCCTGTAAAATGGCAGTGGGGAAAACTGCACACCTATTACTGGAAAACCGACGCAACGCTTTTTTCCGAATACATGGATTTGATCGATAAGACAGGGGTTAAACTTCTTTCCGGTTATTTAGACAGAGGTCCCTTCCCTGCGCCCGGCGATCATACTACCTTAAATGTTGCCGCTTATCATTTAGGAAAAGATTTTAACGTCTGGCTGATTCCAGCCATGCGTATCATTGCGGATTTCGGTAGCGATGAACCACTGATAGGCATCAACAGTACCGGCCAGTCGGATAATCCTTCCAGTCCTTTCTATGATGACGGCATAAAAGGGTTTCTCGAAGGGAAGTACCAGAATTTTCCATTCAAAGAAGAAAATGTAAAAGCGCATTACACAAAGACGCTGACACTGGTGCCGAAACAATAATTGAATAGCTGGAACAATCCCGCTGGAGCAATCATTTTGATTGCTTCGAAATATTTCGGTTCAGGCTGCAAGCCTGAACCAGCCTCGTACTTGCAAGCTTGAACCAGCCTTATCATTCTCATTTCACCCTGTTCGGGCTAGATCCAGTTTGCCGTTCCACTTTGAAATCAGTGTTTCTTTTAAAATCAAGTGCTCCGGTTTTTCCAGAAACGGATCGCGTGCCGCCAGGGCAAAAGCGTCTTCCTTGGCATCGTTCAAAATCCGGGCGTCACGGATGATGCTGGCAATGCGGAAATCCGGCAGGCCCGATTGCCTTGTCCCGAGAAAATCACCGGGACCACGAATGGAAAGGTCTTCTTCGGCGATAATAAAACCATCGGTTGTTTTTTCCATGACCTTTAATCTTTTACGCGCGTCTGCGGAGCATTTATAGTCCGTCAGTAAAATACAGCTTGAGGGAATATCGCGCCTCCCTACCCTGCCGCGCAACTGGTGCAGTTGCGAAAGCCCGAAGCGCTCGGCGTGCTCAATGACCATCAAGGACGCCCGCGGCACATCAATGCCGACTTCAATAACCGTTGTCGAAACAAGAATCTGAATTTTGTTGTCCAGAAATTCTTTCATGACCTCGTCTTTTTCTTTTTCCTTCATCCTGCCGTGAATCAAGCCCACCCGGTATTTGGGAAAAATATCCTCCTGCAGATGTTTGGACATATTCGTGGCGTCTTTTAAATCCAGCGTTTCCGACTCTTCCACTAACGGATACACAATAAATGCCTGATGGCTTTTCGCCAGCTCCATGGCGATGGTCTGATAAACCTTGTCCCTTTTGCTTTCCGGCAAAACAACTGTGTGCACCCGCTTTTTTCCGGGAGGCATTTCGTCAATGACGGAGACATCCAAATCGCCGTAAACGGTCATGGCCAGTGTCCGCGGGATGGGCGTTGCCGTCATGACCAGTACATCGGCGTTGATGCCTTTGGAACGAAGAGTCGCTCTCTGCATGACACCAAAGCGGTGCTGTTCGTCAATGACAACCATTCCCAGCCGGTGAAAGTCCACATTCTCCTGAATCAAAGCGTGCGTGCCGACGATAATATTCGCATCGCCGTTTTGCATCTGGTTAAGAACCTCGCTTTTTGCCGAATTGCTCATGCTGCCGGTGAGCAAAACCGCCTTTAATCCCAAAGGCTCTGCCCAGAGACGGATATTTTCAAAATGCTGCTTGGCAAGGATTTCCGTCGGTGCCATGATCGCCGCCTGGTAAGAGTTTTCGCAGGCGGTAATCATCGCCGCCATTGATACAATGGTTTTGCCGCTGCCGACATCGCCCTGCAAAAGCCGGTTCATGGCTTTCCCTTCGGCCATATCCCGATGGATTTCGCCGATGACTCTTTTTTGAGCATCTGTCAGATCAAAATGCAGGATGGAATAAAATTTCCCCAGCAGCTCCCCACCGAGTTTAAAGGGAATTCCCTTTTCCAGAATCCTTCCGGATTTCTTTATAGCCATGCCCAGTTGGAAAAAGAAAAATTCATCGTAAATTAATCTTTTGTGCGCATCAGAACGAAAAGATAAAAGTTGTTCCATGGAATCGTGATGGCCGGGAAAATGAACCGATAAAAGCGCTTCGTGGATATTCATCAGATTTCTTTTTTCGCAGATATTTTCCGGTATCGGTGAAGCAACATATCGGGAATAATTCTCCAGCGCGAAATTCATGACTTTGCGGAAATATTTCTGATGCAGTCCTTCGGTCTCCGAATAGATGGGAACAATTCTCTTAAAATTGAGAAGATTGTCTTCGTCCTTTTCGTCCAGGATTTCGTAATCGGGATGAATCATCTGCTTACCGCCGTAATCCGGCCTGACTTCTCCGGTAAATATAACTTTTGTATCTTTTTTAAAAATGCCCGTGAGGTAAGACATCTGGCCTTTGAACCATTTTGCCGTCAGATTTCCCGTGCCGTCACTGATGATGGTTTCCAGAATCTTCTTTCTGCCGTAGTGGCGGTATTGGCAGCTCATAACCGTACCGGTTGCTGTCTGAATTTTTTCCGCCTCCAGACGATTAATTTTTCTGATTTCCCGCCGGTCCTCATAAGTTCGTGGCAGAAAATAGAGCAAATCCTCCACGGTGGCAATTTTCTTGGCGGCAAAACGAGCGGCCATTTTCGGTCCCACCCCTTTCAGATACTGAACGGGCAGGTTAAGTTTGGCGGTATCGTCTTTTAATTCGGAAACTCTTTCGATAATTTTCGAATCGGAAGGATAAGGCGGAATATTCGCAGCGGACGCCTCGACAGCGGATTTTATTTTTGTCAGCAGACTGACTGCCTGTTCAATTTTGGTTTTTTTTAACTCGAGTTTCTGCCAGTCATAATCGGTGAATATTTCCATCATTTCGACGATGAGATTATTGAAGGTCTGATCAGCAGGCAATAATGATTCTTTGAGTTTCGGCAGGAGATGTAAAAGAGATTTACCCAGATCTTTAATGTGAGAAAGATTTTTGAATTGATCACGGTAAGCAAAGGCCAGTGGCTGTTCAATTTTTTGTAAAATTTCTTTTTTGGAATCCATCGCATTCTCCGCGTGATAAGTTCGGAAAACCTCAATGATTATTAATGAATTTGATGTTTTTTGTTAACAGATATATGTTATTTGCGCAAGGAATGATTGACTTAAGATTCAATTTACGTTACACCAACGCCGCTGAAATTCCATATTCAAACAAAATTTATACAGGTGAAAAATGACTGACAATATTACATACAAAGATGCCGGTGTCGATATTGATACCGCTAATGAATTTGTGGAACGCATTAAAGCTTCCATTAAAACAACAGCCCGCAAAGAGGTTGTCTCCGGAATCGGCGGCTTCGGCGGCTTATTTCGATTAAACACGGTGGATTTAAAAAATCCCGTTCTGGTTTCCTCAACAGATGGCGTGGGCACCAAACTGCGCATTGCCCAGATGATGGACAAGCACGACACCATCGGTATCGATCTGGTGGCCATGTCGGTAAATGATGTCGTCGTTCAGGGCGCAGAGCCTTTATTCTTTCTGGATTATCTCGCCACGGGAAAAATCGAACTGGAGAAGAGTGTGAGCATCGTCGAAGGGATTACCGAAGGATGCCGTCAGGCCGGCTGCACGCTTCTGGGCGGTGAAACAGCGGAAATGCCGGGATTCTACAAACCTGGAGAATACGATCTGGCCGGGTTCTGCGTTGGCGTTGTGGAATCGGAAAAACTGATTACCGGCTCCACCATCAGTGTGAATGACCGCATCATCGGCATTGCCTCCAGCGGCCTGCACAGCAACGGCTATTCTCTGGCGCGCAAAGTTCTTCTGGAAAAAGGAAAACTCAGCGTCCATGACAAGGTTATTGGCCTGGAAAAATCCGTCGGACTGGAAATGCTGGAACCGACCAGAATCTATGTTAAACCTCTGCTCAATCTTTTCAAAAATTTTAACATTAAGGGACTGGTTCACATCACCGGAGGTGGATTCTACGATAACATTCCGAGAATCATTCCCCAGGCTTGCCGCGCTGTCATTAACAAAGGAAGCTGGAATATCTTACCTGTCTTTAACGTCATCCAAGAAATAGGCAACGTTGCAGAAAAAGAAATGTTCCGTGTTTTCAACATGGGCATCGGCATGATGATTATTGTCGCCGAAAAAGAAAGTCGTGATGTTCTTGAACGTCTCGAGGTTTTGGGCGAAAAAGCTTATCAGATTGGCTTTATCGAAAAGAAAGAAGATAAACAGGAACAGGTTGTCATCACCGAGGAATAAGATAAGAATATGGCTGACTTACTGAAACTGGGGGTTCTGATTTCCGGAAACGGCTCCAACCTGCAATCCATCATTGACAACATCGAAAACGGATCACTGAAAGCCGTGATCAAAATTGTTGTCAGTAATAATCCTGATGCCTATGGGCTCACCAGGGCAAAAAAGCACGGCATTCCTTGTGCTGTTTTGCAAAACGGAGATTTTAAAAGCAAAGATGATTTTGACTCGGCACTGGTGAAGATATTAAAAGATCACGAAGTGGAGCTGGTGATTCTCGCGGGTTTCATGCGTATCATTTCACCGACACTGCTCAAAGCTTTTCCCGGCAGTATCATGAACATTCATCCGGCTCTGCTGCCCTCTTTTCCCGGTTTGCACGGACAAAAACAGGCTGTGGATTACGGTGTGAAATTCTCAGGTTGCACGGTTCATTTTGTAGATGAAGGCGTGGACACGGGACCCATCATTATTCAGGCTGCAGTGCCGGTAATGGACGATGACACGGAAGAAACGCTGGCCGCCAGAATTTTAAAGGAAGAACACAAAATTTATCCTCAAGCCATCCAGCTTTTTGCCGACAACAGGCTGGAAATTAATGGGCGTAAAGTAATAATTAAAAACCGGTAATTTTCACCCGGATTAATCTTTTCAATCATTAACCAGGAAATACTTTTTCCAATGTACGGACTTATTGTTATAGGTGATGATCTTGCTTCCCATGTTGCTGCCGCAACAGCGTCTTCCCGGGGAATTAAGACGGCGCTGATCGCTGAAAGCGGCATAGCGTGTGAAAGCATGATCGGTGAGCTTGCTTTTAATACCGATTCAACACCCTTTACCGGCGTCGGTGATCATGAAATCTTTTCCTCCTTGCTGTATGAATTGGGGGTTTTGCCGAAAACAACGTCATTAAATCCAGCTTATCAGGTCATTCTGCCTGATAAGAGAATTGATTTTTTCAATGACAAGGATGATCTCACCCGAGAGCTGATCAGAGAATTTCCGGAGCTGGCCAATGAGATCAAATCTTTTTATGATGAGATTGAAAGAAGCTCGGCAATCGCTGAAAACTGGTTCACCCGTCATCCTGTTATACAGCCGAAAAGTTCACGTGACTTTCTGGATTTTCTGAAACTTGCTCCGCAGTTAATCAAAAGCATCCTTTTCAACATAAAATTCAAAAAAGTCATTGCACAAAATCCTTGTTTTCAAAAAATAATGGAGGCGCAGCAGGCGCTGCTTTCTTTTCACTATCATCAATCGAATTCTCTTTTTTCTGATTACATTTGCGCCACGCCCCTGCGCGGTGTTTATTATTTCCCGGACGGGAAACACATTTTTTTTAACGATCTGATCAGAAAACTGGATGTGGCTGACGGTTTGTATGTAAAAAATCGTGAAATCCTGTCCGTCAGAAAAGACCGGATCATTGAAGTGACTTACAAAGACGATAATGGTGTCGGGGTAAAAATCGATTCGGAAAATTTAATTGTCAGCACCAAGTGGCAGAACATGCATTTGATCCTGGATCGCAAAAAGAAATTTAATTTCGGCGATTTTATCAGACCGGCAAAAATTGCCTTTTACCCCTTTACCCTTCATCTGGGCATCAAGCCACAATGTCTTCCTGAAAAAATGGCCCGGCATGTTGCCGTGGTCTGCGATGTCAACAAAGATATCTATGATGATCATAACCTGATTCTTCTGGAATCCGGAGCATCTCAAAATCAAGAGGCGGTCACCTCATCCGTGGCTCCGCTTTCGGTCACCGTTTTTCTGCCGGATCATCAGGATGTCTGGGGCGAAGACAAACTGGCCGAAAGGGCTGATGCCATTCTTGATCATCTGGATTTTTTCCTTCCTTTTTTAAAGGAAAATATCGAATTATTCGACATCCACGAATCCATCCGTCTTTCCCGAAAACAGCGTAATGTCGTTAATCCCAAATATAATATTCGGAACTCTTTCCTTACCGGTTTTGCCGCGAAAAGCAATACAACCAGGTTCGGTAATATTTATCTGACAGGCGCGTCATTACTGGCGGATGCCGGTTTTACGGGAGAGGTTCTATCGGGCGTCAACGCCGTCAAACACGTATCCAGCAAAAGGAAATGAATATGCAATACAATTTCACCATCGCCAGTCTCGGCAGGCCAACGATTACGTCGCCTTTGAAAATCAGTAACTTTACAGATGACAAGAAACGATTGTTATTCAAAACTCACACCGATGATTTTGATTCAATGACGGATAAAAAGGGACGGCCTCTCTCCGTGGAACTGGCCGGACCTCGCGAGAAAATCTTTTTTCATCCGTCAAAAACAAAAGCCGCCATCGTTACCTGCGGTGGACTCTGCCCCGGCATCAATGATGTCATCCGTTCCATCACCATCGCCCTGTATTACAATTATAAGGTTAAAAATATTGTCGGCATCCGCTACGGTCTGAGAGGATTAAATCCGCGATTCGGACACAAACCGGTCAGACTTTATCCGGATACGGTGAAAGATATCAGCAATCTCGGCGGCAGCATTCTTTCCACATCCCGCGGTCCGCAGGACGCTGACATTGTCGTCGATTATCTCATCAAGACGAACATTAATATTCTTTTTTGCATCGGCGGCGACGGCACCATCAGGGCGGCTGAAAAAATCACCGACGAGGTCAATAAAAGAAAACAGAAGATTGCGATTGTCTGCATACCCAAAACCATCGATAACGATCTCAATCTGATTCAAAAGTCATTCGGTTTCGACACAGCCATCGAAAAGGCCGCGGACGCTATCAAAAGCGCGCACGTTGAAGCGAAAGGATCGTTCAACGGCATCGGTTTGATTAAAATCATGGGACGTCATTCCGGTCATATTGCCGCCAACGCCGCTCTGGCGCAAAGTGATACAAATTTTGTTTTAATTCCGGAAGTGCCTTTCGACCTGGAAGGCAGAAACGGCTTTTTAACAACGCTGAAAAAACGGATGCAAAGGAGAGGACACGCTGTCATTTTGGTTGCGGAAGGCGCCGGGCAGAATTTGTTCGAAAGCGGCAAGAAGGCTGTTGAAAGAGATCCCTCGGGAAACATCCGGCTTCAGGATATCGGACTGTTGCTCAAAAATTCCATCACCGAATATTTCAAGAAACTGGGCGTGGAAATTAATTTGAAATATATCGAACCCAGTTATCTGATTCGCTCCGTTCCATCGAATGCTTCCGACGATATTTATTGCAATACGCTGGGGCAATACGCCGTTCACGCCGGAATGGCGGGAAAAACCGGAATTCTTGTGGCTTTAATGAAGGACGAATATGTTCATTTGCCGCTTCAGGCAGTCGCCTCGAACAGGAAAATTGATCCGCAAAGTGACATCTGGCTTCGTGTTCTGGCAACAACAGGACAGCCCGCATCGATGACTCATTAAATTAATTCATAATATCAAATACTTATGTTTTATTTGGTTTCTTGTCCGCTCATAAAGCGTGAATGCATAAAATAAACTGAAAAAATGAAGATATGTGAAAAAATGCTTGCAAAATGCTGCCTTATAGTTTAGTAACGTCGCACATTTTCAGGAGGATTTAAAAATGTCTCGTATTTGTGAAGTATGTGGAAAGAAACCGTCAATCGGTAATACAGTCAGCCATGCGAACAATAGAAATAAAGCGGTGTGGCGCCCCAATCTGCAGAGTCTGCGATGCATTGATAAGAAAACAGGATCCGTGAAAAGGGTCAAGGTTTGCACGCGCTGCATTCGTTCGGGATTTGTCCAGAAAGCTATTTAAAAAAAATTAAGCGTGTTGTACTCTTTTATAACTTTAACGGTGTCCTTATAAAACAATTCGTCATCGTCAATCAGTTCAACAGCCCGCTGAAACAAATCTTTCAGACCATCATCAAACAATTTTTGATCACTGCGAAGGCCGAATTTATCTTTATAAAGATTCATCCGGCCTTCCATATTCATAATGCTGACCATGGATTCCCGGGTGATGAAAAACAAGGCGCTTTTCATTACCTCGATAATCTCTTTTTCTTGCAGACCGTATAACCAGTGCATCGTTGACACAAACTCATCCATTTTGCGCTCAACGGTGAATTGGATGGCCTCTACAAGAATATCGATGGTACCGTATGCGCGGATATGTTTTAAAATCACCAGATCATAAATCATTTCAATAATTAAATGAGATTGATAAACAGCATCGCTGACGGAAATGTCTTTATCAATACTTTTATAAACTGACATAATGGCATTAACCAGATGATTCCCTTTTATATAGGAATAGCCTCTGGAATGGATGTTGAATTCTTCCTGATAACCGGAGCAAATGTAACCGTGGTGAGAAAGGTCATCGATCAGAAGATGATACATCACATAATCCGACTTCGGGTATTGATCCGGCGCCCTGAGCGATCGCTGCACATTATGGGTTCTGGCGGCACTTATTTGAGGATGGATGGCCAATAAATCCGGAGCGACATTGTAAACATAAATATCCGGCTCCACGTCCTGAATACCGGCAGATTCCAATATTTTCTGTAAAAAGTATGTATGGGTGAGCATGAACATCGTTAATTTTCCCGGTGGTCTGATACGTTTTTCATGCTGTATTTTAATTGAAGTTCTTTCAGGAGTCCATCTATTTCCGGCAAAAAATCAGGCATAATTGAAATCCTGACAATTGCTTTTTGAATATCCACTGTTGAAACTGTCGCCATGCGCCCGTATCCTTCAATAATAAACTGCACCGTTACAATATTTTTTCGCTCTATTTGAAAATACTTATTGATCATCGATAATTTTTCATGAAAATATCAGTTAAGGTTTGACGTCGTCAGATAAAGACTGTATGATTGAAAAAAAAGCAAGGATAATTTATGCGCTTTCACAGAAATATATTAATTTTATTATCAATTTTCATCTTATCGTGTTCGGCAGGCAACCCCAATATCAGAAGCATTTCTGAAGGCAATGTTTATTCATTTCTGGAAAAAGCCCCCAAAGCCGAGCAACACCCCAATGCGGGCGCTGATCTCCTGTATTCCTATAGTTATGTCGAATTTTTTGAAGACGGCACCAGTGTCACCAGAGTACTGGAACGCTATAAAATATTCAACGAGCGTGGTCGCAATTTCGCCACGAAATCCATTTCATACCGCGAGGGGTATCAGGAGGTTAAAATAATTTTTGCAAACACCATCAAACCGGATGGAAAAATTATCGCCCTTGACGAGAAAGACATTCAGGATGCCTCACAGCACGCCGGCTATGAATTCTACACCGACATCAAGGTTAAAAAATTTACCATGCCTGCTGTCGAAAATGACTGCGTCATCGAAATAGCCTATGAATTGAAAAATCTCAAACCGATCCTGGATATGGACTACGCGGACACTTTTTTCTGCCAGAATCTCTTTCCGATAGAAGAAGATATTGCCGAGATTGTTCTGCCCGCGGGGACGGAGCTGAAATACAAAAAATTCAAAACAGAGATGGTCCCACAAATCCAGACAGACGGTAAAAAGACCAGATATATCCTTGTCAACAAATCACAGAAAGAAATCATTCCCGAATCACGCATGCCTTCTTTGCTTGATCGTGAAACCTTCCCGCAACTGTCCTACTGGACGTTGAAAGACTGGAATATCATTTCCAAATGGTACAATAAACTTTTCCGGGAACAGATGAAATCCAACGAGGACCTGGAGCGTTTCACAAAAGAACTGATTGCGGACAAAAAGACTGAAGAAGAGAAAATAAACGTTATTTTTAATTTTGTGTCTCAGAATATCCGATATATTGCCGTGTTGCTGGGACCTCATACACACAAGCCCCACGAGGCCTTTGAAATCTTCCGGAAAAGATATGGTGACTGCAAAGACAAAACGGTTTTGCTGCTGACCATGCTGAAAATCGCCGGTATTCAGGGGATGCCGGCGCTTGTTCCGGCCACGGGCAAATATTTTGATGAATCCATTCCGTCCATCAACGCATTTAATCACGTTATTGCCGCTGTTCCTTTTCAGGATAAATACTTCTGGCTGGACGCGACCAATGAAACGGCATCTTTTGATTCTCCGCCTTTTACCCTGCCCACGAAAGTTTTTCTGATTCACGAAGACGGTTCGTATCGTTTCATCACCACACCTTCGCTGGACAACAAGAAGGATTACTATCAACTGGACATCCGCTATAATATTGAAGGCGAAGGCAACGCGGATATTGATTATACGTATCAGTTTTTCGGCAAGGCGGCGGAATCCATCCGCTATTCTTTCAAATACGCGCCGCCGGAACAGAGAAAAAAGTTTTTTGAAAACAGTGGCATAGAGGTGAAGTCCCTCCAACTTGGAAGTTTCACGGATACGAGAAATCCTTTCATCATCAGGCTTTCCGGTACGATGAAAAATCTGGCGCAGGTTCTGGATGAGGAGACCATGGTTTTATCCAATATTTTGTCTTTTGACGCTTATAAGGACATCACGGCCGCAAATGACAGACGGTATCCGATTAACCTGACTCAGTCGGTTTATGCGATTGAAAAAAACTCCTATAAATTTCCCGCCGGTTTTAAAATCAAGAAGCTGCCACGGAACTATGTTTTCGACAAACCGTTCCGGTTCAGAAGTGAAAAATACAGCTTCAATGATTCTGTTTTTGATATCTCGGTGGAATCCAAAAACGAGGAATATATCTTACCTCTTGATAATCTTCATGAATTTAAGAAATATGCCGAAGAACTGCAAAAGCACGAATCTTCAATCAAAAACATTATTTTTGAAAAAAAATAGCAAATGCTTGACACGACAGGCATCATTGATATTATAAAAAGAAAGATTGAAAGAAAGCATCGTAATGACCATCAATAACCAGTTGCCGCTTACCAAATGGAATCTAAATGATTCAGGCAATAAAAATACAGAAGAATTGTTCAGCAGAGAATTTGGTATTCATCCCATCATTGCTCAAATTCTTATCAACAGAGGATTCCGGGACATTGAATCAGCCCGACGTTATCTGTACCCGTCCCTGAATGATCTGCATAGTCCTTTTCTAATGAAAGATATTAAAAAAGGCGTTGCGCGCCTTACAAAGGCCATTCATAACAAGGAAAAAATTGTCATTTACGGCGACTATGACGCGGACGGCATCACGTCCGTTGTCATTCTTTTAAAATTCATCAGACAGGTGACCCCTTTCATCGATTATTATATACCGGACAGAATTCAGGAAGGATACGGCCTGAGCATTGCGGCAATCGATAAATTCAAGCAGGATAAAGTCGGTCTCATCATCACGGTGGATTGCGGTATTTCCGACGTGGAGCAGATTGCTTACGCTCAATCCATCGGGATTGATACCATTATTCTGGATCATCATGAAATATCGGGTGATCTTCCTCCGGCAGTTGCGGCCATCAATCCCAACCGTGAAGACTGCGCTTTCCCTTTTAAAGGGCTGGCCGGCGTGGGCATTGCCTATAATTTTCTCATCGCGCTGCGCGGCACGTTGAACAAAGAAGGTTTCTGGAAAAACAAAAATTATCCCAATTTGAAAGAATACCTGGACATCGTATCACTGGGAACCATCGGGGACATCGCGCCCTTGATCGATGAAAACAGAATTTTTACAAAGATCGGACTGGAGTTAATTACCGAAGGCAGGCGCCCCGGCATTAAAGCGCTCAAAGAAGTCAGCGGCGTCGACAATCAGGTGATTGATTCTTTTAAGGCCTCCTTTTCCCTCATTCCGAGAATCAACGCCGCAGGACGCATCGCTTCTCCATCCGATGCTGTAAAATTACTGATGACGGATGATATTTCGGAGGCCCGTGTGCTGGCTGAAAAGCTCGACTCCTACAACCGTCACCGCCAATTGATGGAAAAGAAAATTCTCAATGATATCCTCGATATCATCAGCAGGAATGAATCCATAGAAAAAACGAATTCACTGGTATTCGCTTCCGATCAGTGGCATCCGGGCATCATCGGTATTGTCGCATCGCGCCTTGTGGAACTTTACAATCGTCCCGCTTTTGTCATCAGCCTCCAAGACGGTTTGGGGAAAGGTTCCGGGCGAAGTGTTTCCGGATTCAATATTTACAAGGGAATTCAGCAGTGCGCGCATCTTCTTGTCTCGTACGGCGGTCATTATCACGCCGCCGGTATCTCGATTAAAAAAGAGAACATTGATGAATTCAAAGACTTGCTTGATCAAATCGCGATGAGTAATGCCGAAATGTCTGATATGACGTATCAAATTAACATCGACGCGGAATGTCCCATAGAAAGCACCCGTGCCGATTGGATAACACAGTTTGAACTGCTGGCGCCGTTCGGCAGTAAAAATCCGGAACCTTTACTCTATGCCCGCAATGTCAAGGCTTCCGCACCCATTGTCGTCGGTAATAATCATCTGAAAATGTGGGTGAACAGCAACAATGCGTCCCGTGATTCCATCTGGTTCAATATGGGCAAATATATCAATGCACTCAACGGCGCGACCTTTGACATCGTCTTCACGCCGCAAATCAACAACTGGAACGGTTCCCAGGACATACAACTTAAAATTAAAGATATAAACATCGTCTCTTGAACTTAAGAGGAGAAAAAACAGAAATGAACTTGTCCACCAGAGCGGCCCTGTTGAACGCCCTGCTGTTCCCGGGATGGGGACACCTTTATCTGAAGAAATACTGGAGAGGTATTTTTATCATCATCGGTGTCTTGGTCGGCCTTTTATCTATTGTATGGTCAATGACTCAAGTCACTCTTGAAATTTTAAAAACGACACCTGTGCCCAAGGGGGCCGTTAATCCGGCCATCATCATGGACTTGACGATGAAAACCTTACAATCGGCAAATTATTCTCAGATCAGGCCGGTTACGTTTTTGATCATTGTCCTGTGGATATTATCCATTATCGATGCTTATCAGCTGGGCAAAAAGGAAATGGCAAAAATGTAATCTGTCTCAATGAATCAACTTACCGTTTTTGTGTCATATCTGATTTTCATTGATCCAGCGCCGCTTCCCTTTGCTGGATAGTTCGACTTACGCTTCGAGCTCATTCCATTCGCTCTCAGCTTGTCTCACTAATAAGCCCGCTGATCAACAATCAGCTTATCCTCCGATTTGATTTCACCGGCATTCAAATATTCGAGATTATTTATTCCCACCGTACAAATTTCACGAAATACTTTTTTGAAATTCTCCTCCCAGGAAACACTGCCGATATCCGGTGTTACTTTTTCGATCCGTAATTTCAGAACATCTTCATGACCGGTGCGGCTGACAACGGCCTGCAGGGGAAGATTATTGAATTTCGCCTGAAGCATTTTCAACTGACTGGGCGCTACAAAAAGGCCCCGGACTTTCACCGCATCTCCTACCCTGCCCGCTATTCCCGCCAGACGATACGACGTACGTCCGCAGGGACAGGCTTCCGTAATCAGGCGCGACAAATCGCCCGTGCCGAAACGCAGCAAAAAGAAAATATTATTAAGCCGGGTTACCACAACTTCGCCCAGGTCTCCCTCAGGAACATTTTTCCCGGTTGCCGGATCAACGATTTCCACGATGGTTTCTTCGCAGATATGCCATCCTTTCTTCTCAGAGCACTCATAAGCCACATCGCCGACTTCCGTCGCGCCATACATCTGATAGGTATCAATGCCGTAATCATGCTCAAAACTCCGGCGCAAATCCGGCAGCAGCGGCTCCGCTGCAAAGCAGGCTTTCTTCACCCCAAAATCTTTTTTGAAATCAAAACCCATCTCCTTTGATTTCTCTATGATGGCCTTCAAAAAGCTGGGCGTACCCACATAAGAGGTGACTTTTAAATCATTGATTAACTGCACCTGAATCTGTGACGAAGACGCGCCGGAAGGAACCACTGTCGCTCCAACCGTGCGCAGGCCGTTATGAAACGTCAAACCGGCGGCGACCAGATGATACGAAAAGGCGCATAGTGCTATATCCTTTGGACCGATACCCGCGGCAAAGAAAGCCCGTGCCCATAAATAATCGGTCTCGCAAAGATGCGGTTCATAAACCGGTCCGGGAGACGTAAAAATTCTGTCGATATGAATGTCCGGATTTTCCAGCCCCGCATAAGGAGGATGCTGCTGTTCCATCTCTACCAATTTCTCTCTCGACGTAACCGGCAGGTTTTCCAGATTTTCCCTGGATTTGATCCCGGCAGGATTGATACCGGCATCATCAAGCATTTTTTTCAGACGCGACGATTTCTCATAGCCCAGTTTCACCATCTCCACCAGCGCCTTATCCTGCTGATTTTTTCTTTTCCTCTTCCCCCACGATTCCTTTTTATCAAACAAGTTATTCATATATTCCTTTCGCTTAAGCTATCTGTGTCATAATATCTTCGATTGGTAATATTTGTCTGCCATGCCTGATCGTCAAAATCGATATTTGCTTCTTTTCTATATGGTATATGATTCGGTAATTTCCGTAAATCAGGTCTCTGAAATGGTCATTCTTAATTTCAGAAACCACTCTGCCGATTTCAGGCGAAGATGACAAGCGCTTGACTTTTGAAAAGACGACATTGATCCATTTTACGACTGCTGCCGGTTTATTCTGCGCTATATAGTCGGCAATTTCCGAAGCACGCTCAACAGCCAATGGCGACCAGACAATTTTCATTTATGAACTCTTTTCAATACCGTATCTTTTGCATCCCGATGTGCAATTCCCTTCCCGCTGGAGATTTGATTCAGAGATGTCTGAACATCCGTTAAAAGCTCAATTTTCTCCTCCATGATTTCATATTCAGAAGCATCCAACAAGACGGCAACTCCTTTTCCATTTTGGGTAATCACCACAGGCCTTTTTGTATCACGAACCTGTTTGATGCAGCCGGCTATGCCTGTCCTCACCTCGGACAATGGCTTGATATCCTGATCAATCCTTAATCTTTGCATTGTACACCTCTCATGCTTCTATATTAAGTACATTATAACGTACACTATTTGGTATGAGCAAGAACTATTTTTGACAAAGCGCCTGCGCAGCTCTTTGAACGATTTTATTTCTTGAATTCTTTTTCATGATTTCACGGCCCGCGCTGGAATTGGCCAGAGAAAGACATACTCTCCTTGGTTCATTGACAAGCCTCAATCGTTTCGTAACAGCGTCCGGACTAATATCAATCTTCATTTTCCCGACTCCTCAGATACTCGATATCTTCCTTGTCCTGCCCGCTGTTGCGCATTGATTTTGGTAATATCACCTGTTTGGGACACGACTTTTAGATTGGGTCTTATCATAGCCAGCGTTTGCGGCGCCTGTACGATTTTACATCTTTGTAGGATTTGACTGCACCTGACGCGGACATGCCGAGGTAAAATTCCTTGATGTCCGGATTATCGGATAATTCCTTGGATGTGCCTTCCATCATGATTTTGCCGTTCTCCATGACGTAGCCGTAATGGGCAACCTGCAGAGCCATGCGGGCGTTTTGTTCCACCAGAATGATGGTCGCCTGCTGTTCTTCATTGATTTTTCTGATGATACGGAATATCTCCTGCACGACGAGCGGCGCCAGACCCAGTGAAGGTTCGTCTAAAAGCAAAAGCTGCGGATGCGCCATCAATGCCCGACCGATAACGAGCATCTGCAATTCACCACCGCTGCAGTATCCAGCCAGAGCTTTTCTCCTTTTGACCAGAGCTGGAAAATAATTGTAAACCATTTCCAGATCCTGCTTGTATGGTTTACCGAATCGGGTGGCCGTGCCGACACGCAGGTTTTCTTCAATGGTGAGATATTTAAAAGGCTGCCTGCCTTCCAGAACCTGAATAATGCCCTGACGGGTGATGAATTCAGGCGCCTGATTCTGGATATTGACGCCGTTGTAGATAATGGTTCCATCCGTAACTTCGCCGTTTTCCGGCTTCAAAAGACCTGAAATGGCTTTGAGGGTGGTTGTCTTTCCGGCACCGTTACTGCCCAGAAGCGACACGATATGGCCTTTTTCGACACTTAAAGAAACGCCTTTCAATACCTGGATAACATCTGAATATACAACGGAAATGTTGTTTAATTGTAAAAGTATGTTTCCCATCTGTACACCTTATTATTGTTCTCAACCCCGCGTCGCTTCGCTTTGCGGGATAAGTCCCACCTACGTGGGATAAGTTCGTTAATGAATTTAATTTCTTTCAGAAATTAAATTCAAACTCACTAAATAATCTAAGCATTTGCCTTCAGCAAACACTAAGATTATCTAATACGAAAAAGGCCATAATCTAAAGCTTGAACGTATGATTCGCCAGATTTCCGCCAGCCCTTTCGGTTCAATCAAGATAAATAAAACAATCGCCAAACCGAAAACAAATTCTCTGAGCGGCGCCATGTTTAAACCCCAATTGGCAATGGCGGGAACATTCATTAATAATCCTGTCACAAACCGCAGCAGCTCATTAAGCAGCGTGATGAAGGTCGCGCCGAAAATCGCGCCGGGAATGTTGCCCATGCCGCCGATGATGACCATGGCGATGTATTCAACGGATAAGCCCAGATTAAAGGGTTCCGTCGTAATGCTGACCATGTAATAAGCCCATAGGGCTCCGGCAAACCCGGCGTAGAAAGAACTGATGCCGAAGGACAAAAGTTTGTATTTGAAAATGGGAATGCCCATGCCTTCAGCGGCGCGGTCGTTGTCACGGATCGCAATAAAGGCCCGGCCGTATTTACTGCGGATAATGTTTACGGCAAACCAGGTCATGCAGACCAGGCTGATAAAAATCAGGAAGAAGAACATTCGATCGCCTGATATCTGCCATCCCATAATTTCCGGCGACGGCAATGTAATGCCCATCGTCCCTTTGGTGAGACTCTCCCACTGAATCAAAACGTATTCAATGATAAACTGACCGGCCAGTGTGGCAATGGTCAGATAAAGTCCTTTCAATCGCCCTGAAGGAATACCGAAAATCATACCGATCATGGCGGTAATGATACCGGCCGCGGGAATGGCCACATAAAATCCGACCCCCAGCCTTGTAGCCAGAATGGCCGCGGCGTAAGCTCCCACACCGAAGAACGCGCCGTGCCCCAGAGAAATCTGTCCGGTGTAACCGATGAGTATATTCAGACCAATAGCCGCAATGGCCGCGATACCGATAGTGTTGACAATGTAAAGCAAATAAGAACTAAGCACAAACGGTGCGACAAAGAAAAGCAAACCAAGGAATATGCCCATCCATAAGCGGCCGAAATCGGTTTCGAAAATATTCAGTTCCTGCTCGTAGGTTTCCCGGTAATTGCCGCAGGGATGAAAAGATAATTTATCCAGTTTCATTATATTTCTAAACCCTCTCTATTTCCACAAGGCCAAACAATCCGTAGGGCTTGACCATGAGAATAAATACTAAAACGATATAGGGAACAACGTCGCGCAAGGACGGCGACAGATAACCACCGGTAAAGGTTTCCAGAAGACCGATGATAATGCCGCCGATAATCGCCCCACCGATGCTGTCCAGGCCGCCCAGAATAACAACAGGGAAGACCTTCAGGCCTATTGAACTCAGGTCATGAACGTTGACGCCGTTGATAATCCCCAACACAATACCGCTCATGGCAGCCACCAGGGCGGCAATGGCCCAGGAGAGCGCGAATACTCTGCGCACATGAACGCCGAGTGACAGCGCCGCCTTCTGATTGTCGGCCACCGAGCGCATGTAAATGCCCTGTGCTGATTTCTTGAAGAACAGTCCGAAAGCGACAAGAAAAAGGATGCTGATAATCAGCGTTGCCGTATATACAGGCGCGACATAAACGGATCCGAACTGCATGCCCATGGTTTCCGGCAGAAATTCCGGATAGGTTTGCAGATTGCCGCCCCATACAAGAAGAATAAAGCCTTTAAACATGGCAGCCAGCCCCACCGTCAGCATGATCACGAAAATGAGTTTCTCGCCAATCAACGGGCGCAGGAAAAATCGCTCAATCAGGAATCCCAGCATAAAGCAGCCGACCATTGTCAGGACAAAGGCGATATAAACCGGCAGTTGCGCCCAAGTCACCAGAGAGAGAAAAAAGAAAGCACCCAGCGCGAGCAGTTCACCATGGGCGAAATTCAAAACGCTCGACGATTTGAAAATCATGACAAATCCCATCGCGGAAATGCCGTACAACAATCCTACGCAGACGCCGTTCACCAGTAATTGCAGAAAAAATTCCATTGATTATATCCTTAACTCACATTGATAATATTTATTTTTGTCTCGATCTCACCGATTCTGCCGTCGCGGTACTTGACCTTGCCGGTCACCTCAACATCCTTCTGGTTGTTGTACATTGCCTCAATAATCTTCAGATACAGGCCGTAAACAAAACGCCGGCGTACCTTGCCCGTGCGGGTCAGCTCCTCGTCATCCGCGTCCAAAAGCTTATAGAGCAGAACAAACTTTTTAATTTTCATGACCTCGGGAAGTTGCTCATTAACCTGTCGAACTTCGTTTAAAATTAATTCTTCTACCGGTTGCTGCTGGGAGAGATCCATATACGTTGTATAAGGGATCATTCTGTCTTCGGCCCAGTTGCCGACATTGCCCATGTCAATATTGATCATGGCTGTAATGTAGGGACGGGCCTCACCGAACGTAACGGCTTCCTTGATATACGGGCTGAATTTAAGGCGCGTCTCGATGAAATCAGGAGAGAAGGCCTCACCGCTTTTGTTACGGATAATATCCTCCTTGCGCCCGATTATCAGCAGATGACCGTCGCTGTCGATGTATCCGGCATCACCGGTTTTCAGCCAGCCGTTTTCGAAAGCGTTCTGCGTGGATTCATAATCATTATGGTAACCGGAAAAATTGGCTTCCGATTTTACCAGCACTTCCTGATCTTCGGCAATTTTGACTTCGCTCCGGGACATGGGCTTTCCGACGGTTTCCAGTTTAACTTCATTATCCGGCTGTATCTGAAAGATGCCGCATGATTCCGTCAGACCGTAACATTGTTTTAAATTCAAACCGATGGCACGGAAAAAGTGAATGACATCCGGGCTGATGGGATGACCGCCAGTGAACGCGCTGCGGAAACGGGCGCATCCCAGACGATCCAGCAGCGGCCGGTAAACGACCACGGACATCATTTTATATAAAGCTTTTAATGACGCGGGAACGGGCTGTTTGTGTGATTGTTTTTCCACGACGGATTTGCCGATTTTTTCGCCAAAATAAAACAGTTTCTTTTTCAACCAGCCGGCGTCGGATATTTTGACGCGAATACGGGAGGCCATGTCTTCCCAGAAGCGGGACGAGGTAATAATCATCGAAGGTCCAATCTCTCTGAAATCTTCCAGAACCGTTTCCGCCGTCTCCGGAAAATTCATGCACATGGCGCTGCCGAGGGCGACACCCATTCCCCACATCTGATCGACAATCCAGGCGGGAGGCGACATGGAAAGCCAGTTCTCTTCCGGTTCAATTTTTGTTTCCTCCACCCACTGTCCGGCCATCGTCATCAGATTGCGGTGCGATAACATGGCCAGTTTGGGAACACCGGTGGTTCCGGATGTCTGAATCATGACTGCGATATCATCAGGACGGCCCTTTTGGATTTCCTCTTCAATAAAACCGGGATGCTCTTCGATGTATTTCTCCCCCAGTTTTAAAAGGTCGGCATAACTGATCAGCCAGGAATCGTCCGCATAGGACGTCATGCCGGTGGGATCGATATAAACAACCTTTTTGGTCTGCGGCAATTTTTCCTTAACTTCTATGAGTTTGTCCACCTGTTCCTGATCCTGAACGACGACCACAGGTGAATGGATTCTTTTGATGGAGAAAGCCAGTTCATCGGCAATAGAGGAGGTAAAAAGATTAAGCGTTGTCGCGCCCAGAGCATGAGCGGCCAGCTCGGAAAAAAGCCATTCCGGATGATTATGAACAATCATGCAGATATTCTCGCCACGTTTGAGATTCAACGCGGCGAAACCGGCCGCCGTTGTCCTCACATAGCGGCCGTAATCCGCCCATGTGTATTTCTGCCAGATACCGTAGGCTTTCTCCCTGATGGCTGTTTTGGAATCACCGTACAAAGCGGCATTTTCCATCAAGACCTGCGGCAGTGTCATATTGTCTTTGCTACTTTGCTGTACTTCCTTGCTCAAAATACGATGCCTTAAAACTTTTATAAATCTTCCGCTTCACCAAGGTACGCCTTGACCACTTCGGGATTTACGCTGATTTCCTCTGCGCTTCCTTCCCCCAGTTTCTCTCCGAAATTTAAAACCATGATGCGTTGTGAAATACTCATGACGATGGACATGTCATGTTCCACCAGAATCATGGTGAGTCCCCATTGCCTGTTCAACTCCAGAAGGAAGCGCACCATGTCTTCCTTTTCTTCCATATTCATCCCGGCGAAGGGTTCGTCCAGAACCAGCAGTTTTGGTTCCAGAGCCAATGCCCGTCCCAGCTCGACTCTCTTTTGCATCCCGTAAGGCAGAGAGCCGACCGCCTGCTTTCGAATGGACTGCATTTCCAGAAAATCAATTATCTCTTCAAGAATCTGCCGGTGACGGATTTCCTCCTCCCGGACGGATTTGGAAAAAAGAAATGATTTTATGAAACTGTAATCACAGTGAATGTGCCTCGCCAGAGTCATGTTCGCCAGAACGGTCATCCCCGGAAAAAGCTCAATGTTCTGAAAAGTTCTGCCGATACCGACACCGACCAGTTCGTGGGTGTGCAAACTGGTAATATCTTTCCCGTTAAAAATGATTTTGCCTTTCTGAGCCCGGTAGAAACCGGTAATGCAATTGAGGAGACTTGTCTTGCCCGCACCGTTTGGTCCGATAATTGCCATCAGCTCGCCGGTATGGACTTTCAGGTCAACATCTTTAACGGCAACGACGCCACCAAAATTCAAACGTAAACTTTGAATTTCCAGCTCAGCTTTTTTATCTTCTTCCCGCCGGTTAATCATGATCGACGGACGGCTGCGAAAAGCCTTCATTAAAACCTCTTTGAAAAAGGGTGTTGCCGGAAAAGTTTCCGGCAACACCCTTTACGGATAACAAATTATTTCTTGAGCAGTTTTATCTTGTCTTTACCGGGAACATAGAAATTGGTTAGAGGCACATATGTTCCGTCTTCCTTTACATTGACCATGCGGGCCGTGAACGATGCGCCGTGGTCATCTTTTGTGTAGGTAATTTTCGGCACCAATCCGCCGAAATCTTCATTTTTAAAAGATTCCAGGGCGGCATTGACTGTTTCCGGATTAATGTTCTTACTCTTTTCATAAGCACGGGCAAAGGCTCTTTCCATGATCATACCGATGACAACCCCTTCCCAGTAGGAAGCGTCAAATTTGCTGACTGTCTTATAACGTTTCCACATATCCTGCATGACAGCAATTCCCTTGGATTTGTCCGAAGGCAAACCACCGGGAAATTGAATGGTCAGGCGGTCTTTAATCAACCCCTTGCCCATCTTGAAGAAATCAGGATCCGTTGACGTCCAGGTTCCGAGAAATACCGGACTGTAATTGATACGATCGGCGCTTTTAAAAGCCGTGATGATCGCGGATGGGAGCATCTGCATGAACACATACTCCGCACCGGCTTTCTGCAAGCGAAGAAGTTCCGTGTTGAGGTCAACGGTCTTCGGGGGGAATTCTTCCACGGCTACCAGATTGATGCCCAGCTGCTTCGCATACTCTTTACTCGGAGCATGAATGGAACGTCCATAAGCATTATTGTAAGTTAAAAGACCGACTTTGGGAGCGTCCTTACCTTTGTGAATGGCTTTGATGTATTCCAGGACGGCATGGCAATCCATTTTGTAACTACCGAATGGCAGGTACATATAATCCACCGGAGGCTCCAGAATTTCCCAGCTCGTGGAATAGTTAATTGTCGGTACTTTATATTTTTGAATGATAGGCTTTGCGGCCAACCCTTCCCCGGCGCCCCAGGTGGCAATCATATCCACTTTATCCTGTAATACAAATTTGTTCACGGCTGCCTGAGCTTCCGGAACTTTGTAAGCCGTGTCGACGGTGATCATCTCTATTTTGTTTCCATAGACACCGCCTTTTACTTCGTTGACATATCTAAAATAATCTCTCTGACCTTTTTCATGAAACTGTCCCCAGGTTGATGCAGGCCCCGTCAGATTGATCGCGGCTCCGACCTTGATGGTCTTGGCTTGTAAACTGCCGACACCCGTCATCAGGAAAACAGCCGACAAAATTGCAATCAATATTCTCCTTTTCATACTCCAAACCTCCCCTTCTTTCATTAATTTTAATATCATGCCATAAATGGCAAAAAAAAACCGTGGGATATTTATCTGCCCACGGTTCATTTCCCTTTTTTAATGGTCATGAATCTATCAGGCAGACCTTTAAGCCGATAAAGCTAAAAAAATAAAAATAGACTGCCTTTTTTAAAAAATTGTTTTTTAACATTTTACAACCTCTTCTTTGCTGAGGGATATAAAGCAAATATGACTGAAATGTCAAGAAAAAAGAAATATTTTACTGTATGAACATTTTATTCGTCACGACTCATCATCAAGATTATTTACATCAATTCAATGCCCAGTTTATCGATGCGATGCCGCAGCGAATCAAATGATATTTTTAACAATTCCGCGGCTTTCTTTTTGGATCCTTTTGTTTTCTGCAAAGCCTTTTCAATCAGCATTTTTTCAATTTTGTCGAGCTCAGAATTTAGATCTATGCCGTTATCCGAAATCTCCATGTCAAATTTATGAGTACCGAATGTCAGGCTTTCCGGCAAGATAATATTGGAACTTTCCATGGCCACACCGCGCTCGATAATGTTTTGCAACTCGCGAATGTTGCCGGGGAAATCATAATTCATCAGTAACTCCATCGCGTAAGACGAAATATTCGTGATTTGTTTGCCGAACATTTTCGAATATTTTTCTATAAAACTATTGATCAGCAGGGGAATATCTTCCCTTCTTTCTCTTAACGGCGGAATGAAAACGGGAATGACATTCAAACGATAATAAAGATCTTCACGGAATTCCGCCTGCCTGACTTTCTCTTGCAGGTTTTTATTCGTCGCTGAAATGATGCGCACGTCAACCTTGATGTCCTCAGCTCCGCCAATGCGACGAAATGTTTTTTCCTGAACAACTCTCAACAACTTGACCTGTAAAGAAGGTGATAACTCGCCGATTTCATCCAGAAAAATGGTTCCGCCGCGCGCCATCTCAAAAAATCCCTGCCGGTCGGCGTACGCCCCGGTAAAAGAACCCTTCATGTAACCAAAAAGTTCACTTTCCAGAAGATTTTCCGGTATTCCGCCGCTGTTTATGGCGATAAAGGGCATTTTGGCGCGCGATGAATTTTCATGAATGGCTCTGGCGACAAGTTCTTTGCCTGTCCCGCTTTCTCCCAGGATCAAAATATTGGCAGGTGTATTGGATACCTTTTTGATGGTATCAAATATCTTACGCATTTCCCGGTTTTTTCCAATCATGCCGCAAAACGAATTTTCTTCTTTGCTTTCTTTTGTGATTTCTTCCTTAAACGGATAATCTTTAATCAACCCTTTTTTAATGAGAGCAGATCGCACAACTCTTTTAAGCTCTTCCTGCCAGTTTTCCCCTTTTTCCACATAATCATAAGCGCCTTCTTTCATGGCATTGATAGCCGTTTCTCCCGAGGCATATGCTGTGATAAGAATGACAAGTGTATCCGGATTTTGGTCTTTAATGATCTTCAGAAACTCAATGCCGTTGATTTTGGGCATTTTTAAATCGGTGATGACCAGATCAAAGACTTTTTTCCTGCATAACTCAATTGCTTTCAAGGGTTCTTCTTCGCTTGTGACATCATGTCCTTCTTTCTGCAACATGATTTCCATGACTTCCCTCATGTTCGGATCATCATCAACCACCAAAATCTTTGCCATATCTTCTCCCGCTCCCTCTTCAAGTCTTTCCTTTTTCTTCAACCCGCAGCCATACCCGGCATGTCGTTCCCCGATCAATAACACTTTCTATGTTTATTTTTCCATTATATCCTTCAATGATGTGACTGACAATGGATAATCCCAAACCGGTGCCTTTTTCTTTTTTTGTGAAAAAAGGTTCAAATATTTTTTCGAAGTCTTCTTCTGCGATTCCGCATCCTGTATCTGAAATCATAATTTCAGTGTATTCATTTCCATCCTCCAGCAGGACTTTACGTGTTTCTATAGTTAAAACGCCGCCTTCCCCCATGGACTGAACGGCATTGAGTACCAGATTATGAATAATCTGCCGTATCTGCTCTTTATTGGCAAAAGCACTGGCATCATTGGAAAAATTTTTTTTGATTTCTATTTTTTCATGCCAGTCTTTGTTGATCTTGACGCTCTCCAGAATTTCTTCAATAATCCTGTTGATATCAACAGACTCCCGTTTAACCGGAACCGGCCTGGCCAACAAAAGAAAATCGCGGACGAACGTTTCGAGTTGATCTTTGCTGCGCAGGACAATATCCATTAATCGCCTGTTTGTTCCTTCCGGTTCCATTCCCTGTTTTAAAAGCTCAATGGAACCGGTGATGGCCGCCAGCGGATTTCTAACCTCATGTGCCCAGCCTGCCGCCATCTCACCAATCAAAGCCATATTCCTGGATTTTTCCAGATCCTTTTCCATCTGTTTTATTTTCGTTATATCCTGAAAGATTAAAATATTTCCGATGCGTTTTTCGTATTTTCCCTTCAGCGGAGAAACGGACAGGCCCAGATGAATCCTCTCCCGCGTATTACCCTTGATGGCCATTTCAATTCGATTGTTCATTTGTTGATTAATCATCTCGTCTGTGATGAAAGGCAAAAACTCCGGAAATACATCGTCCAGTTTACGCCCCTGGACAGCATCCCTGGAAAATCCTGTGATATCTTCAGCGGCATTGTTGAACGTTTTGATGATATTGTTCATATTAATCGTCATCACGCCGGTATAAACGGACTCGACAATGCTGCGGAAAAGCCGATCCAACTGATTAAATTCTGATGCCTTCTCTTCCAGTAAGGACGCCGTCTTCTTTTCCTGCTCAACGATAAAACTGGCGAGAAAAGCCATAACGTAGAAAGACGTAATCCGAACCATCAGGTTGGTGAACGCATCCGCGAAATCATTTTTTTCATTATAGTGCACGGCGGAAAAAGAAGGCATCAAATTATAAGATTCAAGATTGAGAAAAAAACCATAAAATATACTGGCGATGGAAGCAACCAGCAACCCGCCCTTTCGGCCGGTAAAAATCGCAGAATAAATGATGACCAATGTGTAAAAAAGGGAATAATCGATCTGCGTGTTACCGAACATGAATATCAGGAAAGTGATGGAAAGAATATCCACCGTGATCTGCAGGTAGATATTGCGTTGATAATTTACCTTGAATTTGTAAAGAACAATATAAATAGCCGAAAACAGGTAAATGACGGCAACCATGAAATAAAAATAATTGATGGTGATGAAGGATAAACTGAATAATTCTCTTTTGATATCGACAAAAACCGTAATGCCGAGGAAAATAGTTATAATGATAATTCTGGTAATGATCAGAATGAACGTCCGGCGCAAAATTTTTTCTTTTATCGAGTTATCCGTATGCGCTATAGTCATGAGGAATCCTGTGAAGAGATTAATTTGGAAACATATTATAATATTTTGGTACTTTTAGCTAATAATTTTAAAACATTCCGGTTGAAGGCACTATGAAAATACGCAGGCCGTTGCTCTATCTTCTGACAGTATTTATAGCAGGAATCATTGCCGGCAGTTATTTTAAGCTGCCTGCCGGAGTGCTTTTGGCGATGGTCATCATCGTTTTATTGTTCATTCCGATCAGTATCAGAAAGAAATGGAATGCGACCGCATTTCTCTTCACTGCCGGACTGATTTTCCTCCTGGGATTTTTCAACATTCAAAAACAGATTTATTTTTTCAAAGATGATTTGAGAATTTTGAATCACGTCGACCAGGGCAAAGTTACCGTGGAAGGTATTGTCACGGAAAGCCCTGTCAGTTATCAGGAAAAAGATGTTTTAGTCATACGCTGCATGCGAATTTTAAAAGATCAATCATATGTTCCAACAGCGGGGATTATTCGTCTGGTCATTCCTCCGGATTTAAATTTCCGGTATGGTGATTTCATTCGTTTTCAATCTCATTTAAGAAAGATCAGGAACTTTAACAACCCCGGACGTTTTGACTATGAACGTTACATGAACCTTCAGGGGATTTACGTTTCCGGATTCGTCAATGACGCTTCGGAAATCGTCCTCCTCAGAAAAAATACTGCCGGCAATGTGATGCGGAAGCTTGAATCGTTCAGGTATTATTTAAAACAAATCATCGCCAAGAACGCTACGTCGCCGGCAAGGGAAGTGCTGGAAGCCATGACACTCGGCAATCAAAATGAAATTCCCGATGAAATCAGGGATAATTTCAGCAAAACCGGAACATCCCATATCCTTTCCATCTCCGGCCTGCATGTCGCAATGGTCGCGGCAACATTTTTCTTTCTCATTTTTTTTATTTTAAAATCGTCTGAATGGATGATGCTGAAATTCAATATCATGAAAATTGCGGCGGCAACGGCTTTTTTAATGGTTTTTCTTTATGCGCTCATCGCGGGCATGGGAGTTACCGTCTTGCGGGCTACCTTGATGGCGTTTATTTTTTTACTTGCCCTGATGCTCGGAAAACAAAAAGATTTTTATAACACCCTCGCCATTGCCGGTTTATTGATTCTGACGATTTCACCGGAAGCGTTGTTTGATATCTCCTTTCAACTTTCTTTCGCGTCCGTCTTATCCATCATCTATATTGTTCCCCGAATCAGTTTCTCTTTTCCGGATAAGATGTTCACGTTTCCACCCTGGTTGAGAAGTGTCATTCACTACGTGTTCACGACTGTCGTTGTCTGTATCGCGGCAACCCTGGGCACGCTGCCCTTAATCATTTATTATTTTGACCGGGTGTCCCTGGTGACCATTTTAGCCAACCTGATTGTGGTTCCTCTTCTGGGCACCCTGACACTGTCCGTGGCGATGTTTTTCATTTTATTCTCCTTCTCCCCTACCCTTTCCGGTTTTTTGATTCAACTGGCATCTTTTTTGACACAGATATCCATTAACGTGATTAATCATCTCGCCAACCTTTCCTTGGCATCCATATCCGTTGCCAAACCCCATCTCGCTGAAATAGCTCTTTTCTATTTGATGCTCTTTCTTTTTTTTCAGCTTCTGGATCATTGGAAGAATCAAAAAATATTTTCTCTTCGTTTCTCAGCGGTAAAATATTTACTCATCATGACCATTTTTATTTCCGTCGCCGATATTATTTACTTTTCAGTTCATCACAAACTCTCATCTGATCTGAAAATAACAGTCATTGATGTTGGACAGGGTCATTCGGCTTTTGTAGAGCTTCCCGGCGGAGAAACCATGCTGATTGATGGCGGCGGATTTTCGAAAGGTTCGTTTGACGTGGGCAAGAGTGTGATTGCCCCGTTTCTTTACGCACAGAGAATCAATAAAATTGACACGGTGGTCCTTACGCATCCGCATCCCGATCATTTATCCGGCCTGATTTATATTCTGAACAATTTCAACGTCCGGAATGTCTGGAAAAGTGAATTGCCGGTTGATCCCGATATTTTTCCCCAATGGGAAAGAACCCTCTCTGCCCATAAAATAAAAACAATTCTCCTTTCGGATCATTTTCCTGAACAAATATTTCGCGGAGTCCGCTTCAAGGTATTATGGCCACCCGCTAATTTATTGCGGGAAAGAAATGATTTCTCGTATGACGATGTCAATGACTCCTCGCTGGTGCTTAAAATAACTTACGGCAAAACAAGTTTTCTCTTTCCCGGCGATATTTCGACCGACATTGAACAGCGTCTCATACAAGCAGGCGTCAATCTTAAAAGTGATATTTTAATTTTGCCGCATCATGGTTCAATTCATTCGAGCAGCACTGATTTCGTTGAAGCTGTTTCCTGTCGTTACGCAGTCATCAGTGCGGGAAAAGCAAATGTTTTCATGCATCCTCACCCCGCCATCATTGAGAGATACAAAAACGCAGTAGCGGAAATATTCCGTACCGATCAGGATGGAGCAATAAGTTTTATAACGGACGGAAAGAATCTGCGCGTGCAAAAATTCGTTCAAATCCAATAAATAATCCATTGACTTTATGTTTTATGGGATTATAATTTAACCATAAACAAATTATGTGTTTGCCATAATTTTTGACAATGCCGTTGTGGCAGGCAGTTTTTTATATTTTGGCTATTCAGTGATCCGTTGATTAGCGCATCGCGTTTATAAATCATTTCATTTTTGATTTACAGCAGGAAATCTGGCGCCATGAAAAACAGCACGTTTGCCGAAACCGCAAGCAACAAACAACATCCGCACAAGAAACTTTCTTCTCCTGGTAAAATCAGAAAACAAAAAGTAATTCAACGAGAAAAAAAATATTAATTCAGAGGGATTCAGGTTATGAACAATCACATCAAAAAAAAACCCGTCAGGAAAAACCTTTCTCAAAAGACCAAAAAGACGATGACATCCCCCAAAAATACTTCAATCGGTAAATCTAAAAAAACCGCAGAAAGTAAAATTGCCCCGAAAACTCCAGCGACTAAGCGGGCTGTAAATTCAACAAAAGGATCCAATCCGGATACATACCGGGACATTATCGAAAATCTCCAGGAAGGAATTTTTGAAGTGGATCTTGCCGGTCATTATACTCTTTTAAACAAGGCCGTTTGTCGTGCTCTCGGATATACAAAAAAAGAAGTCCTTGGAAGCAACGGTTTGCAATATATCGATAGTAACGACAGAGAAAAAGTATCAAAAATATTTAGCCAAATTTATAAGACAGGTAAATCCGTCAGAGAAATCGCTTACCACATCACAAGAAAAAATGGAGAAAAAAGATATATCGAAGCATCCATCCAGCTATGTAAAAATTCATCAGGCAAACCCATTGGCTTCCGCGGCATAGCTTATGACTTCACTGAACGTAAAAAAACAGAAGAAGAATTGAAAGAAAGCCGCGAAAGCTACAGAAGACTTTTTGAAGATCACGCGGCAGTCAAGTTAATTATCGATCCGTCAACAGGTAGGATTATGGATGCCAATCGAGCAGCGGTTGAGTATTACGGCTGGGCACGCGAAAAAATACAACAGATGAAAATATCCGATATCAATACCATCAGTTCTGAAGAAATAAATATTGAAATCGAGAAAGCGCTTAAGAATAAAAGAGTGCATTTTGAATTTCGCCATCGTCTTGCGGATGGTTCGATCAGGGATGTAGAAGTGTACACAAGTTCCATTGTCATGAATGGAAAGCCTGTGCTTCATTCAATTGTTCATGACATCACCGACCGTAAACAAATTCAGGAATCTTTGAAAAAGAGTGAAGCCAGATTCAAGAATCTGTTCGAAAACAGTCCCGCGGGTATTTTTCTCTTAAAAGATCGGATTATCACCGAGGTAAATCAGGTTTTATGTGAAATATCAGGATACTCCCGTGAGGAAATGATCGGACAGTCTGTCGTTATGTGCTACAAAGATCAGGAAGAATTTGAACGTGTCGGCAAATATCTTTATGAACAAGTGGCGCGAAATGGAATCGGTATTTCAGATGCCCGTTTAAGGCGGAAAAACGGAGAAGTAATTGATGGCTTGTTGTATCTGAGTCAGGTTGATGCCGAAGACGCGTCCATGGGGTTTCAGGCCATTGTAATTGATATAACCGGGCGCAAGAGAACGGAGGAAGAACTAATCAAGGCCAGTTTTTTCAACGAGGCCATTCTGGACAGCATTCCCGGCATTCTTTATGTCTATGATGAGAACGGGCACTTGATTCGCTGGAACGTGCGCCATGAATACGTGACCGGCTACTCAGCCGGAGAATTGAAAGGCCGATATATTCTGGACTGGTTCCGGGGACCGGATATCGACATTATCAAAAATGCCTTAAACGAAACGATGACCAAAGGCCACGCCTGGGTGGAAGCCAGTCTTATCGCCAAAGACGGTCATCCCATTCCCATGTTGTTCACGGGAGTCCGGCTCTCCATGGAAGGAAAAACGCACATCCTGGGCATCGGTATCGACATTTCCGAACGCAAGCGGGCGGAAGAGGAATTGAGGGAAAAAGATCTCCGGTTAACGGCAATCTTCAATAACGATCCTTCCGGAATAATGCTGATCAACGCAAAGACACGCGTAATCGCCGACATCAATGCATCCGGGCTGAAGATGATCGGTCGTGCCAAAGAAGATGTCATCGGGAAAATCTGCCATAAGTTTGTCTGTGCCTCGGAAAAGAAATCATGTCCCATATGCGATCTGGGCCAAACGGTGGACCGTGCCGAACGTGTTCTCCTGAAAGCGAATGGTGAAGGTTTGCCGATTTTAAAAACAGTCGTGCCCATAACGTTTGCCGGAGAAGATTATCTTCTGGAAAGTTTTCAGGACATCAGTGAAAGAAAACTAGCGGAAGAAAAACTGCAAGCCGAGCAACTGCGTTTCCGCGCGCTGGCCGAGCAATCTTCGGATATCATTGTCCTGGTTGACAAAACAGGAAAGGTCGTTTACGAAAATCCCGCTATCAGGAACATTTTAGGCTATGATCCGCTGGAAAGAACAGGGAAAGATGTATTTGAAAAAGTTCACCCGGATGACCTGCCTCTCGCAATCAGCGCTTTCAAGACGTTAATTGAAGATATCCATGCGCCCACGCAGCGTTTTGAAGTGCGTGTTCTTCATCCCAACGGCAAGTGGTTCACGTTTGAAATCGCGGGAAGCAGTCTGGTACATAATCATCAGATTGAGGGTGTCATAATCAATCTTCACAACATCACTGAACGCAAAGAAGCGGAGGAGTCTCTGCGAGTATCCGAAAGGAAATTTTCATCAGCTTTTCACGACAGCCCCAGCGCCATGTGCATTTCTTCCTTATCGGACGGCCGTTTCATCGATGTAAACAATGTTTATGCCCATACACTGGGATACACCCGTGAAGAACTGATCGGTCGTACCTCGGCAGACATCGATTTATGGGTGGACGCAGCCGACCGGGAGGCCATGATCAGCGCGCTGTCGGAAAACGGTCTGGCGAGGACGATTGAATTAAGATTGCGCAACAGGCAGGGTGGAATTATCTGGGGCTTGACCTCGGCATCGCTCATCAACATTGCCGGTGAATCATATCTCCTCACCCAGACCCAGGACATTACCGACTTAAAGCATGCACAGGCGGTGTTACAGGAAAATGAAAAACGGTTGCGTGGTATTACAGAAAATTTACCCGGTATTATTTTTCAGTTTTATGCGACGGACAGTGGCGAGTACGGGGTCAGCTATCTCAGCGAACCTATGCATGAATTTGCGGAAATAATGACCAAGGCGGAATTTGAAGACCTCAATTCTGTCTTTCCTAGATTCTTTTCCCGCATTCATGAAGAGGACAAGGGCAGATTTCTTGTTTCAATCAAGGAATCGGTGGATACATTATCCCGGTGGAATTATGAAGGTCGGGTCTTTACCAAGTCGGGAAAAATGATTTGGATTAATGGTATGTCTATACCAACACGTCTTGAAGATCGGGTTGTCTTTGACGGCATTATCCTGAATATTACCGAACGTAAAATCGCGGAAGAAAAATCTTTAATTGAAGAAAAGCGTTTCCGCGCCCTTGCCGAGCAATCCTCCGATATCATTCTTATGATTGATACAGAAGGAAAAATTGTCTATGAAAATCCAGCCGTCACTAAAATTATGGGGATCATTCCTGAAGAAAGAATCGGAAAGGATTTCTTTGAAAACCTTCATCCTGATGATTTCACTATTGTCGCCGACGCATTCAATATTTTACGCAACAATAAAAACGCGCCAACCCAATATGGTGAAATACGGATTCGTCATCAAGACGGGAATATACGCACATTTGATGTCAGTGCAACCAATCTTGTGCATGATCATGTAATTGAAGGTATTATCGTCAATCTCCGTGACATTACCGAACGCAAGAAGGCGGAAGCATCTCTTCGTGAAAGTGAGGAAAAATTTCGCATTCTCACCGAATACACCCCAACGGCCGTCATGCTTTATCAGAACGACAAATGGATCTATGCGAATCCTGCCGCCTCGGAAATTTCCGGCTATAGCAACGAGGAGCTTCTGAACATGAATTTCTGGGACTTCGTTCACCCCGATGACCGGAAGACGACACTGGAACGGGGAATGAAACGACAACAGGGAGACCCGGTTAGCAGACGCTACACCCTTAGGATTATTGCCAAAGACGGTTCTCTTAAATGGCTTGATCTTTCCGGCGCAACCATAACCATTGGCGGAAGTCCTGCCGGTATTGTTTCGGTAATGGATATTACCGAAAACAGGAAGGCGGAAGAGGCATTAAGAGAGCGTGATGAGCGGTTCAGAAAACTGTCCGCTCATGTTCCCGGCATGATTTATCAGTTTATGAAGCGGCCTGACGGAACCTACTGCCTGCCTTTTGTTACTGAATCAATCAACAGCATGTTCGGATGTTCTCCCGACGATGTCCGCGATGATTTTTCTCCCATCCTCAAGATTATTCACCGGGATGATCTTGAGATGTTATTTCATTCCATCGAAACATCGGCAAAAAATATGACTCTGTGGACATTGGAATGTCGAGTCCAAATTCCCGGCCAACCCCTTAAATGGCTTTTTGGACACGCAACCCCTGAGAAACTCCCGGACGACAGTATCATGTGGCATGGGTATATATCGGATATTACCGAACGCAAGCTCATGGAACAAAAAATACGGGAGAACGAGGAGAGATACAAACGGATCACTGAGAATATGAGCGGTTTCGTAAGTGAGATGGATGAGCAAGGTATTTTCCATTATAACAGCCCTTCTATTCGAATGATACTGGGATATGATCCTGAAGAACTGAATAATAAAAATGCATTTGATTTTGTTCATCCTGAAGATCGTGAGCGGGTGATCAATAAATATATGGAAGGCATTTATACTGAATCAGAAAAGGAAGTCGAGCAACGTTACCGGCGCAAAGATGGCACTTATATCTGGCTCCGTTCATCCGGCCGTCCGATATATGGACCTGACGGTAAAAATATTGGAATGGTCGTCAATAGCATTGATATTACGGAGCGCAAAGAAGTCCAGGAAGAATTAAACCGGATTCAGTTACTCAATGAAGCCATCCTCGAAACCGTTCCGGGCATTCTTTACCTCTATGATGATACAGGCCACTTGGTACGTTGGAACAAGCAGCACGCCGTTTTAACCGGCTATTCCGATGATGAAATGAGAGGGAAATATATCCTGGATTGGTTCGGCGGCTTGGAACCCGATACATCGAATATCATAAAAGGCATATCTGAAGCCATGACCAAGGGATATGCCTCCGCCGAGGGGCGTTTGATAACCAAAAACGGGGATCGCATTTCTATGTATTTCACCGGAGTTAAAGTTTCCATTGCCGGCAAGGACCATCTTTTAGGCATTGGTGTGGATATAACCGAACGAAAAAAGGCGGAAGAAGAAATCATTCGCCTCAACGAAACACTGGAACAAAAGGTGAAAGAACGCACTGCCGAACTGGAGGCTTTTTCTTATTCAGTATCTCATGATTTAAGGGCGCCTTTGAGAACCATTCATGGTTTTGGCCAGGCGCTTCTCGAAGATTGTGAAAAACAGATTGATGAACAGGGCAAAGGTTATCTTCTCCGCATCAAAAAAGCGACAGAAAACATGAATGATCTGATTGAAGACATGCTGAAGTTATCCAGAATCAATCGCACGGAAATGGATGTTGTAAAGGTTAATCTTTCCACAATCGCCACAGCCATCATGAAAGAACTACAGAGCAGTCAACCTCCCCGTAACGCCAGCATCATCATCGCTGACCGTCTGGAGGATTCTGCCGATCCGAGATTGATGCGAATCATGCTCGAAAATATTCTTGGCAACGCGTGGAAATTTACTGGAAAAAAAGGGAAAACGGAGATAGAATTTGGCCAAACCTGCAAGGATGGCAAAAAAGTATATTTTATCCGTGATAACGGAGCCGGGTTTGATATGGAACATTCAAAAAAAATGTTTGCGCCTTTTCAACGGTTTCATTCGATGGAAGAGTTTCCCGGCACAGGGATCGGGCTGGCCATCGTCAATCGCATAGTCAGCCGTCACGAAGGCAGCGTCTGGGTTGAATCACTACCCGGCCGGGGAACCACTGTCTATTTCACATTGCACGATTAATTCGGAGATTCTCCAAAATGGTTCAGGACAAAAAAATATTACTCATTGAGGATAATGCTGATGACATTGAACTCACCCTGCGCGCGTTCAAAAAAAACAACATCCTGAATGAAATCATCGTCAAATCCGATGGCATGGCGGCTCTGGATTTTTTCTTTGGTGAGAACGGAATTGCCGGTAACCATAACGTGGAACTGCCTATCCTGATTTTGCTTGATTTAAAAATCCCCAAAATTGACGGCATCGATGTCCTGGAACGCCTGAGAACGGATGAGAGAACGAAGCTGATTCCCATCGTCATCCTGACATCTTCCAAAGAGCCTAACGATCTTCTCAGTTGTTATCAACGGGGCTGCAACAGCTATTTACGAAAGCCGGTGGATTTCAACCGATTTACTGAAATGGTCAGAGAATTAGGATTCTACTGGCTGATGATGAACGAAGTACCGCAACAATAAACATATTATTCCATCAAACTGCCGACCTGACTTTTCCATTGCCAAAAACAATTGAATATGCTAGAGGTCCACGGTTAATTTTATGGACGGAAATTATGGAAAAAATAACAGCAATTCGCGGATTTAAAGACATTTTACCCCGGGACGCTTTTTTGTTTTGGAAGATTGAATCCATGGCCCGCCAGGTGTTTGACGCTTTCGGATTTCGGGAAATTCGTGTCCCCATTATGGAAAAGACAGAACTTTTTCAGCGGAGCATCGGTGAAACAACGGATATTGTTGAGAAGGAAATGTACACGTTTGCCGATCGCGACAAAGAACTGATCACGCTGCGGCCGGAGGCGACCGCTTCCGTTATCCGCGCCTATATCGAACACAATATGTCGGCCGCCGAATCCATAACGAAACTATTCACCATCGGTCCGATGTTTCGCCGCGAAAGGCCGCAGAAAGGCCGTTTCCGTCAGTTTAATCAGATTGACGTGGAACTCTTCGGCGAAGATAAACCGCAATTCGATGCTGAAATCATTTTTATGCTGATGCATTTCTTAACAAGCTGCGGCTTGAAAAATCTGGATCTGGAAATCAATTCGCTGGGCTGCCCGGCCTGCCGGCCATCCTTTTCCAAATCGGTCATTGATTTTTTAAAAGGGAGCGAGGAGCATCTCTGTCCCGACTGCCGGAGACGGATCCATACCAATCCCCTGCGTGTATTTGATTGCAAGGTGGAAACCTGTGCGGCTACCATTGTAAAAGCTCCTGCCATTCTCGATTTCTTGTGCTCCGAGTGTAACGATCATTTCGGGCAGGTCAAATCGCTGCTCCGTGACTTGAACATCACGTATAACGTCAATTCCCGAATGGTCCGCGGCCTGGATTACTACACGAGAACCGCTTTTGAAGTCAAAACGAATGTCCTGGGGGCGCAAAATGCCGTCGCCGGTGGCGGCAGATACAACGGTCTGGTCAGTTACCTTGGCGGACCGGACGTTCCGGGTATTGGATTCGCTGTCGGTTTCGAACGGCTGATTTCCTGTCTTCCGGAAGACGGAAACCATCATTTTAAAACCGGTGTATTTATTGCCGCGCTCGGTGCAAAAGCTCAAAAAATGGCTTTTCATCTGACCCATCAACTGAGAGTGGCCGGCATATCAGCGGAAATGGATTACGCGGATAAAAGCCTGAAATCCCAGCTCAAACGGGCTGATAAATTGAACGCATCCTTTGCGTTGATTCTTGGTGACAAGGAAATTGAAGAACAGCAGGCGATGTTAAGAAATATGCAAACGAAAGATCAACAGGCAATTCCTCTGAATTGCCTGCCGGAGTCTATTCTTAAAATTATCAAAGAGAGGTAAATGGTTTTGGCTGCATTTTTATCAAAAGACAAGAGAACTCATTATTGTGGAAATGTCGATGCTTCCCTTGACGGTCAGGAAGTCATTCTGATGGGCTGGACTCACCGGAGGCGGGATCATGGCGGTGTTATTTTTGTTGATCTTCGCGACCGTGAAGGCATCGTCCAGATTGTTTTTAATCCTGATGCCGCTGACGCCCATAAAGAGGCGCATAAAATCCGCTCTGAATTCGTTCTTGCGGTGAAAGGCAAGGTCCGCAGAAGACCGGAAGGGATGGATAATCCTGATCTGAAAACGGGGCAGATCGAAGTTCTTGTCTCCGAACTGGAGATCATGAATGAATCCAAGACACCGCCCTTCTCTTTTGACGATGATGAAATTTCCGAAAATATCCGTCTCAAATACCGTTATCTGGATTTGCGCCGTCCGGCCATCCAGAAAAATCTTTTCCTGCGCAGCAAAATGGCTGCCGCGACCCGCCGTTATTTTGAGGATAACGGTTTTATCGAAGTGGAAACCCCGTTTCTGGGCAAAAGCACTCCCGAAGGCGCGCGCGATTATCTTGTCCCCAGCCGGATTTACAAAGGGATGTTCTACGCTCTGCCACAGTCCCCGCAGATCTTCAAACAATTGCTGATGGTCTCCGGTTTCGACCGTTATTATCAGATCGTTAAATGCTTCCGCGATGAAGATTTACGTGCCGATCGTCAACCGGAGTTTACACAGATCGACGTCGAAATGTCATTCATTACGGAAGAAGATATCATGAAGATGATGGAAGGTCTGATGAAGGCCATTTTCAAGGCCTGCCTGGATAAGGAACTCACCCTTCCCCTTCCCCGCTTGACTTACGCCGACGCCATCAGCCGTTATGGCAAGGACAATCCCGACCTGCGATTCGGCATGGAAATTGTTGACCTGACGAATATCGTCAAAGATTCCGGATTCAAACTTTTTGCGGAGGTTGCTGCGTCCGGTGGTGTTATCAAGGCTATCAAGGCCGAACAGGCAACATCCCTTTCCCGCAAGGATCTGGACGGGCTCAAAGACGTTGTGGCCATATACGGTGCCAAGGGTCTCGCCTGGGCTAAAGTGAACGCGACCGACTGGACTTCGCCGATTTTTAAATTCCTCAAGCCTGAAGAAGTGGAAGGCATCTCTAAAGCGATGAACGCTAAAGAAGGCGATATCATCTTTTTTGTTGCAGACACTCGTAAGATTGTGGCCGATTCACTGGGCAATCTGCGTCTGTATTTAGGCAAAAAACTGAATCTGATCGATCCGGACGCGCTGGCATTTACGTGGATTACAGAATTTCCGTTAATGGAATATTCGGAAACGGAAAAACGCTTTGTCTCCACCCATCATCCATTTACGTCCCCCTTTCTGGAAGACCTGCCTTTGATGACCACGGATCCAGGAAAAGTGCGTGCCCGGGCCTATGATCTGGTGTTAAATGGTTCGGAAATCGGCGGCGGCAGCATTCGTATCCATCACAAGGATGTGCAATCGCAGGTCTTTAGCGCGCTGAAATTAAGCGATGAAGAAGCCCGGTTGAAATTCGGATTTCTGCTGGATGCCCTCGAATACGGCGCGCCCCCTCACGGAGGACTGGCTTTCGGTCTGGACAGACTGACCATGATTATGGCCAGGGCAGAATCGATACGGGACGTCATTGCCTTCCCCAAGACGCAGAAAGCTGCGTGTTTGATGACCGATGCTCCTTCCAAAGTCGGCATTGAGCAACTGATGGAACTATCTTTAAAAATTGTTCAATGATCATTCAGAGAAATTTGATACGGTTTTGTTTTTGAAATATTCTTAAGGCGAAAATGCAATGACAGAGAAAAATCTGGTTTATCGCGGCAAATCAAAAGACGTTTATAAAATCACCAGCGGAAAATACAAGGGAAAATACCGTTTTGTCTTTACGGACAGGGGAACAGGTTATATTGAAAAAGGCAAGGTTGTTTTCGATCCCGGCTATGACGTCGTGGTCGGTGAAATTCCCGGCAAAGGCGCCATTGCCTGCCGTTTCGCCACCCATTTCTTCAAACTGCTGAAAGCGAAGGGCGTTGCCACGCACTACATTGACACCATTAACGATAATGAAATGATCGTCGAGCCCGCTGTCCCTTTGAGCATGAAAGAAGCCGCTCCGCAGTTCGCGGGTTCTGCTCCGCTGACAAATCTTGAGTTCACCTGGCGGAACAATGCCACAGGAAGTTTCTGGAGAAGATATCCGTTTGTCAGGCCCTGCATGAATCTTCACAAAGTCGTTGAAGCGTGGACCAAAGGCGACAGCGATATCCTCATTACGACGGAAGCCCTGGAGGAAACCGGCGCGCTGACTAAAAAAGAAATCGCCGACAGCGTAAAACTGGTGAAAAAAATCGCCGAGATTGTTTCGCAGGAATTCGCGTCCAAAAAACTTCACGTCATTGACGGAAAATTCGAATTGGGCCGCCTGAAGTACGGTGACGGAAAAATCGTACTCATCGATGAAATCTCTCCGGATGTGCTGCGCGTCTGCCGCGGTTTCAGACCGGACAAAAACGGCGATTGCATGCTTTACAAGAAATGCACGAACACAGACTTTGCGGACGGCAAGAGAACCATCAAAAACAGAAATCAAGTTTCGGCAGCAGATTTTATAGATATCTTTCTGTAAAAACAGCCCCGCCCGAAACAATCCGGACAAAAGAAAAAGGCTCAATGAAGCGATTCGTTCAATTCATTGAGCCTTTACTGGTGTCACAGGTCTTTACTTTTTCAGTTTTTCAGCCAGTAGTTCCCTGATCACTTTTGGATTGGCTTTTCCGCCGGAGGCCTGCATGACCTGGCCGATCAAAAAGCCCATTGCCTTGCCCTGGCCGCTCTTGAAATCAGCCACGGCCGACGCCTGCTCGCCCAGAACCTTGTTGATCATCGCGTCCAACTCGCCGCGATCGGACACCTGTTTGAATCCTCTGGCGCTGACGATGGCTTCCGGTGTTTCATCGCTGTCAAAAAGATGGGCAAGCACATCGCGGACCGCGTTGGCGTTGATTTCATCTTTTGAAAGCATCTTCAATAGGGCGGCAAACCGCCCCGCTGTTACCTTTGTCTGGTTTAGTTCCTGACCTCGTTCTTTAACGGCGGGAAGCAGTTGCGTGGTGAGCCAGTGCATGGCTGTGCGCGGCGCCACACCCTCTTTGATCACCGCCTCAAAATAGGCCGCCACGTCCGGATCGGAACTCAAATAGGTCGCTTCTTCGGCAGAAAACCCATACTGCCGGACAAATCGTTCAGCCCGTACCGCCGGCATTTCCGGAAGCCGTGAGCGCAAATCTTCAATTTCCTGCTTTGATAAAATGATTTCCGGAACCGTCGGATCCGGAACACACGGCCCCTCAAATTTGGCCCGCATCGGCAGGGTGACTTTTTTATCCGGGTCCCACAAGCGCGTGTGCAATATGACAGACTCTCCTGCCGAAACAGCCATACTCTGACGGGTGATTTCATGCGCGATGGCATCACCCACATGCCGGATGGAATTCATATTCTTGACTTCTACTTTGGTGTTCATCTGATTGGTGCCCTTTGGGCGGATGGAAATATTGGCGTCAACGCGCATCGTACCGTTCTCCATGCTGCACTCGGAGGATCCGACGTAACGCACCTGAGTGCGCAACGCTTTGAGAAATTCCATCGCGTGATGCGGCGAGCGGAAATCAGGCTCGGTGACGATTTCCACCAGCGGAGCGCCCGCCCGGTTGAAATCAACCAGACTGATCGGCAAACGGCCTTCCATTTCATGCACGAGTTTGGCAACGTCTTCCTCCATATGAATGTGATGGATGCGCAATCTTTTGGGTGTTCCGTCTTCATCGACAATGTCAATCCAGCCTCCGCGTGACAGAGGGAGATGTGCCTGGGAAAGCTGATATCCTTTGGGGAGATCGGGATAATAATAAACTTTCTGGTCAAAAGCGCTTCGGGGTTGCAGTTCGGCGTTTAATCCCAGACACAAGAGCGCAGCCTTTTCCAGTGCGGACCGGCTCAACCGGGGAACGGCTCCCGGAAACCACAGGCAGGTCGGACAGGTATTGACATTGGGCTCATCGCCGGGGTTGTTGGGGCAATCGCAGAATAATTTAGTCGCGCTGTTGAGTTCAACATGAATTTCCAATCCAATGACCGCTTCAAATTCCATTATGCTTTACCTCCCTGACGATTGCTAAGCAGATATTCGCCCAAATCAAGCAGCCGTCCGTCAGCAAGCCTTTTTGACGCGAGTTGAAATCCCGCGCCGTTTACGGCGGGCACATGCAGGGCGGGCTGACCGGTGACGTTGGCAAACGCGGTATATACAAGTTGTTCATACAGATCAGCCAGGGAATCACTTATTCCGGATGCGACGGAATTGACTGTTGGAAGAACCAGAAATTCCGCCTGCTCTGAAATTTTCCGCATTTCGAAGACGAGCTGCGCGCGAAGACGGCAGGCGTCTTCATAAGCACTGTATCGCTCAAACTGGAAAAACGCTCCTTGAAACAGATAGCTCTTTAAAAGAGTCCCGAAGGCCGCGCCGCGCGATTGCAAATACATCTCGTTCCAGTTTTTAGCGCCCGGCGCCCGTTGACCGTAACGCACGGAATCATAACGTCCCGCGCATGACGAAGCCTCCACCGATCCGACAATCTGATGGACCAGCATAAACTGAGAATAATCAGGAAAAGACAACTCCTTGACCGCAAATCCTGCTTTTTTCAGTTCATCCAGTTCCTTTTCCAATGCTTTACGCTTATCGGCGGGCAGAGCTTTTAAGACTTCCTCAATAACGCCCAGCGTCGTTTTTTTCGGGTCAATTTTTTGTGATGAAAAATCCGGCAGCGATTCATCAGGAAGTGAAAAATCCCTTTCATCCGCGCCTGAAATTGTCTGCATAATATCGCGAATGGATTTTATATCACGGGCCAGGATGCCGCAGGTTTCCATGGATGGAATCAAACCGATAAGCCCCAAACGGGAAATAATGCCGAAGCTTGGCTTGAAACCGTAAACACCGGCACGTGCGGCAGCCAGTCTTGCTTCCCCCGCCATGTCCAGCATCAATTCAACATCAGACGCTTTTCCCACCAAGGCGTTCCCCGCCATGTTGTCCTTCAATCCGAAACCGAATTCGCTCATCCTGACGGAGCCGACTATATTCGCGCCTTGTTCTGAAAGCCTTTCCACAACAATCGCGTCTTCCAATGCCTTAAAACCGGCCAGCGCCGCGGAACCGGCCTCTATCGGCCAGCCTTTCACGGAGATGTTGGGTTGAACAGTTACCGTCATTGCATTTAGCTTTCCTGTGGCTGATTTGGTTGCTTGTTCAGAATTGCGATAGAAAAAAAATGAATCCATTGAGATGTCCCCTTATTCGATAATATTGGCAACTTTGAAATAATTGCCCTTAACCGCCGGCGCGCTTTTCAGCAGTTGTCCCGTTTCGGCAAGTGGCGATCGTCTGGCTTCCACTCCGGGACGCGTTCGACTGGCCGCCGGGGCCACAGAACGAATCGGCTCTTCGGAAACGGCCAGATCTTGAACCAATGCGGCCAGATTTTCTGCCTGTTCGAGAACGGTTTCCATGACCGGACGTTCATTTTCATCAATCCCGATGCGCGATACCCACGAGACGCGATCCAGAAGATTTTCCTTTTCGGCGGTTCCCGGCAGAACATCTTTTTCGCCAAGATTCAGGAGCCCCAGTTCCACCAGTTGTTCGCGTTTGACCGCGGAGGGCGCTCCCGTCAGAGGACAGGCGGCGCTGCGATTTTTGGGGAACGCGATGACTTCGCGGATGGAAGCCGTCTGCAGAATCATGGAAACGGTGCGGTCCATGCCCAGGGCCAGGCCGCCGTGCGGCGGCGCACCGAAGTCAAAGGCCCGCAGGAAGAAACCAAACTTTTCTTTCATGTCGTCTTCCGTCAAACCCAGGGCGGTAAATATTTTTCGCTGAATATCACGATTGTTGATACGGATGCTGCCCCCGCCCAGTTCCTCGCCGTTCATGACCAGATCATAGGCGCGTGACTTCAGGGACAAAAGTTCTTCGATGTTTTTCGGATCGAAATCCGTTCGATCCGGCGCCGTGAAGGGATGATGGCTGGAGGTGACGCCTCCTTCATCTGTGGGTTCAAATAATGGAAATTCCGTAACCCAGACCGGATAAAAGCTGTTTTCGGGAATCAGTTCCAGCCGGTTGGCCAAATGCAGACGTAACTGTCCCAGCGCCGACGTAACCGTGGCGTAAGACGGATCGGCGACCATGATCAGAACATCACCGTCGTGAACATCGAAACGGCGTTTTAATTCACCAAGCTCCGCTTCACTGAAGAACTGCACAATGTTGGATTCCAGCCTGCCGTTTTCGGCACGCATCCAGGTCATGCCTTTGGCGCCGAACGAAGGCGCGATTTCCTTGGCGTATTCATTCTGCAGAACGTTTTTGCTGAGTTTTTCGGACTGGCCTTTGATATTGATGCCCTTGATACAACCGCCGCGCTGCATAATCTGGCGGAAAATAGAATATTGGGTTTGAGAAAACACATCCGTCACATCAACAAAACGCAGGCCGAAACGAAGATCGGGACGGTCGGAACCGGTCGTATCCATCGCTTCCGCGTACGTCATGCGCGGAAAGGGACGTTTCAATTCAATGCCGCCGATGGCAAACATTTTCACGGCAAGCTCTTCAATCAGATCATAAAGAAATTCCTCGTCGATAAAGGAAGCTTCAACGTCCAGTTGGGTGAATTCCGGCTGACGGTTGGGACGCAGATCTTCATCACGGAAACAGCGCGCCAGTTGAAAATAACGCTCCAGTCCGCCGATCATCAAAAGCTGTTTGAAAAGCTGCGGTGACTGAGGAAGCGCGTAGAAATTCTGCGGATGAACGCGGCTGGGCACGAGGTAATCGCGCGCGCCTTCCGGCGTGCTCGCGGTCAGCACGGGCGTTTCCACCTCCACAAATCCGCGCGAATCGAGAAACTGCCGCACGCACTGAAAAATGCGATGCCGCAGGATCAAATTGTTCTGCATGGCCGGACGGCGGATATCCAGATAGCGGTACTGCATACGCAAATCTTCGGAAACATTATCGCCACCCGCTGTTTCCGCTCCCGCAACCATCGCCTTATCGGTGATGACAAACGGCAGCGGATCGGCTTCAGAAAGAACGGTCATATCATCGACCAATACTTCCAGTTGTCCCGTTTCGATGTTGGGATTCTCCGTTCCCTCCAATCTCTTTTTAGCCTTGCCGGTAATGGCGACACAATATTCGGGACGCAGTGCAGTCGCTGCCTGGCAGATACCCGTCGAAGTAAAATCCGGACTGAAAACGATTTGAATAATGCCGCTGCGGTCGCGCAAATGAATAAACAGCAGTCCGCCGTGGTCGCGGTAGGCATCCACCCAGCCGCAGAGCTGCACGGTCCGGCCGACATGTTCCATGGAAAGCTGTCCGCAAAAAATACGTTGGGAATAGTTCATGAGATAAGTCCTTTTATTAAGCTGAAAATACAAAATTGTTCTTGGGACAATTTTGTGCCGCGGAGCATACCAAAACTGTGCCGATGTTTCAAGGCATTAAACAAAAATGATTGTCCCGGTTTTTAATTTTGTGAACTTGAACCGCCTAATTGCGTAAGAAAATGACAGCTGAATGAACAACCCCGCCGCAAACAGCGGGGTATCCAAAAGAACTTGCGCCCCAATGGGCGGGGAATTAGACCCACATTTATCCCGCTCGGCCTATAGTGACCTTTAGGTTATTCGTTTCTGAAATTTGGGTCTCATTAAAGCTTAAAAAAGATGTTTGCGAATCCCGTTAACCAACGTCTGATTTTAAGAGTCCCTTTCGCAAAGCTCGACCAATACGCCGAAAGTGGATTTGGGATGGAGAAACGCGATCTTTGCGCCGCCGGCGCCGCGCCTCGGTTTTTCGTCAATTAATTGAACCCCCCTGGTTTTCAGCTCGGCAAGCGCCTCTTCGATATTTTCCACGCGGAAAGCGATATGCTGAACCCCTTCGCCCTTTTTGTCGAGATATTTCGCGATTGGACCATCCGGTGAGGTCGATTCCAAAAGTTCGATTTCCGTATCGCCGACCGGGAAAAAGGCCGTGGTTACTTTCTGCTCAGCAACTGTTTCACTTCCAGCGTCAGTCAGTCCGAGCAGACCGGTATATAATTGTTTTGTCGCGTCGATACTTTTCACGGCGATGCCGATATGATCAATTTTCAGAACTTTCATAATATCTCCTTTATCTAATCACGGTGTCGTGCGTGCGTCTCGATGAACTGAACAATATCTCCGGTGGCGGTTCCCGGCCCGAATATGCCTGCAATGCCGGCTTCTTTTAATTGCGGTATATCTTCATTGGGAATGATGCCGCCCCCGATGACCAGCACATCTTTCATGTCTTTCTGGGCAAGTAGTTCCATCACCTTGGGAAAAAAATAATTGTGCACGCCGGACAAACTGCTCAAGCCAATCACATCCGCATCTTCCTGCAGAGCCGTGGCGACGATCATTTCCGGTGTCTGCCGTAGTCCGGTATAAATAACTTCCATCCCCGCTTCCATAAATATCCGGGCCAGAAGTTTCGCTCCCCGGTCATGTCCGTCAAGACCGGGTTTAGCCAGAACAATCCTGATCTTCCTTTTGCTTTCCATTCCAGAATTCTCCCATTCAGAAAATATTTTTCACACTTTTTAAAAAAACTGTTTGGGTTTGTACTCTCCGTATATTCCCCGCCAGACGTCACAGATTTCGCCGATTGTCGCGTCGGCCTTGACCGCTTCAATCACCGCGGGCATCACGTTTTCTTCGGCCAGAGAAACCCTGCGCAGATTTTCCAGCGCCTTTTCCCATTTTGCCTTATCACGGCGGGCGCGCATCTCTTTGAGTTTGGCTGCTTCGGCATCCCCCAGTTTCATATCCACTCTGAGAAGATTTTCCAGTGGCGTATCTTCCATGGTATATTTATTGATGCCGACATAGACGCGCTCGCGGCTCTCAATTTCTTTCTGATAACGGTAAGCGCTTTGTTGAATTTCCTGCTGGATAAAAGCCTGCTCGATCGCGTCCAGCGTGCCGCCCATATGATCTATTTTTTTAATGTACTGGTCAATTTGTGCCTCGATCTTATCCGTCATGGCTTCCACATAATATGAACCGGCCAGCGGATCGATCGTATCCGTGGCGCCGCTTTCTTCGGCCACGATTTGTTGAGTCCGCAGAGCAACCGTTACCGCCTGTTGGGTGGGCAAACACAGCGCTTCATCATAGGAATTGGTATGCAGGGACTGACATCCGCCCAGGGCCGCCGCGTAAGCCTGAAGACCGACGCGGACAATGTTGTTCAACGGCTGTTGCGCGGTGAGCGTAACGCCGCCCGTTTGCACGTGGTAGCGCAACATCATGGAGCGGGGATCTTTCGCGCCGAATCTTTCTTTCATCACCTTCGCCCAGTAGCGGCGGGCCGCTCGGAACTTGGCTGTTTCCTCGAGCACATTGGTAAAGGCGTTGAAAAAGAAACTGAGCCGGGGGGCAAATTTATCGACGTCCAGGCCGCGATTAATGCAGGCCTGCACATAAGCGATGCCGTCCGCGATGGTGAAGGCCGCTTCCTGCGCCGCGGTGGAACCGGCTTCCCGGATATGATAACCGCTGATGCTGATGGAATTCCATTTCGGCACATTTTTAAAACAATACTCGATCAAATCGACCGTCAGTTTCATGCTGGGCGCGGGAGGATAAATATACTGTCCGCGGACGGTAATTTCTTTGAGAATGTCGTTCTGCACTGTCCCGCCGAGCTGGTCATACGATACGCCCTGTTCATCCGCGACCGCCAGATACATGGCCAGAAGGACAGTCGCCGGAGCGTTGATGGTCATGGATGTCGTTACTTTATCCAGAGGAATATCCTTGAACAGCAGGCGCATATCCCCAATGTAATCGATGGCGACCCCGACCTTGCCCACTTCGCCCATCGAAAGCGGATGATCACTGTCATAGCCGGCCTGGGTGGGCAGATCAAAAGCAACGCTGAGGCCCGTCTGTCCCTGATTCAAGAGATAACGGTAACGCTCATTGCTTTCGCGCGCGCTGCCGAATCCGGCATACTGGCGCATGGTCCAGAAACGCCCCCTATACATCGTGGGCTGCACACCGCGGGTAAAGGGATAATCTCCGGGGAATCCCAGATTCTCATGATAATCCAGCCCGACTGTATCCAGCGGCGTGTATAACCTTTCAATCGGAGTACCGGAAATGCTGGTAAATATTTCTTTGCGTTCCTTTTCACGGGCCAACGATTTTTGCAGTTTTTCATTCTCCCATTTTTCTTTGGCGGTTTGAATCTTTTCGATTTCCTTTTTGTCGAACATTTCCTGTTTCTCCGGCTTCATTTTTTGATTTCCATATTTCTTGAAAATCTGGATATCCGCATTTTCCGGTCGCGGACATCGGTTTTTTCAGTATCAATTATCATCTCAATATTCAATCAATTTTTACAGTCATGATGCGAATCATGGCTCATGATTCCATGCCGTGTTAAGCGCGTGTTCATTTTACCTTGACATAGCCGGTTTATTTTTATATTTCTTTTGTCCTGTTTTGCGGGTTTTTCCGAAATCCATGCTCAGAAACATCTGCACGTCAAATACTGTTGCGGGTCGATACGAGTTCCGTATGCAAAAAAAGAAGAAATACGAAATTAACGAAGCAGACGAAACCGGGGCGCGAAAAAGAAAGCTCGGTCATGTCATCATCATCGAAGATCGCTGCAAAGGATGCGCCTTTTGTATTGCCAATTGTCCCCGGCAGGTTTTAAAGGTTTCCTCTGTTTTTAATAAAAAGGGGTATCACCCACCGGAAGTCGTTGATGCATCCAAATGCGTCAATTGTCATTTCTGTGAAATTCTCTGTCCCGAATTCGCCATCTACAGCGTGGATCAGAATGATATTTATGAATAAAGTCGCAAAGGAGACGCGTTTTGTCCGCAAGGGAAGTATTAACAGGAACACATTTTTTTAACGGTGATCAGGCGTGTTGCGAAGGCGCGCTGGCGGCCGGCTGCCGCTTTTTCGCCGGATACCCGATCACACCGGCAACAGAAATTGCCGAATCCATCTCCAGACGCCTGCCTCAGTTAGGTGGCATTTACATTCAGATGGAAGATGAAATCGCTTCCATGGCAGCCGTTCTGGGAGCAAGCTGGGGAGGCGTCAAAGCCATGACCAGCACATCCGGCCCCGGTTTTTCACTGATGATGGAAAATATCGGTCTGGGCATCTGCACGGAAACGCCCTGTGTGGTCTGTAACGTTCAGCGCGGCGGCCCCAGTACGGGTTTGCCGACCCTGGTGGCGCAGGGCGACATGATGCAGGCGCGCTGGGGCTCTCACGGTCACTATGAAATCATCGCGCTGGCCCCTTCCAGCCCGCAGGAAATGTTTGATTTAACCATCCGGGCTTTCAACCTCAGTGAACAGTATCGCCTGCCCGTGATCATTCTGGCGGATGAGGTGATCGGACACATGAATGAACGGGTCGTCATACCGCGCGAAGACGAAATCGAAATCGTTAACCGGCCCAAGCCAACCGTCCCCCGGGAAGACTATCTCCCCTACAAAGCGGATGAAAACGGCATCGCCCCCATGGCCACCTGCGGTGACGGATACCGGATTCACGTTACGGGCTTGACGCACGATGAGCGGGGCTATCCTGGCATGGACGCGAAAACTCAGGAACAGATGGTCAGCCGTCTGGTCGGTAAAATACGGAATAACCGCGAAAAAATAATCAAGACAAAAAATCTTTTTATCGATGATGCGGACGTGGTGATCGTTGCTTACGGGATCAGCGCCCGCTCCGCGTTACAGGCCGTTCGGGATTCGCGCAGCGACGGCATCAAAGCCGGTCTTGTTAAACTGGAAACCGTCTGGCCTTTTCCAGATGAATTGATCCGCTCGCTTGCCCCTCAGCTTAAAGCGTTCATCATGCCGGAGATCAACGGCGGCCAGATGGTTCTGGAACTGGAACGTTGTGCCGGCGGCGCCTGCCCTGTTCATCTGGTGTCGAATTTTGGCGGCTCTATCATCCATCCCGGCCTGATTCTCAGCTCAATCCATAAAGTAATCAAAGGAAAATCATGACGACTCATCAAAATCCCAGAAATGTTAAACCGCATCCGATGGACTCCCTGCTCCGCACAGAGAGAATTCCTCACATCTGGTGTCCGGGGTGCGGAATCGGCACGGTGTTTAACGCCGTGCTCGCCGCGATTAAAAACACGGGATGGGATCCGAATTCCATCGCGATGGTTTCCGGCATCGGCTGTACCGGTCGCATGGCCGGTTATATCCGGCTCGATTCCTTTCACACAACCCACGGCCGGGCCTTGCCGTTTGCCACCGGTTTGAAGTTGGCACGGCCCCAGACCAAGGTCATTGTCGTCTCGGGGGACGGAGATCTCTTCGCGATCGGAGGCAATCATTTTATTCACGCCGCCCGCAGAAATATGGATATCACCGTCATCTGCGTCAACAATCTGACTTACGGAATGACAGGCGGCCAGCAGGCGCCCAGCACACCGCTCGGCGCAAAAACAACAACAACCGTCAGCGGTTCACCGGAGGAACCTTTTAACTTCTGCTACCTGGCCTCCTCCTGCGGGGCGACTTACGTGGCCAGATGGACGGCCATGCAAGTGCGCTCGCTGCGCAGCTCCATTACCGAAGCGCTGCAAAAAACCGGTTTCAGTTTTGTGGAAGTCATCACCCCCTGCCCTTCTTCGTTCGGACGTCGGAACCGCATGGGCAGCCCTCTCGAAATGTTGAAGTTTTATCATGGACGTTCGGTCATTCGCGGTGATATCGACCCGAAAGATGCGGCGATGGATATTGATAAGGAAATTGTTGTGGGCAAGTTTGTCGATATTGAACGTCCCACATTTCTGGATAACTACGCGAAGTTCAATCGCCTGCAGATACCGCACTGGCGCTCAACTTCATAATCATCGAACACGGTAAATACCATGAAAACGCAGAAGGAAATACACATCATCATCACCGGTTTCGGAGGCCAGGGAATCGTGCTGGCCGGCGATATTCTGGGCAAGGCGGCATCGATTTACGATCATAAGTTCGCGACCATGACGCAGAATTACGGACCGGAGGCGCGCGGCGGCGCCTGTTCCAGTCAGGTCATTATCAGTCACGAAGAAATTCTTTTCCCCTGCGTCGAAAATCCGGAGATTCTGGTCTGCATGAGCCAGGAAGCCTATACCAAAAACATTAAATCGCTGCGTCCGGGTGGAACACTGATCTGGGATACGGATCTTGTCCATACTAGGAAAACAGACATCAATTGCAAGACATACAACATTCCGGCGACCCGCTTTGCCGAAGAACTGGGTACGAAGATGATGGCCAATATTGTCATGCTGGGATTTCTTTCCGCTGTCGAGCATCTTGTCCATGCGGATGCGCTCAAAAAGGCGATTCTGGATTCCGTTCCGCCTTCAACGAAAGACAACAACCTCAACGCCTTCAATACCGGCAGAGAGTATGGTCACTCGGTTATAAAAGATCTGCCTAAACCTGAACACGTCGGCGATTGATTTTTTTTAACAAGGATTACTGCGGTTCACGGGTCGTCTTTGAGTCTCACCAGCCCCGCGTCACTTCGTTTCGCGGGATTAGATAGACTAATCAATTTCAATGCGCTTCGCTTTTGTAATTGAAGTCTATCTAATCGTAAAGCACCCCCTGTTCAAACGGGCGGGCGGCGTTATTTCGATTTCAAACCATTGAAAAACGCCATGACCGGAACAGGAATGAAATCGGAAAGCCTGCGGGTCAGGAGCCGGGAGAACCTGTTCAAAAGGGTATGAGGCGTGAACTTGGACAATCCCAGATAGAATATCCTGTTGAAGAAACCGGGCACATATCTTTCTTTGCCCCGCATGAAGGCCTTTACGCCGGACGAGACAACATCCTCCACGCTCATGAAGGACATTTTGACCGGGATATAATCCAGAGGAATGCCCGCGTCTTCGATGAGATGCGTTCTGGTAAACGGGGGATTCAACGTGGAAACCACGACTTTGCTCTTCCCGGGAAGTTCCGCTCTGATGGCCTCGGTCAGGCTTTGCGTCAGAGCCTTGGTCGAGGCATACAATCCGAGCGTCGGAACGGGCTGGAAGGCGGACACCGATGAGATATTCAGGATGCCGCCTTCGTTGCGTCCGATCATGGCCGGAAGAAAGAGGCGGCTCATTTTCGCATAAGCCAGGCAATTCAGCAGAATCATCGCATTGAGTTTTTCCAGGGGCATTTCTGAAAACCTGCCGAACCAGCAAATGCCGGCGTTGTTCACGAGGACATGAACTTCCGGCACAGCCCGGACAACCTGTTCGTACAGTCGTTCGGGGCCGTCGGATTCCGTGAGATCCCGGTAAAAAGTCCAGGTTATGATGCGGAAATTTTTGTGAAGTTCCGCGGTCCAACGCTCAAGAAGTTCCTTCTGCCCCGGAAGATCGACCAGGATGAGATTTGCGCCTTCTTTCGCAAAACATTCCGACAATCCCCTGCCGATTCCCATCGCCGCTCCGGTTACGAGCACGTTTTTCCCCTTAAGACTCAGTTTCACTTCCTGTCCCCTTTCATGAATATATCATCAAGAATTTATTTTTTATGACGAATTCCACCTGTCGTCTTTACATGCCGGGCAAAATCTTCAAAGGCCTGCCGGGTGGTATATTTGAAGCGATAGCCTGTCTCCTTTTTGATTTTCGCATTGCTCGCTATCCAGGGATAGCGGATCATGTTCAGACAGGGACTGGGAAATTCCGTTATCAAGGTGATACGCAGCCGCCACATGAGGTTGTTCAGCGGCCATAAAAGCCATATCGGAATTTTTAACGGCCACCCGCCGAGAATGCGGATCATCTCTTCAAAGGTCATCGTGCCGTCGGCGGCGACGTTGAATATGCCCGTCTTTCTTTCTTTAAGAAGGATGTACATGATCTCCACCAGGTCATCCTCGTGGATGTACTGGAACGGCGCGTTTTCAAGCGGCAGGACGCATATCTTTTTTGCAAGGTGCCGCGCCAGAGGATTGGTAAATCCTGGTCCCACCACGAAACAAGGCCGTATCGTGGTAAAGAGAATATCCGGATGATCATTTTCAAAACCCCTTATCCACGCCTCGATCTCCTTTTTATTTTTGGCATAAGTGAAATCATCATTTCCCCGGAGCGGGCTTTCCTCGGTAAGGCATTCGGGATTATCGGGATGAAATCCGTAAGCCGTGCTTGAAGAACAATCGAGGATCTGTTTGACGCCGCAGGACGCCGAAGCATTCAGAACGTTTTTTGTTCCTTTCACGTTGATGTCTTCCATGAGGCTTACATCATGGATCGGCGGAAGAATATACGCGGCATGGATAACACAGTCAATGTTTTGTCCGCGGAATACTTCTTCCAAATTGTCTCGGACATCGCATTTTATGAATGTTAGTTTGGGAAAATTGTACCCGGGCGGTTTGATATCGATTCCGGTGATACGGCCTACTTCGGTTTTCCCTTCAAAAAAATGGACAAGCTTCCGCCCGAAATATCCTGAAACCCCTGTGATGAGAATGTGCTCCATGGAACAAGCCTTTCCCCTCATTTATTCACAGACACACAACAGCCCGACGGATTATCTGAATACGGTCATCCGCCGGTCATGTTTTTCATGGGTTCCGCAAACGAAACCCATGACCCTACACATTCTTCCGGAAAGTCTTTTATATTTTTCTATTTTTTTATCTTATTCTATCCATTTAACCTTGGGAAACTCGCGATCCACCGGTTTTTCCAGATCAACGGCAGGATAGCCGAGGGTAAGAACCGTGGCCACGGAATCGTAGGGCCACTCAATCCCGAGCTTTTTCCTGAACTTCGCTTTGGTCATCGGATCGAGGTTCAGGGCATTGGAAACGAAGCCGACATAACAGGTGCCCAGCCCCAGAGAATGCGCCGCAAGAACCATATTCTGCGCGCAGATGCCCATCCCGAGCTCGGGCTCCGAGATATGCAGATGATGGGTCAGCAGCAGAATGGCGACCGGCGCGCCGAAGAAACAATCAAGCTTGCCCTCACCGAATTTGGGGGTCGACAAAGCCTGGATCGCCACCATGGGGCGCTGGTCGATGGAGTTGGGCTTGATGAAGGCGAGCATCTTTTTGAGCGCCGTGCGGCCCGGATCCTTGCCCTGGTAGAGCTTCGTGAAGATGTTGAGAAATTTTATCGTGGATGCCGACAATTCATTCATGACGTCGCGGTCGGTGACCACGATAAATTTCCAACCCTGGCAGTTTCCCGCCGATGGCGCAAACCTGCCCGCTTCCAGAACGCGTTTGATCAGTTCTTTCGGCACCGGATCTTTTTTATACACGCGCACGGAGCGGCGTCGGTAAATCACCTTCTCGACGTCCGTGAGTTGGGATTCTATTTCACTTAAAGGCACCGGTTTATCGAGCATGAGCGGGTTGGGAATGCCCTGCCCGGTTTTCGGGTAATCAAAATCGTAAACCCATCTGCCCCCGGCCACCCGGTAGTAATGGGGAAATTCAAGGGCCTGCTGGGGACAAACTGCTTCGCAGTTATGACAGGCAAGACAGATTTTGCCGAAATAGTCCATTCCGGTGAATTTCGGTTCCTGCAGACCACAGCCGAGGCATCTCTTGCTTTCAGCAAATACCTGTTTATTATCTAGGGCAAGGTTCACTTCAGCATCGATCCGGTTCAGTCTTTCGGCCACGCCGAGTTCTGTCGCATCGCTGCGGGCGATTTTCTTCCTGTCGTTTAGCGGCACACCGGCATAGTTGATTTCTTTCTTCTTCGGCCATTCTGCCTTCTTTCCATTGATGAAAGCATCGATGGCGATGGCGGCTTTTCTGCCGGCTCCGATGGCTTCGCTGACCAGGCCGGGACCGGTAACGGCATCCCCGCCCGCAAAGATTCCCTTTTCTTTCGTCAGTCCCAACGGATCGGCGGCAATCCAAGAAGACCCCAGCAAACGGTTAAATCCTTCCGGTTGAAGTTCCTGACCAACAGCCGTTATAATCGAGTCGAAGTCAACATTGAATTCACTGCCCCTCACGGGAACGGGCCTGGGTCTGCCGCTTTCATCGGCCGGTCCGAGTTCCATCTTCAAACAGGTGAGGGTTCTCCCACCGTTATTGGCTACGGCAGCGGGAGCACACAGGAAATTTATTTTTACCCCTTCCTGCACGGCAGCGTCAATTTCTTCCTTATGCGCCGGCATTTCGGAGATGGTCCGGCGATACAGGATGGTCACATCGGATCCCATTCTGCGGGCTGTACGGGCCGTATCGATGGCCGTGTTGCCGCCCCCGATAACGACCACCTTCTTACCCAATACCGGCAGATGACCCTGCTTAACCGATTTCAAAAAAGGGAGGCCGGGATAAATACAGTCTGCCTCCCCCTTGATGCCGAGCGCCGTATTGCCCTGTGCGCCAGGGGCAATATACACGGCGGAAAATTCATTCCTGATCTCATCAAGGGAAACATCTTTGCCTAGGGAAACACCAAGTTTCATGGCGATGCCGAGATCGACAATTCTCTTGATCTCGGCATCCACAATAAAATCGGGCAAACGATACCGGGGAATGGAGGAGAGCATACCGCCCGGCTTGCTGTCCGACTCATAAACCGTAACATGGTATCCCAGACGGGCAAGCTGATAAGCGCAGGACAGACCCGACGGGCCGGATCCTACGACCGCCACTTTTTGTTGAAGCGATTTTTCCGGTTTCGCAAAGGAAAGACCTTTTTCGATTCCATAGTCACCGATAGCCCGTTCCATACCGTGAATGTTAAGCGCATTGTCGACGCCTTCACGGTTACAGCCTCCCTCGCAGGGATGGGGGCACACTCTTCCCGTTACCGCCGGAAGCGGATTCGTCTCCGTGATGATCTTCCAGGCTTCCTCCAGAGAACCGCCCCGCGACAGAACACCAGCGTATTTTCTGATATCCGTGCCGGCGGGACATTGATACTGGCAGGCTGGAAGTTGCAGTCCCGACGCCTCGTCCCTAGGAACCATTTCGATAGTCTGACAGGGGCATTGCTTGATGCAGACACCACAGCCAATGCATTTGTCCCGGTCAATTTTGACACTGAAAGGACTGTTCACCACCGGCGGATCGTTCAAATATTTATACTTGCTCGCTTTGGAAGATTCCGACATATGCATTACCCCCTTTTCATAAACCTATTCTGTCCCGCTTGAACAGGCACGGATCTATACATCTTTTCCCGGTAAAATGCGCACGGTCCTTGCGCATTCATTATTTAACAAACCAGCCATTTTTTCAAGGAGATCGGTTGCCCCGATGATGAGAATTTCATTTCTGCACCATTCAGGGCAAACCCTATCGCAGAGTCGTCAAGACACAATATTCAAATCATTTACTTCCTGACCTTCTCGAGTATATGAATGCCCATGGCGGCTTCTTCGACGCCGATATTCCCGCCGCCGTTTTCCGCCAGCGCCAGTCTTGCCCCTTCGACTTGCCGTTTCCCGGCTTCTCCCCGGAGTTGTGTGACCAGTTCATGAATCTGAGAAAGGCCTGAGGCACCGATGGGATGTCCCTTGCATTCCAACCCGCCGCTGGTGTTCACCGGCATTTTGCCTCCCAGTTTTGTCGCGCCCGATTCCGCGAAAGGTCCACCCTCTCCCATCGGACAGAATCCCATGGATTCCGTCTGGTGCAGCTCCCCCCACGACGTGGCATCGTGAACTTCCGCGAGATTGATGTCTTTCGGGCCGACGCCTGCCGCCATGTAGGCCTTATTCGCCAGACGCTCGCCGATATCGGGGGCATCGATGTCACGGTCGGAACCCGTCCCGAGGATGGACGCCCGGATCCGGACGGGTCGGACGTTCGTCAATTTTTTGAGAAATTTCTCAGAACAGACAATGGCCGCCGCCGCGCCGTCGCCGACAGGGGCGCACATGGGCCGCGTCAGGGGATAGGCGACCGGCTTCGCCGCCAGGACCTCTTCCGCAGTCATTACTTCCTGATACTGGGACAAGGGATTGAGAGAACCATGGAAATGATTCTTGGCACAGATTACCGCCAGCTGCTGCTGCGTTGAATTGAAACGGCTCATGTGCCACCGGGCGCCCATGGCATAGGCATCCATAAAGATGCTGCGCCCTTCACCCGGAGCCGATTGATCCTCGGGAATCTTGATGGTCAATGTCTTGCTCAGTTCCATGATATTTTCGATGTGCTTGGCAAAATTCGCCACGTCCATGCAGGTGGCATACGCGCCCAGGGAGAGGGCTTTATTGGGATTGGTGATTTTTTCCGATCCGACAGCCAGCGCCACGTCGAACATCCCCGCTTTGATCCCCGTATATGCCAGATGAAGGGCCGTAGAACCGCCGGCACAGGCATTCTCCACGTTGGACACGGGAATATTGCCAACGCCCATATTACGCATCACCACCTCCCCCCGGATGGAATGCTGGTTATCGAACATCCCCCAGAAGGTATTGGAAAAAAATACCGCTTCCAGGTTCCCACGGTTCAACCCCGCATCCTTCAGAACCAGTTCAATGGCTTCATGTGCCATACTCTGAACCGTCCTGTCGGGATACTTGTTAAATCTGATCATACCGACGCCGATTACATACACGCTGTCCATTGCTATCTTCCTTTCTTCTTATCCGATGTATTAAAAATCCCGCTGCACCTTGAAAGTCCTTGTTAGACTCCGTAAGGAATTTCCCCTTCGAGAATCTCGTGGCCGATCGCCAGCGTCAGAGTTTCGTTCGACCCGTCCTCAATCCGGGTCGAGGTAATATCGCGGAAGAGTTTTTCTATCACGTACTCCTTGGTGAGGCCGTTTCCGCCGAATATTTGAACCGCATTCTGAGCAACGTCAAAGGCGACTCTTGAGCAGTATACTTTTGAAGCCATGGAGTATGTGGTGTTCGGCGGGAAATTCCAGAGGTTATACGTCATGACGTTCCGGGAGAGTTGCCGGGCCGCTTCAATACTGATAAACATCTCGGCCAGCCGTCTGCGGACATCCTGGTGTTCACACAACAGTTTGCCGCCCTGAATTCTTTCCTTGCTGTAGGCAAGCGTCTCCTCAAACGCGGCTCTCGCGCCGCCGAGACACATGATCGCCATATGGGCGTTGGCTGCACCCAGTACGAGGTCCGTCATCTGTTCATAGGAATCGGACAGGCAGAAGATGCGTTCTTTGGGCACCCGGACATCGTCGAAGAATATTTCGCCCTGGGGCAGGTCTCTCTGTCCGATCTTCTCCAGCGTTTTTCCTCTGCTGACGCCTTTGTCGCTCAAATCCGCGATGGCGATTCCCCCTCCGGCAAGTCCCATCGAAGAATCGGTGCCGAAAAAGAGCAGCGCCATGGAGGCCGTCGTGCCGTTGGAAACCCACGCGGCTTTCTGACCGTTTAATATCCAGTCATCTCCGTCTTTTCTGCCCACAAGCTGGTGACTGATCTTGGGATTGTGGAAATGCGGCTGATACGGAGTGAGAATATCGGAGCCGTGTTCCGGCTCGGTGATGGCCCAGCACCCCAGCATCGAACAATCCCTGTCATTGACATAAGGTTTGAGAAGAATGTCCTCCAGTTGCGGATAATCGGACACGATCATATTGGCAAAGAAAGTGGGGAAAACATCCACCCCGCAGGCAACGGCAATTCCGATGCTCGCGGCAGCCATTTCTTCAAAAAATATATGAATCCCCAGCGGATCAAGTCCAAGTCCACCGTACTCTTCCGAGATAAAGATGGTATGATAACCGAGTTCGTGGACCTTTCTCATGACCGCCCAATAGGGTGAATCCTTCCTAGCCACTTCCTCCGCACTCATCTTGTCAAGCTCTATCGCAGCCGGCCGGACCACTTCGGTGGCGAACCTCCGGACAGCTTTTTTGAGGGCAAGGTGATCGTCGGATAATGAAATCTGGTCTGCTAAATGTAGGTCGAGAAAATCATACGCCATGGTGTTTGCTCCTTATTTTTTAATTATGTTCACGACTAAAATCTAAAAACATTTGCTGCGTCCTTGTTGAACTCTTCACGTAACACGCGATCGAGGTTTTTCTCGGAGGCGGTTTTCGGAATATCGCGCACCACCTGGAGAAACTGCGGGATGTAGCTCTTTTCCAGCGTTTTGCCCAACTCCCTGGAGATTTTGTTGGTATCGAGTTTCATCCCGGGAGCCAAAACGACGGCGGCCACAATGTCGCTTTCCCCCGGCGCTCCGGATTCTGCGGGAATGCCGTACACACAGACATCACTTACATCCGGAAGATCGGCCAGGGCCTTCTCCACATACTCAGGAAGAATAAAATCACCTTGGCGGCGCAATCCGCCGCCTTTACGGAAATCGAAGAAGAGCCAGCCGTTTTCATCCTTGTGGCACATATCACCCGTTCTCAGGACGCCGCCGCGGGTTTTTTCCTCGGAAGCTTTTTTCTTGCCAAGGTATTCCACCTCGACCTTGCCCTGCTTCTGCGCCACTACCAGTTCGCCGATTTCGCCTGGATCACATTCGGTATCGTCATCCCGGACGATTTTCATTTCCATGACCCCTTCGATGGGTTTGCCGAACGACCCGATGGGACCGGTGCCCGGAGGATTGTGAGCGAAACCACCCTCCACCGCGCCGTACCATTCATGGATCTTCACGTCGAAACGTTTTTCAAAATCTTCCCAGATGCTGCGGGGCGTGCCGGCGCTCAGCACCTTTCTTACCGGGTTGTCGGCATCGTTCGGTTTCCTCGGCTCGCTGTAAATCCCCATCATCATGCCGCCCAGCAGCGAGAAGGTGGTGCAACCGTGCTTCCGGCAAATGTCCCAGAGTCTGCCCTTGGTAAACTTACGGCTGATGACTGAAGTAATCCCCATCATGATGGAGGGAACCAGCGTGACCGACTGGGCGTTGCCGTGCGTGAGCGAAAGTCCCGTATAGAGTTTGTCGTCACTCTGGTATTGCCAGATGAACTCGGCGAGCATTTTAAACATGGGCATTCTGTGGGCCTTGATCACGACACCTTTCGGGTCTCCGGTCGTACCGGAGGTATAAATAATTTCCAAAGGCGTGTTGAGTTCCCTGTTCGCGTTATCGGGGATACCGCATTCCGGCCCGGCCAAAACCTCGTTGAGAGCGGGATACTTCCCGTTGTCTTTTCCGTCAAATCCCTCCTTGTAAACCACACCTATTACCTTCACATCGGACAGATCATGAAGAGATTTTTCCACATCATCGAGAAACTCGCTGGTGCAGATGATCCCTTTCGAGTTGGAATCCTTGATCTGATAACTTAATTTGTTTCCCTTGGAACGCGGATCGATGGGCACCACGACGGCACCGGTCAGAGACGCGGCAAACATCGTATACAGGAATTCCGGATGATTGCGCATCACCAGACTGAAGCGGTCCCCCTTTCCGATACCGGACAACTGAAGGGCCTTGGCCACTTTGCATCCGTTGATAAAAAGATCCTTATAGGTAACAATTTCATCCGCCAGATTCTCACCGTTTTCAAAAGTGATGACGGGAAAATCAGGCAGCTTATCACATTTCATGGCCACTTCATCAGAAAACAGCCCGGGCACATAATCCAACATAACGTCTCCTTACTTCTTTTTCATAAAAATCTGATGATGTTCTGAGTGTGAACGGTTAAAGCCCGTGCTGTTTCATGTACACGGGATACAATTCATAAGCCGGCTTTACAATCGGAAGAAGTTTCATCACCTTGGCGATGTTGCCCTTGGACTTTATTTTGCGCATGGCCAAAGCCACCGGCAGATTCAGATCCTTTTTCCAAAAGGCGTGGCAGACATCGCCGGCGAGCTGCATGGTTACATCGGCCCTGAGCGCCTGTTCGCCGAATTCCACTCCGTCCGGACCAACCCAGATAACCGCCGACGGTTCTGTAATCTCGAACTTGATTTGAATATCGGCTTCCTTGACTGCGCTGTTGAACTCCTGCTTCTCGTAAAGACTCTTCCAGAATCCGCCGAGAACTTCATACAAATATTCCGTATCCTTAAAAACCGCCATATCCATATCCCCCTTTAAGAGTATTTGTTCTGGCACTTATTGAACATCAACAATATGTGTTTGATCGTTCATACAGCAACTAGCATGCCAAAGCTGAAAAAAGGCATGCTCATCCGCTCTGAGCGGCTTTGGCAAAGGGTTTGATCGTTTGAATTATTTTCGTAACGGAAACAGTCAGGAAATTATTTTTGCATCCGCGCAAATAAACCTGACGGCAAAAAATGGTTTTGTCGTTGGATTTCAAGGCGGTAGACTGTTTTGCACTTCCGCAAAAATTTTGCGTCCGTGCAAAAGCTCTACCCGTCGAGTTTGTTTTTTCTCCGGTAGATTGTGGACAGGTTGAGCCCGGACATCACGGAGGCTTTTTTTAAGTCCCCCCCTGCGGCGGAAAACAGTTTCTGATAATAACTCGACTCGAACATACTTTTCGCCTGTTCATAATTCAGCGGGAATGCTTCCTGATTTGCACGATCCATATCTATGCATTTGTATTCGAGCGGAAGGTCTTCAACGGTGATCATCTGATGCCTGGAGAAGACAGCGAGCCTCTCCACCAGATTGCGCAGCTCCCTCACATTCCCTTCCCAAGTATGCTGCATCAGGCAGGTCAGTACCTCCGGCGAAAAATTCTTTTTCCGGATTTTATTATGTTCGCAAACCTGACTCATGAAATGGTCGAGCAGCAGAGGAACGTCCTGAATTCTCTCGCGCAAAGGCGGAACATCGATTTTGATGACATTGATGCGATATAGAAGATCTTTACGAAAAAGTCCTTTTTTGACGAGGGCGGATATATCCATATTGGTGGCCGAGACAAGCCTGAAGTCCGCCTTGATGTTTTTTGTTCCGCCCACCCGCATAAACTCGCCTTCCTGAAGAACACGGAGGAGCCTAACCTGAAACGAGGGCGAGGTTTCACTGATTTCATCCAGAAAAATCGTCCCACCTCCCGCGGCCTCGAAATATCCGAGCGTCCTGGCATTCGCGCCCGTAAATGCTCCTTTCTCATAACCGAACAGTGTCGGCTCCAAAAGCGTCTCGCTCAACGCCCCGCAGTTGACCGCAAAGAACGGTCCTTTGGCACGGAAGCTTTTTGCGTGGAGATACCGGGCAATCAGTTCCTTGCCCGTCCCGCTCTCTCCCTCAATCAGCACGGGCATTTCCAGACGGGCAATTCGCGTCGCCTGTTCGATCATTGTTTCCATGGCCTTGCAGGAATACACCATGGAATCACGGCCGATACCCGAACTGATCTGCTCTCTGAGCAGTTCGTTTTCGCGCAGAAGATTTCGCCGCTCCAGACAGTTTTTGATATCCAGTTTGATTTTATCGATGCTGCTGAACGGTTTGGCAAAGAAATCGTTCGCGCCGAGTCTCATGGCTTCAATGACGGAGTCCATGTCGCCATAAGCCGAAATGATGATAATCATGGTCTCCGTATCCCGCATTCTGATTTGCTTCAAAACCTCCATGCCGTCGACACCGGGCATACGTATATCCATGATGATCAGATCAAATGATTCGTTCGACCATTTCTGAAGCGCTTCAGTACCGTCTTTGACCAGGCTTACATTATAAAATTCCGGCGAGAGAATTCTTTTGAAATATACCCGTGTATATTCTTCATCATCCGCCACCAGCACCTTGGGCAGTTTTTTATTCATACCATTCTTTTCCCTTAACCGGCAGATAGGTGGTAAAAGTCGATCCTTTACCCACAATACTTTCCACACTGATTCTGCCGCCGTGATCTTGTATAATCCAGTAGGTAAGACTTAATCCGATTCCTGTTCCGTCATCGACATTTTTCGTACTGAAAAATGGTTCGAATATCTTGGAAATGTCTCCCTCAGGAATCCCGCAGCCCCCGTCCCGAATGGTCACCACGATCTGCGTTTCTCTTGCATTATCGTAACCGCATCCCACCTTGATAACGCCATGACATTGAAGAGCCTGTGCGCTGTTAATCAGCATGTTCATGAAGGCCTGTTGCAGCAGGACAGGATCTCCACGGATGATTGAGACATCCTGATAACTGCGTTCCACCCTCACTTTTTTGAAATCCGGATGCTTCATGAGCATTTCGATACCGGCATCGAGGACATTTCGGACATCAATATCCGTATGCGTCACCCCTTCCTGCCTCCGGGAAAACCGGAGCAGCCGCGAGATGACTTCCTTGCAACTCTCGCCCGCTTCTCTGATCATTTTTATGTAAGCATATCTCTCATCCTCAACATCGATCATCTGCATCAGAATGTCCGCAATATTAATGACGCCAACCAGCGGATTATTGATCTGGTGGGCGAGGCCGTTAACGAGCTCCCCAATAAAATTCATCTTCTGAGACTGGATGAGATTCTGCCTGAGTTTGCTTCGCTCCTCGATATCCACCGCAAGAAAAAGCGTTGCAATATCCTTGCCGGTTTTTTCGTCTTTGACCTTGTTGGTATAAAGCTCGATGGGAAAAGTGGATCTGTCCGACCGGTAGATGTGAACCGTCCCGTACCAGAGATCGCCGGAGGAAACAGCCAGATCAAGTTTAAGAAGCTCTTCCTTCGGGAAAAATCTGTCCACCGGGGAATTGTAGACCTCGCTCGCTTGAAATCCGAGCAGACGTTCGGCCGTTTTGTTAAAACTGACGACACGGCGCTTGTTGTCCACCGAAATCACCATATTGGGTGAAGAATCAAGCAACTGAGACATGTAGTTCTGAGACATCCGCAGATCTTCACCGGCCTTTTCCGCTTTTCTTTTTTCGCGGTATAATTCATCTTCTATCTCGACGAAAACGGTGACCCGTTCATGTTCCCTCAACCGGGTCGCGATAAACTTGATGATCATGTCCTTCTTATAAAATTGCGGATAGTAATGATCGACAATAAGGGTCTCGCTGGTAATATTACTATTGATGACCCGGTCAAACAAATTCGTTATTTCGGAATATTCGAAGGCCTTCTGATAGACTTCTCTTATATCGCGACCGATAAGTTGCTGGCGTTCCTGGCGGGAATTCTGCTCCTGCTTTTTATTAACATAGACAATGGTGCCGTTCTCGTCACAGAGAATCAGACCGATGGGTGCCTCTTCTATGATGGTTTCCAGAAATTCGTTTCGTTTCTTCAGCTCGGCAAGTTTGCTCAAAGCGGCATTTTCAGACAGAGGTTCATCCTCGGGTTGAAACAAAAAAATGATATGTTTCTCCGCGGGAAACACACGGACGGAATATCTTCCCGTCTCCATCACGATACCCTCGGCCGTTCCTCCTTCCTTCAGAATTTGCGAAGTGAGAGTTGTTCGGAGGGAAGGAAGACAATCGAAGAGGTTCATTTTCTTCTTCGACATGCTCCTGTTTATAAAACAGCGACAGCCGGGAGTTATATCCACAATACTAAGATCGCTTTTAGTGATAATGAGTCCATGTTGCATGGTATCATCCTATCACATGCGCACGAAATGTGACACAATTGAAAACGTCATTGTATAAACACACTTGATTGCCTGAGACTTGATATGGTGTTACTTTTATGGCGCAGGACTATAGGAAAATTGTAATTTTATGTCAACGTGAAATTCAAGGAACCTAGTCATAAACCACCCACTGTTCAAACGGGCGGTCGGCGTCATATTCTGATAAGGGTGCTATTTCCCGGATAAATCGGGAAGGCGCCAGATTCAAAACACCCGAAGAGCGGGTATAGTCGAGCGCCGGATAACACAAGTAAAGTTGATCTTTCGCTCTGGTAACAGCCACATAAAAGAGCCTTCTTTCCTCCTCCTCTCCTTCCTGTTCCTTCAATGCCCGCTGCAGGGGGATCATACCGTCCGCGCACCAGATTAAGAATACATAAGACCACTCCAGACCTTTGGCCTGATGGATGGTACTCAAAGCAATCTTGTCTTCATCATCTTCTTCGCCGATACTTTCTTCTTTGGCCATATTGGTGAGCAGTGCCAGTTCGTTTAAGAAATCTTCCATTTTTAAGAACTGGGCGGAAAAATTTCCCAGTTGAATTAAATCCTCTTCTCTCGAAGGAGCGTCTGAATAATTGTCCTGCAAATAAACACGGTAACCGCCTCTGTTTAACAAAACATCAATGATCTTTTCCGGAATACGCTCGGCTTCGGAAAGTTCCAGAAGTAGAGCGATCGTTTTTCGGCATTCCTCCAGCCCCGGCTTCGCGGATTTCGACATTGCCTTGATGAATCCCTCACTCAAAACAGCATGCAGCGGATTATCTTCCTTTTTCAAATAATGCCAGATCTTGTTGAACGTCGCCTTCCCGACTTTGGGATACATGATCATCAGTCGCCGCCACGCCAGTTCATCGCGCGGATTGACGAGAATGCGCATATAAGAAGTCACATCCTTAATGTGCGCCTGTTCAAAAAAACGAATGCCCGAACGCATATCAAACGGAATGTCGCGCCGCACAAATTCCATCTGCATTTCCATCGAATGATAATGCGCGCGATAAAGAACGGCGATTTCCCTGAGCGGTACGCCGGATCGAATCAGTTCCGTCACCCGCTGCGCGACAAAATCAGCCTGTTTCACGACGTTCTGTGCGGAAACCATCACCGGCCTTGTGCCGTTTTTGCGTACGGCTTTCAATTCCTTGGGAAACTGCTTTTCGTTATTATTGATACTGAGATTGGCCAGATGCAGAATCTCCGGCGTGCTGCGATAGTTGGTCTCCAGTTTGAATATTTTGCAATCGGGATAACGTTGGGGGAAATTAATGATGTTATTGAAATTCGCTCCCCGGAAGGAATAGATGCTTTGCGAATCATCTCCCACCACCATCAGATTCCGGTGCGTCGAGGCCAGCAAATCAACGATGTCTGCCTGAATGATGTTCGTATCCTGATACTCGTCCACCAGAATATGCTCAAAGCGGCCGGAAAGCGTTTTTAGAACATCTGGATTTTCCTTGAGAAGCGTGCGGCAATTATTCAATAAATCATCAAAATCCATCACCGCCAACTCTCTCTTCTTCTGTTCGTAAAGAGTGGCCACCTGCATGAGTTCATTCATCAGATGCAGGAAAAAAGGATATCGTGACATGAGAATGTCTTCCAGCGTTGTCTGTGTATTAACCGTCAGACTGATGAGCTCAGCGATGATATTGCTCTTGGGAAACTTGCTCAATTTTGGATTGATTTTCAGATCAGCCATGCAGGTGGAAATAATCTGACGGGCATCCTCGCTGTCCACAATCGAAAAATTGGTTTTATAACCGAGATAATGGGCATGTCTTCTTAAGAAAAGATGCGCGACATGATGAAACGTGCCGCCCATGATTCTTTTTGTGTCGGCATGAATCAGACCCTCGACACGGTTGAGCATGGCATGAGATGCTTTATTGGTGAAGGTGGCCAAAAGAATATTCTCCTGCGCGACACCGCTTTCCAAGAGACGCGCAACCCGGTAGGTCAGTGTTCTGGTTTTGCCGCTGCCCGCGCCGGCCAGCACCAGCAGTGGGCCGCCCTCTTCCATGACAACGCGATATTGTTCCTGATTCAGTTCTTTTGCATAATCAATCATCAATGCCGCACACCCTTAATATTTATTATCAGTAAATGATGAGCGTTTATAAGGTAAAAAATGCAGATATTCAAGCGAATAACGATCAATGTTTCCCATAATATCGACTTCAATATTAACCGTTAACATCGACTGATAGGATTACAAGTCAGTCCCCATCGACGCATCCCGAAATCCATTATCTAATCCACTCTATACATTTAGTACCCAGAATCTCCTTGACACTCAAGGGAGCGGTCCTTATACTCCATCAGGAAAAAAGGAAGGTCATATTCATTAATAATCATCAATTAATGCCTCTCACTGATTTATGGACAACAAAGACGGAAGCCCCCTAAGGTGGACTTATAATGTTTAAAAAAATGCAATGCTATTGTGAGTTGGGTTTTCGGTCAACACCGGTTGAGTCCTTAAAACAAAAATATTGCGATAATGATTCAAAATTCATCGTTATCGATGGACTCGAGGTCCATTATAAGGACCAGGGCGAAGGACCCGTTCTTGTTCTTCTTCACGGGGTTGTCTCATTCCTCCAGACATGGGACGGCTGGTATGAAGAATTGAAAGGACGGTATCGGATCATTCGCCTGGATTTACCGGGATGGGGGATAACCGGACCTTGGGGAAAAACGGGCAATGTAAATTATAGCGGTAAAAGGATCGCACGGTTCCTTGAAAAGTTTTTAGACATGCTGGGCATTGAACGGTTTTATCTGGCGGGGAATTCATTGGGGGCCTTTTACGCGTGGTATTATACGACCCGTCATCCCGAAAGAGTTCAAAAGCTCATTCTTCTCGATCCGATCGCGTACAATCAATCGCTCCCGTTTGAATTCGCGCTGATGAAAATTCCGGGCGTAAAATTTCTTGTGACCCATGTCGTTCTTCCGCGTTTTCTCATCCAAAACAGTATCAATCGATTATATGGCAAACGAGACCGGATTGAGGAAAAAATGTATGACTTATACTGGGAAATGATCATGCGTGCCGGTAACAGGAACACCCTTGTGCTGATATTTTCCATGATCGCGGAATTGAGTAAATCAAAAAACATATTTGGCGATGTCAAAAAAATCAAGAAACCTGTATTGATGGTATGGGGCAAGCAGGACGTCTGGTCCCGCTGGAAGGAAACCCTTCATGAATGGCAGCGTGATCTTCCGCATGCTGAACTTATCATGTATGATAATTGCGGGCACATGCCCATGGAGGAAATCCCGGTGGAAACCGCTCGCGATGCGCATGCATTCCTTATGAAATAAAACAAGGCTGAATCATCTCTAATATGAATATGCCGTTGATCATGGCAGTAATTTTATTTAGTCGTCATTAACTCTAACAATATATCTTCGGGAGGTTTTGAAATGAATGTTAAAGGCATTATTTACAATACGGGAAAATCGACAATCATTACGGATCAGAAGCCGCGCATCAGGCGACGACGATGTTTATTTCCAGTTTGAATTAAAAGATTCCTAACAGGCTGTTTTGAAACATCCGTCAAGAGGAGTTCCGGAAACATTGGACTTGTATATCCGTCTCAAAACCAAGTGCGATATTATGTCTTCAGAACTCCAAAATTCAAATCACTTTTTTAATATTTGAAATGATCGAGTATTAAATTTGTCTTGATTTTACTTGCCTTATACGCTAAACACCGCAAGTTAAATTTTTAATTGTTTTTTAAAGTATTGAAAGGAGTTTTCATGGCAAAGTATGATAGCAAATCCCTCAGAAATTTAGCGATAGTCGGACACGGCGGGACAGGCAAGACATCCCTGTGCGAATCTTTATTATTTGTCTCAGGCAAAAGTGAACGATTAGGCCGGGTTGATGATGCAACCTCCGTAATGGATTTTGAACCGGAGGAACAAAAAAGACGCGGCTCAATCAGCTCGGCGGCAAATTTTGTCGAATGGGAAAAAAATAAAATTAATTTTATCGACACACCGGGCGATTCGAACTTCGCCTATGACATAAAATGTTCCATGAGCGTTGTCGAAAACGCTGTTGTGGTCATCGATGCCGTCGGTGGTGTGGAATTCCAGACACAAAAAGTCTGGGAAATGGCCGATGAATTCAAACTCCCCCGGATTATTTTTATCAACAGACTGGATCGTGAACGAGCCAACTTTAACACCGCGCTCGATAGCATAAAAAACAAATTCAAGCGAAAAGCCACTCCTGTGTGCCTGCCGATCGGTTCCGAAGATAAATTCAACGGCATCGTTGATTTGATCAGTATGAAAGCCTATCTTTTCAGTGATAATAAAGGCGTGGGCAAAGTGGTTGATATTCCGGCAGAAATGAAGGACGACGTCAAACTGATGCGTGACTCCATGGTGGAAGACATTGCCGAATCCGATGATGAGTTGATGAATAAATATCTGGAAGCCGGTGAACTTTCCGACGAAGAATTAAAAGCAGGATTGAAAAAAGGCGTTTCCTTCGGCAGCCTTGTGCCGGTCATCTGTGGCTCGGCTATCAAAGGTATCGGAATCACCATGCTGCTTGACCTGGCTGTTTCCTCCTTTGCCTCCCCGGTTGATCGCGGTCCGGTCAAAGGAAAGAAACCCGGAACGGATGATGTCGAAGAACGTCAGCCGACAGAAGATGCTCCTTTCTCTGCCATTGTCTTCAAAACCATCGCCGATCCCTACGCCGGAAGATTGACCCTGTTCCGTGTTTATTCCGGCAAACTGACCCCTGATACTCCTGTCTATAATTCGACCAGAAAAATTACAGAAAAATTCGGCAATATATTCTTCCTGGAAGGCAAAGCTCAAAAACCGGCGGAATCTCTTGTGCCCGGCGATATTGCCGGCGTAGCAAAACTCAAGGAAACAACAACGGGAGATACCCTCTGTAACGAGAAAACTCCGATTCTCTTTGAAAAAGTGCCGGTACCGCCACCGATCATGTCTTTCGCGATGGAGCCGAAATCCAGAGGTGACGAGGACAAGATTGCAACCTCCATTCACCGTTTAACGGAAGAAGATCCGACGATCCAGTTCACCCGTAATGTAGAAACCAAGGAAATGATTCTCTCCGGCATGGGTCAGGTTCATATCGAAGTAACCATTGAAAAGATGAAAAGAAAATTCGGCGTTGAAGTAAACCTGAACACTCCCAAAATTCCTTATAAGGAAACCATAAAAGGCAAAACAAATGTGCAGGGCAAATACAAGAAACAATCCGGAGGACGCGGACAGTTCGGTGACTGCTGGATCGACATCGAACCCCTTCCCCGCGGCGGCGGTTTTGAGTTTCATGACAAAATAGTGGGTGGCGTTATTCCGGCACAATATCGTCCGGCCGTTGAAAAAGGCATTGTGGAAGCAGCCGCCAAAGGCGTGATCGCCGGTTATCCTGTCGTGGATTTTAAAATAAATCTGACTTTCGGATCTTACCACACCGTGGATTCCTCGGAAATGGCTTTCAAAATTGCCGGTTCCATGGCCTTCCAGAAAGGCGTTATGGAATGCCAGCCGGTTCTTCTGGAGCCGATCGTGAATATCGAAATCGAAATCCCCGATGAATACATGGGTGACGTAATCGGAGATTTGAACAGCCGGCGCGGACGCGTTCAGGGCATGGATGCCAAAGGCTCCAATCAGATTATCAAAGGGCAGGTTCCGCTGGCGGAAATCCTGAAATACGCACCCGATCTTCGTTCCATGACCAGCGGCAGGGGTAATTTTACCTACACGCATTCTCACTACGAGGAAGTTCCGGCTTTTATCGCTGAAAAAATCATTGCCGCGTATAAGAAAGAGAAAGAAGAAGAATAACATTGAATGATATTTGCAGGCATTATCACAGTCAGCGACAAAGGCTCTCAGGGTAAACGTGAAGATTTAAGCGGCCCCGCCATAGCAGAAATGCTGGCGGGCGCCGCTTTCGAAATCAAACACACCATCATCATTCCCGACGAAACCACCGAAATCAAAAAAGCGATTATTGATTTTGCGGATGTAAAGAAACTGGATTTAATTGTGACCAACGGTGGAACCGGTGTCAGCCCGCGCGACTTGACGCCTGACGCAACGCTGGAGGTCATTGACAAACAGATTCCCGGCATGGCCGAAGCCATGCGTCAAAAAAGCATGCAGGTTACCCCGCATGCCATGATTTCCCGTGCCGTGGCGGGCATTCGCGGAAAAAGTTTGATTATCAATCTTCCGGGCAGCCCCAAAGGCGCGAAAGAAAACCTGGCCGTCGTTCTCCCGGCCCTGAAACACGCCATCGAAAAGATCAAGGGAGATGATTCGGAATGTGCCGTTCCATAAATCTTAGCGCGTTACGCGAATGGGTCCCCATCCAGTATATTTTATGGCAGCTCGGGCACTGATTATACTTTTCGCAGTTTTCAAAGACATAGGGTGGAACCATATCACGCACCTCTTCCCGGCTGACAGGATTTAACTTCTCATTGCACTCCAGGCAAATTCCAAACATTTTCTGACGATTGATCTTGAGGGAAAAGTTCTCGATAACGCTCTTCAGTTGACTGCCGGCAACCACATCGGTAATCAAAAAAAGCATTCCGGCAAACTGGCGTTCGGTCATGTCCTGCCTTCGGGTCAGAACGATTCTGCCTTCTTTATCCGCCAGTCGCAGCATTTCCCGGCCGGCTTCTCTTGGAAACACAACCGTATCGTAACCCAACAGCCGCAGCCATTTGGCCAGCCGGGCCAGACTGGCATCGGTGAGAAATTTCAAATCTTCAGACGACGAAGATGAAAATTTATTTTTTGGGGAGCTGCTCATTAATGATAGGCGGATTTTCGCGGGCGTTAAGTTCCTTGCGTAAATCACGCACCAGTCTGTTAAGATTTCTGATGGTGCGATTTAAACGAAAACGTTCCACCGTACCCCAGAAACCCGTGATAATCACTCCAATGAGAATGGAAATGAAAATGAGTAGATAAACCGGAACGGGCTTTAAATTATTCAGAAGTTTATAGTCCAGAATGTTATAATGCAACTGAACGGTCGTTAAATTCTGTTGAGAAAAAGTAACGATGAATAAAGAAAAAACGATAACAAGAATCATGTAAAAAATTCTCATTATTTATTCCTCCCTGCAATATTTTTTAAATAAAGGCGTCAGATGGGCGACTGTCTTCTCAATCGCTTCCGGAATCACACGGACATCCGTAACCACACTCATAAAGTTTGTGTCGCCTTCCCAGCGGGGAATCACATGCACGTGAAAATGTTCCTCAATGCCCGCGCCGGCCGCCTTGCCGAGATTTGCGCCAATGTTGAATCCACCGGGATTCATCGCTTCCTTGAGCGCTTTGATGGCAACTTCCAGAAGATCGAATATCTCGATTTTTTCCTCCCGGGTGAGGTCTTCTATTTTCCCGATGTGCCTCTGGGGAATGATCATTAAATGACCGTTGACGTACGGATATCTATTCATCATCACGTATGACGTTTTACCTTCGTAAATAATATAATCATCGCACCGGATGGAGCATTTGCAGAACACACACCCGTCAGGTTTTTCGCTTTTAATATAATCCATGCGCCAGGGCGCAAAAATTGTTTCCATCTTCAAATCCACCTGTTTAAATAAAATTATAACTTAACTATCCTACCTCTTATCTCTTTGTCAATTTCTAATATACCGACGGTGCGGGATGAGTTGAAAAATCTGTCCGCCGCCGAACCGGGATTAAAGAAAAGAATCCTGTCTTTGAAATGGTTGGCCGGTTTATGGGTGTGTCCATAAACCACGCAATCAACATCTTTAAATTTGGCGGCCAACTTTTCCTCCAGCCCCCAGGGCGATCCCCAACCGTGAATCAGCAGAAATCTGAAACCGTTGATTTCAAAAAGCAAATGTTCGGGATATGTCTCCCGGATCTGGTGGTTATCCATGTTTCCGCAAACAGCCCGGACTTCCTTATCGCCGAATATTTTCAAAACCCGCATATCCACCATATCACCGGCATGCAGAATCATATCGACGTCGCTGAAATGCTCTTCGACGCTTTTTCTCATCTTGTCATCGTAATCATCCAGATGAGTATCGGAAATAACCCCGATTTTAACTTTACGGTTCGTCATGATATATAACCAGTTCCGTTGATTATTTATCGATTAGACATAAAAAATACAAGCTTTAATTGACTTTACTTTCAAGTGAAGTTAATATTTTCAGCATGAACAGTCTCGAAAAATCTCTGAACAATATTGCTGAAACGATTTTGCATATCGATGAGGCTTCTCTCACTTCGCTGTGGGATGCATACAAAAGAAAAGCCGAGCACTTTTCCCAATCTCCCGAATGGGAAAAAGCTGTGATTATTTTTTCGATCATCAACGCCGTCAAAGTAAAAAATGCCATTTTTAATGAAAACATATTAAAGAAAAACGATTCAAATCAAACCAAAAAAAAGTCAACAATACCTAAAGAAAAACATTATTTAAAGCTGGTTAAGTAATGGATAAACAAGCTGATTTAAAACGTATCATCGAACTGCGACGCGTCATCGAATATCACAATAAGCGATATTACCAGCAGGACGCTCCGGAGATATCCGACGCGGAATATGATCGCCTGATGCGCGAACTCCAGGATTTGGAAGAACGCTATCCGGAGGAATATTCGGCCTCATCACCGACACAACGGGTTGGCGCCGCACCGCTGGCTAAATTTGCGCCGTTCAATCATCCCTCACCGATGTTCAGTCTGGCCAATGCTTTTTCCAGCGAAGAAATCATCGAATTCGATAACCGTATCAAACGTCTTTCGGCAGTCAGTGATATCGCGTACATTGCGGAGCCGAAACTTGACGGGCTCGCCGTTAATCTCATTTATGAAAACGGCATTTTTAAGCAAGGGGCAACCCGCGGTGACGGTACCACGGGCGAAGACGTCACGCAAAATCTCAAGACCATCTCTTCCCTGCCCCTGAAAATGAAGCATTCAGCGGACAATCCGATCCCTTCTTTCATTGAGATAAGGGGGGAAGTTTATATTGAGAAAGAACCTTTTCATAAGTTGAATATGCGGCGCACGGAAGATGGCGAAGAACCTTTTGCCAATCCCCGCAATGCCGCTGCCGGTTCGCTACGTCAGCTCGATTCCAGGATCACCGCCCGCCGTCCCCTCAGTATTTATCTTTATGGAATCGGTCATGTTCAAGGCGTTCATTTTTCGACCCACTGGGAAGTATTGCAAATGCTTTCAGAATGGGGATTTCCGGTTAATGCGCACATTGAGCAGGCGCAGGACATCAACGCCTGTATCAGATACTTTGAACGCATCAGTACCCTGCGGGAAAAACTGCCCTACGAAATTGACGGCGTCGTTTTGAAAGTTGACAATCTGGCCCTGCAACAAAATCTGGGCAATATCTCCCGCAATCCCCGCTGGGCGTTGGCCTGCAAATTTCCCGCGGCTCAGGCTATTACAATAGTCAAAGAAATTCAGGTCGGCGTGGGACGCATGGGAACCCTGACACCCGTCGCCATAATGGAACCGGTCAATGTCGGAGGTGTCATGGTCAGCCGCGCCACCATGCACAATGAAGATGAAGTGCTTAAAAAAGATGTGCGTGTCGGTGACACGGTTGTTATTCAGCGCGCCGGTGATGTCATCCCGGAAGTTGTCCGGGTTATTTTTGAAAAAAGGCCCCCGACGACGGAATCATTTAAAATGCCATCAAACTGTCCTGAATGTGGCTCGGAAATCGTTCGTTATAAGGGCGAAGTAGCACACCGTTGCGTTAACATTTCCTGCCCCGCGCAGTTGAAAGAACACATTCGGCACTTTGCTTCCCGCGGCGCGATGGATATTGAAGGTTTGGGGGAAAAGGTTTCCGCCCAGCTTTTTGATGCCAGATTAGTTGCCGATCCCGCCGACATTTACTTTCTGACCAAAGAACAACTCATCGCGCTGGACAGACAGGCTGAAAAATCAGCGCAGAACTTAATCGACGCGATTGCCAAAGCCAAGAATCCCCCTTTGGACAAATTCATCTACGCGCTGGGCATCAGACATGTCGGAGAACGTACAGCCAAACTTCTGGCGGATCATTTCGGCAGCATGGAAAATCTCATGTCGGCCAAAGAGGAAGATTTGACGGCCATTAATGAAATCGGTCCGGAAATCGCCGCGAGCATTTTGGAATTCTTTCACCAGCAAAAGAATGTTGACGTGATGCATAAATTCAACAAGGCGGGTGTCGTTCCCCAGCGGAAAGAAATTCAAAACAACGCGCCTTTAAAAGGCAAATCATTTGTGTTCACCGGAACAATGGAAAGCATGGGCAGAAACGAGGCGAAAACCATCGTTGAAAATCTGGGGGGAACCATTCATTCCAGTGTCACCAAGAAAACCACGTACGTCGTCGCGGGAAGCGATCCGGGTTCCAAACTGGACAAGGCGAAATCCTCCGGCATTAAGATTATCAGTGAAGAGGAATTTTTGAAACTCATCGGCAGGTAATGCTTTATGAAAAGGATGCATGTTTATATTTCCGGGCGCGTGCAGGGAGTTTTTTTTCGCGCGGAAACACAGCGGATGGCAAACGGTTTTAATCTGACCGGCTGGGTTCGCAATATGTCCGACGGACGCGTGGAAGCGCTGTTTGAAGGAGAAGACAAAAACGTGGATACCATGCTGGATTGGTGCCGTGTCGGCCCGCCGGCGGCACACGTCAAAGATGTGCTGATGGAAGAAGAAACATACTCAGGTGAATTTAATAGTTTCAACATCCGATATTAAAAGAATATATATCCGATTGGTGGAACCATGGCTCATCCTTCCGGGCATATTGTTGCCTGTCTCGATTGTGACCTGCTGCAGCGCGTTTCTGAACTGCCTGACGGTGCCGCTGCCCGATGCAGGCGCTGTGGTCACACGATTGCACTGGACAGGCCTGAATATCTGGAAAACACCCTGGCATTGACCATTGCCGCCGTCATCGCCCTTGTCGTTGCCAATGTGTCGCCGCTGCTGGAACTTTCTGTTTCGGGGCGTCAGACAAGTACCACCATACTTGGCGGTGCCCAGGAAATGTGGCTCAGGGGCGATCCGCTGACGGCCGCGCTTGTCGCCTTCTGCACGGTCTTTGCTCCCGCCATCCATATCGGCATCATGCTCACCATTCTTCTGGCCTCCCGACAGACGCCGATACCATCGTGGGTCGGCAGACTTTTGCACTGGTCGCAATGGCATCAGTCATGGGCCATGGTGGAGGTGATGATCCTCGGTATCCTGGTGGCGCTGATCAAGATTGCGGAAATGGCAACAGTACTTCCCGGAATCGGTATGTTTGCCGCGGGAGTGCTCGTGCTGCTGCTTACCGCTATAACGATCACCTTTGATCCCCGTGACATCTGGCAGCGCATCGAATGGGTCAACCATTCACTGCCGCCGCTGGAGCAGAACCGGCCGCCTGCCCTTCTCAAAGCGGACAGCTCATCACAACAGAAGGATCTGTTTTCGGCCATGAGTATTGGCCTTGTATCCTGTGAGTCATGCGGGCTTTTATCCAGACCGGCAGATGTCGATAATCCCGGACAATGCCCGCGTTGCGGCAGACGTCTCGCCATGAGAAAGCACCATGCCATTCAGCGGACCTGGGCTCTGATTATTGCCGCGCTCATCTGCTATATTCCGGCCAATCTGCTGCCGGTAATGGCATCGACCACGATGATTTCATCGGAGAACGACACCATCATCAGCGGCGTCGTCCTGCTCTACAAGACAGGATCATGGCATCTGGCGCTGATCGTATTGATCGCCAGCGTCGTTATTCCACTGGCCAAAATTATGGCATTGGCTTTTCTGCTCATTACGATTCAGCGTCGCTCCGTTAAAGAGCAGCGAGAACGTCTGCAATTATACCGGTTGATTAATTTTGTGGGGCGTTGGTCGATGCTTGATGTTTTTGTGGTTACCTTTACTGTCGCCCTCATTCAGCTTCAACCGCTCATGGCAGTGCAACCGGGAACCGGTGTGCTTTTTTTCGCGTCAGTGGTCGTCCTGACTTTATTCGCGGCCGAAAGTTTTGATCCCCGCTTAATCTGGGATTCCCGTAATGAAAAAGGAGGTTTACGTGACTGAAAATATCGATCTGAAGCATATACCGGAAACGGCCACCATTCCCCGCAGGCATCGTAAATTTTCAGTGGTCTGGATTATCCCCATCATCGCGGCCATCGTCTCTATCGGCATTGCTGTTCAGCAGCTCCTGATGGAGGGGCCGACCATCACCATCACCTTCATCAAAGCCGAAGGGCTGGAAACCGGAAAAACCTTTGTGAAATACAAGGAAGTGGAAATCGGTCGCATCACGAAAGTGGAACTTTCCAAAGATTTCCGGAAAGTGGTGGTCACGGCAAAAATCAACAAAAGCGCGGCCGGCCTTCTGGTTGATGATACAAAGTTCTGGATTGAGCAACCGCGTGCCAGCCTCAGCGGCGTGTCCGGCTTTAGTACACTGCTTTCCGGCAACTACATTGGTCTGGAACCCGGAAAATCCAAAAAGGAACGCTACGCATTCACCGGACTGGAAGTTCCGCCCTCCATTACCTTTGACGAAGAAGGCAAACGGTTCGTGCTGAAGACAACCACACTCGGATCCATTGTAAACGGCTCCCCCCTGTATTACCGCCAGTTCAACGTGGGCCAGGTCATCGGCTACGATCTGGCCGGAGACGGAGAATCCATCAATATTGAGGTTTTTGTACGCACGCCTTATGACAGATACGTTAACGACCAGACCCGTTTCTGGCAGGCCGGCGGTATCGACATTTCCATGGGAGCCGAAGGTTTTTCCGTGCGCACCCAGTCGGTCCTGTCTATGCTGATCGGCGGCATTGCCTTTGAAACACCGCCCTCCTCCGAAGATGCCAAAACCGCCGATGAAAAAACCATCTTTACCCTTTTCAACAGCCGCGCGGAAGCCATGGCCAAGCCGGAAAAAATTGTTACCCCTTATGTGCTGTATTTCAATGAAACGCTCAATGGACTCTATGTCGGTGCTCCGGTCACGTATTTCGGCTTACCCGTGGGAGAGGTTACTTCTGTCGGTCTTGAGTTCATCCCCCATAAAAATGACGTGCGTCCGCGGGTCGATATTATAGTGTATCCGAGTCGTTTTCTTACCCACCTTAAAAAAATGTCTGCAATAAATGAAAAGGTATCCATTGACGCGGAACGTCATGCCTTTGTTCAAAATGCTGTGAATCGGGGACTCCGGGCTCAACTGCGGAGCGGTAATCTGCTGACCGGAAAACTGTATGTTGCCCTGGATATCTTCCCGAAGGCGCCCAAAGTGAAAATGGACTGGGCCAAATCTCCGGTGGAAATGCCGGTCGTGCCCAGCGGCTTGCAGGATCTTCAGGATAAAATGAATGACATTCTTGCCAAAGTAGAAAAAATACCCATCGATGAACTCAGCACGGATGCCAAGACACTGCTGGCAACGACCAACACCCTTCTCAAGCGCGTTGATCAAGAGGCGCTTCCAGAACTGACAAAAACGCTGAGTCAGCTTGAGCAGGTGCTGGCTAATGCCGATACCACCCTGATCGGCAAAGACGCTCCTACGCAGTACCAACTGCGCGAGGCTCTGACCGAAATTACCAAAGCGGCTCAGGGGATAAGTCATCTTGCCGAGTATCTTGAGAAAAATCCCGAGGCACTCATCCGGGGCAAAAAGGAGGAAACCAAAAATGAATAGATTTGTCACCGTTATTATTTTCGCCGCAGTCCTTGCTTTAACCGCAGGATGTGCTTCTTCTCCGCAGCATTTCTATACGCTGAATTCCATTCCGGCGCCGAAAGCCATGCAACAGGCCGACTACTCTGTTTCGGTTGGCCCCGTATTGATCCCGGCTGCCGTTGACCGGCCGCAGCTTGTTGTGCGAACAGATCCTCACCAGGTTTCCATCAACGAATTTCACCGCTGGGCATCCCCGTTGAAGGATGATATTGCCCGGGTCATCGTCGAAAATCTGATTGCGCTGCTGGGAACAACCCAGATATCCGTGTTTCCGCGAGCGCAGGCCTCTGATACAAACTACCGTTGCATCGTTGATATTTTGCGTTTCGATTCAGAGCCGGATAAGGCGGCAACTCTTGATGCTTTATGGAAGGTGATTTGCACAAAGGACGGACAAGTGCATCATGGACGCACAACGCTTTCCGAACCGGCGCAGGGCAGCGGCTTTGCCGCTCTTGTTGCAGCGCACAGTCGGGCTTTGGAGAATTTGAGCGCTGACATAGCGGCCGCCATCCGTGAGATGGAATCGACAAAGCGTTAACAGGTAAATTATCACTACGGTCCGGCGCTATAAGTGACCGCCTGGCTTTATTCACCTGACCGGCGCCCCCTTCCGCCTTCGTCATTCAATTGAATCAATATAAAGTCGATTTTTCATAAAAAATATCCTTCAGATCAAAATAATGCGACTTACCTTTGTCGTTATGACATTGAAATAAAGGAAGGAACGACATAAACTGGCTTCATCAATCCCGAAGCAGAGTCGGAATGAGGCTTATCTATAATGGCTGAACGGTGACACATAGACCGAGGAAGATGAATCCCTCTTTCGAGGGGATTGATAATTTTCAAAATTGAGTTTATAAAATATGAAAGTTCCACTTATTTCAAAAATCATTCAACAAGGTCTATTGTCAAAAGCAATAAGAGAGCTGAAATGATGAAGCCGAAAAATATATCATCGGCAACCCGAAAAGTACTGCCACCTGATGATTGCGTGACAAAAACCGTTCAATATCCAAACGGTTCCAGAGTTGAAGGCGTATCTGGATCAGCAAATTACCAGATTGATGGAAAAATGACCCAGAAAATAACTAAATCGACACCTTATTATTACAAATATTGGAAAAATACTGACAAAGAAACGGGCAATTATCATCTGTTACCCTATCACTGTTTGGACGTTGCGGCGGTCGGGTTGGCAATAAAAAGACAATGAATAATAATATAAATACAGATAAATATTGGGCGAAAACAACCATCGATGACCTGCCAGGTCTTTCAGTTTACGATCACATGATAAATGTCGGTTCTGTTGCCTGTGCAATAGCCGCATTGTATCCCGATATACTCAAACATTTTAATTTCAAGGCACCAGATATTGGCGCGCTTGCCGCGCTTCATGACTTAGGTAAAATATCACCTGGCTTTCAACGTAAATGTGAAGAATGGATTAAAAAAAACGATTTGGTTAATGTGGCTCGTAATTATTGTTGGGACACATCAATGGAAGCTGATCATGGTAAGGTCTCACAGTCCGCAATTCATGACTGCTTATTAGGAATTGGCATTTCAATAAATAATGTTCCGTATCTTGCAGCTATTCTTGCCGCGCATCATGGAAAAATAAAATACTATCCTAATCCGCGTGGCATCAAACCACCGCATATTAAACAAATAACTGAACAAGGTAGTGGTATTAACTGGCAGGCCGATAGACAGTTGCATGCTAAAAAGATATGGGATTATTTTCAACCTGATATTTCAGGTATTAGCTTCAATGAAGACACGCCATCCCTATGGTGGTTGGCGGGGATTACATCTATTGCCGATTGGATCGGTTCGGATGAACGCTTCTTCTCTCCTAATCGTAGGGAAGAGAACGAGGCTGTTTCAGAACTTGCACAAGAAGCGATTGATACCATTGGGTTCGGGAAGACAGAATTTGTTACCGGCCTGTCCTTTCATGACTTATTCCATGATATTAACCACCCTGAAGCACAATGGATGCCTAATGATATGCAGGAAAAAGCATATAATGCAATTTCAGATCCTGGTGTGTATGTCATCGAAGCGCCTATGGGGATCGGTAAAACCGAAGCAGCTTTATGGGCAGCCTATAAATTGCTTGTGGCCCGAAAGGCGACTGGAATCTACTTTGCACTTCCAACTCAGGCAACGAGTAATCGGATGCACATTCGCATGCAGGATTATGTCAGTCGCATATGCAGAGCACATAACGCAAGTCGTCTTATTCATGGTAATTCCTGGCTTATAGATACAACACCGGGATTATTGCCGGTGGCGACGCATCACGATTCAAAAAGAAATGATGCAAGAACAGGACGGGATTGGTTTGCATCAGCCAAACGTGCGTTGATCGCGCCATTTGGCGTCGGCACTGTTGATCAAGCGTTGCTTGGCGTAGTTGCCGCAAAACATTTCTTTGTCCGCCATTTCGCACTTGCCGGAAAGGTTGTGATTCTCGACGAAATCCATTCCTACGACCTTTATACCGGTTCACTTATAGATAAACTCATAACGACACTGGAATCATTAAGATGCACCGTCATTGTGCTGTCAGCCACTCTTACAGGAAAAAGGCGTGGACAGATAGTTTCTTATTCCGAAGAGACGCCCGACGACAAAGATCTTTCTTATCCTCTCATCACAGGGCGAAAAGAAGAACAGTATCTTGAACCGCTATCAGCAGTACCGCCGGACGCACGGGATGTCAAAATCGACTTTCTGAATGTTACGGATGCAACCAATGATGCGATGAAGCAAGCACTGAAAGGCGGAGCTGTACTCTGGGTCAGCAACACAGTGGATGCGGCCCAAAAACAATTCAAGCGGTTTAACGATTTGACTTACGGGAAAATTCCTGTTGGCCTGTTGCATGCACGATTTCCTTTTTGGCGGCGCGAAATAATCGAAAATGAATGGATGCAACGCTTGGGGAAAAACGGTAAGACTCGATGTGCTTCAATTCTTGTTTCCACGCAGATTGTTGAACAAAGCGTGGATATTGATGCAGATCTCATAATCACTGAACTTGCGCCCACAGATATGTTGTTACAGCGGCTTGGCCGACTGTGGCGGCATGAACGCGGGCAGCGCCCGCTTAAAATGCCCAGACTATGCATTATTAAAGAAGAAAAGGAGCTTGATGAGTTTCGTGCCATGGAGCCAAAAGCGATAATAAAATCACTGGGTGGAAAAGCGCATGTCTATGACCCGTTTGTGCTTTTGCGAACGCTTCAATTATGGAAGCAATATTCTCAAATTACCATACCGAAACAGATACGTGAACTGATTGAAGCGACGTATAGTACGAGGAACGATGATCCGCCGGCTTGGGAAAAACTTTTCGATGACCGTTTTGTCCGCAATGCTAATGACCGTTTTAAAGCATCCATGAACAGCAACTATTGGCAACCGCAACTGCCGGATGAAGAAGGCGTTCAAACACGCCTCAACGATCTGCCCACAGTCGCTTTGGTGTTGTGCCGGCACATTAATAAGCAGGAAGCCACCTTCATCGATGGCACTACTGCGCAAATCAGTGGCGATGAGTTCCGGCTTGCAACTGCGCAGGCGATTCATAAAAACTTGGTGAAGGTTCCTGAATATTGTTTCGATCATTATGAACCACATCAGCCTTTTGAAGATTATCTCTACGGTGCGCAGTGCGTCGGCATTGTCGATGATAATAACAGTATAAGAAGAGTGAAGGGATTGAGCCCCGGCTTTAGCTTTTTCTATACCGATTATTTAGGGCTTGTTATCGAGAAATCATCTTGAAAGGAGTAGTTATGAATGTTGCTTATGACCCATGGATACCTGTTGTAACCACATCTGGGAAACCTACCATGGCAAGCCTTTGTGACGTGCTGACAGAAGGTGAAAAGTATGCCGATCTGGCGGTGCGTCCGCATGAACGGGTTTCGCTTATGAGACTTTTCCTCTGTGTGGCACATGCTGCCCTTGATGGGCCACGAAATCATAATGAATGGTGTGAAGTGCCGGTGAGTTTACCAAGGAAGGTGCACATATATTTCTTGGAATGGAATAAAGATGAAAAGCAGGCGTTTGAGTTGTTTCATCAAAAAAAACCTTGGTTACAAGTAGCGAATTTGAAATTGACGGAATCAGGTAAGCCTTCACCTGTTGCTCTCTTGGATTTTGAGTTAGCAACAGGTAATAACTCTACACTATTTGATCATCAAGGTACATTAACAAGCAGAATAATTGCCCCGGAAAAGATCGCTCTAAACTTGTTAACTTTTCAGAATTTCTCACCCGGGGGTGGCGCACCGATTGCGCAATGGCATGAAAAGAAAACCTCACAAGTGGGGAATCCAGATGCGCCATGCCTTTCTCAATCTATGGCACATTGCCTATTGAGAGGGAAGAATTTGGCGGAAACTATACATCTCAACTTGCCAACATATGATCGTATTAAAATAGCGTATCGCGAGTATTGGTATGATAAGAAAAAGAAGGAAGATGTTTTTAAGAATGTTGAATTTGGAAGACCGGTATGGGAATGTTTCCCTGATAAGCCAGATAATTTAACTGCCATACAAAATGCGACACAGACATATCTCGGCAGGTTAGTGCCAATATCCAGATGGGTTCGCCTATTCGAAAAATCAGATCAGATGTATTGCTGTAATGGATTCGAATATGCCACCCACAAGGATGGGTTCCCTGCTGAACCAACGGCGGCTGTGTGCCTGATCACCAAAAAAGATAAAAAAGGAAAGGTCGTCACAGAAAGAAAAGTTGTCGGCATCAATCCAGAAAAAGCTACATGGCGGGAACTTTCAGCGCTTCTTACAAAGCGGCTAAGTGATGGTCTCGGAGGACCATTAGCCATAGAAAACGCACCATACGATGCGGCCTTTGATTTTCAAGTCTGTGCCATGATTCGTGATCAAGCGTCCATGGATATAGGCATTGAATCTGTTTTTCATCTTAGTCCTGCTTTTCAATCTAACCTAAGTTCTTATTCCTATGAGGTTAAACAAGCGGAACAAATTTCTCAACAACTTCGGCGAGCTATAGAAGCGTATCGAAACACAATAGATAATGATTGGGCTGCACGCATAAAACGAACCCAGGCAAAAGATCAGTGGAAGCTTAGAAATCGTTTAGCGCAAGCTGCATCCTTGTCATACTGGACAACTGTTGAGAAAAATTTACCACTTCTTATGTCGCATATTGAAACCATTGGCACCGATGCTGCTACGAAAACCCGCGAAGCATGGCGTAAAATGCTTTATGCATCTGCCTGCGATGCATATCGTGCGGCCTGCGGCAATGAAACACCTCGGCAAATGCGCGCATTTGCCAAAGGTTGGGATAGTCTGACAACAAAAAAGAATGATTCAGAGTCTGACAATAATAAAATCAAGGAGGATGAAGTATGAGTATGCTACTTGATAGACTCCATAAGTATGAAAATAATCGCGGAATGATGGCCAATCTGCGGTGTGTACTTGTGGATAGCAAAAAACATCGTGCTTGGCCTGCATTGTACCGCTTAGGAATACCGATTGACAACGATGTTTCGGCATTCATTGCCGGTCTTTTCGCCACGCATCCAGAAGTTTCATCTACTGGGAACTTCGGTACGACATGCAAGGCAATTGAAATTAGGCGAAATGAAACAGCTGGTAGCGATCTCAAAGTGACGCAAACTGAGCGCCGTTTTCAGCATCTTCTGGCCGCAAATAATGAGGAGGTATTTGATCGGGTTAAGCGACTAATTCTAATGGCAAAATCTCAAGGCATACCTGTCAATTATGAGCAACTTGAAACTGATTTGCGATTCTGGGGAGATCGTACCAAAACAGATTGGGCTGTTTCTTTTTGGGCGCCGTCTGCACCGACGGCCATGGAGGAGGACCTATGAGTTGGCTTGCACGATTAGACATAGATGATCAATACGTCCGAAACGCCGGTATTCGTGACACATATTCATGGCATAAAAAGTTGTGGGAAGGTTGTTTCCCCTGTGATCCGGAGGCAAAGCGCGATTTTTTAACACGTATCGATCAATTCGAAAGGGCATTTCGTGTATGGATACTGGCAAAACGAAAGCCTGTGTCTCCATCCTGGTGTCCGCCTGATTGTTTTGCTGTCAAAGAGATTTCACCGTCGTTTTTTACGCATCGTTACTACGTCTTTGATTTGAGGGCAAACCCCGTAAAGGCAGTCGTGCAAAGAGGTGATAATGGCGAGACTTTGAGAAAACAAAACGGCAAACGGAAGTCAGGAAAAAGAGTGCCGCTTGTTAAACAAGATGAGCTAAGAGACTGGCTTATTCGTAAAGGAGAGATACGCTGCCTTGATAAAGAAACAGGCCTGAAAGTCCCTGGAGGCTTCCGCATTGTGGAAGGGAAACCACTGGAAATAAGTCCGGCAGTTGACCATTATTTCCGGAAAAAAGAACATGAAGCCTATCATGGCGGCGTCCAATTTCGGGGCACTTTAGAAGTTACTGATCAGTTAAAATTTATTGATACGTACCATCAAGGTGTTGGCAGTGCAAAAGCTTTCGGCTTTGGTTTATTTCTTCTCGCACCCGCCAAACTATAAAAATATTAAAAGGAGATAAAACATGAAACACTTAGAATTACATATTATTCAATCCGTACCGGTTGCTTGTCTTAATCGTGATGACCTCAATTCCCCTAAAACAGCAATATTCGGCGGCGTTCAGCGTGCGCGGGTATCGAGCCAGGCATGGAAGAATCCAATCCGCGAAATGGCAAAAGAACTCGATTCTGATATATTCAAGGGTAAGCGTTCGCGTCGCATGGTTTACGAGTTGACAGCAAAACTCACTAAAAAAGGCATAGAAAAAGATATCGCGTTAATCATTGCTGAACAAGTTGCAAACATTGTGGAAACATTAGATTCGAAGCTAGATGCTGATGGTTACAAAAAGATTAAAACAATGATGTTTTTCTCCGATGCAGAATATGCTGCAATTGTAAATGCTGTAACGAGTGACATTAGATCATTGGCCGATAAAGTAAAAAACGATACTATTGCAGTTGATCGTGCTAAAGAATCTTTGAAAAGCATTTCTGATGAAAAGGAGCAAGAGGTTGCGAAAAAACAAATAGAAAATCTGGAAAAGACCTTGGAAAAAGATAAAAAAGCTCTCGAAAAAGCTTTTGGTGACAAATCAATCAAAGAAGCTATTAAAAGTGTGCAATTAAAAGATGCTGCTGATATTGCCCTTTTTGGCCGTATGGTCGCCAACGATCATTCATTAACTGTCGAAGCCGCAGCCATGTTTTCACACGCCCTCTCCACGCATAAAGTTGATAATGAAATTGATTTCTTTGCAGCTGTGGATGAGTTACAACCTAAAGAAGAGTCCGGCGCTGGCATGACGGGAACACTGGAGTTCAATTCCGCAACTTACTATCGTTTTGCAGCACTGAACCTCGACATGCTTGCCGATGAATCTCATTTGAAAAGCATGACACCCGATGAACGCAAAAGCGTAGTGGATACTTTTCTAAGGGCGACTATAAACGCCATTCCAAGTGCGCGTAAAAACACAATGAACAGCAACACAACACCTATTTATGTCCTTGGCGTTGTGAGGGGAAAAGGGCATCCTATTCAGTTAGTCAATGCATTCGAAAATCCAATAAAGTCTTCATCAAATGGATATGGTGTAGAATCGGTTATTAAAATGAATGAAGAATATAATGATCTTTCTACAACATGGGGTATTAATGCGTTGTTTGCCAAGGCGGTAGTGAAGAGCACCATAAAAGATAAAGTGACAGACAAGCTTCGATCAATAGAAACTTGTGATCTTGACGAACTTATTAAGGGGATGGTGGCCCATGTCATCTAATAATCGTTTTCTGGCACTTCGTTTGGAGGGGCCGCTCCAATCTTGGGGTTTTGATAGCCAGTACAGTCGACGCAATACGGGTTTGCTGCCGACAAAAAGTGCAATTGCAGGCATGTGCTGCGCGGCGCTGGGATATTCCAGGGGGTGTAATGAAGAGGGCTTTTTTCTTGCCCAGTTTAGCAAACTACACATGACCGCTATAGCTATTCCTCGCGAAGGAATAAGAAAAGCACTCCCTGTTCGGCGTTTGCAAGATTATCATACAGTCCAAAACACAAGAACAGCAAAAGGTGACCTTAAGGACTGTCATATTACACACCGTCAATATCTGACAGATGCCGCATTTGGTGTCATCCTTGAAGGTGACAATGATTTTCTCAGTAAAATTGTCCAGGCATTGGCTGATCCAAAATGGGGCATCTGGCTTGGCCGCAAAACCTGCATTCCAACGGCGCCTGTACTTGCTGATGTCAAGATGAATAGTGGCGAACTTTTTTGTCTTTTAAAGGAGACCCGCGATGAGGCGCTAAAACTTCTTATAGGTGATAAAGAACTAAAATCATTTACTTATCAGGCAGATGTGGATGACTTCACAGATGGTCGCGACGCTATCCCCGATACCCCTATTTCTTTTGCGATAGAAAAACGTTTATTTTCACCACGGAGGATTTTTACACATAATGGCAGAAATTAATGCATTATAATTATGTCAATGGCTTGGGCTGAGGTTTGATGCTTATTAAAAAAGTTTAGAAAATATGAGACTTAAGCTTGGTGAAAAATGACTGAACACCTGTTGCCACCATTAAAACCGATTCCAATGAAGGATAGAGTTTCCATCATCTTTGTGGAGAAAGGGAATCTTGATGTTCTAGATGGCGCTTTTGTTGTCGTGGATAAGAACGGTGTCCGTACACATATTCCTGTAGGTGGCGTTGCTTGCCTGATGCTGGAGCCTGGATCAAGAGTTTCTCATGCCGCTGTTACGTTGGCTTCTCGTGTCGGATGTCTGCTGGTTTGGGTTGGCGATGGCGGTGTGCGGCTTTATGCTTCCGGTCAGCCGGGCGGGGCGCGGGCAGACAGGCTTTTGTATCAAGCCAAGCTGGCTTTGGATGATGCGGCAAGGTTGAAAGTTGTCCGGAAGATGTATGCAATCAGATTTAAAGAAGAGCCTCCGGAAAGACGGAGTGTGGAACAGTTGCGGGGAATCGAGGGTGTGCGCGTTCGCAAAATGTACGAACTGTTGGCGCGTCAATATGGCGTCAACTGGGCAAACCGCAATTATGATCATACAAAATGGGAAAGCGGCGATGTTCCCAATCGTTGCCTGAGTTCGGCCACGGCGTGTCTTTATGGAATCTGCGAAGCGGCGATCTTGGCGGCAGGCTATGCGCCGGCTGTCGGTTTCATTCATACGGGTAAGCCCCAGTCGTTTGTTTATGACATAGCTGATGTATTTAAATTTGAAACGGTGGTGCCGGTAGCGTTCCGTATTGCTGCCAAGAATCCGAAAGAACCGGAACGTGAAGTCCGTATTGCCTGTCGAGATGCTTTCAGACAATCAAGAATTCTGGGTAGGATAATTCCGACGATTGAAGAAATCCTGCATGCGGGTGGTATGGAAAGGCCGAAACCGCATGAAGAGGCCGTGGAAATCGCAATTCCGAATAAGGAGGGAATCGGCGATGCTGGTCACCGTGGTTGAAAATGTACCTCCCCGTTTGAGGGGGCGATTGGCAATATGGCTTTTGGAAGTGCGTGCTGGTGTTTATGTAGGCAAAGTTTCAAGGCGTGTCCGAGAAATGATTTGGGAGCAGATTGAAAAAGGTATTGAAAGCGGCAATGCTGTTATGGCTTGGAGCACAAACACCGAGTCCGGTTTTGATTTTATGACGCTGGGTGCAAATCGAAGAATACCGTTGGAAATGGACGGTATTAAGCTGGTTTCATTCCTGCCGGAAGAGGAGAAAAACGAGGTTTCGAAGTAGTGCTATTTTGTGCCAAATTGTTGGTGGAAATTCGATCTTTGAAAATTTAATAAGGAATCAATAGGTTAGAAGAAGTATGTTCCCCACACACGTGGGGATGAACCG
>JAGPFC010000051.1 GCA_018056685.1 Smithella sp.
GAGAGTGGAGACCAGGCGCACGGATTGGGGTCCTAATGTTTTAAGGTGGCTGTTGTGATTTGGGCACATAATATGTCCTCTGGAGACAGATAATGCGCTTGAAATATGACAATGTCAATGAAAATTACCTGCATGATGCATCTCAGAGTGAGAGCTTTGAAAAATGTCATTTCGAGGAGCGCAAGCGACGAGAAATCCTAATGATGGCAGTTTGTTAAAGATTTCTCCCTTCGGTCGAAATGACAAAAATGGCGGTTATTAAAGCTCTCAGACTATAAAGCGCCCAGCGAAGACAAGGCTGCTTATGAGTTGGATAAGCTGATGGCCAAGTGGGGCCAGAAATATCCTCTGGCGGTGAACCCGTGGAAAAACCACTGGACCCATGTAGCCACCTTTTTCAAATACCCTGAACACATTCGGAAAATCAGTTATACAACAAACGCTCTGGAGGGTCTTCACCGGCAGCTCCGAAAGGTAACGAAAAACCGGCTCCCAGCTGGCTGTTATGTATGAGGACCGTTTCAATTTGACGGCAGTATGAAAAAAATTCCATTTACACAGATTATTTTACAGTCTCGAGATTTCTATTGACAAAACGCTTTTTCATAGGTGCACAACTCACGTTGTCATTTATTTTTGCTGATAAATTTCCCTCAAATTGTCCCCTGGTTAATCAACCCCAGAAGTGCGACAATATATTGATGTTATTGTTAATATTGCTTGGCAAGCCCAGACGGGTTAGGGGAGCCGCCGATTCGTTTTGCTGTGTTGCGGATTGTTCGGGGAACAATCCCTACGTGTTGCTCATATTGTAGGACGCGTTCCCCGAACGCGTCCTACAGCGCTTAAAGTTATTCTTCTTTATGTTTGTAAACATGGGTAGCGAAAAAGTCTCGTCTGCCGTGAATAATTCCGATAATGTATATTTTTTTTGATTTGATCTCGTATAGAATCCGGTATGAATAAACAAAGATTTCCCGAACATTTTCATCACCTATTTCCGGTACCTTTCTTCCGATCAGAGGATATGTTTGGATGATGTTTGTTCTATCAATGATATCCTGGACTACTTTTTTTGCATAATATTTGGAGTCGGATGAGATGAAATCGTGAATCGCTTTCAAATCGATCTTTGCAGGCTTTGCCCAAATTACCATGATTCAATTTCCCGCTTCAGATCTTCTGCGGATATGGTCTCACCTTTTTCAACTGCCTCTCTGCCTTTTCTAACCTTATCTATTACATAGAGATTGTACATCATTGTGTCTATGTCGCTTGTTTCCGGAAGTTGTGCAATCGCCGTTAATGCTGCCTGTTTTAGGGTATTCATTATTAACCTCCTTCATTACTTTCATGCTTTTAAATTACCAAAATATTTTTGAAGAGTAAAGAATTTAAGTCATTAAGCACAAAAGTAAGAAGTTTAGATGCTTTAGACGCCATGGGAATGCCGATCATAGCGGCTGACTTGAATCTTGATTCCGGAGGCCTTCTCAACGTTGAGAGCTTTGAAAAACCGCCATTTTTGTCATTTCGACCGAATGTTTTGCGGATCGGTCGGGGACCGATCCCTACTTACGTTCCTCGAAATGACATTTTTCAAAGGTCTCTGTGTTAGGAGAAATGATTGTTGTGGTGCGTGGCTTCAGCTGCGCTGGTTTTAGCGGGGTTAATGAAAAATAGAACCGTCTTCTGTTTTTTTATATTTTAGCTTGCATACAGGGCATTGAAGGTCATCGTTCAGCTTTTCCCCGCATTTGCACATCCACCCGCTTTGGCGGGCCGGGTTGCCGGTCATGAGGGCGTGGTCGGGAATGTCTTTGGTGACCACAGCGCCTGCGCCGATGAAGGCGTAACTCCCGATGGTGTGGCCGCAGATGATTGTGCAGTTGGCGCCAAGGGTTGCTCCTTTTTTTATCAGTGTTGGTCGCACCTGATCCATTTTGCCGATTTCCGCTCTTGGGTTGATGATGTTGGTAAAAACCATCGATGGGCCGCAGAAGACACCATCTTCGAGGATGACACCTTTATAAACGCTGACGTTGTTTTGGATTTTGCATTTGTTGCCTATTTTGGCATCGGGGCCGATGACGACGTTCTGGCCGATGTTGCAGTTTTCACCGATTTGGGAACCGGAGAGGATGTGGGAGAAGTGCCAGATTTTCGTCCCGGAACCGATTTGGACTTTGTCATCGACGGTGGCGGTGGGATGTGCGAAAACGCCGGGATATTTTTTGGACATCTGGTCAGAGTCCTGGATACCGGCCTTCGCCGGTATGACAGAAGGTGAAATTGAAATGGGTATGACAGAGGGTGAAATGGATGCGACAGAAGGTAGTTCTTTTTGTTCGAGGGATTGCTGGCTTTGTTCCAGTACTTTTAGAACCCTCAGGCCTTCTTCGCCGGAGGTTAGGGGTTTTGTATTGGTTTTGATGGCTGATAGGAAGGCTTTGCATTCGGCTTTGAGGGGTTCTTCCCAGATGTCGCTGATATCAATTGGTATGCTTTCGGCCTTATTTGGTACGGGCAGACCATTTTGCCAGTTGATGGTGTGGGGATAGTGTATCAGCTTTCTTTCAACTGGCTCGGTGTCGTCAAAGACAAGCATGCCACTACTGCCTACGATCACCAGTTTCTGTTCTTTATAAGGATTCAACCAGCTCACGAAGATGTGCGCGCCGATGCCTGACGGGAATTTGAGATTGGTCATGGTGACATCGGCAATGCGCGCATGGAGAAAGTTATGGCCGACGGAATCGACATAACAGGGTTCTTCGCCGGTTAAGCTCAGAATAATTGAAATATCATGAGGCGCAAAGGACCAGAGGATGTTTTCTTCCCGACGGATTTTTCCCAAACTCAGGCGGCGGGAATAAATATATTGAAGCCTTCCAATTTTGCCGTCTTTAATCATCTCTTTAAGCCTGACGACGGCAGCATGATAATTAAGAATATGGCCGACGAAAAGGGTTTTTTGTTTTTGAGCGGCAAGGCTCACCAGCTTTTCGCCATCCGCCTGCGTGAGTGAGAGAGGTTTTTCAACAAAGACGTGCTTGCCTGCTTGCAGGGCTTTTTCAGCAAAATCATAATGAAGAGCCGCCGGCGCAGCAATGACAACTCCTGTAATTTCTTCATCTTGCAAAACATCACTAAGATTATTCGTGCTTTCGACATCAGGGTAGGTCTTGTGCATTTCCGCGCGCACGGATTGTGTACCATCGCAGATGGTTTTGAGAACACCCAATTGGTAGAAATTTCGGACCAGGTTTTTACCCCAGTAGCCCGCGCCGATTACCGCTATTGCGGGGTGAGGGGTGAGGAGTGAGGAGTCAGGGGCGGAAGAGTTAGGAGTTAGGCGTAAGGTGTCAGGTGTCATGAGTTTTTCCTTAGTGAGTTTATTAATCCGCCGAGGAGGCCGAATACTTTGTCTATTTGTTCCAGAATATGGTCTGGATTTTCGATGTATCCCAGATTTTTTGCAATTAGCAGTTGGGTTTCTACTTCACTTAAAGAACCACGGCTAATATTGAGATATTGAAGAAATTCTTTATAACCATTGCGTGCAGCACCCTCAGCAATATTACTGGGTATGGAAACGGCGGCTCTGCGAATTTGACTTTTAAGGCCATACGTTTCTTCTGCAGGAAATTTTTTTGAAATTTCATATATCATTTTCACCAGGGACATTGATTCCTGCCAGACCTTTAGATCATGGTGCGCTCTCTTCACGCCTAACTCCTGACGCCTAACGCTTCTATGATTTTTTCCGCTGCATGGCCGTCACCATATAATGGCGGCTGTTCCATCTGCGGTTTAATTGTGCCAACAGCCTGAATAATACGGTCATAATCGGCACCTGCCAGAACATTCCACCCGGTTTCTATCGTTTCCACCCACTCCGTCTCGTCACGCAAGGTAATGCATGGTACTTGAGACCAATAGGCTTCTTTCTGCATGCCGCCGGAATCAGTGAGAATCATTAATGCTGACTTTTGAAGTGCTACAATATCAAAATAGCCCACCGGATCGATGATTCTTAATGCAGGGTTGAACATACTGATTTTGTTACCCAGGAGTTTCTTTGTCCGCGGATGGAGCGGCAATATAACAATTTCTTTCTCTGCAATTTTAGAAAAAGCATTCATGATGTTGTAGAGCCGCTGCTGATCATCTGTGTTTTCAGCTCTGTGAATTGTGGCGAGGTAATAACGCTTCTCTTCGATTTTAAGACGCTGCAGGACATCCGATTTTTGAGATAATTTGGCCGCTGCAAATTGGAAAGCATCTGCCATTACATCGCCTACAATAAAAACGTGAGGTGTAAGGCGTGAGGAGTAAGGAGACCTTTGCATAATACCTCCTCCAGTCATTCCGGGCTTGACCCGGAATCCCCAAAGCTCTTGATGACACTGGATACCGGCCTTCGCCGGTATGACGGCATTGCCGGTTGGGCAGGGTTTGGCAAAGCTCTCGTAAGGTGCCAGGCATAAGCCGTCAGGAGGGATACCTTCGGCCCGGAGATTATCCACGGCGGTCTGGCTGGGGCAGAAAAGCAGCGTCGAAAGATGATCAGTCATAACGCGATTTATTTCTTCCGGCATGCGACGATTGAAACTTCGCAAGCCGGCCTCTACGTGGGCAATAGGAATGTTCAGTTTAGAGGCCGCAAGGGCGCCGGCTAATGTAGAATTTGTATCGCCATAAATTAATACCCAATCAGGCTTTTCCTTGAGAAGTATGTCCTCAATCCCGGCAAGCATTTGGCCGGTCTGGGTACCGTGCCTACCAGAGCCGATGCCCAAATTGTATGCCGGAGTTGGTATTTCTAACTCACGGAAAAAAATGGCCGACATATCATCGTCATAATGTTGACCTGTATGAATAATAACTTCCGATACACGCGGGGCGTCGGATGCCAGTTTATTATGCATGGCAATGGCACGGGAAACTGCGGCGGCTTTAATAAACTGCGGCCTTGCTCCAATTATTGTGCATATTTTCATAGATAATAACAGGTTATGGGTAAGAGGTTATAGGTAACAGGTTGGGGATCAGAGGGTTGAGCCGGCCACTGCGGGCTTTGATCAGACTTCCAGGCATTTTCCCAAGTGACTGACATTGTTCATCCATTCATAAAAAACCACCTTAGCCATTACCGCTAACCTATAACCTGGCAGCCATTACTTCTGCAATTCTTTCCTGATCGGCCGCTAGTAGATACGGATGCACCGGCAGGCTGAATATTCGACTGGCGGCATCTTCGCTTACGGGAAACGCGCCTTCGCCATACCCCAGACAGGAGTAGGCTGTCTGTCTGTGCAGCGGTTTTGGATAATAAATGGCCGTGGGAATTTTATTGTCCTGAAGATTTTTCAGCAGCACCGTGCGTGCGTCTTCATTTTTGGCTAAAAGTGAATATTGCGCCCAGACGCTCAGGCACCCTTCGGGCATGTGGGGCGTCAGGAGTGAGGTGTCAGGAGTCAGGAGTGAGGTGTAGCGAGCGGCAGCGGCGTTGCGCATTTCAACTTCTTCGGGGAATATTTCAAATTTGGCAAGAAGGATGGCTGCCTGGATGGTGTCGAGGCGGCCGTTGATACCGATTCGCACGTTGTCGTACTTGTGCCCGCCTTTACCGTGAACACGGATGGATTCCATTATTTCAGCCAGTTTGTCGTCATCAGTAAAGCACATGCCACCGTCACCGTAGCAGCCTAACGGTTTTGCCGGGAAAAATGATGTGCAGCCGATATCGCCCAAAGAACATGCCCGCTTTCCTTTATAGGTTGCGCCGAACGACTGGGCGGCGTCTTCGATGACAAACAGACCGTTCTGACCGGCAATGGCATTTATGGCATCGTAGTCGGCGGACAGGCCGAACAGATCCACGGGGATGATACCGCGGGGAGTAAGGCGTGAGGCGTCAGGCGACAGGGGTAAGGGATGGAGGGTGGCATCGCCGGCTTTCAGGGCTTTGATGGCCAGGGCAAGTTTTGCCGGGTCGATGTTGAAAGTTTGGGGATCAATGTCCACAAAGACTGGTGTTGCACCAAGCAGGCTGATGACTTCAGCCGTAGCGATAAATGTAAAAGGGGTAGTGAATATGGCATCACCGGGTTTCACTCCATAGGCCATCAGCGCCATTAACAGCGCGTCCGTTCCTGATGCACAACTAATGGCGTGCTTTGCGCCGGTATAGGCGGCCAACTTCGCTTCCAGTTGTTTTACTTCCGGCCCCATGATGTAGTTGCCGTGTCTCAAAACAATGTCGATATTCCTCTGAATCTTGTCCTTGATCCGCGCTTGTTGTGTTTTTAAGTCAATGAATTCCAATTTCCCCGTGTCTCCTTATTTATTGTTTTCACGTATGGCCAAAATCGCGTTCCTTCCGATTTTTTTACCGATCATAAGTTTGATGAACTCGTAAAAAGTCAATTTCGGTCCCTTTTAGTCATACCGGCGAAGGCCGGTATCCAGAAAATAATGAGCAAATAGTTCGTGGCTCATCGCCTAAAGAAGCATTCCTCTTTTGTCCCACGCCGGCGGGGGTGGTCTGCTCGAGCGGACCGGGGGTGGAAGTCAGGGGAAGAAGCTCATGGCCTAAGGTTTAAAGCTCAAAGATGATATTAAAGCGCCACATTGCTGCTGGGCGTCAGGCAACACTCGGGATTTAATTTTTTCTTTTTCTTTATCGTGTGTTTGGGTTTCAAAACGGCAAAGTCCAGCATCAATGATCTTTACCGCTCCATCACCCCGACCTTCATTTGGCATCAGAAATAGTTTTTTCCTTGTTGTCGATGGAGCGCTGACATGCTTCCAGTATTTTAAGCACGCGCAAGCCTTCTTCGCCAGAGGTAAGAGGCACGGTGTTGTTCGCGATGCAATCCAGAAAGGCGCGGCATTCCACCCTGAGCGGCTCTTCCCAGATGTCGCTTAAATCGACGGAAATCCCTTCCGCTTTTTTCGGCACCGGCATCCCGTTTTTCCAACTGATCTGATGGGGATGGTGGGTCAGTTTTTTCTCCACCGGCTGTGTGTCGTCAAAAACCATCATGCCATTGGTGCCAATCACGACCAGACGCTGCTCTTTGAAAGGATTGAGCCAACTGACGAAGATGTGCGCGCCGATGCCGGAGGGGAATTTAAAATTAGAGACGGTTACATCCGGAATGCGAGCGTGAAGGAAGTTGTTGCCGATGGCGTCAACAAAGGAAGGTTCTTGCCCGGCGATGCTCAAGATGATGGAAATGTCGTGCGGTGCAAACGACCACAGGATGTTTTCCTCAAGACGGATTTTACCCAGCGACAGCCGGCGGGAGTAGATGTATTGCATACGGCCGATGTCCCCCCGGTTGATCATTTCTTTCATCCGGATAACTGCAGGATGATAATTTAAAACATGGCCGACAAAAAGTTTTTTTTCTTTCTCTCGCGCCAGCTCGACCAGCCTGCGGCCGTCTCCGTAAGTCAGCGCCAGGGGCTTTTCTACAAAGACGTGCTTGTCGGCCAGCAGGGCCTTTCGGGTCATTTCAAAATGCAAGGCGGCGGGCGTGGCTATGACAACGGCTTGTATTGCGCTGTCGCTGAAAATATTTTCCATATCGTCGGTAACTGTGGCTTCCGGGTAGGAGGCGGCCATGCTGTCGCAGGTTGCCTGGGTTTTGGGTGATATACAATTTTTAGTTGAAAGTTGAAGTGTGGCTCCGTCCGTGGTAGTGACCACGGACCCTGATGCCAATCAAAGAAAGGAGCCACACATGAAACTAGACACAAAAAAACGTAAAAAAGCAAGGAAAGGATTTGAACAAGTTTATGGACAGCGGGAACTGGCTGACAGAATGTTTTATGTTTTGCAGACAGGCAAACAAGGCCTTGACGCGCTTCAAATGGAGCTTGGCGTAATGCTTTGTGAAACGATCATGGACATGGAAAGGGAAGCTCTTTCCGGCCCGGACTGGGCGCCCAGCAGTAAAGGGGTATACAAATGGGCCTACCAGCCCGGCTCTGTCTATTGCGGCGATCAAAAGATTCGTGTTCGTCATCCCCGCTTAAGGGGACCGCAAGGCGAGATTCAGCTGAGCAGCTACTCACAATTAAAGCATCCCGGCTCCTTTTCTGAAGAAATGCTCGGCAAGGTGTTACGGGGCATATCCGGGAGGCGCTATGGTGAGACCGTCATAGGTGCAGCCCGTTCGTTTGGCGTATCAGCCTCATCGATATCCAACAGGATCGTAGAGGCCACAAGTCGTAAGCTTAAGGAATTCAAGGAATGTAACCTTTCGGAACTTAACATTTTTGCCATTTTTATCGATACCATCCATCGCGCCCAAGACGCTTTTATTGTAGCTTTGGGCATTGACCGTGCTGGAGAAAAGCATCCTCTGGGATTCTGGCAGGGTGCCACGGAAAACAGTGACATTTGCCGGGAGTTATTCGCGGATATGCAGGCACGTGGTCTGACTTTTGGCAAAAAGACTCTTTGGGTTACCGATGGCGGCAAGGGGATCATCAAGGCCCTCAGAGAATCTTTCGGCACAAAGCTTTTACACCAGCGTTGCACGATACACAAAGACCGGAATATTCAGAAGCATTTGCCCAAACGGTATCGTAAAATGGCGCACCGGCGCTTTACTGTTGCTTTGGAGCAAAATTCCTATGCCGATGCCAGGCAGATGCTTTTGGATTTTGAGAAATGGCTCAGGAGCATTAACGAATCGGCCGGAGATTCTCTCAGGGAGGCCATGGAAGAACTTTTGACCCTTCACCGCTTAAAAGTGCCGGCATTACTGAGGAAGACTCTGACCTCGACGAATCCCATCGAGAATATGTTCTCAACCGTCCGGGACTGTGAGGTCAATATCAAGCGATACCGAAGTAGTGCCATGTCTCAACGCTGGCTTGCGGCGGTTTTATTACACTGCAAAAAAGGATTCAGGCGCATTAAAGGTTATGCTGATATTGCAGACCTGCTTATAACGATTGAACAATATTTTGGTGAAGAAACAGTGAGTGCCGCATAACATCATGGCCACGGAGCTGACTTTGTTTCAACTAAAAAATTGACATCACCGGGTTTTGCCGCAGATTGTTTTCAGCACGCCGAGCTGGTGGAAATTTCGGACCAGATTTTTACCCCAATAGCCGCTTCCGATAACGGCTATACTAAAAAGTTTAGCGGAGGCGTTACTGTTTGTTTTAGTGACATTTGAACCGGTGGACAATGTTTGATCAGGTTTCATAAATATCCCATTGTAGTTTTATTAAATGGGGCTTCCAGGTTTGTTGTGCATAAAAATCAGTCCGATTTCGGTTCTTTTATAAAGGTTCATCTGATTTTTTTGTAATTGTTGTTCTGTTTTTGGTTTTATTTACTCGCAGACTTTATCCATTCCGCAACCAGCCTGATGAAAAGATCAAAATCATCTAAACGCTTTTTGAAGATGCTGTAAACGACATCATTGTCGGTCTTTTCATAACGATGGACAAGCATGTTTCTGAAAGATGCCATGTTCTGGAATGTAGTCAGATGTTTTTTCGGGATGACGCCGTTTTCGTGAAGCACGTGGAAAAGGTCTCGATACCCCTCCGGCTCACGCCACCGGTGAAACGACACAAAATGATTGCCGATATCGATAATCTTCTCGATGCATAGCTGAAGGTAACGCTCGACGAATGCCCTTGCCCGGAGATCTTCCTCATATTTTTCCCATGTGATATCTTCTGCGTTACGAAGCGCGACCAAATATTCCCGCAGTTGAGATACCTTTCGTGAAAGGAGTTCTCTATCGACCATGATGTCTTCCCCTACGGAATTTCCCGAAAAAGATGTCTTGTGTCCATGTATTCATTCCTTGCCTGAACCTCTTGCCGGACGCGCTCGGCAGGATCGTTTTCGTAAATGAGACGCCCGTGCTTCAAAATCTGATGCTGAAGTAGCGCCGAAGCTTGTCCGAAAACGACCAGATCGACATCCCGCCCGAGACGACCGGCCAAATCCGTTTCCATTTTCAAGCGTTCCCGACCGGAAATTGTCTTTTTAGTGATTATCGCCAGATCGAGGTCACTGCCTGGTCGCTTTCGGCCGGTTACTGTCGATCCGAACAAATAGGCAGCCGCAAGCCATCTCTTTCTCTTAAATATCATAGAAAGTTCTTGAATATTAATATGGTGACTGGAGCTCCCGGTCATTGGTTAATCCTCGTTATGTGTAGCATGCCGCTAAAAAAGAACTAGACCTTTGAATAATACCTCCGCCAGTCATTCCGGGCTTGACCCGGAATCCCCAAAGCACTTGATAACACTGGATACCGGCCTTCGCCGGTATGACGATGTTGCTGGTTAGGCAGGGATGTGCAAAGCTCTTATTACCTTTCTAATTGACAACGCATTACCGGCTATTGAAAACGCCATGCTGTGAGAAGGATAGATGTCTTCCTGATTTTCTGCGCCAGATCCTCTCTCCTTCTCGGTTATGGCAGACTAGCTTCCACCTTATTCACCTGTCCAGTTTCTGGGGTGTGTTATGCCGCAGATTGTTCCAATTGGCTCAACAACTTGCCATCAACCATTGGCCATGAAAACATGAGGATTTTCCTCACGTTTTTGAAGGAAAAGCATAAATAGCATTTCTTCCTCATTCCATCAGGAAATCGATGATGTAGCGGTGAAGGATTCCGTTTCTCTCGGCGGGGAAAAATCGGTCCATAGAGACGACCAGCTTTTCATAATTATCTCTGATCTTCTCCAGGTTGCCAAATTCCCTTGCAATGAC
>JAGPFC010000022.1 GCA_018056685.1 Smithella sp.
GGGGACTCAAAATCCCCCGCTCGCAAGGGCATCTCGGTTCGATTCCGAGCTCCGGCACCATTGATTCTTAATCCTTTTTTATGTGTTCCGGCCACTTAATAAATCTTTTATTACGGTCCTGAGGTGTGGTAAAAATTAAGAAAAGGATTGTTATGCGCTACGTCACATTATCCATTTTTCTTTTTTTGTCTTTATTCAGCTCACCGGCAATGAGTGAAACGGCAGAAGACTGGTTGAATAAGGCCGGCGCAATATCAGACGGCAGCAAATATACAGCCCCGTTTAAAGCGATTGAATATCTGAATAATGCCTCTAAACTTCAGCCGGAAAATGCCGAAATCTATTATAACAGAGGTGTTGCTTACGACAACCTTGGACAGTATCAACCAGCGATCAAAGACTATAGCCAAGCCATCCGTTTAAAGCCGGATTATGCCGAAGCGTTCTACAACCGAGGCACTATTTATAATGAGTTGGCCCAGTATGAACAAGCGATATCCGATTTTAATCAGGCTATTGATCTTCAACCCACAGACGCCGAAGCGTATCACAACCGCGGCTTTGCGTACGACAAACTGAGTCAGTTTGAGCAGGCTATTGAAAATTATAACCAGGCCATCCGTTTGAAGCCGGATTATGCTTCAGCGTATCATAACAGAGGCATTGTTTACTTTTCCCGGGGCAATAACAATCCGGGATGTTCTGACGCGCAACGCGCATGCTCATTAGGACATTGCAAATTAATGGAAATGGCTAAAAAAAGAGGTTTGTGTCACTGATTCCTGGTAACTTTATCCCCTGAAATGAAATAATGGATTATCTTTACCAGCAACTGGCTTTTTATTTATTTTTTACGGATTATATTTTCATTTGACACAAAGTAAATCTTAATGTAGTCAATTCATACATAATCATTCCTGCACATTCTGATTTTGAAAACAATACGGTGTCGCTCGCTTTGTTCAAAGGGGTTAAATGAAGAGCAAGAAATATTCAACGGATCAAAATTTTACCGAAACTCAACATTCCGAAAACATTCTAAAACAGACGGAAGATAAACTCAGGGAAAGCGAACAAAAATTTCGCAATATCATCTTTAACCTGGATGAAGCGTATTTCAGCATCACGCTGGATGGAACACTGCTGGAACACAACCCGGCACTGAACCGCATCCTTGGTTTTCCAGGCCATTTAGATTTGAGAGGTTTTCATATCCCTGATTTATGGCAAAACGACGAAGATCGGGAAAATTATCTAAAGGAATTACTGGTCAACCACTCGATTTCTAAATACAAAATCAAAGCAAAGACGCAACAGGGAAAGCTCATAACGCTTTTAGCCAGCGCCCATTTAGTCGAAGACGAATGTACCCGCCCCCGGAGAATAGAGGGAATTTTTCTGGACATAACGGATCTCCAGCAAACAGAAGAGAGGTTGCTGCGGGAGGAACAGAAATTCCGGGCTATCGCCGAAAACACGTTTGATATTATCATTCTTTTAAACCGCGAAGGAAAACCCGTTTATGCGAATCCGGCTCTGGAAAGAGTTTTGGGATACAAGCCGGAGGAAAGGATTGGAGCTAACGGATTTGAATTTGTTCATCCGGATTCCATGAAATTTTTGCTGGAGTCCTTCATAACCCTGGTCAGCAATCCCCAGCATCCCCCTATTCACGGAGAAAGCCGCCTTCGTCACAAAGACGGCAGTTGGCGCATCTTCGAAACGGTCGGCACTGCTCTAACACACAATAATATGGTGGAAGCGATCGTTGTCAATCACCGTGATATTACAAAGCGCAAGCATGCCGAAGAATTATTAATAAAAAGTGAGGAGCGATACCGGACCCTTGCGGAAAACGCCACCGACGCAATCTTCACCATTGACATGAATTTTAATTACACCTACGCGAGTCCCTCCGTATATAATATCGTGGGATACACGGCCGAGGAAGTGAAAACGATGAGGGTGGAACAACTCGTCGACGCTGAAACGCTGCAATGGTTTGCTCAAATGTTTGCCGAAGAACTGGAAACAGAAAAACGAAAAGACCGGGATTTAAAAAGATCGCGCGTTTTGGAGTATCAGCATATCCGCAAGGATGGCTCGAAAGTATGGGTGGAAAACAAGCTGACCTTTCTGAGAAATGAAAATAACGAAGCGATAGGTCTCGAGGGAGTTGTCCGCGACATTACCGACCGCAAAAAAGCTCAGGAAGCAGCCTTAAAGGAACATAACTTCAGCCGTTCAGCCCTGGACAGCTTAATGGTGCCTTTTTTCATGTTCGAACTGGAAAGCAGAAAATTTTTCAGGTGGAATAAAGCTTTCACGCGTGCATGCGGCTGCACTGACGAAGAAATAGCGCAGGTGACACCAATATATTTCATCCCTGAATCAGAACGGGAAAACCTGCTGAAGCTGGCCGAAGAATTCGAAGTCAGCGGAAAAGTCGTATTTGAAATGCCCGTTCTTTCCAAAAACGGCCAAACCACGCCTTACTTATTGTCGGGCAATCTCCTGACTTATGACGGGAAGCAGTATGTCGTGGGCATGGGCATCGATATCACCGATCACAAAAAAGCGGATGAATTGGTAAAACAAAGTGAAGCAAAGTACAGACTTCTGGCCGATTACATGAAGGATTATGTGTGGCTGATGGACTTAAACTTGAAAATAAACTATGTCAGCCCCTCCGCTGAAAAGCTTCTGGGATATAGTCAGGAAGAATTTAAAGAGCTTTCTATTGATAAATTTTTAACCCCGGATTCTTTTCAGAAAGCAATGGATTTCTGCTCGGAAGAACTGCCCAAGGCATTGGCTGCGCCTCCGGATTACGTGTTGGATCGCACCCTGGAACTGGAATACCTCAGCAGGGACGGTCAAGCAGTCTGGGGAGAAGCCACCTTCACGCTCATCAGAGATCAAGAGGGCAAACCTGTTTCCATTCTCGGCGAAAGCAGAAACATCACTGAACGCAAAAAAATAGAGGACGAATTGAGAAAAAGTGAAGAAAACTTTCGACGATCCCTTGATGACTCCCCGCTGGGTGTGCGGATCTCCTCCTTTGAGGGTGAAACAATTTACGCCAACCGGGCGATTCTGGATATCTATGGTTACGAAAGCATCGAGGAGCTGAAGAACACGCCCCTGAAGGAACGCTATACGCCGGAAAGTTATGCTGAATACCTGGCAAGAAAGAAAAAAAGAGAACTGGGAGAATTTGGCCCCTCGGAATATGAAGTAAGTATCATCAGAAAAACGGGGGAGGTACGCCATCTCTATGTTTTCCGAAAGGAAATATTCTGGAACGGTAAAAAACAATCTCAGGTGATTTATCAGGACATCACCTTGCGCAGGCAGGCCGAAGAAAAACTCAACGAAACTCTGGAAAGCCTACGCCAATCCATCAAAATAACGATTCAGGTGCTGGGCACGGCAACGGAAGCCAAAGATCCTTATATGGCCGGACATCAAAAGAGAGTTGCCGATCTGGCGCGAGCCATTGCCACGGAAATGAAACTGCCAAACGATAAAATCGAAGCCATCCGTATGGCCAGTGCCATTCATGACATCGGAAAAATATCAGTGCCATCGGAAATACTATGCAAACCTGCGGTTCTGTCTGACATTGAATTTTCGCTGGTCAAAAACCATCCCTTTTACAGTTATGAAATTATTAAAGAAGTGGAAGCGCCCTGGCCTCTGGCCGATATCGTGTACCAGCATCATGAACGCATCGACGGATCGGGCTATCCCCTGGGTAAGAAAAACGGTGATATTCTGATTGAATCAAGAATTCTCGCGGTGGCGGATGTGGTAGAGGCCATGATTTCCTATCGGCCTTATAGACCGGCGCTGGAACTGGAAAGTGCTTTGAACGAAATTGAAAAAAACGCGGGTATTCTTTATGACCGTGATGTTGTTCAAGCCTGCCTGAAGCTTTTCCGGGAAAAAGGCTACCGCATATCTTAAACGGTTTTCTCCCCGGATATATCCCCGATCAAGGTATATTTTGTACACACCGGTAAAAACAGCCCGACAGTCCGACGAAACTTGACGAACAGACAAATTTGATTTAAATGTCGAAAGCTTTCTTAAAGGAGGAAAATTTTGAGAAAATTCACTGTTGTTTTATTATTGATTCTGTTTCTTCTACCCATTCTAGGTTTAGCCAGACAAACAACCGTACCTGTCAGGAAGAAAACGGCAACAGTTGAGGAGCAATTCAAAAAGAGTTTCCCCAAAAATAATTATGAAAGCATAACCCCTACAGCCGTGAGTGGCGTTTATGAAGTTTACGCCGTCAATGAATTATATTATTATATACCGAAGGATGAGGTCATCTTGTATGGAAGCCTGATTACCAAAAACGGAGTCAACCTCACCCGGGAAAGTTTCTTAAAGAAAATGGCGCAAAAAATAGCGAAACTCCCCCTGGCCAGCGCGATAAAAATCGGCAACGGCAAAACCGTTATCGTAGAATTTGTTGATCCGAATTGTCATTTTTGCCGTGAGTCTTATAAATATTTTGCAAAGCATAAGGATCTCACGATGTATGCTTTCCTTTACCCGTTGTCCAAGGAATCGGCCGATAAGGCCAAATACATTTTATGTTCAAAAGATGCCGTCAAAGCTTACAACGATGTTCTGAGCGGAAAACTCGATAAAATGAAACCAGACGTCTGCCCGGACAAAAAAGCGGATGAAACTATAAAAACCAATATGAAATTCGCTTCACAGATTGGACTCAGAGGCACACCACTTTTTTACATCAAGGGTCAGGTGGTAGATGGATTTGATCCCCCGGCATTGGACAAACTTTTGAAAAATTAACAGGCTGATGAAGATCGCCCGTTTCATCCCAAAGGGGCGATTACCGGATTTTCCCACCCGTTTTGGCTTCACGGTCAAAAGCCAGAACGGTCAGACCTTTTTCTGTGTCGGTCGCCAGCAGCATACCGTGCGATTCAACACCCATTAATTTTGCCGGTTTTAAATTGGCAACCACCACTATTGTCTTGCCGATTAATTCCTCCGGCTTGTAGTCTTTGCCGATCCCCGCGACAATGGTTCTTTCTTCACCGATGTCAATTTTCAATTTGATGAGCTTGCTGGATTTGGGCACGGCTTCCGCTTCAAGAATTTTGGCCACACGCAAATCAACTTTCGAGAATTCTTCGTAGTCAATCTCCGGTTTCAGGTCAGCCAGCGATTGTTTTTGTTCCGGCGCCCCGCCTTCCTTCTCCTGACTGATCCGCGGAAACAGCGATTCTCCGCGCAACAAGGGACTGCCGCTTTTCAGAACACTGCCCTTTTTGATTCCGGCGAGATCCAACTGCCGGGCTTCACCATCTCCGATTTGTTTCAAGATTTTCTCCGCCGTTTGCGGCATGAAAGGCGAAATTAAGACAGCGATTTCCTGAAGAGCCACCAGGAGATTATACATGATGGCCGTCAGTTTCTCCCGGTTGGCCGGATCCTTTCCCAGTGTCCACGGTTCATTTTCCACAATATATTTATTAGCGATACTGATGAATTCCCAAATGGCCATTAATGCTTTATGCAGAGACATATCCTGAAAACTCGCTTCCACGTCACCAACTGTTTTCAGAACCGATTGACGCAGGGTCGAATCTTGATGATGCGCGCTGACGTCCGGGACCTTGCCGTCACAATATTTGATGGCCATTGTAATGGTGCGGCTGACCAGATTACCCAGATCATTGGCCAGATCGGAATTGAGACGCTGAACAAAAGCTTCCTCCGAAAAATTGGAATCCAGCCCGAAAACCATATCCCGGAGCAGAAAATAACGGAAAGCGTCGAGGCCGTATTTGTCTTTCAAATCCAGCGGACGAACGATGTTGCCGAGGCTTTTGGACATCTTGCTTTGGTCCGAATTCCAGTAACCGTGAACGTTGAGGTGCTGGTAAGGTTCGATCCCGGCTGATTTGAGCATGGTCGGCCAGTAAATGCCGTGGGGTTTCAGAATATCCTTGGCGATAAGGTGTTCGGCAACCGGCCAGAATTTTTTAAAATTTTCTCCGTCAGGATATCCCAGGGCGGTAACGTAATTAATCAGGGCGTCAAACCAGACATAGGTTACATATTTTTCATCAAACGGCAAAGTGATGCCCCATTCCAGTCGGGTTTTGGGACGTGATATACAAAGGTCTTCCAGCGGATCCCGCAGAAAAGCCAGCGCTTCATTCCGGTATCGTTCCGGCCGGATGAATTCAGGATTTTTCTGGATGTGGTCAATGAGCCAGTCCTGGTATTTGCTCATCTTGAAAAAATAATTTTTTTCTTCGATATACTGCGTCTCCCGTCCATGCTCGGGACACTTGCCGTCCACGATTTCCTTTTCGGTCAGAAATCGTTCACAGCCGAAGCAGTAATGGCCGCCGTAACTGCCGAAATAAATATCACCGGCATCATACACCTTCTGTAAAATATAACGTACCGTTTCAATGTGATTGGGATCGGTGGTTCTGATAAAGTAATCGTTGGATATGGCAAGTTCCGGACACAGTGCGCGAAACTGGGCGCTGATTTTATCCGCGTATTCCTTGGGAGAGATGCCGGCCTTTTGCGCGGCTTCTGCAATTTTGTCGCCGTGTTCGTCGGTTCCTGTCACAAAAAAAGTTTCATGTCCAACCATCCGGTGATATCTGGCCAAAACATCGGCCACGATCGTCGTGTAAGCATGTCCGATATGCGGCAACGCATTGACGTAATAGATCGGTGTGCTTATATAAAATGCTTCTGACATATCCATATTTTCTCCCTGCTAATCATTGTAAGACTCTATTTCATCCATTTTTTCCAGATCCAGCGTTTTCTTTTCTTCCCGTTCCAGAGATTCACCGCCCGGCGCCTTGGTAATCTTGGGACATTTTTTCTTTCCCGCGTATCCTTGATGTTCAAAGGCCAGACAGCACATCAGACGTCCGCACAATCCTGAGATTTTTTCAGGATTCAGGGACATGTTCTGTTCCTTGGCCATCTTCACTGTAACCCGTTCGAGATTCTGCAGGATGCCCGCGCAACACACCATCCGTCCGCAAACGGCAATGCCTTTGGTAATGCGTGTTTCCTGGCGGGCGCCGATCTGCTTGAGTTCTATGCGCATCTTAAATTTCTGCACCAGATCTTTCACCAGTTCCCGGAAATCCACTCTGTTTTCCGCCGTAAAATAAAAAATTATTTTACTTTTCTCGAAGAGGCAATCCACATCAACCAGCTTCATGGCAAGTTCCCGCTTGTGAATTTTTTCCTGACAAAAACTCCAGGCCTCGCGCTCCAGCCGCTCATTGTCCTCTTTAATCTGAAGATCTTCTTGTGTCACCTTGCGGATGATTCTTTTCATATTCGCCGGCACGTCCTCGGGTGGGCATCTTTTGACATCCGTAACCACAACACCCAGCGCGATGCCGTTATCCGTATCAACGATCACCTGATCATTCTTATGTAAAATGAGATCGGAACTGTTGAAATGATATATTTTACCTTCCTTTTTGAACTTGACACCAATAATATTTACAAGCAATTTACGTCCTACCTTGTTTTTAATCCCTTTCGCTTCGCTTCAGGGATAGTTCCCAATCCTGATAAATCGGGATTGGATAGTTCGACTTACGTTTCGAGCTTCGCTTCGCTCGCTCTCAACGAGTTTCACTACGTCCATCAAATTTCAGTTCGCTCTGCTGCTGAAATTTGGGACTCACTATAGCTCAACTTAAATGCCATTGTTTCCAAAGTCAATGATTTGTTTACATTCTGTTCTATGATGACGCCGGCTTTCTCTATCTGTTCTATGCTTTGAAGAATCTGCTCACCGGATAGCCGGCCGGCACGTTCCTGAATTAAATCATAATGATCCTGATTGATCAGCATTTCGTTTTTTCCGGTTTCTTTGAAAATCAGCAAATCACGGAAAAAAGAATTAACAATATTTAACCCCTGCCTGATTTCCTTTTTTTTGCTTCCCAGAAAAGAGGCCAGATTAATCAGACTGAACGCATCTTTTTTACTGGCGGCGGCCAGCAGACCTAATAGTTCTCTACGATAATCGACGATATTGTCTTTATTTAAGGCCAGAGCGTTGCCGATGGAACCGCCGGATAAGGACGCCAGCAGCACCGCTTGCTGTTCATCCATTTTCATCTCCGACACAAGAAATCCGGCAACCGTTTCCGCACTCAGGGGATTAAAACGCATTTGCTGGCAGCGCGAAAGAATCGTTTGCGGCAGGGCAGATGGCCTGGTCGTCACCAGGATCAGAATATTGGACGATGTCGGTTCTTCCAGCATCTTCAAAAGAGCGTTGGCCGATGGATCGTTCATCCTGTCGGCATCATCGATGATAAACGCTCTTTTTTTCGCTTCCAGCGGACGACAGCGGGTCCTTTCCTGTATTTGACGGATGGTATCGATACGAATGAACTGACCCTCCGCCTGCACGGGGAAAATATCAGGGTGGATGCCTTTTGCAATTTTTCGGCAGGAAGGACATTCATCGCACGAATCGTTCAGGGAGTCCGACTTTGCGCAATTGATTGCTTTGACCAACTCAAGGGCCAGCGTTTTCTTGCCGATCGCCTCCAGGCCGCTGAAGAGGTAGGCATGTCCTGTTCTTTTTTGAACCAGGGTTTTTTGCAGAATTTTTATCTTTTGTTCATGACCGTAAATATGGCTGAATGACATAATAAAAAGAAAACATCCCGAAAATTATTTTTGGCATTGGATGAAATCACTTATATGCCGGCGCACGTCTTCCTGAATGGCGGTAACATCCCGATCGGCATTAATCAGACGGAAACGTGCCGGATCATTTCTGGATATTTCCAGATACCCTTCCCGAATCCGCGTGTGAAATTCCATATGCTCTCTTTCAAAACGGTCGGAAGCGGCGGGATTGTCCAGTTGGTTGTTGCGCGCCATCGCCCTTTTCAGTCCGGTTTCCACAGGCAAATCAAACAACAACGTCATATCCGGCAGGGTGTTGCGCGCCGAGTAGTCGTTGATGAACCGGATCGCTTCACGATCAAGGCCGCGCCCGGCGCCCTGATAGGCATAGGTGGCATCGGAAAAACGATCGCACAAAACGATTTTTCCCTGCTGGAGAGCCGGACGGATGACTTCCCGGATATGCTGGGCACGGGCGGCACAGAACAGCAACAACTCCGCTTCCGCGCAGAGATGGCCATGCTCTCGTTTGAAAAGGATATCGGCTATTTGAATTCCGATGTCCGTCCCGGTCGGTTCCTGCGTGACAATAAACGGAATATCCTTCTCACTGAGATAGGCCGCGGCCAGTTTAATCTGGGTCGATTTTCCCGACCCTTCAATGCCCTCAAAGGTAATAAATTTGTTCACCAACTTAATCCTTCTAACCGGGCAAGCTATTGATAGAATGAACGCTTGCGGTTAATATTTGTAAGAAGACAAGACTCCCCTGTCGGCAAGGTATGAATATGGAGCAGGTAATAGGCATAACTGGGAATAGAGCTGAAAGAAGATCTATTCCCAGTTAAATATTTACCGTGAAAAATTATTTTCCCTCACCGGGCACAATGGCCTCAACCGGGCACTGATCGGAGCAACTTCCGCAATCATCACAAAGTTTGGGGTCGATAACATATTTGTCTTCACCTTCAGAAATCGCCCCTTTGGGACACTCACTTTCACAAGAACCGCAAGCTATACATTCGTCAGTAATCACATATGCCATAATCTTCATACTCCTTTTATATTTATTACTTTTAAAAATAAAATCCTCAACAAACAGACTGCCGGGAAATTATTATAAAACAAAGCCTGAATGCGGTATCGCCCGTCACGATATACGTTTAGACGGCAACAACTTCCTTCACAGCCGGTATCTGCTGCTTAATGATTTTTTCTATGCCCATTTTCAAAGTCATCTGGGACATGGGACAACCGCGACACGCGCCGGTCAGCTTAACCCTGACGATACCGTCTTCACTGACATCCACCAGTTCCACGTCTCCACCGTCAGCCTGCAAACCGGGCCTGACCATATCAATCGCTTTCTGAACTTCTTCTTTCATGGTATTTCTCCGTTCATCTCAAATTTATCTTCATCCCCGCTCAATGCGGCATATAATGGATCATCTTACGCGCGACATCACGGGCAATCCCCGGTAGTTCAGGTTTCAGTAAAACATAATCTTCAACAATGGAATGATTGGCTTTCCATATGACTTTACCCGTGGCAATATCGTACATGGCCATGGATAATCCAACTTCAGCCATTTTTTTATCACCTTCGGCATAATATTTCCATTCATCAACGGATAGCAGTAAAAAAGAATCGATGTTCATCAAATCCCCGATTCTTCTGATCAAGTCAGGATCAGAAAAATTCAGCATTTGCAGTTTTGCAAGGTACTCCGTCTTCAAATTACGTAATTCTTCATTCTCCTGTACTTTTTGCCGCAAGGTTTCAGCGGTCATAACATTTTCGAAAAACTGCTTTTTCACCAGCGACTCCGCGACAATCTGTTCCACAATCGCCCGGGAATCAACTTCTTTGTGATTCCATACTTGCACAGGAAATACGGCAATCCTTCGTGGATGAATATTCTTCGCTTCCGGTGATAATTGATTAAAATGCAACCCTCCGCAGGCAACGGTCAAGAAGACAAATATAATTAAGATACATTTTGCAAATATTTTTTGTGCCATAATCTCTTATAAAATTTCTTTTGAATGGGCTTTCACATATCAGAAAATGCGCCACAGTAAAACACAAAAACCAGCCATCACATAGCTGGTTTCCAGAAGACCTTCCTTAACCGCCTCGGAAAGCACGGGCTTTTTATCACAAAACACGAAACAAATCCATAAATATAATAAGCAGGGAATCAGAAAAAAACTCAAAGATGACGCCCATCCCGCGGGACTGGAAAGTAGAAGAATAACTAATAATATCAACGAAATAATTTTCAGAATCGTAATAGTCCGTTCCTTGCCGAAAAAAACCGGAATGGTTTCTTTACCTATCAATTTATCACTTTGTATTTCCAGAATATCCGCCATGGCTGAACGGATAAAAACCATTCCAAACGTGAACAGAAAAGCCACCACCAGACCGGGCACATGGAAATGTTGCTCATCCAAAACTGGTAAAACCGCCGCGGCGATTCCCCAGGCCAGGGACATCAACGTGTTTTTTGAACCGGGGATATCTCGCAAACTCTGAACTTTCCATTCCCGGGGAAAAATGCCCATATTATAAAGCACACCGCCCACCGACATCACAAATAACGTCAAAAAAGCCGTCGATGATTCTTTAAACGCCAGAACCAGCGCGGTACCAATGGCCATTAAAGCTGTGTAGAAGAATATTTTTTCGTAGCGCAGATAGGTCTCTTCGCGAAAAGAACCCACCAGGCCGGTTGGTTTACGGCTGATCAAACGGTTCAAAACGTGAATGGCGTAAACAAAAAAAGAGGCGATGGCCATAAAAGGAAACTTTACCGGGATCCCCTGCAGTACCATGCAGACGAGGCAAAGACATCCGGCCCCCATGGCGGAATATACATCCGCCTTGATCGCCGATACCCACAACCCCAGTATTTTGCCCAGGTATTTCAACTTTCTTCTCTGACCTTCCATGATTTTATCCATCACCCGGTCCATGATCCAGTTGGGTGTGGACGCACCTGCCGAAACGCCAATCCGGTTATAAGGACCGAAATCAATCCCGGCCATTTCCGAAGGCGTTTCGATATGGAAAGTGGACGGTTGTTTTTTCCGGGCGAGATCAGCAAGCCTCTGGGTATTGGCGCTGTTTCGTCCTCCGACAATAAACATCGCATCCATCTCTCCGGCCATGGCGATAACTTCCGCCTGCCTCTGCTCGGTCGAGGAGCAAACGGTATTAAAGACAACCGCCTGGGGACATATCGTTTTTATCTTCTCCACAATCTTATTGTAATCGTCAAGATTCTGCGTTGTTTGAGCAACCACGCAGACTTTATCAATACAAGGCAACTTATCCACTTCTTCGATTGTTGAAATAATAATTCCACGACCGCCGGAGTAACCCAGAAGCCCCTCAACTTCCGGATGCTCCTTGTCCCCGACAATAACCACCGTGTATTGGAGAGCGGTATGCTTCTTGATGATGGCCTGGACATAACCGACTTTGGGACATGTCGCATCGACCACCTTGATGCCGCTTTCCCTGATTTTTTTTCTCTCCGCCGGCGCGATGCCGTGCGCGCGAATAATCAAAATGGCATTCTCTTGATCCTTGATTTCTTCGATTTTCCCGATAGGGATGATCCCGCGTTTCTTGAGCAGTTCAATGGTTTGCGGATTATGAATAAGCGGGCCGTACGTATAGATACGGCGGTTTTTTTCCTGCTGAGCAATTTTCAGGACGATATCCACCGCCCGGCGTACCCCCATACAAAAACCGGCCGTCTGGGCTAATTTAATTTCCATTTTTTTCTCGTGCGAGGATAAAAAATTCCTTGTTTCCCGAAGGACCTGAAATCGGCGAAGAACAGGTTCCTTCCACTTCCAGATTCAGCGATTCGCAAAATGCCCTGATCTCCTGAACCACACGTTCCTGCACAGCAGGATCCGTAACAACGCCTCCTTCAGCTACTTCTTCCCGCTTTGCCTCAAACTGTGGTTTAATGAGCGCCAGAATCCGTGCACCGCTTTCCAGAAACTTTAAAATCGCCGGTATCACAATTTTCAGGGATATAAAAGATGCATCGATGACGGCCAGATCAATTTTTTCATCCAGATCCGTTCCGTCATAATAACGGCAATTGGTGCGCTCGATAACCACCACGCGTTTGTCTGCGCGCAGCTTCCACGCCAACTGGCCGTAGGCTACATCCAGAGCGTAAACTTTTCGTGCTCCCTTCTGCAAAAGGCAGTCTGTAAATCCGCCGGTGGAAGCGCCGACATCCAAAGCGACAAGGCCATCAACATTCAAATCAAATTCTTGAAGCGCCCCTGCCAGTTTTAATCCACCACGGCTCACGTAAGGATTGTCTTCGCCTTTGATATGAATTTCAGCGGCGGCAGAAACCATCGTGCCCGCCTTATCCGGATAGGCATCATGAACCTTGACCGCCCGGGCCATAATCAGCGCTCGGGCTTTTTCCAGCGTCGGCGCCACGCCACGATCGACCATCAATTGATCCAGACGAATTTTTTTAGAGGTCATATACTCCATACCTTTATTGTAAATTACCAGATATTGTATGGTAAAACAAGATTGTAGCAGGTTTTGTGAAAATCTCCCCTGGATGATATTATAATAGATTTATGATGTGTTATCGCTTCAGGATGATGTTATCCATCCTGCCAGGCACGGAAAATAGTTAGCCGGAACAACTGTCTCTATTTTCCCGTTTTTACGATTTCCAAAATTGACTGTACAGAAATCAATATATGGTATATTTATCAAAACCAATTTTATGATATGCAGGAGTGTCCTCTATGGCTTACGCATTACAGGTAACGCAAGAACCAACATATCTTCACTTCGTTGTTACCGGCCAGAATAGCAAAGAGACCATTTTGGGATATGTCGAAGAAATTAATCAAGAATGTGCCGCCCGCAAGTGTTTCAGGGTCCTGATTGAAGAACGTCTTGATGGTCCGCGCTTGTCCATAATGGATGTATTCGAGCTTGTCCAGAACGTAACGTGCAAAGCCAGAGGGTTATATAAAGCCATTGCCTATGTCGACGTAAATTCTGTCAGTAATACGATGAAGTTTGCCGAAGACGCGTGCGTAAACCGCGCGTTGCCGATCGCGGTTTTCCCGACGGTGTCCGATGCGGAAAAATGGTTAAAGTCTAAAGAATGAAAATTCGTACGCTGTACTTACAATCCTTTCATGAAAAGACAGGGATAATAAGAGATTATCTCGCCAGCATTTCCCGGGTTGTTCGCATGATACCTTCTTCATCAAGGCCATACTTACTGCGCTGCTCGGCCTGCGTGGCATGTTTGACAAACTCATCAGGAATGCCCATACGCTTGACCTGAACGTCTTTTATCCCCTTTTCAGACAGCAATTCCAGGACGGCACTGCCAAAGCCGCCCTGAAGCACATTCTCTTCAATGGTAATAATTTTTTTTATCTCCGCCGCGGTTTTCAAAATTAATGCTTCGTCGAGCGGTTTTACAAAACGGGCATTGATAACCTGAACATGAACTCCTTCTTTTGAAAGATTTGCGGCGGCGGCCAAAGACGGATTCACCGTATTGCCGATGGCAATAATCGCGATGTCCGTTCCTTCCCGCAGCACTTCACCTTTGCCAATCTCCAGATTGATCAGTTTTTCATCCAGACGAACCCCGACACCTTTTCCCCGCGGATAACGCAAAGAAACCGGACGGCCGCAATCCACTGCGGTTTTGAGCATGTGTTGCAGTTCATTTTCATCTTTGGGCGCCATGACGACAATATCCGGTATGGAACGCAGGTAAGCATAATCAAAAAGGCCCTGATGGGTCGCTCCGTCCTCCCCGACAAACCCGCCACGATCCAGGGCAAATACGACCGGTAGTTTTTGCAGACAGACATCATGCACGATCTGGTCATAGGCTCTCTGCAGAAAAGTCGAATAAACAGCAACGACAGGAATTAATCCCTCCAGGGCAAGACCGGCGGCAAATGTCACCGCGTGCTGCTCCGCGATGCCGACATCAAAAAAACGTTTTGGGAATTCCTGGCAGAACTCATTGAGGCCGGTGCCTTCACACATTGCAGCGGTAATCGCGACAACGCGGGAATCGGCACGGGCCAGTTTGACCATGGCCCGACCGAATACGTTTGTATAAGTCGGGACATTGGATGGCGAAGAAATAGCCTGACCGGTTTCCACATCAAAGGGAGCGACCCCATGAAAACCGAGAGGATCTTCTTCGGCGAATTCATAGCCCTTGCCTTTTTTCGTGATGACGTGAACGAGCACGGGAGCGGTCATCTCCTTGATATTTTCAAAAGTCTTAATCAGGTGATCCAGGCGATGTCCCTCCAAAGGTCCCACATAGGTAAAACCCATTTCCTCAAAAAGTGCTCCGGGAACCATCATGGTTTTTAAAATTTCTTCTATCTTTTGGGCAAATTTAATCATATTGCCGCCAATGCCCGGGATGCTGTTGAGAAATCTTTTAATATCGGTTTTCAGAGTTGTAATCTTATGGCCGGTCATCACGCGGTTTAAGTAAGAAGACATTGCGCCGACATTGGAGGAAATCGACATTTCGTTATCGTTTAACACGATGATCATGTTTTTTTTTCGATCCCCCGCCCAGTTCAATCCTTCAAAGGCCATGCCAGCGGTCATGGAACCGTCGCCAATGACCGCAATGACCTTATGATTCAATCCTTTCAAACAACCGGCTTCGATGAATCCCGTGGCGGCGGAAATAGAGGTTCCGCTGTGTCCGACATTGAAGACATCGTAGGGACTTTCTTCCCGGCGAGGAAAACCGCTGATCCCGTTTTTTGTGCGCAACCCGGCAAAGTCATCCTTGCGACCGGTAATGATTTTATGCGCATACGCCTGATGCCCGACATCCCAGATGATTTTATCCTGAGGGGTGTTAAAAACATAATGCAGCGCCAGGGTCAACTCCACGGCGCCCAGGGATGAGGCCAGGTGTCCGCCCCGGAAGGCAACCGTATGGATGATTAATTCCCTGATTTCCTGTGACAGTGTATTAAGCTGAGCAATATTCAAACCACGGATGTCCGCAGGCAGGTTGACATTTTGCAGAACACTGTAATTGACTTTTTCCGGCTGCTTTACCAAAACAACATCCTTCCCGGTATATCTTTACGATTTTCTTTCTTTTATAAAACGGGCCATGACCATCAGCGGCATCGCCCGCTCATCAAACCCCGCAAGACTGGCCGCAGCCGCTTCAATGTGTTGAGATAACTTTTCTTTCGCCGCCGGCATCCCCAGCACAGACGGATAGGTCAGTTTGTTGCGGGAAGCATCACTGCCGGTGCCCTTGCCCATTAAAGCGCTGTCTCCCTCGACATTCAGAATGTCATCCGCAATCTGAAAGGCCAGTCCCACATGGATGCCGTATTCGGTCAGAGCCTGCATTTTATCTTTGCCCGCGTTGGAAATGAGTGCGCCTGATTTTACGGCGGCGATAATCAGCGCTCCCGTCTTGCGCCGATGGATTTCCTGAAGCGTCTGTTCGTCAGCGCCTGATTTTTCTGAAATGACATCCAGCGCCTGTCCGCCAACCATGCCGCCGATGCCGGCAGCGTAAGCGATTTCCTGAATCACCGCCAGGCGCTTCTCGGCTGAAAACATGACCTTTTCAGAACGGGATAACAGGAAAAAGGCTTCGGTCAGCAGCGCGTCTCCCGCCAGAATGGCGATATTTTCCCCGAAAACCTTGTGACACGTCGGTTTGCCGCGTCGGAAATCGTCGTTATCCATGGACGGTAAATCGTCATGAATCAGAGAGTATGAATGAATTAATTCCAGCGCACAGGCCACGGGCATGGCCGGCGCCAGGTCTCCGCCGACAGCTTCCGCCGCCGCGAGACAGAGAATCGGCCGGATCCGTTTCCCGCCGTTGAAAACACTGTAACGTATCGCTTCATATATTTCGGCGGGAATCCCGTTCCCCGGAATATAACGCTGCAGCGCTTCCTCCACAATACCTTGCCTGTCCTCCAGGTAAGCTTTTAAGAATAAGTCATCATCTTGATTCATCGTCTTCTCCCTGAAACTTTTTTAACTGCAAGGAATTTTCCTTTTCCAGAAGCACCTCGACGCGCCGTTCCGTCTCTTCCAGTTTCGATGAACAAAAACGGATCAGCTTGATCCCCTCTTCAAAAGATTTCAGGGCATCATCCAGGGGCATATCACCTGCTTCCATTTTCCGGACGATATCTTCGAGTTTTTCCAGCGCGTCTTCAAATTTCTCCTTTGCCATCATTCACCCCTAACCCCCATGAACGGGATATGTACCTTCATTAAAATATTTTTTCTATTTTAGCGTTAAAATTACCCCTTGCCAAGAGTACATTCACATTGTCTCCGACACTCAAATCATCGGTCTGTCGCACAATCATCGCGCTGTCAACACGACGGGTGATGCTGTAACCCCTCTGCAAAACTGCCAGAGGACTGATCGACTCCAGAAGGGCTGAATTTTTCATAAGTCTTTCTCTGGCGGCTGTCAAACGAATCAGTATGTTATTTGATAATTCTTTTTGCAGATTCTGCAATAGAAATTTCTTCTCTCTGATTTTCAGCACCGGGCTCTGATGCAACAGACGCAATTCCAGTTGACGCAGTTCATGATAAATATTTTGCTTTTTATGTTGCAAGGCGCCGGTCAGTCTTTCCCTGAGCTCGTCCACGCCTATTTTCAGATCAGCCACAAACCGGCGCGGATCCTTTAATCTTACCTGCAAATCGGCAAGCTGCTCCCGATAGTCATCCAACTGACGGAAAAAACCGGACATTGTCCGCTGTTGGAGCGTATTGATTTTTGATAACAATTCTAATCGTTGCGGAACAATCAGTTCCGCGGCGGCAGACGGCGTGGGCGCCCTCAGATCCGCCACAAAATCGCAAATCGTAAAATCCGTTTCGTGGCCTACGGCAGATACAATCGGTATCGTGGACCTGAAAATTTCCCGCGCCAGCGCCTCATCATTGAAAGGAGCGATATCTTCCAGCGAACCGCCGCCCCGGGCAATGATAATGACATCTACACCGCCGTAGGCATGCACATTGCGCAAAGCCCGGATGATTTCATCCACCGCTTCATTGCCCTGCACGCGCACCGGAGCAATCAACACGTCAACCGACGGGAAACGCCGTTTCGTGATGTTCAGAATATCCCGGATGACCGCCCCGGTCGGCGACGTCACCACAGCGATTCTTTCGGGAAGAAAGGGAAGTGATTTCTTATGACACGCATCAAATAATCCTTCCGCAAACAGTTTTGCCTTGAGCTGCTCAAACGCCTTTTGCAGCGCACCCACTCCCAGCGGCTCCACCGACTCGACAACCAGTTGATATTCGCCGCGCGGCAGGTAAACATTCAAACGTGCCCGGCACAAAACTTTCAGACCTTCTTCCAGTTCAAAATGATTGCGTCTCTGATAAACGCCGAACTGACGAAAAAAAACCGCCCGAATCTGGCTTTGTTCATCTTTCAATGTGAAATAAACATGTCCGGATTGCGGCCGCCGCAGATTGGAAACCTCGCCTTCCACCAGAACAAAATCAAGCGTTTCCTCAAGAAGAAATTTAATATTATTATTAAGTTGTGATACGGTCAGAATATCTTCCATTTCAACAAATCCCTGCATTCAACTACCAGATATTGAAAGGTAAAACAAGGTTGATTCAGAACGGCTCCATTCCTGATGAAACTTCCCTCTTGATTATGGAACGGGTACTCTACTTTTAATTACCAATTGATGCCATCCGGATTTAAGTCTGAATTTCAACCGGTTGATTCTGAAATGAACAACCCCTCTGCAAGCGGCGGGGAATTGTACCCGAAGAGATTAAAGTCACGAACCAATTGCGATTAAAGAATAATCCAGATTAAAGAATAATCATTGACTTATTTTTTAAAATATAGGATATTTTAAAAAAATTGCTAATGATATTAACAACCTTTCATTCAATTATTTAACCTTAAAAAAGAAGTTCATGTAACTGTCGTTAGAATTCAGTGAGAATTTTACAGATGTCAATAAATCCAACCTACAATATTTTTGATATCTGAAAATCAGGGACTGAATGAAATCAAAATCACAGGAAAAAGCATAAAGGGGCAAGAACTATGCTTAACAATGTCAAAATAGGAACAAAGATCGTTGGCGGCGTGATTTTTATCATCGTGATGTCACAGGCCATAGGGTTTTACGCCCTCTTCAATCTGTCCGCCCTAGGAAACAAACTCAACCAGATCAGTAATGTCGAACTAACCGCCGTCAATAATCTCAGAAGCATTGATAAAGAGATTAGTTATATTGTGGCTTGTGAAAGGGGTCTGGCTCTGGGCATCATGTTTGATAATGAACAAATTCGCAAAGACTTGTTTAAGCAGATAAGTGTATCATGGGAAAGATTGGAAAAGAACTGGGCCGAGTATGAGAATTTACCCAAGGGGGAAAATGAGAAGTTGTTGTGGAATGAATTCGTAGTTAGTTTCAGAACATGGAAAAAAAATCATGATAAAGCGATGGAAGCTCTGAATAATAAACTGAGATTAGTGCAAGCAGGAATATCCGAAGAAGACGCGAATTTTCAAAAATGGGACAAGGCAGCAGACAAAGCCGAATTAGACGCGCTGGGTAGCCTGAAGTTGACCGCTAACGGTTTGGACCAACTGGTGTCTATCATTGCTTCACAAGCCGTGAACTCAGCCGAGAAAACGCGGCTCTCTGCCATCAGGGCAAAAAGCATATTTATGTCTCTGATGATCATCGGCGGCGTAATTGCGATATTGCTCGGTGTGTTTCTTTCTCGTTCAATTGCGGCACCGCTGAAAAAGGGTTTGTTGATGGTTACTGAAATCGGAAAAGGCCATTTGTCTACGCGTTTGAATATGGGAAAGCGTATGGACGAGGTGGGTCTCTTGGCCAATTCCATGGATGAATTCGCCGATCATCTTCAGAAAAATGTCGTTTTCAATATGCAACAGATATCTGAAGGTAACATCAATATTACATCAACCATCATTGACGACCGGGATGAGATCGGTCCGGCTCTGAAAAAAATGGTGGAGACCATTACCAATATGGTGAATGAAATGGAATTTTTGACTAAATCGGCAATGGAAGGGAAACTGGATGTGCGTGGTAACGCCAAAATGTTTAAAGGTGCTTATCAGGAAATAGTTCAGGGTGTCAACAGAACACTGGATGAAGTCATGGGACCGATCAACGAGGCGTCTGATGTTCTTGAAAAACTGGCCGGTAAGGATATGACAGCACGGGTGATTGGTGAATATAAGGGTGATCATGCAAGAATCAAAGAATCACTCAATCTGGCAGTGGATAATCTGGACAAGGCCCTTCAACAAGTGGCTATCGGTGCGGATCAGGTCGCATCAGCAAGTGTGCAGGTAAGCACCGGCGGACAGTCGTTGTCACAAGGAGCAAGTGAACAGGCCAGTTCATTGGAAGAAGTCTCAAGTAGTCTGCAGGAAATGTCCTCCATGACCAAACAAAATACCCTAAACGCCAGAGAAGCCAGTGATGTAGCCGAAGCGGCTCGCGATAGTGCCCAGAAAGGTGTTGAAAGCATGAAACGGATGTCTTCGGCTATTAACAAGATCAAGACTTCATCAGATGCCACGGCCAGGATCGTGAAAACCATTGACGAGATCGCCTTCCAGACCAATTTGCTGGCCTTGAACGCGGCAGTCGAAGCGGCCCGTGCCGGTGACGCCGGCAAGGGATTTGCCGTTGTGGCTGAAGAAGTAAGGAATCTGGCACAGCGTAGTGCCGAGGCAGCCAAGAACACGGCCAATCTGATTGAAGAAGCGGTGAAGAACTCAGAAAACGGAGTTCTCATCAACACTGAGGTATTAACGAATTTCCAGGATATTACTATGCGTGTTACAAAGGTCAGTCAGGTCGTATCGGAAATCGCGGCGGCATCAGATCAGCAGGATCAAGGAATCAGTCAGGTAAATAAGGCAGTCGAACAGCTGAATCAATTGACTCAGCAAAACGCGGCAAATGCTGAAGAATCAGCAAGCGCTGCCCAGGAAATGTCTTCACAATCCGAAGAAATGCGTAGCATGGTGGCCGGTTTCAAGTTGACGGCTTCAGGAGATTTTATAAGATCTCTGCCGCGAGAAAGTCAACGTGAGCAGATACGGCAAAATGGCAAAACCGTAAAAAAAGGCGGCAAAGCTTTGTCTGGACTGCAACCGGATCCCCGAAGAGTAATTCCATTGGATGAATCCGATCATGATATTTTACACAAATTTTAGATTGCTAAAAAATCATATTTCCGGAAACAAATCTGCTGCAACCAAGGTGATGAGCTGATCAGACGATAATGATGATTTTCTATTTTTTCGTTTGCACTAAAATATAGTGAAGCAGAAACTCCACCGAGGTTTGCAAAACAATTCTATATCAAGGAGGCGGAACACCATGAAAAAAACACTCTTCCGGACATACAAAACCTTTCTGATTGTTGTGGTTATTTTTTCACTCTTATTTTTTGTTGGATGTTGTGATTCTGGGGACAAGAGCGGTTCTTCCGCAGACAATGAAAAAAACACGGAAGAAACAGCCCCCCCTGACGCCACAGATGACAACATCGACGATTCAGCAAGCATCAGTTCCTTCAACCTGACCGATATTATGAGCAAATTGTATAAGGGTAGTGTTGATGTCCGCTATATCGGCGAAGAAAAAAGGGGCTATTATGAAGTCATCCTGAATTACCATTGGGATACGGATTATCATATGGGGCAGTTATACGGAGAAAAGCTGGTATCTCAATACCCTGCTCTGGAGACTGGCTTTGTGAATTACTTGTCAGCTTTGCCGGATGCCGAATATGATAAGATCATGACTCGCATTCAACTGATCAAGAATCAGATTCCTCAAGAGTACCGGGATTTTATCAACGGATTAGCCAGCAAATTTGATGGAGGAACCCATAACGACAAAAATGACGGCGTGTTATCCGTTGATGAAGTATTTTATTTCAGTCTGATTGGAGAGGTACACAGATCCAGCCAATGTTCGGTTATTGCCGCCTATCATTCAGTGTCCGCCACCCATAAGCCGATCATCGGCCGATTGCTGGACTGGTCGGGCGCTCCTCACGGCGCGGTATTTTATATCAACAAAGGCAGAAAAAAGATTGTGAATATCGGCAATTCTCTTTTATCGTTATCCGTTTCAACCGGCCTGAACAAACATGGTATCTTTGTGGCCACGCTCGATGCTCCCACCGGCGAACCGTATCCGGACTTATCTTCCGACACCTATTACGCCTATCATTTTGATCTGCGCTATGCTCTGGAAAACTATCATACTATTTACGCCGTCGCCCGTTACCTCTCTCAACGAAAATATACGTATAATCATCTTATCGTCATCGGGGACGGCAGGACGGTCAGCGTATTGGAAAATGATTTAAATGGCAGACGTATCCTGCGTGATGATAATTCTGAATTGAATGCAGGGATAACGTGGGAATTTTCAGATGCCATCGCTGCGGTTAACGCTTTTTTGTTAAAGGATAATTTTGATAACTTCACCGGCAACTCGGCAAACACGATTCGCTGGCAGTCGATTCAAGATCAATTGGGTGCCTATTTATCTTCAAATAATCTGGTCACTGCTGAAGAGATGAAAAAAATTGCGACCTATTACGGCACCCATATTGATTTGAGTGATCACGCAGGCATCATGACGCATATCACACAACAGATCGTGATCTATGATTCCGCAAATTCATCCCTGCAGGTGTTTTTCAGAAAAAATCGAAGTCCCGGAACTGAAAACAATGCCTCAAACTTTGACATCAATAATCCGGAGTTTCTTGCAGTACCATTGCAATTTTAGTGCATGAATGCCTTATGGAAAAGCAGACACCTGATCATCAAAATGTCCGCGCGCCGATATATCACCTCCCGTATTTCTCTTTTTGTGTTCAAATCCAAAATTAAGTTATAGAGGGCAATAATGGGGAAATTCGAATATTTCAGTCTGGACAAAACAATACGCCCTTTGCGCAAATACGTGTTACCGGGGCTGAGACTGGCGGCATTTGGATTGCTGGTTATGTTCATCGGCCTATCCTTCTTTGCCTGGCCGTCGGCGGACGACTTCTGCATTGCCGCCACATTCCGGAAGCTTGGTATTTTCGACATCCTGTCGCTGTCGTATTTTGGCTCGTCGGGAAGATATGCGACGGTTTTCACCATGAGCCTGTTGGGCGGATACGACAATATTGTTGCGGTTTATCCTTATGCGGCAATTGTTGTGCTGGTTTCGACCTGGCTCAGTTTCAGTTTTCTGGCCTGGACAATCAGCCGACACGTCTGCCCTTTCCGTTTCCCCTTTCTTACGGGAGCCATCGCAACGATCCTTTTTATTGCCGGAGTTCCTGATCCGGCACAGACCTTCTATTGGCTGGCCGGCAGCTTCACCTATCAGATTGGAAATGTTTTCTCGATTCTTTTCATTGCCCTTTGCATCCGGCGTGAAACGGCAAGTGATGACCAATCATTAAGGGCTTTGATTTTGCTTTTGTCAGCAGGCTTGACTGTAGCTGCAATCGGCAGCAATGAAGTATCGATGATTCTGACCGTTATGCTCATCGCTTGTGGAACATGGTATTCGGTAAGGGAACGCCGTCAATCACGATTGTTCTGGCTGACACTTCTTTTGATCGGCATCGTTTTCACATTCATCAGTGTTCTTGCTCCGGGAAACTTTCAGCGCTTTTCAACTATTGATGGTGATTCCATGATACGCCCGACTCCCTGGATGGCTGTCCTTCTGTACATCCCCTGGGTTATGCTGCGCATTCTTTACTGGCTTTCCAATCCCGGCCTATGGGCTTCGGCTTTTGTCATGCTTATTTTTACGGCCGAAACTGCCCAAAATATTTTATATAAAGAGGGAATGTTCCGCAGATCTTTTTTAGCCGTGCCTGTATTCTGGATTTGTGGAATTTTCGTCCTCAACGCCATCGGATTTTTGATTAACCGTTATCCTCTTCCGGAGCGGGCGGAAAGCGTTGTTTTTCTTTTCTTCCTGCTGGGCTGGTATCCATCATTTCTGATCCTGGGAAATTTTCTTGCGGCAGACAACATAAGCAATCATGGCAAGCGCTTGATGCTTGCGGCAATGATGCTGCTCCTTGTGAGCATGCTGGGAGCACCGAATGTTTTCGAAGGCTACAAGGACACCTATCGAGGTTATCGATACACAAAGGAGATGCAAGCCCGCTTTGCTCAAATCGATGCCGCCATGAAGCGTGGCGATAAGGAAATTACTCTGGCAAGCATTTCGAGACCGCCTCGAACCCTTTTTGCCACGGATATCACCAGCGATCCAAAAAACTTTCGCAATGCGTGTCTCGGCAGCTATTACGGCTTTGATACTGTCAAACTCGGCACCCCTTCATCCTGCGCAAATGGGGAAAAGTAACGGAGGGCACTCACCCTGGCACACAAAATCTTTCTTTGCCCAAAATTCTCCCAAAATTCTCTTGACACAAAGGAACCGACTTCTTATACTTCCACACGTTTTTATCAGCAATATTGATTTAATGATTAAACAATCAAAGTGATTCTAACTGATGCAGCAGAAAAGGCGCTGGTTTATGTCCGTTAAAATGCGTATTAAAAGCGCCCCGTTGAATGGTGTGGAATCATATTTCTTGCGAACAGCATACCGCTTTTTTCTCAACCGAAAGTGATGGGAGGATTTAAACATGCAGGAAATTCATGCGGGAGGAAAACCTCTGAAAAAAATCTACGTGGCTGTCTTTCTGTGGTTTACAGGCCGGGCCATCCAGGCGGCGGCAAAAACCGATAAAGAAGTAAAAAATCTGTTCGATACACTTCCCGATGAATTTACATTTACGCTGGGTTGCCTTCCCAACGGCCCCTGGATGGTTGTCGGCAAGGAAAAGGGTAAGGTAAAATATTTCGGCGGCGATCTTCAGTGCCGGCCTATTCACCTCCGTCTGATTATCAAAAGTATCGATGCTGCCTTTACAATCTTATCTTTTCAGGAAAGTACGGCGGTGGCGACAACCCGCAATCGTCTGATGGTTGACGGCGAAGTCCCTTACTCCCTCTCGGTTATCCGGATTCTCGATATCGTTGAAGTTTATCTACTGCCCAAGATCATCGCCTCTCTGGCCGTGAAACGTTATCCGTCATGGTGGTCGTTCGGCCGCAAGCTTGCAGGGCGAGTCGGCGTCTATACACGTACCTTGTTGGGTATTTAATGAAAGGAATGAAAAATGAATCTTACTAACGGTTTTGCATTTACCTGTCCGTTCAAGACCAATTCAGGGAACAAGGCGCTGGAACATCTTCCGGTCGAACTGGCCAGCCTTAATGCTTTCAAACCCCTGATTATAACCGGCCGTGATTTGGCGGGACGCAATTCGATCCGGACATTGACCCATGCTTTCGGTGATTCCGGAATGACCCTAGGCCTTTTTGACGACATAAGGAATACGGCAGATCTGAATGTTGTTGAACAAATCAGAGATTTTTTCTTCAAAGGTCAGTACGATTCCATTATCGCGCTGGGTGGCGGTGTTATTGTTGACGTGGCCAAGATAGTGAATCTGGCTGCCGCGCTGAAAACGACTGATGCGCGTCAGCTCTCGGAGAAAACGGCCATTCCTGATCCCCTGGGACCTTTTGTATTCGTTCCGACAGCGTCTGTAACCGGCATGGAAACATCGAAATATGCCGTGTTAAACAAAAAAACCTTTGTTTCCATGTCGTTGATGCCTGACCTTGTTGTGCTTGATCCCCGGCTGACCAAAGTAAAAGATGGAAAGACAATTGCCGAAGCGGGACTTGCCGCGTTGGGCCGCACGCTGGAGGCATGCGCTGCGCCGGATGCAAATCCGTTCATGGATGCTTACGCTTTAGCCGCGCTGCGTTTCATTCGGGAAAATCTCGCTGGCGCCATCAATCATTGCGGGAATAAAAAGGCTGCGCTCGCCATAGCCAATGCCGCAGCCATGTCGGGATGCGTCATCTCCAACACCGACCGGAATGTCCTCTACCGGTTGGGCCAGATCTTTCAGAACGTTGTCCACGTTCATCCGGGCGTCGTAATCGGAATGTGTCTGAACACGGTGCTTTCCGATTACATGAAGCAGGACAGCCGCCTTGTATCTGTTCTGCTTCGTCCTTTAACCACCGAAGATGAATATGCTTCCACGCCTGAGGATAAAAGAGCGGACAGGGCATTAGACACTCTGAATAAATTTATGAATGAACTTTACGGCGCGCTGAAGGGCAAAATGCCGCGCACCATTCAGGAGGCGGGAATTCCCCGGTACCTGATGGATGATATATTTGACGTAATCAATCAGGAACCCGACGGGGCTTACCTGCGCACGGTTATCGATCGTGCCGGCGGCAGCTCTGTCAAGTCATGAACAGAAAGGATGCAAGTGATGATACTACCGGATTATTATGAATTTTGCTGTCGGGTAAAGATTGTTGCGGGACACGACGCACTGGAAAAAATACCGGCTCTGCTGGCCGACATGGGATCAAAAAAGCCTCTGATTATTACCGATAAAGGTGTTGCCGCCGCCGGGCTCGTGGATATCGTCGTCAATGCACTGAAAGACGGCATTGCCATTGGCGGTATCGCGGACAACGTCCCCCCTGACTCTGATTTAAGGGTGGTCAACCAGTTAGCCGGTCTTTACCGGGATAACGGCTGTGACGCCATCATCGCTGTCGGCGGTGGATCGGTCATGGATACGGCCAAAGGCGTCAATATCGTCGTTTCCGAAAATGCCACCGACCTGATGGCCTTCAGCGGCGCCGGAGCCCTGAAGCGGCGTCTGAAACCTCTTGTTGCCGTACCGACAACGGCAGGCACGGGTTCAGAAGTGACGCTGGTCGCTGTCATCAAAGATCATGAAAAGCATCTCAAAATGGCATTTACCAGTTATTTTTTGCTGCCCAATGTATCCATTCTTGATTCCCGCATGACCATGACCATGCCGCCTTTCATCACGGCCATGACGGGAATGGACGCTTTAAGCCACGCTGTGGAAGGGTATTATTGTCTTCAGAAGAATCCATTGAGTGATGCCCATTCCCTAGCTGCCGTCAATATGATCTTTAAATATCTGCCCGCCGTGACAAAAAATCCTTCAGATAAAGACGGTCGACTGGCCATGGCCATTGCCGCCTGTCTCGCCGGCATTTCGTTTTCTAATTCCATGGTGGGGCTGGTGCATAATCTCGGGCACGCCACCGGCGCTGTCTGCGGCGCTCCCCATGGTATATGCATGGCGACTATTCTGCCTTACGGCCTCGAATACAATATGCATAAGCGTGAAGAAATCATCGCGGAGCTGCTGCTGCCCATGGCAGGGGAAGCGGTTTATCTCAAGACACCTAAACAAGAGCGCGCGCAGAAAGTTGCCTCCCTGATCCGGGAAATGAATCAGGAACTTAATGCCCTTACAGGGGGCCGGCATCCCCGATGCCTGCAGGAAATAAAGGACCGTGATGGCAAACCGCTCGTTCCCCGTGAAATTCTACCCGAGATCGCCAAAGCGGCACTGTCTGACGGCGCATCCATTTATAATCCCGAAGATACGGATTACGAAGATAATCTGATGGTTCTGGAAGCGGCCTGGGAAGGGAAACCGCTGGACCGGAGTAAAGTGAAAAAAGGCTGAAAAACGAAAGGGAGTTGTGTCATGAACAAACCTTACATGGGCAAAATTCTCATGGTGGATTTATCCAATCAGACCATGACAGAGGAAGTGATACCCGACGAAGTCTATAAGCAGTATCTGTCCGGGATGGGCTTGGGTGCATACATTCTTTACAATCGTATACCGGCCGGTGCTGATCCCTTGGGACCGGAAAACATTCTCGGTTTTTGTTCGGGATTTCTCACGGGCACGGGCAGTTTATTCTCCGGACGGTGGACGCTGGTCGGCAAATCCCCTCTAACCGGAGGTTGGGGCGACGCGAATTGTGGCGGCACCTTTTCTCCGGCCATCAAGCGCTGCGGCTATGATGCCATTTTTGTTAAAGGCATCAGCGATAAGCCGGTTTATCTGTATGTAAAAAACAGTAAGGCCACGCTGAAAGACGCCGAAGGGATTTGGGGACTTGACGCCATCGAAGCAGAAGAAAAACTCGAAAAACTACACGGCCCCAAAGCGCATGTGGCCGTTATAGGCACTGCTGGTGAGAAAGTATCTCTGATTTCCGGCGTATGCACCGACAAGGGCAGAATCGCCGCCCGATCGGGTCTGGGTGCTGTCATGGGAGTCAAAAAACTCAAGGCGGTCGTCCTGGACGGCGTGCAACGCATCGTCGCGCACGATCCGGCGGAAATGAAACGCTTAAGCCGGCACTGCAACAAGTGGGTCAACTTTCCCATACCCCTCAACCTGCTTCCGGGAATAGGAATGGCCCTGATGGGAACATTCCTGCGTGTGACCCCTGCTCTTTTTCCCCAAGACGGTCTCTTATACAAGACCATTCTGAGGGAGTGGGGCACAGGAGGCATGAATCAGATGTCCATCGAGATGGGCGATTCTCCTCTGAAAAACTGGGATGGATCCAATAAAGATTTCCCTCTGAAGAAATCCAATAAAATCAGTCCGGATCTCGTCAAAGACGCGGAAATTGTGAAGTACCATTGTTATTCCTGTCCATTGGGATGCGGCGGTATCTGCGCCATGAAGGGAAAGTATTCCCACACCCACAAACCTGAATATGAAAGCGTTCTGGCCCTAAGCGGCCTTTGCATGAATGAGGATCTGGACAGTGTTTTTTATTTAAACGAGATTCTGAACAGGGCCGGCATGGATACCATTTCTGCGGGTGCGACGGCGGCTTTTGCCATTGAATGTTACGAAAAGGGCATTCTGACCATCAAAGATACCGACGGTCTGGAATTAAAATGGGGCAATACAGAGGCAATGGTAACCCTTATCAAAAAAATGATCAAAAGAGAGGGCATCGGTGATCTGCTAGCCGACGGTTCAAAGATCGCCGCTAAAAAAATCGGCAAAGGGGCGGAAGCCTTGACCGTCCATGCCGGAGGACAGGAACCGGCCATGCATGACGGCCGCAATGATCCGGGCTTCAACGTTCATTATAGTGTGGAACCGACACCGGGACGTCACACCATTGGCGCCCATCTGTATTACGAAATGTTTCAACTCTGGAAAAGCGTTAAGGGATTGCCCAAACCAACCCCTCTTTTTATGAAGGGAAGCAAATACAAGATCAACAAGGAAAAGGCCCAAGCCTCTGCCGCATGCAGTAAGTTCATGAATGTGGGCAATGCAGCAGGCATGTGTCTCTTCGGTCTTTTTCTAGGATCAAAAAAAATACCAACTTTCGATTGGCTCAATGCGGCAACGGGTTGGACGTTAACGCCCGATGAATACATGACCATAGGCGAACGGATTCAGACGATGAAACAAAATTTCAATGTCCGGCATGGCATTGAACCGAAAAACAATTTCATCAGCAGCCGTGCCCAAGGTAATCCTCCCCAGAAGGAAGGCGCCAATAAAGGAAGGTTCGTCGATGTGGAAAAACTTGCCTTTGATTACTGGGAGCAGTTTGGATGGGACAGAGATACCGGCAAGCCCAAAGAAGAAACCCTGCGAAAGCTGGAAATTAAATAAGAGGTTAAATATGCCTTACACGATCACGGAAAAATGTAATGGTTGCGGCGCCTGCGCCCGGATTTGTCCATCCGGCGCCATTTCTGGCGAAAAAAAGAAACTCCATGCGATTGACGGCGCTTTGTGCATCGACTGTGGAGCTTGCGGGAGAATATGCCCGCAATCCGCCCTGCTCGATGCCGGAGGTTCCGAATGCTTGATGATCAAACGATCGGAATGGCTCAAGCCCGATTTCATCCTGGAGACCTGCATGGCCTGTTCTATCTGCGTAGATGCCTGCCCCGCGGGTTGTCTGGCCATGTCGGATTTGCCGCGGGAAAAGGGTGTGGATGCCTGGCCCTATTTAAAGTATCCCAAGGCCTGTATCGGCTGCGGTCTGTGTTCCCGGGCATGCCCGTTGGATATCATTGTGATGAAGAGTCCGCCAAAAAACATAACAGATAATACCTGAGCTTTCAGCGGCCGGTTACAACGTTCAAACCACAACTGCCGGCCGCTGATATCATTTTTTGCGACACAGGATAAATCAGGAAAAGATAGTATTTCCTACCCCCGGCCACAAAACGGAAGTTCTCATCGTTCACTGCCATTAGCCATTACCTTTCTAAATAACGTCAGATAATATATCTTTTTTAAAAAAATATTTTTTGCACCGTAAGCCCATGTCGCGTTTTATGTGCTTGATAGAATGTCGGCAAACAGGTAAAGAGAACGCAGTGATTTTGTCCCAAACGACAGATCAGAAGGAATTAGAACATGCGCTTATTGCTGATTGAGGACGATCGCAAGATCGCGAACTTTGTCAGACGCGGCTTGCGAGAAGCCGGTTTTGCGGTTGACCATGCCGAAAATGGCGTCGACGGTCTGGACCTGCTGCTGGCAGAACCGTATGATGTGGCCGTTATCGACATCATGTTACCCGGTCTGGACGGTCTGAGCATCATAGAAAAGATGCGCAACCGCCTCATTAAAACCCCGGTCCTGGTCTTGAGCGCTAAGGGCACGGTGGATGACCGCATCAAGGGCCTGCAGACCGGCGCGGACGATTATCTGACCAAACCGTTTTCATTTTCGGAACTCCTGGCACGCGTGCAAGCCCTGATTCGCCGTTCCAGCGGCAGCGCCGAACCCACACGCCTCTCCTTCGGTGATCTGAGCATGGACCTGCTGACCCGCACGGTCAGGCGCGGGGATAAGGTGATCGATCTCATGCCCAAGGAGTTCGAACTGCTCCAATACCTTTTGCTCAATGCCGGCAAAGTGGTCTCGAAGACTGCTCTCCTGGAACATGTCTGGGGCTATGATTTCGATCCACAGACGAATGCCGTGGATGTCCTGGTTTGCCGGGTGCGGGGGAAGATTGACCGCGACTTCGACACCAAGATTCTCCATACGCTGCGGGGTGTCGGGTATGTTCTTAAAATATCTTAAACAGCTCAGACGCAAAATCACCTTCCGGCTCACCCTCTGGTATGCGCTGTTCTTCGTGTTCAGCTCCCTGCTCCTTTTCGGCATAGGCTATGTCGCGCTGTGGAATACGATGCGCACCAAGGATCATCAGATCGTTTCCGAAAAGATCAACACCTATACCAATATCATAGAGCATAGTGGAATCCCCCGCCTCGTGCAGGAGTTGGAACGCACCCGCTATCAGAACGAACAAAACGGGTTTTTTATCCGTGTCGCGGGGAAGAACGGCTTCATCCTTAGCCAAACACTGCCGCAAACCTGGAATGCAGCACAGATAAAACGTATACAAACGCCTTTACCGTTTGTGGAGGACCAATGGACTCTGCTGAAAAAACCGCGTCTCTCCAGGACCCTGGAAGGGCTGACAGGCGGCGATAATATTGATGTTACGGGACGGCTGCTCCTTGATGGCACGATCCTGCAAGTGGGATACTCCACTCGTGCCCGCGCACAATATCTGGGATATTACGCCGGTGTTTTTCTTATCATCCTGGGGCCGGTGATTCTGTTCGGTATTCTGATCGGTGTTTTCCTCGCGCGTCAGGCGCTCAAACCGGTGCGGGAATTAACTCTGGCGACCCAGAGTGTTCGTGCCGGCCGGATGGATGCCCGAGTGCCGCTGGGTGACACCCATACGGAATTAAGAGAGCTTGCCCGGCAATTCAATGCCATGCTGGACTGGATCGCGACTCTGACGAACGGCATGCGGGAAGCGCTTGATAATGTGGCGCATGACCTCAGGACGCCCTTGACCCGTATGCGATTTTCCATTGAGTCCGTTATGCAGCGCGAACCGGATAAGGCCGCCTTGCAGGAGGCTTTGCTGGATTGTGCCGAAGAATCCGGGAATATTCTGAATATGCTCAACGCGCTCATGGATATCTCCGAAGCGGAAACAGGTGTCATGACGCTTGATCTCCAAGAAATCGACCTGAAGGAACTCATCTCCGCCATTGCAGACATCTACCTTTATGACGCGGAAGACAAGAATATCCGGCTGGAAATGAACATACCCGCTCATTTGACGGTCCATGCCGATGCTACACGCCTGCGACAAGCCATCGCCAATCTGATGGATAATGCCATTAAATATACGCCTGCAGGCGGGTGTATCACCCTTGATGCCGGCAGCAATGAAACGAATATCTTCATTTCCGTGAGTGATACCGGCGGAGGCATCAGTCCGGCCGACATGCCGCGCATCTTTGATCGGCTGTACCGCGGCGATAAAAGCCGGTCGCAGCGTGGCTTGGGCCTGGGGCTGTGCCTGGTGAAGGCCATTACCACAGCCCACCATGGCGCAATTAACGTTCAGAATCTGCCCGGCCGGGGCGCGGTCTTTACCCTGACTCTGCCGCAGCGCACGCCCGTAAGACCGGCAAAAACACCCCTTGCCGATACTGATACGGCAGTGTAATAGGCCAAGCGTGTTTTTCAACGGCGCGTGTGAACCTTTCAAAGTTGTAATGTTCAGGAAATGTGGGTGTAAGTTATGCTGGCTTATAGGTAGGCCAGGGAATGAAACGATACGGCGGTGATGAATGAAAACAAAAATGAAGAGTACGATATGCGCGCTTGTTGTTGTGGCGATGGTTATCCTGGCCTTACCGGCCCGGGTCATCGCGTATGACGAGCCGCGGCAGGCGCAGCGCAGCGCCCTTGAAAAATCGCGAATCAGTCTTTTCCAGGCCATCAGCAATATCGAATCGGCATCGGGCGGCAGAGTAGTTATGGCAGAGGTCGAACCCAGGAGAAAGCCGCTGCATCTGAGAAAAGGACCCTTGGTGTTCGAATTGATGACCGTCAAGGACCACATCATGAAGGCTTATTTTGTGGATGTCACATCCGGCAAAGTGCTCGCTCAGCTCGATGATTGGTTCGGCCTGCTGCATTTTTTGCACATCAGTAAAAAGGAAGCTTTTGCCGATGCTAAAATATCTCTGGCGCGAGCCATCGCTGTCGCAGAAAAGGAAACCGGCGGCAGGACCGTTCTGGCAAAAGCCAAATTAAAAGATCATGTCCTCTATTATCAGGTCATCGTCACCAAACGCGGGAACAATGCATCCGAGATGGTATATATCAACGCCACAAACGGAAACATCACGGATAGAGAAACGGAAAACGATTGACATCCTGAAGAATCATCCCCTTCGCAGCAAACCCGTTGCTGTCTTATTGTGAGACTCAAATTTCAAAAGCGAATACCCTTTTTTGATCATAAACGCTTCATGCCGATGGCCGGCGATTCCCAAAGTGATGAAGCGTTGTAAGCGCAGTATTCCCTTTCCTCCAACTCCTAACCTTGCAAAATTGTAATACACACGAAAGGTTCCTGAAAGCCCGGCGGGTGTATAGAGATGGTCAAGAGACATTAAGGATGAGTGCAATGACATTGAAAGACTCAACCATCCAAAGGAAAAGGAGACCGATATGAACGCAATAGTAGGAGCAATTCATCTTGGAGGAATCGTGGCCACGCCGAGAGATTACATCACAACCAAGCTCGGTCTGGATAAAACAACCACCGCGTGGGAATTCTTACGATCAAAATACGCCAAGCATTTCGGCTTTGGTCTTGAAGTCAGGGGAAGTTCGCCTGATTTCGAAAGCGCCATGGCCATGCGCCATAGAGCTATCGAGGCTGTGGATCTCGCGCTCAAACATTACGGCGATATGCTGATCAATGCGGATGTACAGGTCAAGGAAGGCTGTCTGTGTGCGGAAGATAATATGGTGGCGGGTTATGATATAGATTTTTCGCTGGATTGGGATTATTGCAAACCGGTCTTAATTGAAATCACCTATGACAAACAAAATCGGTCATACCGGATCATGAGTCTGGTCTATAATCACGTCATCGACGGCGTGCCGCTTGCGCTGTACACGCATCTTATCCATAATCATCTGATTCTGGGCAATGCATCATTTTTAAGACAGAGCAAAAGGACTTTTCCGGCTGTCTACAAGTTCCATTTGTGGGACAGCGGCACCCTGCCGGATAAAAAAGGCTGGCTGAGATTAAATTGCCTGGGTGAATCTGATCTTTTCCCGATTGGAAGCCAGATCGATGTCACCGGCAGCAATATCCTGAAGCTCAGAAATAAAATCGCTCTGGAGATCGGCCAGAACGTTTCGAATTCATCCGTTGAAATAGCCCTGCTGAGTCTGGAAATGGGGATCACCTGGGCCACGGATTATATCGCGCAGGGTGATCAAAATTCCAAGCGGCAGGTTGATGTTCAAAAAGGATACCGCGGCTTGGGCATTGTGCGAACGTATCTGACGGAGGAAATAGGAAATGCCGATCCATCGACTCAATATCGATGGATTCGCGATGCCGTGAAGGACGCAGCTGAGGAAATGCATCTCGAAAGGACCGGAAAAGGACAAAACAGCAGATTTTATGCTCAATACAGAAAAATCAGTCGTTTCTTTGTCAATCTCTTTGACCGGAGAATTAGCCATAAAGATGTCATGGCCGTTGCCGGCACACAACTGATCGGATCAAATTTAAACGGCATTGATTACGGCGTGCCTCTGACTGTGGGTGGCGTTACACCGGACAACATGCGGTTTATTTTTATTCCTTCTCATGGAGAGCATAATGATAAGACCAAGAATGAACGGGCCAAACGCTCGTTGACAACCCATGTTACGGAAGTTTCTTTTGCCTGCGGTCCCAAAATCAAGGGAAGCAACGGCCGTTCAACCGTTTACAAATCCCTGAAAATTTTGCCGCAAAAGGCTCATCATATTCTTTTAGACTGGGGCCACGCTCCGGATAAAATTAAATCTTTACCACAGGCCCAAAGAGTTAAACAGGTTTTCATGGAAGCTTACAGGCCCGATAATCCAACATTGGGCAGAATTGAAAAACGCGCCGAATTGTATCTGAATTTATAATGTAAAGGCCATGTTACCATATTTCAGATACAAAGCATCTTTAATTGTCCATTTCGAAGGTTCTCAATATGTGCCATGACCTTGGGAAAACCGTTGTTTCCGGAGGGCCCTTTGTCCAATCGGCCTATGGCAGGCCGGGCGATTACCTGGAAGCGGATAAGATCGATCATCTGATCCTTTATGAGGCCGAAAATAACCTTCCCCAATTCGTGAAGGACTACGATTGGAGAACGACAAAAAAAGTTTACGACAACCAGGAGAAACCGGGTTTGGACCTTACCCCGTCGCCGCGCTTTGACCTGATCAATCCGAACGACTACGCATCCATGGCCCTGCAGTTCTCCCGCGGGTGCCCGTTCAACTGCGGATTCTGCGATATTGTCCAGATGTTTGGACGCGTTCCGCGCATCAAATCTCCCGCGCAATTCATGCGTGAGGTTGAAGACCTCCACACGACCGGCTACCGCGGACGCCTGTTTATCGTGGACGACAATTTCATTGCCAACCGGAAGGCCGTCAAAGAAATGTTCAGACTCCTGGCGGTGTGGCAGGAGGAGCACAACTATCCGTATCTGTTGTTCACTGAAGCGAGCATTGACCTTGCCAAAGATGACGAGCTTCTGGATTTAATGACGCGATCGGGATTCACGTCCGTATTTGTAGGCATCGAATCGCCGGACAGCGAGACGCTGCGTGCCGCCAACAAAAACCAAAACGCCGCCTGCGATATGAACAGAGCTATCGAAAAGATACAGCGTTCCGGCATAGAGGTCATGGGCGGGTTGATCCTCGGGTTCGATACGGATAAAGAGAATGCGTTCGATAACCAATTGACTTTCATCCGGCAAAACGGCATTGCCCAGAGCATGGTGGGACTGCTCGCCGCCATGCCGAACACCGACCTTTTCAAACGGCTGGAACGGGAAGGCCGGATCATCAGTCAGGATAGTCCGCACAGCGGCGATAACGTCGATACCGTGCTCAACTTTGTACCCGTCATGCCGGCTGAAAAACTGGTCGAAGGCTACAGACGGGTGATCGCTCAAACCTATGCGCCCAAAAACTTTTTCGCCCGCGCCTCAACCCTCATCAGCCGGCTGCCCGATCTTAAAATAACAAAGCTTCGCGGGGCGGAGCCGTGGAAAAAGAAACTGGCGAAATCAAAATTGACCAATTACCCCAATAAGATGAACTTGATGAAGGAACCGGCCAAGCTTTTCTTTTCTCCGTTCGGTATCCACGCGTTATGGTTAATTATCCGGTCGTCAAGATTCGGATTGCTCGCCCTGCCCGCGGCGATAGAGCTGGTTTTCCGGGGACGTCATTATGTCAACGTCGCCGGGAGAATCGCCCACGCCAAACCGCAACCTGTAATAGTAAGCGAGCAGAAACGCGAATCCGTACCGTTGCTCATGAAACCACTGCCCGGTTTGAGCAAGTAAGAAATGATTCTGTATTGGCTTGCATCCCCCAAAGATCGCTTTGGGGGATGCGGGGCAATGTCTTGCTCTGGGTCGCCCGAAATGATATGTCTTCGCGAATGAAAAAAACCATTATACAAATTTATGAAGTACAAAAGCCCAAGGAGGCTGAAGCCCTGGTCGATTTGGGCGTGGATCATATCGGCAGTGTGCTTACGGATGTGGCTCAGCTCAAAAATGAGACTATCCGCAAAACGGTGCGGGCAATACAGCAGGCGGGGGCCAAAAGCGGCCTGATTCCGATTTTTAAAGATCAGACAGAGATATTTCAGGCGCTTGATTATTATCAGCCGGACTTTGTTCATTTCTGTGAAGCGCTTTCTCCCTTTCCGGAAAATCAAGCCGACGTCGTGCGAGAATGCGATTCACTGCTTTCTTTACAAACGGCGGTGAAAGAACGATTTCCGCAGATCAGGATAATGCGCTCGCTTTCCGTGCCCCGAGCCGGTGTTGCTCAGCAGGAAGAAATCAAAAAAAATATCCTGCGTTATGCCGGGCTTTTCGCGCCGCTTTCGGAATATTTTCTTATCGATACGCTTATCGGCAATCCGGGGGATCAGTTGCAACAGCCTGTCGCGGGCTATGTCGGCATTACCGGTGAAGTCTGTGATTGGGATATTGCTGGAGCAATCATTACGGCGAGTTCGATACCGGTAATCCTCGCGGGAGGCATTTCCGGTGAAAATGTTTTCGACGCCATTACAACCATGAAACCGGCAGGCGTGGACAGCTGCACGAAAACCAACGCCGTGGATGGGCAGGGTAGGCCCATCCGCTTTAGAAAAGACATGAAAAAAGTACGCAGGCTTGTTGAAGAAGCCCGGCGGGCCGATGAGTATTTGCGGGAGAAAAGGGGAGCAAGGATTATCCCTGTTCATTAGCGATACCGGATACCCCGCTTCATGATACAATCATCCATTCAGCCTGTGTCGTATTCCTGATGCAAATTATCCTTCATATATTGATTGCACAACCGGAATATTTTATATAGCATTTATAAAAATTATTACTTTTGGGGGCAATATGAACGCGAAAGGCAATATTATAGTCATAACCAGGACCAATATGATCGCAGGTTTCGGCGAGGAACGCTGGAATGCCTTCATGGCCAAGTTGATTCAGAAGGACAACTATTTCAATCAGATGATTATTTCAGTTACCGTTGTTCCGGTCGAAAAAGTAATGCTATTTTTTGGCGAGATGACCAAAGAATTCTTCAACAACGATAAAGCCGTCTACGCGATGTATGGGAAGATGGGCGCCAAGTCTCTACTGTCGCCGGGAGGCCCCCATCAGGCTTATATGCTCACCAAGGATATCCATAACTTCGCTCAGTATGTTCTGCCCAAGATCTGGAGGATATTTTTTGACGCGGGAGTTTTTGTCTCGAAGTTCGAGAACAACGTTGTTCATATCAACATCACCGGGATTGAAATCAAAGATAATGATTTCGAGAACCTTGTGATGGGTTACAATCAACAGGCCGTCAAAATCTTCGGGAGAAAATCTGTCGCGAAACGCGTCCGGAGTTTTTCAGCGGGCGATAACGATTTTTATTTCCAGCTTGAGCTGATGGATGCTTGAGAAAAACGCATTTATATATTCAAGTGCCACAGTCATAACCACGCTCAGCAGATAGCTTATTATTATGCGTTCGAACAAGCCCCGTGATGAAAACAGCCACTGCCCACGCTGTTACCAGCGCCGGGAAATCTGCATCTGTCCAATCCTGCCCACGGTAGAAACGAAAACGGAGTTTTTGATTCTGCGGCATATCTGGGAAGCGGAACGTCCCAGCAATACCGGCCGCCTGGTCGCGCTCAGCATGCCGAACTCCCGGATTATTCCCTGCGGCGGCGGAAGCCGCATCGGCCTGGTGCCTGTTGACGATGAATTGTTGCAGGCTCCCGGAACCTGGCTATTATGGCCCGACGGAAGCGGCGCAGAAACGAACCCATCCAACCTGACGCCTCCGACACGAATAGTCGTAATCGACGCGACCTGGCAGCAGGCCCGGCGACTGTACGGCACCATGCCTGTTCTGCGGACGATGCCCCGTCTGGCTCTACCAACGCCAATCCGGAGCAGAAGTCGGTTGCGGAAACAGCATCGTTCAGACGGGATGTCAACGATCGAGGCGGTCGCCGCCGCGGTTGCCAGACTCGAAGGCGCCGAAACAGCCAGGCCGCTGGAAGAGCTCTACGATGAACTGGTCAAAAGGACAACTTCCCTGCGCTGGGGAACCAAACGCTCCGGGACATAATTAAGCGATAGAAATAACTGTCATTTAAAATGATACAAAATCACTACTGTCCGGGTGTTTCGTCAAATAAATTTAGTTGGTTACACGACATAGGATTTTCCGCATTGTAATTGGTTCTTGTAAATAGTTGATAAAGCGGCGTTCTTTCGAAAACAGAGACACTGAGAATCTGTAAAATACTGTAGAGGCTGTAAGGGAGTCGGAGTTGTTTTTTCAGGATAGCCACAATAACGTAAACGGAGATGGCGATCCAGATTTGCGTTTTGACTGCATTCTCCGATGTTCCGTAAAAACTTTTGATGCGCAGGTGCTGTTTGATCCATTTGAAAAAGAGTTCCACCTGCCAGCGTGAGCGATAAAGCTCTGCGACGGTTAGGGCCGGCAGTTTGAAGTTGTTGGTCAGAAAAACAAGAGTAAGATTGGTTTCGGCGTCGTGGTATTTGATGCGTCGCAGTTTTTCTGGATAGTCCTTTCTCTGATAGAAACCGGTGAGCAGGATGGTCTGGTCGGAGATCAGACCGGTTGATCGATCCACCGGATGCGAGTAGATTCTCCGGCACTGAAGATTGGATTTCGCCCGGATGAGAAAGAAGGCTAATGCTTGGGAGAGCGTGTGTAATCTGGAAAAGTCCAAGTATCCGCGATCCATGACGTAAAAGGATCCTGTCTCGTAGGGAACGATGTCGAGCGTATTGACTTCGTGTAGTTTGCCGTCGGAGATGTGAATAAACGTCGGAATGCTGCAACGCAAATCCAGCAAGGTATGGAGTTTGATAGCCCCTTTGTTCTGCCGAAAATTGGCCCACGGAAACATTGACAGGCACAAGTCGATGGTTGTTGCGTCGAGAGCATAAGCTGTTTGTTCCAGTTCGAAAGCGAAAGGGTCGTCGCTGTAAAGTTTGCGAGCCGTATGGATCAGCGAATAAGCCAGGTCGGCATAGATCTTCCAATTTCTCTGCTCGTTGGCATCGGCAATCGTTGATCGTGATACTTTGCCACGAATGCCCATATGATAAAGTTTTTGTTCTTGGGCCCGTAGACAGATTTCGATATCGCGCAAACTTTCGCGATAGGTGATTTGCGCAAAGGCCATGCAAAGGTATTGATCGAGGCAGTTGAACTTCTTTACTTTGTAATCGCCTTGATATCGGGCAACGCAGCGGCGGAATGTATGCAGGGGCATGACGTCCATGACTTGAGAGAAAACGAGTTTGCCAGTGTACATGTTTTACATCCTCCTGTTGGATCACAGGGGAATGCTCAAAATGATAACAAATTTTCAAGTCGGTAACTCGTGTAATTGACATCTTTATTAAACGATATCTATATGTTAAATGATGTTAAATAATTCTATTCCGGACAGTAGTGAT
>JAGPFC010000009.1 GCA_018056685.1 Smithella sp.
AATGCCTGTCCCCCGGAGCTCACCTCGATGCTGGCCGCGGCAACCTGGTCGGCGCCGATAGCGACCTGCTGCAGGGCCTTGTCCAGATTCTCCACCGCCATATTGAGGGATTCTTTGATCTTGGCATGGTCGCCCTTGTATTCTCCCATCATCCGGGCGGTCATATCTTTGTCGGCTAATCTTTCCAGAGCATCCGAAGCTTCATTAATGGGACCGATCAATTCATCCAGCGTCCGGTTAACCCCGTGCACGATATCCCGGTATGCGCCACTGAAAGCTTCTTCATTGCCCCGGACGTCCAGCTGCCCGTCCATGGCTGATTTCGTCAATACATTCATTTCGCCGACCAGATTCTTGACGGTTTCCGTCATCTTCTGCAGCGCCGGTCCGATCTCATCATTTTCGTCAACGACATCCGTTACAACGTCAACATTACCCTCGGAGATCTGCTGCATATTGAATACGACATTTTGCTGAAGGTGATCCGCAAACTGATCCATTGCCTTGGTCAGCTCGCCTATCTCATCCTTTCTCTCCATATACAATCGTCTGGAAAGATGACCTTTTTGCAGTTCTTGCATCATCAAAATGGATTTCTTCAGAGGTTTCGTGAGCGATCTGTTCATCATGACACCAAGAAACACAAAGAGGGCAACGCCAAAACCTGACATGATCCAAATGACACCTGACCAGCCCCCCTTACCGTGAAGCGTATCATTAATGGCGGCGTTGTGTTTACTGATATTGAAATCACTGAGACTGCCTGCAGCGGACGCAACTTTCTTTTGGGCTTGAGACCAATAGCTTCCCTCAGCCAGCAAACGATTCACCTCATCGTTTTTCCCCTCCGAGGCCAGCATCATGATTTCCTTGTAACCGCGCTGCGCCTCCGGCCAGGCCGCTTCGAACTCGGAAAGAGCCTTTTCCTCATCTGAAGACAGTTTCTTGCCTCGATAGGTTTGAAGCATCTGGTTGATGGCATCTACTTCCTGCTTGATGTTTTCCTGAGTTTTATTGCTTCCTGAAGAAACTGCAATATGCCGGTAAAGATTCTTTTCGATTTTTTCAAGACCGATTTTCATGTCTCCGGTTTCCCGGATATCCCCTACATACTGGCGATACACTGTATCCAGCGCACGCAATGCTTTCATTCTCACATTGGCACCGGTCAACAGCATGCCCGTTACAATCATAAAAATAAGCGTCAATGACCCTGTTAGCTTGATGCTCACCTTCATGTCATTAAATACTTTTCCTATCATGATCAGCTCCCTTACCAAATATTGTTAATTATTAATCGCTTTCAGCCTGTTTTTTCCGCATCCATTTTAGATGCATGAATGTGTGATTTTTAATATATCTCTCGTTTACATATTTGTTATTTGAGATTGATCCATCCTGCCGCTCAGTTTGAAACGGGCGACCATGCTGCGCATCTCCTCGGATTGTGAAGACATCTCTTCAGCGACACTGGCCGATTCTTCCGCATTGGCTGCGTTATGCCTTGTCAGTTGATGCATTTCTTCCATGGCACTATCCATCTGAATAAATCCATCACTCTGCTGCTCAGAAGCTTCTGCTATGTCTGCCACAACCTCGCTGACCTTGATGTTTTTTTCCGTGATCTCCTGAAAATTTTTCAAGACTTCCACATTGATCGCCACACCATTTTCCGAATTCCTCACCGCTTCTTCGATCAGATTCGCCGTGTTCTTCGCCGCCTCCGCGCTCCGCATCGCCAGATTCCTCACTTCTTCCGCAACCACCGCAAAACCTTTCCCGGCATCTCCCGCACGAGCCGCTTCCACCGCCGCGTTCAGGGCCAGAAGATTCGTCTGGAAGGCGATCTCATCGATCGTCTTGACGATCTTCGCCGTGGCATCCGATGAAGTCTTGATCTTGTTAATCGCCGACGACATCCGGTTCATGCTCTCCACACCCTTCTCCGCGCTGTTCAAGGCCTCTCCGGCAACTTTTTTGGCTTCTCTCGCATTCACGGCGTTTTGTTTGGACATGGAAGACATTTCCTGTACACAGATAGACAGAACATCCAGGGACGTGTTTTGATCATTAGCCAACTGGGACAAGGACTGACCGCTTGTGCTGACCTGAACGCTGATGGCTGACAACTGGTCTGCTCCAATAACCACTTGCTGGAGGGCCTTATCCAGATTTTCCACCGCCAGATTGAGCGATTCTCTGATTTTGGCATGGTCGCCTTTGTAATCGCCGGTAATTCGCGCGGTCATGTCCTTTCCGGCAACTTTCTCCATAACCGATAAAGCCTCATTAATCGGTCCAATCATCGCATCCAGGGTTTTATTGACGGCATTGACTAAAAACCTGAAGACGCCTCTTAAATTATTTTTATTTCCACGAACATCCAGCCTGCCTTCCACGGCCGACTTCGTCAATAGGGTCATTTCATTACCCAGGATGTTCATATGCTCGATCATTCTTTTAAAAGCCGGGCCAATTTCATCTTGTTCATCAATGACACTGGTATTGATATCAATATTACCGTCAGCAATTTTTTGGACATTCAGCACGATATTTTGCTGCAGGTAGTCAGCAAACTTATCGATGGTATTGGCCAGTGCTCCTATCTCGTCTTTATGGTTCATCCCCAGTCTGTGGGAAACGTGGCCTTTACCAAGTTCCTGTACGCCTTCGACGATCTTTTTCATGGGACGCAAGGCCCAGGCGACTACCATTAAAATTGTCGCAACGATACATGCAATAAGCGCCAGCAGGGTCAGCGTGATCATGATAACGGATTGCTTGCCCAGCTGGTTGATCTTCTGCATCAATTCGGCTTTGGGAATACCGGAATAGAGGGCTCCAATGACTTCCCCTCTGCTGTTGAACAAAGGTGCATAAGTTGTATGATATGGTTTACCAAGAATATTGGCCTCGCCAATATAAGAACTGCCCTTGATGATACTTTGATAAGCTTTGCTGTCCTTCCCCAGATTGGTTCCATCAGCCCGGCTGCCGTCATTCTTCTTAACCGTGGTCACGACCCTGATAAAGTCATCACCGCTGCGGGCAAAGATGGTCGCGGTGCTTGAGAATTGCTTGGATATCCGGTCCACCACTTCATAGCGTTTCGCAATGGGCAAACCGGCCTGATCTACCAGAATACCATTTTTAAGATCCATGACACCATAGCTTCGCTCAACCTCATCACGGAATATGTTCATTTCCGCAGAAAGTTTTTGTTCCAGAATATGATCAGCGACCGATAGAGACGTCTTCTTCAACTGACTGTTCGCAATAAAAAGCACGCCGCCTGTGAATAAAATGATCGGAATCAGGCAGAACAATACGATTTTAAATGATATGCGCATGCGTGTCTTTCATCCTTTCCGTTGAGGTTACTTCTTGAATTGCGTTTTCTCAATTTCGTTCTGATCTTTGGATTCGACTCAGATCAATCAATTTTCTTCACTGGCAGCCTTTTTCATATTAATAATGTCGGCCGTTGAAATGACTTTTTCAATATCCAGGAGCAGACGTACCCGTCCTCCAATCTTGCCCACACCCAGCAGATACTCCGGGTTTACATCCGCGCCAAAGGATGGCGTGTCCTCAATATCATCAGCGGACACATTGACCACCTCAGAAACCTTGTCCACCAGGATACCCATCATCAAGCTGGACGTTTTGATAACAATGATACAGGTTTCTTCTGTAATCTGTGTTTCTTCCATGCCGAATTTTATCTTGAGATCCATAATGGGATGAATTTTGCCCCGAAGATTAATGACACCCCTGATATATTTTGACGTCAACGGCACCGGCGTAATCGGCATTCGCCCGATGATTTCCTGAACTTTTAATATTTCAACCCCGTATTCTTCACTGGCCAGGAAAAACGTAAGGTATTTACCCGAGCGTGAATCAACCTTCACAGACTGACTTTCCTTAACAGCGGTTGCGTTACTCATTTTTTCCTCCTACGATAACGTGTTTATTACTCTTTGATATTGACTTGCTGGCGGGCGATGCCTACAATTCCGGCCGCATCCAGGATCAAACCCACCGTGCCATCGCCCATGATTGCCCCGCCAGCCACACCAGGTACATTGTTGACTCCGTGGCCCAGCAACTTGGTGACAACCTGTGTCTGGCTCAAAAGATCATCCACAAAAAGAGCACACCGCTGCTGCCCTTCGCCGATAACAACCAGCAAACCCGCGGTGAGTTCGATTTCGGCATCCTGTATATTAAACAATCTGTGCAGTCTCACAACCGGTACCATTTCATCCCGGAATGAAAGCATCTCCGCTCTTAGGTTCACTGTATGGATATCGGACGGTTCCGGCCGAACTGCTTTTTGTATATTGTAAGTGGGCAGGATGAATCGCTGCGAGCCGACTTTAACGATCATGCCATCGGTAATCGCCATCGTCAAAGGCATTCTCATAATGAAGGCGCAACCTTTTCCTTCTGTGGTTTGAACCTCTATCCGCCCGCGCAGGGCTTCAACGGCCCTTCGCACCACATCCATGCCGACTCCCCGTCCCGAAACCTCGGTTACCTTTTCGGCCGTGGAAAATCCCGGAAGGAAGATCAGTTGCCATACTTCCTGATCCGTCATTCTTTCGGCCGAATCGATTAATCCCTTGGCTATCGCTTTCTCCACGATATTCTGGCGGCTCATACCCCGACCGTCATCCCAGACCGTCAGCATGATGCTTCCCTCGGCATGACCGGCCGTAAGATTAATATGTCCGTTTTCTGATTTTCCGGCCCGACGTCTCTCCTCCGGCGTCTCAATGCCGTGGTCAATCGCATTTCGGATCAAATGGATAAGCGGATCAGCCACCATATCAACCATATTGCGGTCAATTTCAATGTCATCACCTTCTGTAACGCAATTGACCATTTTACCGTTCTTATGAGAAAGATCGCGGGCCAGCCTCACCATCTTCTGAAAAGTTCCCTTGAGAGGAACCATACGTAAAAACATGCTCAGGTCATGCAATTCCCGCACAATCTTTCCCGCCTGTGATATCTTCTTATTCAAGTCGTGATATTTCCCGTTAACAATCAATTCATCCTGTCCCACCATGGTCTGCGCGATGACGAGCTCGCCCACGGTATCGAGTAGTTTGTCCAGGCGGTCAACCTTCACCCTCACGGTTGATTCTGCCATCTGCTCAGGGGCTTGGGGCGTAGAAACGGTCTGCTCTGGAGAAACTTCTTTGGTTTTGACAGGAATCTCTTTCCTGGTTACCGGTTTGGAAACGGGTTCCGGCGGTTTTTCCGGAATTTTCTGTTCCTGAGTGCCGGACACAAAGCCCTTCAGGGTTTCCATCAGTTCACTGTGCCCCAGGGGCAAGTCTATTTGCTGGCCGGGACCGGATGATTTCATTCGCTCTAAAATAACTTTGATCATATCCAGCGCTTTCAGGGATAGATTGGCGTGTCCTGTCGTAAAATTATCCTCGCCGTCCCTAACCCTGGCTAACATGGATTCCACATGATGCGCGAGATCCTTCACGCAATCGAGATTAAGAAAAGAGGACGTTCCCTTAATGGTATGAAAACCGCGAAAGATGGTATTGAGTAGTTCTTTGTTATGGGGATTCTTTTCCCAATCCAAAATGGCCGACTCAGCCATGACCGCCCATTCCATATTTTCGACAATGAACTCATTCATCAGATCCACATCAAATTCCGTGGAAAGCGTAAATTTTTGCGCCTCCATCGTCTTGGGTTGTCCGGTCGCCGGTTTTCCCGGTGCTGCAGCCGGCGTATCTTCCTCGCCGCATTCCATGGCCCGTTCCAATATTTCTCCCAGACGAGCTATCCCCTCCCGGCGTGCCTCTACATCTTGATCCGGCCAGGAATCCATCTCGGCACAAGCCTCTTCGAGAATATCCCGGAGATTGCCTGCGGATTTATCTTTAAAGAGGATTAATTTTTTCTTGAATTCATCAAATTCAGAATTGTTTTGCGGATCAAGTTCAATCAAAGATATGGCAAGATTATTTAGATTCATTTTTCCATCTTTTCAAATTTTTATTTAGTTACAATTAAAAAAAATTGCGAAATAATAGAGATTATTTATGAAAGAAAACCCGTTTTTTTCTTTTAATTTGACATACTTTTATTGGTTTTGTCAATATGATTATGTTATTTTATCACCACATGAATCATCATATTTAATGTTGACTATTTTAGAAAAGTAAACAATAATGAAAATAGAATTCATGATTAATAATTACCAATTTTGCTCTTGGAAAAAGGAACTGAATAAAACAAAGGGTCTAAACCAAAGATTATCAGGAAAATAATTCTACATTTTTTCCATAAAATGTTATATATAATTATATAAAGTAAATCAGTTTTTCTTGACACGAGGTTAATATGATCAAAAAAATATTAATTGTTGACGACTCTCCCATCTCTGTAAAAATAATCAAAAGTTGCATCCCCAAAGACAAAGACTACGAATTATTCGATGCCAATGACGGTCAGGCGGGTGTGGAAAAATATAAGGAAATTAAACCTGACCTCACCTTTATGGACTTAACCATGCCCGTCATGAATGGGTTTCAGGCTTTGGAAGAAATTCTGAAATTTGATCAAAAAGCAAAAGTGATTATTCTCACAGCCGATGTTCAGATCAAAGCGGTGTCCAAAGCCCACGATTTGGGCGCTTTCTCGGTATTGAAAAAACCTCCCGCAAAAGAAACCATAGCCGCAGCAATCAAAGAAGCAGAAAACGCATTACTTTAATTTGGGTAAATTATGGCGAAAAATGATGACGTTAAAGAAATGATTACCACGGCAGAAACCGACCTGTTGCAGGAAATCATGAATATTGCTTTCGGCCGGGCGGCTTCAGATCTGGCGGAATTTGTAGATATTTTCGTTATACTCAGCGTTCCTCAAATAAGGCTGCTTCAGGCATTTGATCTTCCGAATTATATTAACAGCGAAATCATGGACTATGATAAAGACCGGGTTTCCGTCGTAGAACAAAGTTTCTGGGGGAAATTTAAGGGAAATGCTTTTCTGGTTTTTCCTCCCGGGGCTGGTAAAAAATTGATTTCATTGTTTGACGGTGGGACCAGTGTTCTGGATTCGGATCCGTTTCAGGAAATGGAAAAAGAAACCTTCCTGGAAATCGGCAACATTCTCATCGGAGCCTGCATTGGAAAGATTGCCGAGCTTCTGGGCGATGTCATTACTTATTCACCGCCGCGCGTTGTTGTTGAAAAAAGTCTTCACGGTGTGGTTTACGACAATCTGGTTGATCCTGACAACATGGCGATTGTCCTCAGAACCGTCTTTGAGTTTAACGAGCGAAATGTCAGCGGATTTATGTTCATTCTCACCAAACAGGAATCTTTTGTCTGGTTGAAAAATGCTTTGCACAAATTCCTCGAACAGTACGAATAGATTCACGAACCGGTCATCAGCCTGCTTTTGGCAGATTTAAACAAGATTGATATATCCGTCTGCTTCTCTTTCCGGTTTTATAACCTCATTCGTTTACCGACGTGTCTTTCTGATAATCGTACTGAATCGATAAGCCTGAAATTTTTTGTCTTGATAAGACTCTGATGATTGTTTAATAATTGAAAAATATTGTACAAAGAGAACTGTATTCATGACGCACCCCCTGTTAATCGACGCCATGAAAAATCCGGATTTTTATCCTCACCAACCGCAAGCGGTTGAACTTATCCAGACTCATATCTCCTACGTTTTCATCGCCGGAGATTTTGTTTACAAAATTAAAAAACCGCTCAAATTTGATTTTCTCGATTTCACAAGTCTGGCCAAACGAAAATTCTTTTGTGAAGAAGAACTGCGCCTAAACCAGCGGCTCGCTCCCGATACTTATCTGGATGTTATTGCCATATCCAGAACCTCGCAGGGGAATATGACGATGAATCATGGAACTGAAATCATTGAGTATGCTGTGCGAATGAAGAGACTGCCCGAGGATAGGATGTTCAAAAGTCTTCTGGCCCGGAAACTGATTGATGAAAAAATAATGGATACGCTGGCCGAAAAAATTGCTTCATTTCACCGTCAGGCTCGAACAGATGCGCATATTGATGCACTGGGCAGCATCGAAAATATCCGACATAATAACGATGAAAATTTTTCCGAAACGCTTCATTACATCAATGTCACCCTTCCCGAATATCAATATCGGTTTATCAAAGAATATGTGGACCAGTTCCTGTTCGTCAATAAATCTCTTTTTGAAAAGAGGGTACGTAATCACAAAATAAGAGACTGTCACGGTGATTTGCACCTGGATCATATTTGTATTAATGATGAAATAACGATTTTCGACTGCATTGAATTTAACGAACGTTTCCGATGTGGAGACGTGGCGGAAGATGTCGCTTTCCTGACGATGGATATCGATTTCAACGGTTATCCCCAACTGGCTGATGCTTTTGTGAAATCATATGTCAATTACTCAGGCGATATCGACCTGCCCGCTCTGCTGAACTTTTACCGATGCTATTATGCCTATGTTCGGGGCAAAGTAACCAGTCTGCGATTGGCGCAGGAAGAAATTACAGAAAATGAATGCCGTGCCATAAAGAAAACCGCGGAGAAATATTTTGATCTGGCCTATACATACGCCGTCCGCCTGGATAAACCGGCATTGATTTTAACCGCGGGTCTGATGGGTTCCGGAAAAAGCTATCAGGCGCGCAGGCTTGCCGGGTATCTTGGCGCGGACATTCTCCGCACGGATGTCATTCGCAAAGAAATTTTTGCCCTTCAAACGACGGACCGGCGTTATGAAGCTTTCGGTCAGGGTATTTATTCCGATGATGTTTCCCGTCTGGTCTATCAAAAAATATTTGAACTGGCCGGGCAGAAAATCAAACAGGGGAAACCGGTCATCATCGACGCCTCTTTCAAAAAACGGGCAGAACGACAAAATGCCTTGCGCCTGGCGGCAACGCTTGGCGTTCCATGCTATATTCTGGAGTGCTTTTGTCCCGACGAAATCACCCGTCAGCGCCTGGAAAGAAGAATACTGAATAACGATAATGCTTCGGACGGACGCTGGGAACTGTTCCAACAGCAGAAAAACGATTTTGATGTCATTCAAGAATTTTCTGAAAACTGCCACCTGAAAATAGATACATCCGTTAATCAGGAAATTGCCAGGCGGGAGATTATAGCAAAAATCAAGGGAGACCAGTGGCGAATGTAATACCGGAATGGAACGTTACTATTTTGGTTCTTCTTTCTTCTTTTCTTCCTCCGAACTCAGTGTCTGTTGCTCCTTCTTTTTTTTCTTCGCTTCCTTCTTTAATTTTTCTTTCTCTTCCTCGGCAATTTTCGCCTTTGTCTCAGTAATGTGATTTTTTATTTTATCATCGAATCCGCTATCAGGATATTCTCGGGCAATCGTTTCGAAACGTGAAAGGGCCGCCTGATACTTTTTCTTTTTAAGGTAAAATTTACCCACGTAAAATTCGCGTTGCGCCAGTCTTTGTTTTACTTCCTTCAGCTTTGTTGCCGCTAACGGCGAAAACTTGCTTTGAGGATACCGCGAAATAAGTTTTTCCCATTCCTTGCGGGCTTTTATGGTTTCTGATTGATCACGATCAATCGCTTCGATCTGATGGTAACTGCACATCCCCATCTGATAGATTGCATAAGGAACATTTTCATTAACCGGATGCATGGATATAAAATCTCTGTAGGCGTTTTCCGCTTCAGCATATTCTTTGTCGCTATAAAAAGAATCAGCAATGCCTATCTCAGCCAGAATTGCCATTTCGTGCAGGGGATATTCTTCCTTGAGACGCGTAAAATAGTCGCGTGCTTTGCTGTAATTATTCTCCTTATATTCATCAGAGGCTAAGGAATAAAGTTTCTCGGGTGTCAATACAACTTTTTCCTGTTTCTTGAACAATGAACAGCCGCTGAGAACTAGCGACAACGCCATCAGAAATAAAACAAGTCTTAATTTAAATAATCCGGAAAGCATGCTTGGATAGATCAATACGCAACCCTCTTCCTGTAACATTATTTAGAATGATTTCTTCACAAAATCTTCGAGTTTGTTCTTGGGCACAAGACCAACGAGTGTATCCAGAACCTGTCCCTGTTTAAACAGAATCAGCGTCGGAATGCTTCTGACCGAATATTTTACGGCAGTTTTTTGGCTGTCATCAACGTTCAGTTTCATAATTTTTATTTTATCTTGAAATTGTGCCGCTATCTCTTCGACAACAGGACCTATGGCTTTGCAGGGACCACACCACGGAGCCCAGAAATCCACCAGTACGGGTTTATCGCTTTTCAGGACCTCGTTGTCAAAGTTTTCATCAGTGGCAACGCCAAGTAATGCACTGCTCATGAATAAGACCCTCCTTAAATTTTTAGCATTTTTTTATATGTCATAACAGAGCACAGAAAGTCAAATGCAATCTGCCATGAAACAGAAAACGCTTTTTTTGACTGTCTTGCATTAATTTGCTATGAAACCGCTAGTCAAGGAGAACCATATGAACATTTTGGGAATTATTTCGACAAAATTAGTCATGGAAAGAAGTGATTTGTTAAGAGACGGCAGCCCCAGACTCATGCATAATGCATTCGGTCAAGCCACCGTTTTTCTCACCAAAAAAACCGCTTTGATTTTAAGACATGGCATTGATCCCCGGAAGCACATCCTTCCCCATACAATCAATTATCGGGCCAACATCCAGGCACTCAAAGATATCGGCGTGAAAGAAATTGTCGGTATTAATTCCACCGGTTCCTTAAAAATGTCTTTGCGGCCGGGTATGATTGTCATTCCCGATGATTTTCTGACACTGACCGGGACACCCACCTTTTTCCAGAACAGAGCCGTTCATATTACGCCGGTATTGAGCGAAGAAGTTCGCGCAAAAATAATCAAGGCGGCACAGCATATCAATCTAAAAATTAAGAAGAAAGGCACCTACTGGCAGACGCAGGGACCGCGTCTGGAAACAAAAGCCGAAATCAGAATGATGGCCCATTTTGCCGATATCGTGGGCATGACGATGGCCAACGAAGCCGTCATCGCGCAGGAACGGGAAATACCTTATGCCAGCGTGTGCTCGATTGATAATTACGGAAATGGAATTCTTAATGAACCATTGAGCATGCAGGAAATCCTCGACGGGACGCGCAAAAACGCCGATTTGATGATTCAGCTCCTGCACAGCTATCTTGATTTATTTTATCAGGGTTAAAAAGCGCCCAGTTGACACGGTTTAACCTTAATGTCCAGCGCCTCACAGGCGGCACAAACCTTCATGCGGGGGATATCCAGTTTTTGGGCAATCTTCCAGGCGACAACACAGGAAATCTTTCCATCTTGCAGAGCTGCTGATATGTTTTCTTTCAACTCGGGAGAAATGTCTTTTGCCGGCTGAACGATTTTTTTGGTTTCACCATATCCGAAAAGCCCCAACTGGCATTTGGTGATATTGATATTTAAGATATCAATAGTCCGTCCGGTTTCTTCCAGAGAAAATCCCATCTCTTTCGCAATTTCTTCGGCCTTCTTGCAGGAAATGCTGTTATTTTTAACCTGTTCGAGAATTTCTTTTTTCAGTTCTTCATCAACAGGTGTCCCATCGGGATGTTTCTTAAAATATTTGCCTTTATCCATGTGTGTCATAATATTCTCTCCTTTCACTTGTTTCATTACATATCGGAAAGCGATTGACTATCCAGTGTCTTAAATCCATTCTGCTCCAGAAGTTTTGCCGTCTTCTCCATCTGATCAACATCAACAACAAACACCGCTTTTTTTGACGTCTCCAGAACAAACCCATAGGCATTGTTAATGTTGATGCCCTCCTGATACAGCAACTGCATCAAACTGTCCAATCCGCCGGGCGTGTCGGGAATCAGAACCGCCAGAATTTCCCGCAGATGGACGGTCATGCCCGCCGCGGCCAGAACCGTCTCAGCGCGTTTCGGATCATCAACAATCAAGTTAATGATGCCGAAGGTATCCGCGGTTGCAATCGTCGTGGCCCGGATATTTATTTTTTCTTTCGCCAGCACGCCGGTGATCTGGGCAAGTTTCCCCGATTTATTTTCCGCAAAAATGGATAGCTGAAAGGCAAACATACGCTTCTCTCCTTTGTCTGTTCAATGAATTCCCGTCTGCGCCTCGACAAGGCTGCCACCGCAATATTTTTCGCGGAGCTTCGGTTTCTCAATTTTTCCGGTCGGATTACGCGGAACACGGTCAAAGATAATTTTGCGCGGCCGCTTGTAGCGCGGCAGCTCGTTGCAGAATGTCGCCATCTCGGCTTCCGTCATGGAAAATCCCGGCTTCAGTTCAATGATGGCTGCGACGATTTCGCCCAGACGCTGGTCGGGAAGACCGATCACCGCCACATCCTTGATCGCGTTATGCGTGCGCAGGAAATCCTCGATCTGTACGGGATAAATATTTTCGCCGCCCGTGATGATGACATCTTTCTTGCGGTCCACCAGATAAATGAAGCCGTCTTCATCCATCTTCGCCATATCGCCGGTATAGAGCCAGCCGTCTTTCAGAATTTCCGCCGTGGCTTCCGGATTGTTGTAATAGCATTTCATCACGCCGGATCCCTTCACGCAAAGTTCGCCGACTTCGCCCTGTTTCACGGGATTTCCCTGCTCATCCGCTATTTTCACTTCCCAACTATATCCGGCTTTTCCGATAGCGCCGACTTTGTGAATGTTTTCAATCCCCAGATGAACGCAGCCGGGACCGATGGATTCCGACAAACCGTAATTGGTGTCGTACTCGTGCTTTGGAAAAATATTTTTCCAGCGCTTAACCAGACTGGGCGGAACCGGTTGCGCGCCGATATGCATCAGCCGCCACTGCTCCAGTTTGTAGTGGTCTAATTTTATTTCCCCGTGGTCGATGGCATCCAGAATGTCCTGCGCCCATGGAACCAGTAGCCAGACAATGGTAATCTGCTCCTCGGAAACGGTTTTGATGATCCATTCCGGTTTGACACCGCGCAGCAGAACGGCTCTGCTGCCCGCCAGCAGGCTGCCGAACCAGTGCATTTTTGCTCCGGTGTGATACAGTGGCGGTATGCAGAGGAAATTGTCCGTACGCGTCTGCTTATGATGTTCCTTCTCCACTTCGCACGATATCATCAAGGCACGGTGCGCGTGAAGAATCGCTTTTGGGAAGCCGGTGGTGCCGGATGAAAAATAAATAGCCGCGTCATCATCATCACAGATATTTATTTTCGGGGGAATGGACGAACAGCAGGCCGTGAGCGCGTAATAGCTTTCGGCAAAGGCCGGCCGGCCGACTCCCAAAAACAACTTTATTTTTACCCTCGGTATTTTATCCTGTATCATGGCCACTCGCTCGGTAAATTCCGGCCCGAAAATCAAAACATCACATTCGGCCAGGTCAAGGCAGTATTTGATTTCATCTTCCGTGTAGCGGTAGTTTAACGGCACCGCAAGCGCGCCGGTCTTCAGGATACCAAAATAAACCGGCAGCCATTCCAGACAATTCATCAGCAGGATACCGACCTTGTGGCCTTTGGTCAACCCTCTGCCAAGCAGAAAATTGGCAAAGCGGTTGGCTTTGTCGTCGAACTCACGCCAGGTCATCTCCCGCCGATATCTCTTTTCGGGATTGGTTTCGACAAGTTCATAATCCTTCCAGTTTGCCGGAACTTCTTTTATTTCCGGATTAATCTCAATCAGACTTATTTCTTCACCATACAGGGCGGCATTGCGGGCAAGAATTTCTGTGATGGGCATACTTCATTCCTTCGGATTTTAATTACTTTTTAACCGTTCACCAACGGTTATATTTTTATGCAATTCACAAGGCAGAAGCTTGTTTTTGTCGGGACACAAGATACGAATTTCGGACTTATATGTCAAGAATGATTTGGCTAAGATGAAAGGCCTCTAACCATCACACCGGCGCATAATGTAACCGTTTGCAAATCACCCTTCCCTGTTCATCAAAAATAATTCCTTCCCGTTGCAACAACGCGCGCTTGATATCCGTTCCGCTTTGAAAACCACCCAGATGAAGATTCGACAGAATGGTTCTGTGGCAGGGAATGATAATCGGAAAGGGATTGCGCGCCATCACACTACCCACCGCCCGCGCTCCACCGGATACACCCGCATGCGTCGCAATCAACCCGTATGTGCTGACCGAACCCCGGGGAATCTCATACTGCGCGCGCAAAACCGATTTTTGAAATTGTGTATAAGGCGATAAATCGAGTACATCCAAAGAAAAGTTTATATTTTCTCCTTCCAGATAAGCTCCGATGGAATCCGCTACGGTATCAACTTCCGCACAGGATAATTTCCTGGAACCCGGAAAAAGCTCAGCGGCGTGTTCTACAGCCGAACGTCCCTGTCGTGAAAGTAAGATATGAATAATCAGGGGATGTTTATTTATCTCCGACCAGATAATACCGACAGAACCGATTGGCGTATGGCTGATAATCTTTTTATTGATTTGCTGAAGGTGCGTTATCAACATTCTGTGCCTCCTGTTTCTTTTTGGGGATTAAAAAGAAGATTCCAATGAGCAGGACTATTGTCGGTTGCTGATACGCATCTTTGAACAAAGCCCACGTGATCATCGCCAGAAAGGGCATCACCAATATCATAATATGAATGCGCAACATTTCATTTTGTTTAAAAGGAAGACCTATTCGCTCCCAGGCGTTCCTATGCATAAAATCATCCGCGTTCGCGATAAGGGTTGCCAGTATCATCAGCCAGTATCTTTCAGCCAGATAAGTAACGGGAGTAAAAAAATCTGAATTGATAAAACCATTGCGCCCAAAAAGATGCAGCGGCTGCATTTCGGCAAATACTGAAAGAAAAAGGCCGTAGAAAGAGAACAACCATGTGTAAATGTAGAGCGCGACGAAACCCACCAGCAAGCTCACCGGGAGGATGCCTAAGGAAAACAATTCCGGAGAAATGTTTGCAAGGAAGGGAACTTTTGAATCATAATACATTTTTTGCGTTCGGGCCGTCAGCATAATTTGTATGACCGCCGTGATGACGCACGTCCAGGAATAAAAGAGTGCGGCCAGCCAGACGCACCAGCAGAATTCCTGCAACGACCATTTTTGAAAAACAGCCAGGTACGAAGTCAGGCCAAAGGCGATCAGACTGACAGCGATGCGACGAAACGATGTCATTTTTTGCTGCTTCTTCCCGGCATCATTCTCCGTTTGACCTGTTGTTCCAGTAACTCTTCTCGAAGGGGCAAGGATAAAATATTTTTTTGCATGTCGTCATGGCAGAGCATTCATTATTTCTTCCACTATTTCCACCACACTCTGAACGCAGGGCTTGCACACTTTATTCCGATAATCATTTGCCAGATATAACTTATGGCCTTCATCATTGGATAAATCACAACCGTTTAACAACTGGCGGCAAAGATAAGATCCGTGTTTTTCAGAAAACAGATTCATGAGTTCCCGTACCTTTGCATAAGTTATCTCCGTGGCCTTCTGAGTCTCATTTTCACCCCGACCATGTTTTAGACCAATTGCCATGATTCCGCCGGTTACAGCGCCACAGACCTCTTCTTTTCTACCCATGCCCGCGCCGAAACCACAGGTAATTTTCAAGGCTTCATTTTTATCCAAACCAATATCCTCGCAAAAAGCGAAAAGAACCGACTGCGCGCAATTGTACCCGCTGACAAACTTGGCCACTGCCTGCTCACTTCTGTCCATGATGATCTCCCCATTTATAAAATTAGAACGCTATGGTTGTTTGTATAAGATATGTACGTTTTTCAATAAAATATTGCAACGCTTCTTTTATAAAAAACGACTGGAAATCACAAAAATGATAGTATATTTTAAATAAAAGCTGAGGGGGAAAATATGCCCAGAGTAGAATTAAATGTTCAGGCGCCGGATTTTACGCTGAATGATTTCAACGGCAACAGTGTCTCTCTTTCCGATTATAAAAATAAGAAGAATGTGATGGTGGTTTTCAACCGCGGATTTTTTTGACCCTTCTGCCGCGCGCACATGGCGCAGTTGCGCCGGGACTATGAAAATTTTGTCAAGCTGGATACGGAAATTCTCGTTGCCGGCCCGGAAAACGCCGAAGCCTTTAGAAAATACTGGGAAAAGGAAAATCTTCCCTTCATCGGGTTGCCCGATCCCGGACACAGAGTTTTGAAATTATACGGTCAGGAGGTCAAACTCTTCAAACTCGGCCGACTTCCCGCGCAGATGATCATTGATAAATCCGGCAAGGTCCGCTTTGTTCATTACGGCCATTCGATGATGGATATCCCCGAGAATAGAGAGCTGTTAGATCTGCTGGAAACGCAGCTCACCAAGTAAAAGTTGGCCCAATCAACCAGAACACTTTATTTTTTCGGGATAATGAATCGATAACGGAAGGAAATGGGCGAATAGAATTTTTCTGCAAATACATATGAAATAACCGGAAAAGATAAGCATGCCAAATTTCACAATCAAAGAATTGGGGCGATCCACGCTGATCGGCAGCGGGGCGATGGGAACATGTCTTCGTCAGTCCATCAGTGCAGGTCAGGAGCCCGTTGAACTGCTTAATCTGCGTCAACCGGACCTCGTCAAAAATCTGCATGCCGCTTATCGATCGTCAGGATCACGAATCCTTGTGACCAATACTTTTTCGGCAAACACCGTTGTTTTCGAAGACGCCGGTATGGTGGAACTCTGTCAGGAAATAAACCGGGCCGGTGTCGCTCTGGCCCGGGAGGCTGGAGATTCCGAATGCATGATCTGGGCTTCGGTTGGACCATTGCGCTTGGGATTGCGGCTGGATGATTATCCGGACAATACACTTCTTGGCATCTACCGCAATCAGTGTGAAGCACTGAAGGAAACTGACGCGCTATTGCTGGAGACGTTTGTTGACCCGCGGGAAGCCCGAGCGGCACTTCAAGCCGCTGCCGAAACCGGACTGCCCATTATTTTCCAGGTTGGCAATACCGGTGGAGGAACACAGCGGTGGGAACGGATTGATCAACTTCTTTCGGAAGCGCTCCGTATTGGTGTTGCTGCCGTGGGAGCAAACTGTTATCATCCGGATGAAATTGTTCGAGTGCTCTCCTACATCAGCGCCCGCACGGATCTACCCTTAACCGCTTCGCCAAATGCCGGACATCCGCTCATCGAACGGGGACTGGTGAAGTATGAATTTACGCCGGATGACTTCGTCAACACAGCAACAGCTTTGTCCGACGCAGGCGCGGCCGTCATCGGCGGATGCTGCGGAACGACGCCTGATCATATCCGTAAAGTGGCGAACGTGTTAAATGGCCGGCCCGTTGTTGCGCGAAGACGGATCCCTGTGTCTCCTGAGCATGCTCCGTTCATGCCGGTGAGAAAGGGCACAACGGCCAATGCCATTCGGGAGATGATGCAGACGCATCGCTTTCTTGTCAGTGTGGAGATTCGCGCTGATCGAATGCTGCCTCTCGATGACATTGTGAAAGGGGCGTCAATCGTGGCGGCAGCGGGCGCAGACCTGTTCGATGTGCCGGATAATCCGGGAGCGACAGTCGGAAGAGATTCAATCGTCACAGCCGCACGCCTGCAGCAGGACCTTCGGATCCCGTCCATTTGTCATTTCAGTGTAACGCAATCCAACCTCATGCGACTGCACTCAACGCTGATCGGATGCTGGGATTCCGGGGTAAAAGGCATTCTGGCCGTGACCGGTGATGCACCCTCCATGGGCCATCTGGGCAATCTGGCTCACCGCGTTGTGGATTTGCGCAGTTCGGTCGAATTGCTGCGCCTGATTCGTGAACTGCGCAGCGGACATATTATCAACGGAGAAGCATTGGCAGACCCGCCCGATTTTTGCGCAGGCTGTGCTGTCGGCAGGCCGATTCCGGCTCAGGTCCGGTGGCTGAAGACCAAAATCGATGCCGGCGCCGAGTTTGTGTTCTCTCAACCGGTTTTTTCTGTTGATGACTATAAAAGGTTGTGCGATGCTTTGGATGGATTGCCGATTCGCGTTTTTCCCGGTCTCATGCCGCTGATAAGTCACCGGAGCGCGGTGTTTCTGGCCAGTGGACGTATTCCGGGAATCACCGTACCCGCAGACGTCGTAACGAGTTTCGAGCGTTATCATGATCCGGAAGATCAGCGCCAATTCGGCCTTGAGCAGGCCTGCAAACTGGCGGCGGTCATTGCCGAAGAGGCATCCGGCTTGTACCTGATCATGCCTTTCGGGAAACGATGTTATGACGACACGGCACAAATCGTTCGTTTTGTCAGGGCTCAGCGATAACTTTTCCAGGCGCAAAATCAGGAAATCTGCAAAGCTGTAATGTTTGCTTTGGCTTCGTCGTTCAGAAAATCCCATAAACCGATTTTCCGGAGCGTTTCAATCTTGGGAATGCCCTGATGATTCCAGCCGCGCTGTTCGTAATAAACACCGATTAATTTTCTAAGTTCTTCTTTGCGACGATCCATCAGAATTTTTCGCTTTTCGAAAGTCGGCATCTTTTGAATTTCATCCAGCGGCTTATTCATGATGGAGACGACTTGAGCATCGTTATAATCTTGTTCATTCTCATAAAGAGCATCTTCCGTGGGTCCTATCGCTCTGTCCGGAATCCAGTCGTGCTCTCCCGTATGTTTCTCAAAAGCCATAATGTTCATGATGCGCTGCAGATTGATATCACGATCGGTCTGTTCGAAAATCTGTTCCCAGGTCATGCTTGTGCCCAGCATGCCGTTGTAGAAATCGGCATAGATTTCCTGGGAAGCGGGATTAATGTAAATATCGGTATCTTTACGACTGTTGGAATCGGGATTGAAAACATCCACCCAGGGCAGTTTGCATAAGCCCAGGTTGTCGTTGCCCAGACGAACACGCGGATAGGTAATCAGCGCCTTGGCCTTGGCTTCAAACGTGGGAAACGCACCCAGCAAATCAACTTTAATCAACCACGCGGCGGCATGGTGCGCGCCGATATCGCTGGCTGCCGCATAAGAACCCTGCATGGATAGTGACCTGTGCGTACGGTAAAGTGAGAACGGCAGCCCCTTGGTCTGCATGGCAAATTTTTCCAGCTCTTTGCGAGGATTGGCCTCCCCGGTGCGGACGGCATATCGTTCACCAATCCAATGGACCAGTTCTATCATACCCAGGCCCGCGATACTGGTGAGCGCCGTTTTGCGATACGCTATATCATGGATGAATTGCAGTGCGGCCTTTTCGTTGCCCCATTTGAGTTCAAACCCCTCCGTATCTTCTTTGATTAAGTAGCCGCGCTGGTAACACTCCATGACAAAGGCCATAATGACCGCGGTGGTGATGGTATCGATCCCATAATTATCGCAGTACCAGTTGGCTTCCATGATGAATTCGGGGTTCCACATACCCAGGTTGGAGCCAAAGCCCGCCGCTGTTTCGTATTCGGGACCATCCACCCAGACTTTTTTCCCTTTGTGCTCGCCGGAAACCAGCGTTACCCAGCCGCCCTTGGTGCATCGAAGATTGCAGCCGGGAAAGCAGCCGTCCATACCCCGATGATCAAAAAGATGTTCCTCGTAATTCTTCCCGCAGATATTGCCCGCCCGCGGATCGGAACCATACTGATAATTATTGACCGGCAGCGACTTGTAATCATCCTTGTTCATAAACGCAATGAGGCCGGCCGAGCCTTTGCGGTACATCCGGAGGGATTGAGGATCGACTTCCTTGACAATCTTGTGCAGTTTTGTTCCGGATAATTTAACTTTTTCCCAATCCGCCGCTCCATAGGGATTTTCGCCATGCGGGAAACCGGAAAGCACCACGATCGCCCGGATATTTTTATTAATCATCACCGTGCCCAGTCCGGTGCGACCGGCCTGTTTTGTCCTGAATAATCCCTTGGTTCCGTCCACCGGCTTCACGGGGTCATAATAATGGCTGTTGATACAACCGTACATGGTATTCGCGGCGCCAAGTCCCGTAGTCAGAAAGACGATATCTTTTTTCTCACGGCCTTCCTGAAGAAATTTATCGACAATGACTTTCTCCAGCTCAAAAACCTGATCAATTGCCGGAGCTTCGGTGATGTAAATATCTTTTTTAAAATCATCGATGACAATCATGGCGTTCGTGTTGCTGATTCCGGTGATTTCGAGGGCATCAAAACCGGCATATTTCAAATAAGCACCAAAATGGCCGCCGAAGTTCGATACCCCGGGAATATGCGTCAGCGGAGACAACGATATGGCCATGCACTTGCTGGTTCCCGGAAACTGCGGAATGCCGCCCAGAGGTCCCGGAGCAAAAATCAATGGATTTTCTGCGTCATCGGCTTTGGTTTGAGCGTTTATTTTTTTATGCAGAAGGTAAAGCCCCAGTCCGCGTCCGCCGATGAAAAAATCCCGGACTTTTTCATCAAGTGGTTTTTGTTCGATTTTGCCGCTTGTTAAATCAACATGCAGAATCTGATTGGCATAACCGTGGAAAAGCGACTTCTTTGTGTATTTCATGTAAAAACCTCTTAAAAATAATTGTCGCACGTTAGAGTAATATTCCAAATAAATCAACAATAAAAGTTGTACGCTTTATGGCCTAAATAAACGTAAAATAAAGGTTGTTGACATACCCCTCTTCTGTTCTTATAATTTTTTTGATAGACTGTTCGCAAAAGCGCTGCTCAACTGAAAGTGCGACCTGTAAGCAAAACCCATCCGGACGGCAGAATATGGATGCCGCCCTTAACCAGACAAATCAGGAGGTATCTGCATGTCCGAATTATTCGATTATTTAAGCAAGGCATGGTGTGATGAAGCGTTCAAAAGACTTCAGTCCGAACTTACACCGGACAAAATGAATAATCTGAGCACATCCATGTCGAACATTTACAAAAATTGTCCCGGCGGAACGGACATGTTTCTTTTTATCGAATGCAAGGACGGCAAAATAACCCGCGTGGAGACGGGAACCGGCGAACCTCCCAAGGCAGAATTTCTGATCATCGGCGATTATGAAACGTTCGCCAGAATTTCCCGGGCGGAGCTTGGATCGCAAAGAGCCCTCATGACAGGAAAGATCAAACTGAAAGGGAATCTGACCAAAGCACTCAGACTTGCCGCCGTGGCGGATCGCCTGAATAAAGTTCTGTCCCAGATTCCAAGCCGGTATTGAAAGGAGACAAACCATGCCCAGAATATTAGACCCCACGGATAAATATTATATCGATAACCCGGGACGCGTTAAAGCGATACAGACTGAAATGCACAAGCGCGGCATCGATGTGTACCTGGGTTCGCGCATACGGACCATGAGTTTCGTCATGGATACCTTCTGTCCCTGGCGGAGTTACTTAATCATTCCGACCGAAGGACAGCCCACCTATTTTACATTTGCTGTTGACGCAATGCGTGTCGGAGATGAAACGTGGCTGGACAGCGATCATGTTCGCGCCTACGGTCCCATGGGCGGGTTGGATCAGGTTTCCGCGATCACCGATTACATCAAAGAGGACATCGGCATCACAAAGGGACGCATCGGATATGAGGACGGAATTTCCGTCTACACAGCCGAAGGTAATCTTTCCCACTGGGAATACACTCATTTCAAAAATGCCCTACCGGGATTTGAATGGGTAAATTCACATGACATTATTGACGGTCTTTCTCTCATCAAGGACAAGGGCACCATCGAACGTTTCCGCATGGCGTCGCTGATTGTCGATGAAGGACACAAGGCGGCGCACGCCGCGCTGGAAAACGGCGGTTACAAAGGCATGACGGAAACCGTGATTGCCGGCATCGCGGCGCTGGCCATGCGCAGGGCGGGCAGTGTATCAGAGTGGAATTTCGCCGGACTCAACGAAATTGCCAGCGGTTTCCGCACCGGTCTCGGCGCCTGCACACCTCCGACGACAAAAGAAATCAAAACGGGCGAGCCGCTCATGCTGGATTTCCACGCGATGTTCAAATTGGCGCTGGGTGACCATTCTCACAATTATCTGATCGCGCCTGCGACCAAACGTCAGCGATGGCACGCGGATAATTTTGTCGCGATTGTACAAAAAGTTATCGACAATTACCGCACGGGCACGACGCCCGGAACGCTCGCCGCCATGATGATGGATTTTGCGGAATCACGCGGGTGCGCTGATTTTATTCTGCCCGGCTGCGAACACGGCATCGGTCTTTTCGGCGACGAATGGCGTATCGGCGCAGCCGTCAATCGTGATCTGCCTTACTGGACGGATCAGGATCATGTTTACCAGGAAAATGAAATGGTCGTCTGCGCTATGCAGTATGCCGCGCCGGAGGAGAACATCGGCTTCCGTTACGAAAATGATCTTCTCATCACCAAAGACGGCTGTGAGCTGATGTCGAAATATCCGTTCGGCATTGAGGAAATTTCATAAACGAACAGTGCCTTCCGGCGCTTTGTAAAGCTCCGGAAGGCACTGTTTAAGTTTTTTATCTACGGCCTTTGTTCAGATGATCAGGTCATCATCCTCCGTATCCAAATCACAAAATTAATTTTCCACCTACTTTTCATTCATCGCGTATTCGCCGTTGAGGGCAAAAACATAATTCTGCCAGACTTTGTTGTACTGCGCGTCGTCACCCTGACTTCTGATCAGCATGATTTCCCTACAGTAGGCTCTCTGATCGTCTTTGGTATTTTGCATACCGTAAATCTGCAGCGCGAAGCGTGAGAAATCCCGCACCATAAAATCAAAAATCTGATTAATAATATCCGTGTCGACCTTGTCAAACGCAGCCTGTTCCAGAATCAGCTGACCGTAAACGACGATGGAAAACATTTCGCCCAGCGGCAGCGACCACGACGGATCCATATCCTGCGCCTTGTCCGGTCCGGCCTTCTCCAGCATTTCCTTGAAAAGATTAATCTGCTGAATGAAGATGCCCACATTCGGGAGCTGCTTGCTGGCTTCAAAGACAGGTTTGTAATCATGGAACTGGACCGAGCCCAGACCCTTGGTCGGCCCCTGATTAAACAGGAACAAATCGTCTTTGCTTGAAAAATCAGGCGCGACGGGAGCATAAGAAGCCGGATTGAAGAAATAGTTCTTCATGAACTTGCGGATGAGCTGGACGTTAACATGGACTGTGCCTTCCAGCTTGGATGGTCCGCGGATATCAGCCGCGGCCATATGGAAATAGGTATCCTTTTCAAAACCTTTGGCGGCAATGACTTCCCAAAGCAGATTCAGAACATCCTCGGACTGCAAGGTCACCTTCATCTTGCTCGTGGGATTATAGAGCAGATAACGTCTATCTTTTTCATTGGCATTGCGGAAATAATCCGTGGCGCGTCGCTGATACAATTTCATGGCAACCAGTCTGAGCCAGGCATCCATGAAGTTTTTGCGCACATGCGGCATATCCGTGACTCTCATTCCGTAAAGAATGCGGTTGGCGGCATGCGTAATGGCTTCGTAAAAACAGTGTTCCACGACGCCGATGGATGCCGGACCGATATTGAACTTGCCGATATTGACCGTATTGAGAGCGGAATCCCAGGCGTGCGGTCCGCGGGACAGAATGTCATCCGCGGTAATGGGATAATCATGCAGTGCGAAATTGGAGACATATTCCTGATGAGAGATAACATTCTTCTTAAGCTCATAGGCTTTATGCTTGTAATTGGTGACAAAGAAGGTGTAATCGTCTGTCCCGTCCTTGATCTTGCCCAGTGTGGACACCATCTCCGCCTCGTTACCGTTGCCGATGTAATATTTTTCACCGTTGGCTACCCAGGTGCCGTCTTTGACCGGCGTTAATGTGGTTTCAGTAGAGTAAATATCCGCGCCATGTGTCCTTTCGGAAAGACCAAAAGCAAATATGGCGCCTTTCTTGAGCAGCTCCGCCGCCTTCTTTTTTGCCTTTTCATTGGGGCTCATCCAGATGGGACCAAGACCCAAGATACTGACCTGAAAACAATACCAGTAACCCAAACCGTAAAAAGCCAGCAGTTCGCTGTATTCGCTGTTGCGGGCGGTATCCCAGCGGCAATCGGGATCACCCCCGCCATACTGACTGGGTGTAAGCAGTTTGGCAAAGATCTGCTCCTTTCCGATAAAATCAACAAACTCCCGATACCAGACCTTTTTGTTGTAATCATCGAGCAAACGCTCTTTACCCATTTTTTCAAAAAAGGCGATGGTTTTTTCCATAATGGCCTGCGAACCTTTGTCCGCCATGAGACTCTTATACTTTTTGGGCTGCACTAAATAATTCATACGATACTCCTTTCATGAAAAAATAATATTGCTTCGGTCTTCATATTGTCCTGGCGACAATATCCTGTAACGGTTAATGTAATTTACGCTTTTTTTAAGAAAAGAGCTACAGCAAAAATAAGCGTATAAAAAGATGAACGGCTTAAGATACACCTGAAAGCAGCAAAGATCATGATATTATTCATGATTCATTTTCTATATGCTTCTGTCGATCCTATAATATATTCATACATGATCCTGCTTTAAGAGATTAAAAGTCCCTGGGCAATTCATCCAGTTCGGCCAGGGAAAATACCGGCCCGTCGGAGCAGACATATTTATAACCGACGTTACAGCGGCCGCATTTGCCAATGCCGCATTTCATGCGCATTTCGAGTGACGTCAGAATATTTTCCTTGTAAAAACCCAAATCGAAAAAGACCGGCAGGGTAAATTTGATCATAACGGGCGGCCCGCAAATGACGGCCACTGCCTTGTACGGAGACGGCGCAACGTCTTTGCATACGGCAGGAACAAAGCCTTCCCGGCCTGTCCAAGTCGCATTGCCTTTGTCCACGGTAATGATCGTCTTCATGTCGTCCCGTTTTTCCCAGGCAGCCAGCTCATCCTTATACAAGAGCAGTCCGGGCGTTCTGGCGCCGTAAATCACCGTGATTTCGCCGAAGCGCGAACGATTATCCTGCTGCAGCATATAGTTGATGAGCGAACGCAGGGTCGTAAACGCAAATCCGCCTCCAACGACCACAATATTCTTTTTCTCTAAAAACTCAATCGGCCATGGATGTCCCAGGGGGCCTCGCAATCCGATTTTACTGCCCGGCTCCAGATCATGCAGCGCGGCGGTGACCAGACCCGGCACAATGGTCCCGGCTCTCTGAACGGTGAATTCCACGTAGCCCGTTTCAGTCGGAGACGAGGCAATTCCAATGGGCGCTTCCCCCTTGCCGTAAATGGACAATTCGGCAAATTGTCCCGGAAGATATTTAAAGTTTTTCTCGTCTTCCTTGCGCAGGAAGGTGAGGCGGAATGTTTTGATATCATTCGTATCAACTTCATTCATGATTTCGGATATCTCAACGGGAACCGGTATGTATGGATTGCTTGAACTCATCATTATCCCTCAAATCAATGGTTTACATTTTAAAATTTTTCCGCGGCAGTGTCCCGGCATCATCAAACGGTCATCGCCTCTTCCACAATGGAAAAAATGTCGATATTCACCGGACAATGCCGCGTACAGCGTCCGCAGCCGACACAGGAGATCACACCGTATTTTCTCACATGATAGGAATATTTGTGCTTGATCTTCTGTCGCAATCTTTGAAATACCTGCGATCTCGGATTGTGCCCGCTGGCCTCCAGTGTAAAATCGGTAAACATGCAGGCATCCCAAACCCGGCGGCGGGTGCCTTTTCCGAAGAGCGTTTCATCGCAAATGTCAAAACAGTAACAGTTGGGACAGACAAACGTGCAAACGCCGCAGCTCAGACAGGCAACGGATACCTTCATCCAGAAATCACCATTGTCAAAAATATCTTCTAATTTCTTGGCAATGTTTTTGTCATCAACACAGGTATAACGGGTCTTGAAATCGCGCCCCCGAATGATGTAATTCCTGAAATATTCTTCTTCATTTGCCGTACAATCGGCAAGACGGGACAGCTGGGTCAGCAGTTTTTCCCCCTTGGGGGTTATGCCTTTAAGCAAAAGCGTCTCACCTTTGCGGATCATAAAAATATCGCTGCCATCGGGATCGGCGGCGCCGATACCCAGCGTCTGATAAAACTCTTCCGCCTGAGCCGGCACGTCCAGATCAAAGGCATAACCGAAAATCGTTGTGGATTCTCTTCTGGCCCGCCAGTAAGGATCAACCACACCGGTGCCCGAAAAATGAATATCCATGATCTCAAAGCTCTTCACGTCACAGGGACGGACACCGAAAAGAAATGTCGGTTTTACATTCAATTCAACGGGCACGGATTCCAGAATGGACTTACCCGTCTGATACCGGACAAAGTCTTCCATCTGAGGAAAGAAAACCGCCTTGGGACTGAGAATCGTGTTGTGAAAATCCAAACCCACCTGTTTGGCGTCGGAAATTTCCCGAAAATTGAAGCCGGCGGCTTCCTGAACAGGAGCGACCAGCGTTCCTTTCTGCATCAGTTGTACTGCCAACTCGGATATTTTTTTGATAGCTGTTTTCTTCAACACAACCAATCTCCTTACTCCAGAATTTTATCGGAATCTTCCACCCGGAAATTGACCAGGACCGGTTTGTCTTGCACGCTCATTCCCGCAGCCTGGCCGAACATTTCCTCGCACTCCTTCGCCACTTTTTTGTGGAACAGATACAGGGGAATATCCACCGGGCAGGCGCGTGAACATTCGCCGCAGTCGATGCAACGGCCGGCCAGATGATGGAATCGGGTCAGGTGATACATCAGGTTGCCATGGGACTGGGGTGACTTATCCCCCCATCTCGGATTATTCTGGTCGATAAAGCAGGGATCGCAGTAGCACATCGGACACGCCTTGCGGCAGGCATAACAGCGGATACATTTATCCAGTTCTTTTTTCCAAAAAACCCAGCGCGCTTCCTTGTCCATCGTTTCATATTCCACGAGAACATCGTAGGGGGAAATCACGGACTTGCCATGGACTTCTTTGCCCAGCAGGATATCGTAAATCACCGGATTATGAAGCCCGCAGGTTGTTTGACTGTCGATGACGTCACCGGTTTTAGAATTCTTCATCCCGTAAACCGGAATACCCAAAACCACCAGGTTTTCCCGTTTAATCTTTTCTTCCTGAATCAGTTGAACCACCGCGCGGCTGTCCGCCGCCTTGACGGCGATGGCGATTTTCGTCCCGCGCGGATAGCGAACCAGATAACGTGCCAGATTCGCCGTGCAGAATTCGTTAAAAACGATATTTTCGACATCGGAGGCATTTCTGGCCACATAAGGCATGGGATGGTTATCATCATACCCTTTCCCGTACGCCAGCACAATGCCTACCTTGCCCTGTTCCAGCAATTTTTTTGCTTCGGTTTTTAGTTTGTCTTCGATGTGCTTAAAATTGATACTCATATCTTCTCCGGCGTTGGCTGTTGTTCTATCTTGAATTTAGTCTGCGGACCCAAACTCCTCACCTGCTCGGTAAATTCCCGGACAACCTCGGCAAATTTGTTTCCTTCCGATGCGGAAATCCATTCGACACGGAATCTCCCCGGTTCGATGCCCGCGAATTCCAGTATTTTTTTGGTCACAGCCAGTCTTCGTCGAGCGTAAAGATTTCCCGTATTGTAGTGACAATCTCCCGGATGGCAGCCGCCGACCAGCACCCCGTCCGCTCCCAATTGAAAGGCACGGAAAATAAACGAAGGATTGATGCGGCTGGAACACATCACGCGGACAACACGCAGATTTTGCGGATACGACAACCGGGTCGTTCCGGCCAGATCGGCTCCGGTATAAGTACACCAGTTACAGGCAATGCCCAGTATTTTCGGTTCAAATGACATAAACTTTCCTTCCCCTGTATTCTAAAATTCCATCAAACCTTCTATTTCAGCTAAAACTTGGTCATTCGTGAAATGCCGCGCGATAATGGCCGATGCCGGACAGACCGAAGCGCAAAGACCGCAGCCCTTGCACAGTGCCTCGTTGATTTCCGAAACACCTTTTTGCTCGTTAAAGAATGGCGCGCCGTACGGGCAAACCCGCACGCAATTCTGGCAGGCGCAGCAGGATGCCGGATTGACCATCGCGGTGGTCGCTTCCAGCTCCATTTTATCTTTTTCGACAATCGTCAAGGCTTCCGCCGCCGCGCCGTTGGCCTGCGCTACCGTATCGGGAATATCTTTCGGACTCTGGCAGACCCCGGCGATAAAAATGCCTTCGGACATCGTGGAAAGCGGTGCCAGTTTCGGATGGCGTTCCATAAAAAAACCGTTCTTGTCCGTGCTCAGATTAAAGAGCCGGGCGATGTCCTTGGCACCCGACCGCGGAATCATTGCCGGCGAAAGTACCACCATGTCCACCGGCAGTTTGATGAATTTTCCGGTAATCGTATCCTCCGCTTCCACCACCAAACGGCCCGGTTCATCAGTACTTTCAGCCACACGCGCCCCTTTGCCGCGGATAAACTTTACATCTTCTTCGATAATGCGGTTGTAAAATTCTTCATAGCCTTTACCGGCGGCGCGCATATCGATATAAAACTGATAAACGTCTGCCGCGGTCTTCTCCTTGAACAAGTGAGAGAATTTCAGCGAATACATGCAACAGACCCGGCTGCAGTACTCATAATTGTTTTTATCCCGGCTGCCGATGCAGTGCAAAATAGCAATGGCCTGAGGCTCTTTTCCATCCCGCAGCGTCACCTTGCCTCCGGTCGGACCGGTGGAATTGAAGAGCCTTTCGACTTCCAAAGCGTTATAGACACCGGGGTATCTGCCGTACCCATACTGAACCAGTGGTTGGGTATCCATTAAATCATACCCTGTGGCCACGATGACCGCACCAACTTTCACCGTGGTAAAGGTATCCTGCTGTTCAAAATCAATTGCTTTGTGTTCGCAAACCTTTTCACAAAGACGGCATTTGCCCTTTTTAAAAAAGGTGCAAGCGTCTCTATCGATAATCGGTCTTTGCGGTACGGCCTGCGGGAACGGAATGTGAATGGCCTTTCTTTTCACCAGGCCTTCATCCCATTCCGAGACGCCCTTGCCGGGGCACTTCTCCGTACAGGCCAGACATCCGTTACACTTGCTGTGATCGATGTAGCGTGCTTTCTGCCGGACCGTAACATCAAAGTTGCCGACAAATCCTTTAACGTCACTGACTTCACAATAGGTCATCAGGGTAATATTTTTATGCTGCATGACGGCATCCATTTTAGGCGTCAGAATGCAGGCCGAGCAATCCAGGGTGGGAAACGTTTTATCGAACTGTGCCATGTGTCCGCCGATCGTGGAATTCTTCTCGATCAGATAAACTTTTTTGCCCGTATTGGCCAGTTCCAGCGACGCCTGAATCCCGGCGATGCCGGCTCCGACAACCAACACATCGTCATTGACGTCAATCACGCGTGAGGTAAGCGGCGCTAGGAGCCTCGCGCGGTAAACGGCGCCGTTGAGCACGGCCTTGGCTTTGGCCGTTCCCTCCTCAATATCGTGCGTAACCCAGGAAACCTGCTCACGGATATTGACAATGGTCACCAGGTATTTATTCAGACCGGCGTTTTCAAGAACTTTGCGGAACGTCTGCTCATGCATCAGCGGGGAACAGGCCGACACAATCACTCTGTCCAGTTTGTGTTCCTTAATATCATTGGCGATCATTTCCTGGCCGGGCGTGGAACACATGAATTTGTAATCTTTCGCGACAACAACATCAGGCAGTGTGGATGCAAACTGCGCCAGTTCGCTCACCCGAACTGTTTTGGCTATGTTCAAACCGCAGTGGCAAACAAAAACACCAATTCTGCTCATAAATTCTCCTGGTATTATTTACTTCAAAATCATTAAGCCGATTTTATATCTTCAATCTTTTTATACCTTACAGGTAAAGTTAAGGTCGGCAGCACCCGCCATTAACTCGTCCATGTTGACACCCAGGCTTTCCAGAAAGAGTTCTGTCACATCTTTAATCTTAATCTGTTCATCCACATTGAGTGTCCGGCTGCTGTCTTCAAACATCGTAATGCAATACGGACAGGATGTCGCCAGAACTGTTGCGCCGGTTGCCATCGCTTCTTCAATTCTTAAGTCGCTCAGGCGCTCGCCTTTGAGTTTCTCCATCCACAATCCGCCGCCACCTCCACCGCAGCACATGCTCTGTTCACGGTTCCGTCCCATTTCCACAAAATCAATACCGGGAATGGCTTTCAGAATATCACGGGGCGCGTCATAAACGCCGCTGTGCCTGCCAAGATAACAGGGATCATGATAGGTCACCTTGAGCCCGCCAAAATCTTTTTTGGGTGTCAGTTTACCCTCTTTGATCAGCCTGTCGATAAGCTGGCTTAAATGAAAAACTTCATAGTCTTCACCGTATTCTTTCTTGAACGTAACCAGACAATGCGGTGAAACCGTAATGATCTTGTCAACGTGATTGCTCTTGAAATAATCTAGATTGTTCTGTCGGAGTCGCTCGAAAAGTTCGAGATCGCCTACTTTTCGCACGCTCTCGCCGCAGCAATTCACGTCCACCGAAGGCATCCCCCAGTTCAACCCCGCCAGATTCAATACTTCGGCGGTTGCTTTGGCCAGTTTAATATTGCGGGGATCGTAGCAGACAGTGCAACAGGTCCAAAAAAGATATTTCGTTTCTTTAGAATACAGAGGATATTTGTCTTTAGCCCAGTCATTCCTTTTTGTCGGTTCCCCGGACCATGGATTGCCGCGCGCCGACATGGAACCCACAAAAGCCCGAAGACTCTGCGGCAACATGCCTCCACCGCTGTAAACGTTGCGGATTGCTGTAACGATGTCGATGAGTTCCACCCCTCGGGGACAGCGATCCACACAGAACTTACAGGTAGAACATCCCCACATGAACTCTTCGATGCCGTCGAGCCCCAACTGCCCGTAACGCACCAGTTTGCGGATATTGAAATGGGTAATCGGTGTCCAGGGACAGGTGCCCGTGCAGGTGCCGCACTGATAGCATTTTTTTAGCGCTTCACCGCCCGCTTCTACAATGGCCCGGGACATTTCCAGATAGGGTGTAACTGTTTGCGACATTCAACTTCTCCCGTTTTTCAAGTTCAATTTATGTTTTTGTTAGCACATCACAAATCAAACGGCAAATCTTAATTTTTCCAGTCAACGTAAATTTAAATTTTGCTTCTCAAAAAAAAGGGGACACCAGCGGAGCCCCCTTTCTCATTTTAAAGTATGAAAATTTATTTAGTATTCCGGTGTCAGTTTATCCAGTTCCGCGAGTGAAAATACCGGTCCATCTTTGCAGACATACTTGCTGCCCACGTTGCAACGTCCGCACTTGCCGATCCCGCATTTCATTCTCATTTCCAGAGACGTGAGGATGTTTTCCTTCGAAAAGCCCAGATCGAAGAATACCGGCAACGTAAAACGGATCATGACCGGAGGTCCGCAGATCACTGCCACGGCATTTTCCTTGCTGGGCGCGACTTCCTTGCATACGGCAGGCACAAAACCTTCTTTGCCTTTCCAGTTAGCATCACCTTTATCAACGGTTACATTGAGATTGATATCCGTTCTCTTGCCCCACTCGACCAGTTCATCCTTATAAAGCAGCAGGCCGGGATTTCGTGCGCCGTAAATCACCGTAATATTGCCAAAACGTTTGCGGTTGTCTTCAAAAAGCATGTAATTAATCAGCGAGCGCAGAGTCGTAAAAGCGAAACCGCCGCCGACGATGACAATATTTTTACCTGCCAGGAAGTCCAGCGGCCAGGAATTGCCCAAAGGCCCCCGGATGCCCATGACCGTGCCTTCTTCCATCTCGTGCAGTGCCGTGGTCACCACGCCGGCTTTCTGTACGGTGAATTCCACATAACCCTTCTGTGTCGGAGAAGAAGCTATACCGATCGGTGATTCGCCTTTGCCGAAAATGGAAAGTTCGCCGAACTGACCGGGAATATAGGCGTATTTCTGTTCATCTTCCGGATTCACAAATTTAAAACGGAATGTTTTGATGTCTTTGGTATCGACTTCGGTAATGATTTTATCCACAACAACGGGATAAGGTATGTACGGGTTTTGCATTACGAACTCCCTGATTATAATTTTGAAATATCTTCAACAATTTTTCTTATATCAATATTTACAGGACAAGACATGACGCATCTGCCGCAACCCACACAGGCGATGCAATTAAACATGTCCACATAATACTTAAACTTGTGCATCGCGCGCTGTCGCCACCTTTCCTTCTGTGAAGAACGCGGGTTGTGTCCCGAAGTTTCCTTGGTAAACAGCGGAAACATGCAGGAATCCCAGGAACGCAGACGGACACCGTCACTGCCCTTCACTTCATCACTGATGTCAAAGCAGTGGCAGGTGGGACACATATAGGTGCAGGTTCCGCAGGCCAGGCATTTGCCGTGGATCGTGTTCCAGAAAGGATTGTCAAAATTCTTATCCAGAATCGGCTTGATTTCATGCGCCGGTATTTTGGACTTGATGGCTTCTTTGGCCTTGGTTGCAATTTCGTTTTTCCTGGTTTCGGCCGCGGCATCCGCTTTGGCATCGCCAAAGTAAGAGGCCAGTTTTTCTCCCTTGGGCGTAATGAACTCCACCAGATAATCGGACCCGATGTCGGTCAGCAGGATATCCGCTCCGTCGGAAGAAACCGGTTCGCCGTCAACCGATGTGCAGAAACAGCTGGCGTAGGGCGGTTTCACACAGGCCAGGGAGATCACCGTCGTGCTCTGTCTTTTGGCAATATAGTAGCCGTCTTTGTATTTTTCCTGATCAAAAAGCTTGTCCAGCAGCACAAAGCTGTGGGCATCGCAGGGACGCACGCCGAATAATACCGATTCGACTGCCTTGTTTTCCTCAGCGGAGAAAACCATCCCCTTGGGAGTACGGGTGTATTTCATCATGGTTTCCGTGTGCGGGAAGAAAACATTTTTCGGCGCGTTTTTGGAATTTAAATAAGCAAAGTTGGGCTCGGCGTTTTTCTGCAGAGGTTCAAAAAGAATGTTATCTTCTTTTTTTACCGGCGCCCAGACAAGGAGTTTCTCGGCCATTTTTTTGGCAATGCCCGCCAGTGCATCTTTTTTAATCAAACGTTTTTCCATAATTAAGAATTTTCTCCAAACGAAATTCGCTTACAATTTATTAAATCAGTCCCAGCTGCTGCAGCAGCGGCCGGGGATCAAAAATATGCGATTTGAGCGTATCGGCCGACCCGGGAAGTCCCATCGCCAGGGAAATCAGTTCCGTAAAATAAAATACCGGCATCTTGTTTCCTTCACTGGGACGCATATCCAGATTGGCCATGCACAGCGGACACGCCGTCACCACGCAGTTCGCATCCGCCTCACGGGCTGCGCGCATCAACTTGTCGCACATATCCACCACAATCGACGTTTTGCTGATGGCCAGCGAACCGCCGCAGCAATCCGTTTTGTAGGACCACATCTTCACATCGGCACCGATGGTCTTCATAATCTTATCCATCATGTACGGATTTTCGTAATTTTCGAACTGGCAGACCTCCGGCGGTCTGAGTAGCAGACACCCGTAATAGGAAACAGGCTTCAAGCCGGCAAGCGGTTTCGTGACCTTCTTGGCCAGTGTGTCAATCCCGATGTCGTTAAAAAGGATATCAATGGGATTGCGGATGGCAATGCCGCCCTGATATTTTGCTCCAATCACACCTTCAATTTTTGATTTGAGGTCTTTATCCGCTTTTAAATGATGCTCGGCTGTTTTAAAACGATTATAACAGGCGGCACATGGAACCATGACATCCATCGCATCTTTTTCCGCCAGAACAAGATTGCGTGCCGAAAGGGCGATGGACAAATCAAAATTCGTACTGTGTGCGGATGACGCTCCGCAGCAACACCAGTCGTCGACTTCCTTCAACTCGATGTCCAGAGCGCGACTGACGGCTTTCATGGACTGATCATATTCTTTTCCCGTCGCGTGCAGCGAACAGCCCGGATAGTATGAAACTTTCAAGAGTAGCCTCCTTAACCTTTTACCTCTTTATCTAGTCTTTGTTTTTTCAAAAATACTTCTGACCGATTTCATGTCTTTCGTGCGGGGGGACAAAAGGGCCAGTTTGCCTTTCATAAACATATCCAGACCCAGCATCGCATCGGAGAACAAATCTCCGGACTTGAGTTTGTATTGCACCATCATCATCGGTTCATTGATGCGTCCACCGAATTTCATCCCGGAAAGGAACGCCTCATGGAACTTCAGAACGTTCGCTTCACGGACGGTGCCGTTCTGTATGGCCATCTGCCGGAGCACATCCATCATGCTGGCGATATCCACCTGATTCGGGCATCGGGTAATGCAGGTTTCGCAGGACAGGCAAAGCCAGATAGTGGAACTGTTCAGAACCTTGTCGCGCTGGCCGTTCTGAATCATCTTGATAACCTTGTTGGGGTTGTACTCCATGTGCCTGGTCATCGGACAACCGGCCGTGCACTTGCGGCAGTGATAGCAGCGCTGCAATGGCACTCCGTTTATTTTTTTGTTTACTTCTTCCAGAAAAGTTTCCATGTAAACTCCATTTACTCAAACTGATTATGGGTTGAAGACAAAGTCTCCCTTATCGTGATGTTCATCGAATTTACCCAGTGGCGGCATGTCTTCCATGCTGGATCCTGCACGGTTCCCGAAAAACTCAAAGCAATCCTTGTCGAGTTTCTTGAGAAACTTCCTCAGGTCCACACCCATCGGACAAACAGAAATGCAGGACCCGCAGTCCACACAGCGTCCGACCATGTGATATAAACGCATGAATTGGAAAACCTGGGTGTCCGTCGCGTCTTCTCCGATACCGACCCACTGCGGCTGACTCTGTTCGACAAAACAGGTCGGACAATAGCAGGAAGGACAGGCCTGACGGCAGGCATAACACCGGATGCACTTTTCCATTTCCTTGGTGAAATACGCCCATCGCTCTTCAATGGACTTGCCTTCGAAATCCTTGACGTCATCATATTCCGCGTCGGGATTCATCGCCGGAGCGGGGGACCCGATCATCACGTCGGAAATAATCGGATTGTTGAACCGGCAGGTCTTGCAGTTGTCCGCCAGCATATCTTTCAGAGCGACCGTCTTGTCGCCGTCGGATGTTTTCATTTTAATCTGGCCGCCTTCCAGCGATCCCTCGATAATGTCCGCGCCGCCGATCGCAACCTTCAATCCCTTGCCGTCCACATATCCGTCACAGGGAACACCGATGATAACCACTTCATCACGTCCATACTGTCTTTCCTGTAGATGAATAATCAGTGAACGGGTCGTGCAGCCGCGCGCAATGACACCGATGACTTTTTTCTTCCGGTCTTCCGGCTTGACTCTTTTTTGGGAATTTTTATGTTGAGTAATCAAGTCATGAACGTACTTGGCCAGATTCTGCGTGCAGAGATTATTCCACACCAGTTTCTCCGCTTCTTCCGGCTTGGTAATGAAACAAGGCGTGGCCGTCAAGGGCAGCGTACCCTTTTCATAACCGACAATCACATCAACCTTTTTTTCCAGAAGCAGCCTGTTTGCTTCTTCCCGCAATTTTGTTTCGATGTTTTCCACAGTGATGATTCCCCGTTAATTTTTATTGCAAAACGTTAATTAATCTTTTTTATCAATTTATTGGCCGGTCCCAGCGCCCTGATTTTCTCCGTAGCGCCTTTGATGACCTGAGCCCATCTGTCACCTTCGGAGGCGGAAACCCAGGTAAAGATTGTTCTGTCGCCTTCCACACCGATGTAATTCAGGAAACTTTTTAACGTCGCAAACTTGCGCCGTGCCACCAGATTTCCCGAAATATAGTGGCATTCACCCGGGTGTCAACCCGAGACCAAGACGCCGTCGGCTCCGGTCTGCAGGGCTTTCACAATATAAAAAGGATTGATTCGTCCCGTGCAGGGTACGCGGATGATACGCACATTCGTCGGGTACTGAATCCTGCTGATACCCGCGAGATCAGCACCCGCGTAGGTGCACCAGTTGCAGACGATGGCAACGAACTTGGGTTGCCATTCTTTGGTTGCTAAATTTTCAGCCATATATTCTCCTTCCAACGACTTGACGGTTTTTAGCCGTTAGCCTTCGTTTAAATTATATATCTGTGCCAAAACTTCTTCGTTGTTGAAACCGTTGAGGTCCACGGCGTTCATGCGACAGGACGCTGTGCAAACTCCGCAGCCCTTGCAAAGTACCGCGTTGACTTCGGCACAGCCTTCCGCCACGTTCACGCTGATCGCGCTGTAGGGACAGTTGATTTCGCACAAACCGCACGCGGAACATCTTTCCTTGTTCACATAAGCCGTCTTGCCTTCCGCCTCGATGTAATCCAGCGTCAGAATCGTGCAGGCACGTGATACCGCAGCGTTGGCCTGGGTAACGGTTTCATCGCTGAATTTCGGTGAATGAGACATGCCGCACATGAACACACCGTCCGTCGCGAAATCGACCGGGCGTAATTTGACATGTGCTTCCATGAAGAAACCGTCCTGATTGGTCGGTACTTTCAGCATCTGGCCAATGGCCGCGTTTTCCGGATTCGGCACAACGCCGACGCTCAGCACGACCGCATCAGCCGGCAGCGTCACGGATTCATTCATAATCGGATCAAAGACTTTCACTTCCACCTTGTCGCCTGCGGCAACCACTTCCGGTTTGCGGTCTTCTTCATAAGAGATAAACTTGATATTCGCTTCACGCGCCTTCTTGTAATAATCTTCCTTGAACGCGAAGGTGCGGATGTCACGGTAAATGATCGTGATGTCGCGCGAAGGATCGGCCGCCTTGAGTTCCAGCGCGTTCTTGATCGCTTCCGAGCAGCAGTAACGGCTGCAGTAGGGTCTTTCCTTGTCGCGGCTTCCCACGCAATTAATCATGACAATATTTTTCAGGGCAGCCAGTTTGGAATCCTTACCATAAATCATGGTTTCAAGTTCACGCTGTGTTTTCACTGCAGCGTTCTGGCCATAGAGATATTCCTTGGTCTTGTTCTCGTAAGCGCCGGTGGCCACAATCACAACACCGTGTTCAAAGACCTTTTCGCCGTCTTTGGCTTTGACTGTCGTCTTATAATTGCCGATGAAGCCTTCGATCTTCTCGATCTTGGCGCCGGTGGTTACCGTGATCAACGGATTCTTGTAAACTCTATCCAGAAGGCCTTTCAAATGAGCCTGCGCGTCAAGGCCTTCCAGTGTTTTATAGAGATGATTGTAATTACCGCCGAGACGGTCTTCCTTCTCCACGATGAACGAAGCAAATCCCTGATCGGCCAGCGACAGCGCCGCGGTCATACCGGCCAGACCGCCGCCGATAATCAAGGCCTGATGATTCACGGATAATTGACCGGGTTTTAACGGTTTGAGATACTGAGCCTTGGCCACCGCCATGCGCAGCAGGTCTTTGGCTTTTTCCGTGGCTGCTTCCGGCTCGTGCATATGCACCCAGGAGTTCTGATCGCGGATATTGGCCATCTCAAAGAGATAGCGGTTTAAGCCGGCTTTCTCGCAGTTTTCCTGGAACAGCCCTTCATGCGTTCTGGGCGAGCAGGATGCCACAACCACGCGGGTCAGATTCTGTTCCTCGATAACCTCTTTCATCTTCACGGCGGTGTCCTGCGAACAGGTGAAAAGATTGTCAGCCGTGTAAACAACGGTGGGCAGCGTCGCGGCATAATCACGAACAGCGGGAACGTTGACAACGCCACCGATGTTAATACCGCAGTGACAGACAAATACGCCGGTGCGCACGCCCTGTCCGCGCATATCTTTTTCTTCCGGGTTTTCCACCGGAGTAATCATGGTGCCGCGCTTGGAGGCGAGCAGGCCTTCCGCGCAGGCTGCCGCGGCAGAAGCTTCCATAACGGTTTCGGGAATATCCTTGGGACCGCCGAAGGCGCCGCAGACAAACACGCCGGGACGCGAGGTCTGTACCGGATTTTCCAGAGCAGTCTTGCAAAAACCGTGCTCTTCCAGTTCAACACCAAGGCTGGCAGCCAGCTGTTTGGCTTCCTTGGGAGGCATGAGACCGACGGACAGAACAACCATGTCGAATTCTTCTTCGGTCAGGGTTCCATCCTGGTTGACATAGGTGATCAACAGATTGTTGGTCTGCTGCAATTCTTTGATGGTGGACGGCATGGAGCGGATGTAACGGATGCCGTATTCGTCCTTGGCGCGATTGACAAACCGGTCGAAATCCTTGCCGTGTGCGCGAATATCCATATAGAAAATGGTGGGTTCCAGACCCTTGGCGTGTTCCTTACCGATGATCGCCTCTTTGGTGGCATACATACAGCAGACCGATGAGCACCAGCTATTGTCGCAGGAAACATCGCGCGAACCGACGCACTGAATGAAGGCAATCTTCTTGGGTTCCTTGCCGTCGGAAATTCTCTGGACGTGACCGAAGAACGGACCAGACGCGGACAGAATTCTTTCAAACTGAAGCGCCGAAACAACGTTCTTATAGATACCGTAGCCATATTCGCCGCGCAGACGGGCGTCGAAAATTTCAAAACCGGGGGATGCGATAATGGCGCCGACCTCGATGGTTTCTTCGGTAACCTTCATCTCATGATCAATGGCCTTGGCGATACAGGCCTCCACGCACTGATAACATTCGGAACAGACACCGCAGGACAGGCAGCGCAGCGCTTCGGCTTTGGCCTGCGCCTCACTGAATCCCAGACCGACTTCCTTGAAATTCGTCTTGCGGTCTTCCGGCTTCATCAGCGGATATTTTTCACGCGGAACCTTGGAGAAATTGGAAAGATCGGCTTTGTCCGCAAGATCCTTGGTCCAGTCTTTTTCACGACCGGCCTTCATATCCTCGCCGCGCAGATAACGGTCGATGGATTTTGCCGCTTCCTTCCCGGAATAAACCGCCTTGACGACGGTCTGGGGACCGGTGGAAACGTCACCACCGGTAAAGATACCGGGAACGTTGGTCGCGTAAGTGACTTTATCGAAATCGACATTATTCCATTTATTAATCGAGACGCCGCTTTCTTTGGTGATGAAAGACAGATCGGCTTCCTGACCGATGGCGGGAACGATCGCGTCGCATTCAATGATAAATTCGGAGCCCTTGATTTCGACGGGACGACGACGACCGCTCGCATCCGGCTCACCCAGTTCCATGCGCGTACATTCGATGCCGGTCACTTTCCCATCTTTGCCCACAACGCGTTTCGGAGCGACGAGGAATTTCATTTCAATTCCTTCTTCAATGGCCTCTTCGATTTCCTCCGGAGACGCCGGCATTTCCGCACGGGTACGCCGATAAAGAATGAAGACTTCTTTCGAACCGGTTCTGACCGCTGTGCGAACAGCATCCATCGCGACGTTACCGCCGCCGATGACGGCAACCTTGTCGCCGAGGTTGACTTTTTCGCCGAGGTTGACTTTCATCAGGTAATCAACGCCGTGAACCACTCCCTTCATGTCTTCGCCGGGGATGTTGAGTTTGCTGCTTTTCATCGTGCCGCAGCCGATGAAAACGGCATCGTAATCGGCTTTCAATTTATCAAAGGAAATGTCCTTGCCGATTCTCTTGTTGAGATGAATTTTCACGCCCAGGTCTTCAATGATCTTGATTTCCGCTTTCAGAACATTCTTGGGAAGACGATATTCCGGAATACCCACGGCCAGCCAGCCGCCGGCCACGGGCAGAGCTTCGAAAACATCCACATCATAGCCTTCAATGGCCAGATAATAAGCGCAGGTTAATCCCGAAGGACCGGCGCCGACGACGGCAACCTTTTTGCCTTTGCTTTCTTTCTTTTCGGGAATATAGCGGGTGTCGCTGTTGAGATCCAGATCAGCGACGAATTGTTTGAGATGCATGATATCAATCGGATCATCCACCTTGCCCCGCATACAGGCCGTCTCGCAGGGATGATTGCAAACACGACCGCAGACGATGGGGAAAGGATTATCCTGTTTGATCAGTTTGAGCGCTTCCTTGAATTTGCCTTCGGCGATCAGCGCCACATAACCCTGAACGCTGATGTGCGTGGGACAGTGGGCTTTACAGGGAGAGGTTCCCACTTTATCAATCGCGAATCCGCTGGGAATGGCCTGCGGGAAGTGACGATAGATGGCTTTTCTTTCGCTTAAATTGCCGTTGAATCCGGCAGGAACCGATACGGGACAGACTTTGGCGCAGTCCCCGCAACCGGTGCATTTATCCAGATTGACGTACCGCGGAGCAGATGTCATCTTAACTTTGAATTTTCCGGGTTCACCTTCGACCGATTCTACGGTTCGGCGTGTTTTTATTTCAACATTCGGATGACGGCCGACTTCGACCAGTTTGGGAGACAATATACAGGCGGAGCAGTCATTGGTCGGGAAGGTCTTGTCCAACTGAGCCATGACACCGCCGATGCTGATTCCGTTTTCGACGAGATAGACTTTCATACCGGAATTGGCCAAATCGAGAGACGCCTGAATACCGGCGATTCCCGAACCCACTACCATTACAGCACCAACTTTTTCGTTATCTTTCAACACCTGATTACACCTCATTATTCTGTATTAAAGAACTTAAAAACTTTATTTTAATGCCGCGCCGCTAGGCGTTTTTTCGCTAACACAAATTCAATACACTGTCAAGAGCACAAGCCGAATTTATTTGATTTTTTATGCTAACTCATTGATATAAAAAGATTAAAAAAATGACCGGCGTTCACTGACCGGCATTCAAAAATAAATGGTATTTTTTGGTCATGAATTTTCGTCAAAAGCCCTTAAATGATTTTCCAGAAATGCCAGGATATCAACTTTTCCTTTTTGTGTCTTTGCCGAAAATAAAATTGTCTTTTTTTCACTTGATAACTGCAACATTTTTTCTATCGCGCGTCTTCGGGCTATCGCCTGGTTGTTGGATAATTTGTCGGACTTGGTGAGAACATATAAATAAGGAATGCGGTAATGATCCAGCCAGTCGCGCAACGATAAATCATCAGCATTGGGGTCACGCCGTATATCCATAATGAAAATCACGAGACAAAGAGATTGCCTCTCCCGAAGATAGACTTCCATCATATCCCCCCAGTCTTTTTTCACGGACCGGGGAACTTTGGCAAAACCGTATCCGGGCAAATCCACAAAAGATATTTTTTCGTTGATGGTAAAAAAATTGATTAACTGCGTCCGTCCGGGCGTGTTACTGGTCTTCGCCAGATTTTTGCGGCCGACGATCGTGTTCATCAGCGATGATTTGCCGACGTTGGAACGGCCGACAAATGCGATCTCCGGCATGATTGCCGGAGGATACTGCGGCGGCCACACGGCACTTTTGACAAATTGAGCACTGGTGATTTTCATAATTTTCTGACGCAACACCTTGCCTTAATCTATGCGTTCTGTTTTCTCATTGACCTTAAGATCCTTTTTTCTTTCAAAACTAAAAAAGGAAAGGTCAACAGCGTTAAAGCGGAATATATAATGATTCCCTTAAAATAACATCCATTTTTCCTCTGTCGTTCCATAATCGGCTTGTAGTATTTCTTAAAAAAATATGCTGTGTAATACAACGACCAGAAAAGTTTGGCAAGGGCTCCGACTCGCTGCCCACCGGTTTGAACTTCCGAAGGGTGCATATGCACACTGTGAGTATCATTGGTCATAATAATCTTTCCGCCGTTTATGTGTATTTTCGCCTGAATGTCGTTTTCTTCACGGAATCCGTTGCCCCGGCTGTAAAAAGTATCCATCTCGTACGATAATACAAGCTCTCTTCTGACCAGATAAATGGCGTGGGTAAAAGGAAGTTCTACATCGCTTTTAAACTTCGCATCGGTATTGATATAGAAAAGCCGGAAATCAAAAGGCGGCACGTCAATACTCCCCTGTCCGAAACGGGCAATCGCTTCAGCCACATTCTCGCCCGCATTGCGGAAAAAATGGCGTCCCGAAGCAATATCCGCCGGCAGACTTTTCAGTTTATTAAGACAAACTGTCGTGTAATTTTCTTCCAGAAAATCGTCGTCATCACCGAAAAGAACAAACTCGCCGTGAGCTGCCAGAAGTCCCCGCCGGCGTGAATAGGGAGCGCCCTGCCTTTTTTCATTTTTCAGATACATCGTTTTTATTCGAGGATATTTCCGGACGAATTCATCAACCACGACAGCCGTTTTGTCCGAGCCTCCGTCGTCAACAATGATCAGCTCTGCAACAAACTGCTGCCGGTAATACGAATCCAGAACCTGAGCAAGGGTGTACCCCCGGTTGAAGGTGGGAATGATAACGCTGATCATAAAAGTATCAGTACCCTTCCCGTTACTTGTCATCTCATTTCATAAATACGTACAGGTCAAGACGCTCTATCCTAAATACTTAGACACTGCACGTTCATTATTTATTATCCAACACAGTTAAATCTCGGGAGATCGATCATACGGATTTTATCCCTACTTCGTTCAGAAAGGAAATCCGGAGGCGACCGATGAGTTTTATGGGCTGTTTAAAAGCGCCGGGATGCTAATGCGCTGGTATCGCGGATTGAGTCCTGCTTTTGTCGCATGTCGCTACGATATGAGTACAGCGCAATAAAGCAGACCACCGCGCTCTTTAGGAGGTATGCATTTTTCAACAGTCCGTCATTCCCGTTCAAAGGTGATGCCGTATTTTTCCAGTTTCCGTTCCAGCGTCGGACGGGAGACCCCCAGGATTTCGCAAATCTCACCTTTATTCTTATCCGTCTCTTTGATAACTTTGCGAATGTAGCGTTCTTCCACTTCGTCGAGTGTAAGCAACTTGCCCGGCTCGGACGCTTGAAACAAATTCGCGTCACGGTCACCGGCCGGCCCGGCAGCTTCTTCCTTGCCCAACTCGGGAAAATCGTTGACTCCCAGCACCTGCCCCTTGGCAACAACGCAGGCGCGGACAAGCAGATTTTCCAGTTCACGGACATTTCCCGGCCAGGTGTATTGCATAAATATTTCCATCACTTCATCGGAAACACCGATGATTTTTTTGTGGAGATCCAGATTAATTTTGGTCAGCAGGTAATCGATCAGGGGCGGAATATCCTGACGGCGGGCGCGCAGCGGCGGCAGCGTAATGGAAACAATGTTCAACCGGTAATACAAATCATCGCGGAATTTGCCTTCCTTGACCAGCGCCTTCAAATCCTTGTTGGTCGCGGCCATAATCCGTGCGTTGACCTTGACTTTTTCTTTTCCCCCGACTCTGTCAAACTCCATTTCCTGCAGAACACGCAAAAGTTTCGCCTGCAGGTTCACGGACATCTCGCTGATCTCATCGAGGAAGACCGAACCAAAACGGGCGAGTTCGAATTTGCCCAGCTTGCGAGCGATCGCGCCGGTAAACGATCCTTTTTCATGACCGAACAATTCCGATTCCAGAAGCGTTTCAACAATGGCGGAACAGTTCACAGCAATAAACGGTTCGTCGGGCGACGTATTGTTATGAATGACTTTGGCGATTAATTCTTTTCCGGTCCCGCTTTCCCCCTGAATCAGCACGGTGGTACGGCTCTGGGAAACCGTGCCGATGGTTTTAAAAATTTCCCGCATTTCGTTGCCGGTGCCGATGATATCGCCCACACGAAAGCTGCGGGAAGGTTCCATCAGAAGCCCGTCTATCTTCTTTTCCATTTCCAGGGACTTCAGGGCTTTTTTAATCGCCAGATCCAGTTCATCGACATTCACGGGTTTGTGAATGTAATCGAAGGCACCGCCCTTCATCGCATTGATCGTTGTTTCCATATCATGAAAGGCGGTGATCATAATGACCTTGACGTTTTCATTTTCTTCCTTGAGATCCTCCAGAACAGTAAATCCGTCAATATCCGGAAGACGGATATCGAGAATAACAACATCCGGTTGTTCCTGGACGTATTTATTCAGACCTTCCGTACCGGTCAGGGCGGTTCGGACTTTGTATCCTTCTTCAGTCAAATACAGATCCAGCGTCTCGGCAATTGAAGCATCATCATCAATAACAAGAATACTCGGCATATTAGATTAACCTATTCATTATTCGCAACAGGCGAAAACGCGCCTTCATTACCCAGCGGTAAAATTATGAACACCTTCGTCCCTTCATTCTTTTTGCTGAAAACCTCAATAATTCCCTGATGAATATCCACGATCTTCTTTACCAGAGAAAGTCCTAAACCTGTACCATAATTTTTTCTCGTAAAGAAAGGATTAAATATATGGGGCATGTCAGACTCATCAATCCCGCTGCCTTCATCCTGAATTTCTACAACGACGGACTCACGGGTTTCATAAGCATAACGAATCGAAACTTTTATTTTGCCCTGTTCTTTTGATGCTTCAACGGCGTTACGGATAATATTTAAGAACGCGTCCGTCATCATTGCCGCATCCACCATTACGGGAGGGACATCTCTGAATTCTCGCTGTACTTCAATTTTCTTATCCGTAATGCCTTTTTCCGACATGGACAGGGCCTGTTCCAGAACTCTGGATAAATCCACGGGCATTTTCTTCGGTTCCACCGGCTTGGCAAAAGCCAATATGTTATTGACCAGCATTTCCAGGTGGTCAACTTCCTTTTCCGCAATCTTGAATCTCTTTAAATCATTTCCTTCCGGATTCATTCGTTTTGTCAGTATCTGTAAACTCATTTTAATTGAAGAAAGAGGATTGCGTATCTCGTGGGCTATTCCTGCCGAAAGCTGGCCCAAAGCTGCCAGTTTCTGGCTGTTGTAAAGCTGTTTTTCCAGATCTTTAAATTCGGTGATATCACGCTGCACAAGTATATAATGATTTGTTCCCAAGACCGGAGATGTTGTAATCAAAAGATTATGCCTGCGGCCGTCTTTCCCGGTCACTTCAACTTCGTACGGTTTATAAATGCCTTTTTTCGCTTCCTCCCACTTGGACAATACGAAATCTTCATATCCTGAAGCAACAAACTCCAGAAAATGCTTGTTTTTAAATTCACGGGTTGACGATTCCCCTTTTTTTCTTAAGCTGCGGCTCATAAAATTGATGATGCCGTTTTCGTCTATTTCGTAAATTTTATCCGGCAAACTGGTAATGATTGTTCGCAGGTAATTATACAGACCTTCAATCTGCCTTCTCAGTTCAATGTTCTCGATTAACTCGTTCTGCAACGTCTCGGCGTATTCGCTTAAACTTTTTGTCATTTCTCTTTCGTGTGAAATATCCTGCAGAGTTTCAATCGCGGCTATAATTTCCCCTTTTTCATCATAGATAGGAGCCGCCAAAAAATACAGCACCCGGCTGCGTCCTCCGAGATTTTCAAAATAATTAGTCGCCTCATAAGCACCCAAAACTTTTTCAGATTTCTGTATTTTCTTGGCTCCGTAATAGTTACTTGAACTTTCCGTCTCTTTATCAATGATCAAATCAGCAATCAGCGATCTTTTAACTGAATAAAAAGGTTTGTAATGGCTGTCGGTCCCCAGCACTTCCTCAGCCGAATAACCGGTAAGTTCGGTACATGCCCGATTCCACAAGATGACTTTATGTTCATTATTGATAACAAAACTGGGGATGGGAGATCCTTCAATAATGCCTTCTATCGTTTTCTTTTCCCGCAGCAGCTTTTCCTGCCAGTTCTGCCGTTCTTCCAATCTTTTCTTCTCTTCTCTGATGCGCAATCTCTTGCCTTCCTTATAGGCAAAAGACATACTGGTAATGATAACGACTATAATGAGCAATAACGAACTGAAAAGGGTATAGAAGAAAGTCTTTCTCAGTGGAGAAATGATCTTGCCATAGTCAGCAACCACCAACATCATCCACTTTTTATCTCCGGCTTTCAAGGGATAATAGGAAATGATGCTTCTTTGCTGTTTTTTATCGCTAAGACGAATAGAAGATTCAAAATACCCTCCATTATCAGACGAAAAATCTATATTAACCTCGTCACCCTTGGTAAAAAGTTCTTTTACATTTTTCTCAATAAAGGATGAATCTCGATAAATGAATATCGTCTGATTTTCATCTAAAACCCAAACTTCGCCCCACTCACTATCTGCGGGCTTGTATTTATTCACAACTTCAACAAGAGAAAATGAAACCAGCCAGGCGCCATCAAATTCGCCGTTTTTCTTCATTACCGGAGAACCGACAACCAGATACCTGTCTTTGGCATTCTTTATACCCGTCGCACGAGACGCTTCCGGCAAAGCCAAACTCAAATGTTTTCTTTGTTCTTTCTTTATAACTTTAAATTGTTCGTACAAATTTATCGCTGGTACAGTTTTCTTCGGGTAGATACTTTTTATGTTTCCATTGGCATCAAAAAGAACAATAGTATCAACAGTATTTTCCCACCCGGAAGATAACATTTTGTGATAATTATTAATTTCTTCAGGCGACATTGCAAAGCGATTATAAGAACCGGAAAACAAATCGATATTCTTAGTCGTTTGAGAGAAAACATCCTCCATTCTCGTTGCGATATTTTGAATATTGGCCAGTTGCTGCCGGCTGAAAATTTTAACAATATCTTTTTCCCGGGCGCTGTTGACCGTTAAAGCCAGAAGCAAAAATAAGGTGATTACGGTAATGCTTGCAAACCAGATGCGTAACTTTACAGCTCTATAAAAAAGGATTTTTATTTTATTGAATAGCGTCACCTAATCTTCTTTATCCTCTTTATTTTCTTGATGGGAGAGTTTCATGCCTATTACGACATAAACAAGGATTGACGCTGTCAGTGAAATAAGAAGTTTGGCCAAACCACTATCAATTTTTAAAATATAAGAACAAATAAGCCATACAACGGGATAAGTTATCGCTGTTAAAAGTTCCTGCATAATAATCCTTCTTATAAATCGTCTTATTTTACCGTTTAATCTATAACGGCCTTAACGGAAAATATCAATAAAAATAATGAGGCAAGCTGAAGACGAGTGTAACGAAGTCTGAAGCGTTAGTCGAATCAATGAAACTCCAATTTCAAAAGCAGAGCGCATTGAAATTGGCAAGTTGAATTGTCCACTATGCGAAGCGCATAGGGATATCCCCGAAGCAAAGCGAAGCGGGATCATGAGGCAAGCTGGTATTGAGCCAAGCTGAAAACTCCGAGGTGAAGTTTAAAACGCAAGTCGAACTATCCCAGAAGCGAAGCGACGTGGGAGGCATAGTCGAATGATCCGGTCTATGACTGGAAATCATCTCTGATGCGAAGTACCCTGAATAACCTGAAGGTCACCATGGGAGCATCTACGACGGAATGGGATTGTGAGATTGAATAAGAACGCGTCCCGTATATCCTGTCAGGGTTACTGCACGTGATTTTAAAGTTTTATCATCACGCATTTAACAAAATATTAAATTCGTCGACAGATTTTAACCGGATTGAATCGTACCGAATAATCAGTTGATTTTTTTTTCATAAGTTTTCTGCCCGCCAGTCTGTTTATGAAACGAAACAATCTCAATGGATTAGATAAAATTTTTTTTAATAAGCGCGTTCTCGCCTTTAAAATATTTATTCAATTTTTCAAGCAATGGCATAAGTCATGCAGTATTTTTCAGCGATTTGAAAAATTATTTCTCTTTCACATAGCTTTCAATTTATGTTATGGAAACGAAAAATAATAAATAAACAATGTATTATGAAAGGAGATAAGCAATGTCACACAAATTAGGTAAAACAATTTTAACAGCATTCACATGCATGGTAGTTCTACTGGTCGCAAGTCCGTTTGTATTTGCAGCAGAAGCTATTCCGGCAGGTGGAGAATCGTACATCAAGGTATACTTTGCGGTAGGCGCGATGATCGGAGCCGGTTTGGCAATGGGATTGGGCGCGATTGGCGCAGGCGCAGGTATTGGTAACGCTGCAAACGGTGCATGTCAGGCAGTGGGAAGAAACCCCGGCGTTCAAGGCAAGATCATGATGGTTATGCTCGTTGGTATGGCCATGGCTGAATCCATCGCAATTTACGCGTTGGTTATTTCACTGATTCTTCTGTATGCTAACCCTTACATGCGTTATTTTTTGGGTTAATATAAAACAAATTAACTACAAAATAACAAAGGTTAGGGGGAAATAGTAATGTCAGAAAGTAAAAAAAATAAACGGTTTTTCAATATAGGAGGCGTGTTCTTCCTGCTTATAGTCATCCCCTTATCACTAATGGCGTTTTTAATCGCTAACGGCATGTTCAAATTGGGGGTTACCGTAAAAGAGAAGACTGTTAACGTTCTCGATACTAAATCCCAGGAAGATATAAAGGCAAGAGCTGTTAATACAGCCAATGAAGTTGCTCGATTCCTGACGGAAACCAAAAAAGATTTGCAAGTCGCAACCATCCTTCCCTCAACAGAAACTGTGTATAAACAGTTTGTTTCTGAAAATAAAAAACCCGTGTGGGTCAAGCGTGACGGTAAGCCGCAACAGATATTGATCCCGCTGTACAGTGAAATGGCTCTAATTGATAAAAACGGCAACGAACAGATTAAAATCGTTGACGGTCAGGCAGTGCCGGCAAACAAACTGGTGAATGTCAGCAATCCGGCAAACACGACATATAAAACGGAAGATTATTTTGCCAAAACAAAAAGTCTGAACAAGGGCGACGTTTATGTTTCTCCGGTGACAGGGCTATATGTTGACAAAGCAGCCTTTGAAAAGGGACAGAGGTTCTCCGGATACGTTCGTTTTGCGACACCAATATTCAATAAAGATGGTTTTGCGGGTATCATTACTCTGGCTCTGGATTATCGCCATCTGGCCGAGTTTACGGATCAACTTGTTCCGACTCAGGCAGAAAAGGTGTTTGAAACAGATGCTGCAACCGGTAATTACGCTTATATGGTAGACAATCGTGGTTATGTGATTTCTCATCCTGCTGATTATCATATTGTTGGACTTAAACCAGACGGGACAACTGTTCCAACACTTTCGGCTGATAATGCCAAAGAGCTGGCAAGCAAAGGCGCGGAAGCGCTGAATATGTTCCAACTTGGTTTCCTGGATCACAATATATTTAACATCTCCAAAGAAGCAACAGCCGGAAAGACAGGAATTTTGATGTATAAATACGCCGGGATTACCAAATTTGTCGCTTATGCACCGATCAAATTTTATGCGTCAAATCTTCCCGAACCGGCCGGTTTCGGATGGGTAGGATTAGGACTGGATGTTGAAAAATACAACCACGAAGCTATGAAAGTAGCGAAGGAAATTGAAAAAGAAGCCAAAGCATGGACGGCAACAGTCATCTTTATTCTGATTGCTGCCATGGTTCTTTTGTTCTTCATTATGCTGCTTCTGGTTCGCGGAATAAGCCGGTCGTTACAGTCGGAAGTTCCCAGAGGTTCTGAAGGCGTGGCGTCATACGACGATGATGACGACGATAAATAATTAAATCTAATTTACTCAATTTATAAAAAAGGCCGGATTCCGATTCGGCCTTTTTATATGAGACTCCAACGATAAGTAAAATCTCTATGGGCTCAGCCAGAACAATCACAAGAAGGAGACGATTGTGGTGCTCGCTGATAGCAAAAGGAGAAAAGCACAAAGGAAATATTGTTGCAAGCGGGGTTGGCTGAAACGAGGGATCATACCCTTTATTTTCTTTTTCATTAATTACTCTCAAAAAATAGGGTGGACTTTAATCAGGCATCATATATAATACATTCACTTGGTTTTTTATTTTAAGCTCAAGAGACTTTTCCTAGTAAGGACTATCATGAAAAAAAGGAGACCAGCATGAACTATTTGCCGCATGTGATTGCTTTGATTATAGGTGTTATTCTTCTCTGGATTTTCAAAAAAAAATATAAGAAGATACAAAACCGCGAATTAATCATTGTCTTCATTCTCTTTCTTATATTAGTCGCCATCTTTACAGCTCCTGGAATGGATTTGATAAAAAAATTTATTAATTTCATTCAAGTAGATTAAAAGATATTGGCGAAGCAACTCCGTTTAGTTTTCATGTTCATATTTTGATTTGGCTTGAGTATAAATGAAAGGCTACCTCATCGGAAAAAAACCAAAGGCAAACCATGAGACTATCCACAAGTACAGCGGCATCTTAATGCTCTCCGCTTGGGGAGTGGCAATGGTGGCGTCTTCTTTGCTGTTTCTTTACATTGGTTATATTGTCGACGAACTCCTGGGAACCACACCCAAGTTCATGCTTTCTTCCTTCTTTGTGGCGGTAGGGCTTTGCTTCTGGAAGCTTTATTATGAGGCACGGGAAAAAGGAAAAAAGATGTAATTTTTAAAAGGCGAAGAGAAGATCGTAAGCCGAGTTCTGTCCCGCGCTCAGGTTGCCCTTCCTGCGGTGATGATCATTCATCTGGGACGCAAGTTGCCTTACGCCTCTAGCGACACTACCCGAGAACATCAGACGGGCCGCCCTTAAACGTTCTCCTATTTGGTCTTGCTCCGGATGGGGTTTACCCTGCCTTTTCCGTCGCCGGAAAAGCGGTGAGCTCTTACCTCGCCTTTTCACCCTTACCCCGCTTGCGCCGGGCGGTATGTTTTCTGTGGCACTTTCCTTAGAGTCGCCTCCAGTCGCCGTTAGCGACCATCCTGCCCTGAGGAGCTCGGACTTTCCTCCAATCTGCAAAAAGCAAACCGGCGATCATCTGACCTTCTCCTGCCTGTGGCAGATATTACGCTGAATTCTTATTTCTTTCAATAGTTTCCTTGAAAATATAATATAAATCTGTGCAGTCTGCTTTCAATCAAACAGATTAAACAATTTAATCTTGACAAACAAACCCTACTGTGATTTACGCATTAACCTATTAATTTTAGGGGTTTTACTAATGAAAAAGACTTTGACCAATAAAACAAATACCAAAAGAAAGAAAACTCATGGTTTTCTCGTGAGAATGTCATCAAAAGCCGGAAGACAGGTTTTAAGCCGCCGCAGAGCCAAGGGAAGAAAAAGTTTAACCGTATAAATCCGGCATCCTGGCAGTTATTTCAGGCTGGTCTGGTCACTATGCATGAAGGAACAAACATACCGGAAACCGGAAAGGGTAACGAAAAGAAGCAGGTTTAAAACAATTTACGACCAGGGGGTGTGGAGAAGTTCTAAACATTTTACGATTGTAACGTGCAGCAACACGCAAGGGGGCAAAAGGCTCGGAATAACCGTAACCAAAAAAACGGGAAACGCAGTCAAAAGAAACAGAATTAAAAGACTCATCAGAGAATTTTTTCGTCTCCATAAGAACCTGTTTCCCGACAAACATGATGTCATCATTATGGCTAAAAGAAATGTACCCCCTCTTACTTTTAAACAGGCATGTCATGAATTAACGGAACTCTTCACGCGGGAAAAGTAATATATATAATTTATGCTCAGGGAAATATTGACAAAATATTTTATTTTTTTAATTCGTCTGTATCAAACCTGCCTGTCACCTTTCTTTTTCGCGCCATGTTGCCGTTTCCATCCGTCCTGTTCCGAATATGCCATTGAGGCCATAAAAATTTACGGACCGGCAAGAGGTTCTTTCATGGGCATAAAAAGAATTCTGCGCTGCCACCCCCTGCATCCCGGCGGTTACGATCCCGTCAAGTAAAAAATTAGAGAGGTTAAAAAATGGATAAAAGGACCATTCTGGCTGTCGTCCTGTCATTAGCCGTACTTTTTCTGTATCAGATTTTTTTCGCCAAACCACCTGCACCGCCGCAAAAAGTGCCTGTGCAGGAAACGAAACAGGCAAGCAACGCTACCGTGCTTCAACAACCCCAGCCGGCACCGGCGATTCAAACGCCAAAACCCACCGCTAAAAATATCGTTGCCTCGACTGAAGAAGCGCCTCAAGATATCCTTGTGGAAACGGAGAATTACAAGGCTGTTTTTTCCACGAGAGGTGCCGCACTGAAATCATTCAAGCTGAAACATTACCGGCAGGAATGTGAAAAATGTGTCGCCGACATCTGGCCGGCCATAAAAAATGCTGTATCCGGCAATAAACAACCGGCCAAATCCAAGGGTCATGAACTTATTGAACTGGTTACGGTTAAAGAAAATATGCCTTATCCGCTTGCCTTGACCTTCCCCGAATCGCAGTCCGCAATTTCAGCCGATTCCATCTATCATGCCAGCACAGCCGGTCTGGACATGACAAAAGACAAAAATCAAAAGCGTCTGGTCTTTTCGCGCACTTTCGGTGATGGCATCAAAGTGGAAAAAATTTTCATGTTCAATCCCGATAATTATTCCGTGGAGCTGGACGTACAGGTTTCCAATCTGACCAGCGCACCCGTCAATCAGGTACCTTATCTGAACTGGTATGAATATGTGGATCCGAAGCAGGAGGTGGACAGCTACAGCAAGGAAGGCCCTGTCGCCTATGTATCAAAATCCATCAAGCGAAAAAAATCAGCGGAAATATCGAAAGAGGAAACGATGGGGCCGGATGTCTCCTGGGGCGGATTTGAAAGAAAATATTTTATGGCGGTGATTATTCCGGAAAATCCTTCACTGACGAGCATCAACATGTCAAGAGATGCCAACAACATGGTGGCGGTAAATCTCAAAGGCACAAAAAATACCATACCGCCGGATCAGTCCGGCACTTTCAAATATAATCTCTTCATCGGTCCGAAAGATTACGCCATGCTCAAGGAACTGGGATTATCTCTGGAAGAAGCCATTGAATTTGAGTCCTTCATACCGGGCCTGAAATGGCTTTCCATCGGTTTGTTGATCTTCATTAAATTTCTTCATCAGTTTGTCGGCAATTATGGCGTGGCCATCATTATTCTGACGATTCTGATCAAGATCGTCTTCTGGCCCCTGGGCAATATCAGCTACAAATCCATGAAAGAAATGCAGAAGATACAACCAAAAATTACCGCCCTTCGGGAAAAATACAAGGACGATCAGGCCAAGCTGGGACAGGAAACCATGGCGCTTTACAAAGCGCATAAAGTCAATCCCTTCGGCGGATGCCTGCCGATCCTGATTCAGATTCCCGTGTTCATCGGCCTATACAACACACTGCTTTATGCCATTGAACTGCGTCACTCGCCGTTCTTCTGGTGGATCCAGGATTTGTCGGCTAAAGATCCTTATTACATCACGCCGATCGTCATGGGTGCGACGCAGTTTATTCAGCAGAAAATGACACCCACGGTGGGCGATCCCATGCAGGCCAAGATCATGCTGGCCATGCCCGTAATTTTTACGTTCATCTTTTTGAATTTCCCTTCAGGGCTGGTCATTTACTGGTTATTAAATAATATTATAAGCATCGGTCAACAGATCTACATTAACAAGAAATTCGCTGATTGATGCACGTTGAGGATGAGAAATGAGTTCTGAAATTATTGAAATAGAAGAGAAAACAATTGATGAAGCCATTGAAAAAGCATGTCTGCAATTCGGTGTACCCCGCGAAAAATTAAACATTGAAATCGTCTCCGCGGAGTCCGGAGGATTTTTAGGTCTTTTTTCCAAAAAAGCAAAGATCCGTGCATCGTTGCTTGCGCTGAATATTGATTTTAATTTTAATGAAATCAAAAAAGAAAATATCCCGGAGATAAAAGAAGAAGAAAAAGAAAAAAAGACCACGGACGATTTCAAAGAAAAAACCGAAATAAAAAAAGAACCGGCTAAAAGACACAAAAAAGAAATCATCAAAGAGAAGCCTTCGGTGAAGATGGAAAAAGAGGTTGTTTATATTGACAATTCAACGATGGCGGTAAAAGCCCAGGAGCTTCTGGAAGGAATTTTACAGAGAATGTCTCCGGAATACCACGCCACTGTCAGAGAAACGCAGGAAAAAATAATCCTGGGTATTGAAGGCGATGAAAGCGGTTTGCTCATCGGCAAACGGGGACAGCACCTAGATGCTCTTCAGTATATCATGAACAAGGCCATCAATAAAATCGACGCCGAACATAAAATGATTCTCATTGACTCGGGAGAATACCGTAAAAGAAGAGAAGAGTTCTTATTGGGTCTGGCAGAGAAAATAAGAGAGAAGGTGAAAAAAACGAGGAAACCCGTATCGATCGCCAACATGAACGCCCACGATCGCCGTATTATTCACATGTTTTTACAGGAAGATGCCTCACTGGTGACGCAAAGCCGGGGTGAAGGCAAGTACAGAAAGATCGTTATTCTTCCCGCAAGAACCGGCAACGCCAGACGAAGCAGAGAAAAAAAACGTGATTAGTTATTTCACCACTTCAATAATGACAAGTTAAAGGGGAAGTCCCCGACTGTGCTTCGCCAGGATACCATAGCAGCCATCGCAACGCCTTTCGGTATGTCCGGAATCGGCATCATCCGGATGAGCGGCCCCGAAGCTCTCGCGATTGCCCGCCGCATTTTTCAGCCTTCCAGCGGAAAATGCAAATGGCAAAGCCATCAACTTTATCACGGGGATATCGTTTCCGCCGACACCAGAACCATTCTGGATGAAGTTCTAATCTCATTCATGCAAAGCCCCCGGTCTTTCACCGGTGAAGACGTAGTCGAAATCAACTGCCACGGCAATCCTTTCATCATCGAAGCCATCCTGACACAACTTCAGGAAATGGGATGCCGCATGGCCCGTCCCGGAGAGTTTTCTGAACGCGCCTTTCTCAATAATCGTCTTGACCTTTCTCAGGCGGAAGCGCTGGCGACGATGATTTCCGCCAAGTCGGTCAAAGCTTACGCCATGGGGCTTGCCCAATTGAAGGGATCCCTTAGCAAAGAAATAGAAGATCTGCGATCTTTACTCATCGAAGCGTTGTCCGGACTGGAAGCGTCGATTGATTTTACAGAAGACACGTCAGGAGAAAGCATCCCGGAAGTGCCGCTTCAAATCGATCAGGCTATCGAGCGGATGCGAAAACTTCTTTCCTCATACAGCGCGGCAAGAGCTTATACAGAGGGCATTCATGTCACCATCACGGGGAAACCCAACGTGGGGAAATCCAGCCTGCTCAACGCGCTCACCGGCAGAAAGAAAGCCATAGTCACCGATATTCCGGGAACAACACGCGATCTGATCACGGACACGATCACAGTTAACGGCATTCCGGTCCACATCATGGACACAGCCGGAATCCGGGAACCGCAAAACGTGATTGAACAGGAAGGCATCTCGCTGGTCTGGGAAAGCCTGGCACAGGCGGATGTCGTCATCGTAATGCTGGATGTCAGCAAACCGCTGACCGATGAAGACAAAATGATCATGGATAAAAACAATTCGGGAAAAATCATTGTGGCGATCAACAAAATTGATCTGCCTTGCGCGTGGGATCAGAAAACCATTGCGCAACGGTTTCCTCCGGAGACAAGCATCATGGAAATCTCCGCGAAATCAGGTATCGGACTTCCGGAATTGAAAAAATCAATCATTGATTTATCAGTCGGCCATGAATTGGCAGACAGCAGCAGAAAAGTGATTACCAATCTGCGCCATAAACTGGCCCTGGAAAAAGCCTGTGAAAATATTCAACACGCCAAAGAAAGCATCGCCAGCGGGTTATCTTTTGAATTTACGTCTTTTGATTTGCGCGAAGCGCTGGATAATCTGGATGAAATAACCGGCAGAAAAATGAACGATGAAATACTGGATAAAATATTTTCCAGCTTCTGCATCGGCAAGTGATGTTTTTTCATAACTCAAGGTTGCCTAGTCGGATTGCTTGACTTTTCTGCGTGTTTTCTTCACCATCTCCCCGGCAGGATCTTTGGACTTTTCAAAGACATACGATTTGATTTTTGCGGCAATACCTAATTTATGATCTTTTTTTTCAACTCGGACAATCTTGCCCCGGCATTTCAAATGCACCGGGCGCTTCGGATCAACGTATTCCAGTACAATCGTGAATTCTATCGTATGTCCGGGAGCAAATGACTGATCCGTTTCAAAAAAAATACCGGAACTGCTGAAGTCGCGGGTCACACCGTGAGTGCTTTCCAGTTTAACAGGAAATGCGCCCCTGTGACGTATCGTCCGTCTATTTTCGCAATCTTTCAAGGTTGCTCCTCCAGGACGTTTTCATAAAAGATTTCAGCAATTACAAATTAATTTTTTTCCTATACCCTATGAACAAAAATAAAGAAAGACTGATTTCACACAGCAAACCGAAAACGATAAAACCTGATTACATTATTTTTCAACGACCGCTGTTTTAATTTTCTTTCAATCCTTCGATAAAAGCCAAAACGTTTCCGCCCAGAACGTTATGATTGTAGCCGCCTTCCAGAATGCCGAAACATCCGCCGTTGTTGCGCCGGGCTGTTTCCCGCACCAGTTTCCCCATGTAGTGGTAGTCTTCCGTTTTCAGAAGCCCTCCCCAATCGGCTTCGTGATTGTCAAAACCGGCGGACACGGCAATCATATCGGCATCCGTTGCTCCCAGATCATCCTGAACATTTTTCAAATATTCATTGCGATTGGCGGAGGCGGGATTCAGGATGGTCACATAGCCTCTATTCCCCAGAATATTGACGTTCCCGTCCCCGTAATGAAGATCGAAATCCAGAATAAAAGCTTTTTTGATTTTACCTTCCCTTTTGAGCTTTTCCAGAGCGATTGACATGTTATTGAAATAGCAAAAGCCCCAGGCGCTGCCTGATGAAGCGTGGTGTCCGGGTGGACGAATCAGTGCAAAGCACGGCTCTGTCAAACCGATTTGCGCCGCCATCATCGCGCCGCCGGCGGCCAGAGCGGCAATCTCATAAACCCCTTCACGCTCGACCGACCGGATATGCTCGGGCGTGTGTACGGAGAGAATATCCTCTCGTGTTGCCGCAACCGGTTCGACAAAAGTAAACCTGCCGCGCAGCGCCTTTTCCACGGCTTGAATTCTGCCGGGGGCGGAAGCAGGATCATTTGAATAAACTTCGTTGTAATCTTCATGATAAACGACTTTCATACCCTCCTCCTTTGACAGGCTGTCATGATTCCGACTTGACAAATCCCAGTGAACTTAAAGCTTTGATCGTATTTTGAGACACCGGCAATTCCTGTAACTCTGCGGCGGAAAGCCAGCGAGCTTCCAGTGCGTCATCCGCCCCTTTCGGTACACCGGCCACATATTCAGCGGCGAAATCAATTATCACGAAATGAAACTTTATTTTTTTCTCATCATCGCGTTCGATAAAATCGAATACATAAACGCAATCACCGACTTTGATGGTGACACCCGTCTCCTCCAGGATTTCACGCGCGGCGCACTCCTGTAAGGTCTCACCGAGTTTCAAAGTTCCGCCGGGAATCGCCCACAATCCCCTGCTTGGTTCAGCCCCACGTTTTACCAGCAGAACCTTTCTGTTTTGAATGGTAATCGCCCCGACGCCGACACGTGGTTCTATGGGATAAGCTTTACCGGATTGATTTTCCAAATTCATTCCTCTTCAGAACAAAAGAAAAACGGCTCACGATCCATGGTTCATGCTGTCCGTCAAAGACTTTTTCCACAAATCTTACACGCCTGTTTTTCCCCACAATCAGAACCGTGGAAGAGCGCGTCCCGTAGATCGGACTTTCGATAAAGATAGAGGATAAAAGCCTCTCCCATTCCAACCCCACGCCTGTGGAGGGCAGTTGATCATCCGGAGGCACGCGGCGATCCGCCAGCAGATCAAACAACGCTTCTTCCAGAGCATCCCCTTTCTTCGCCAGCGCTGCTTTCAGCATTCTTTTGCTTCTGGCAACTTTCGGCCATGGCGAATCCAGGAGGTGATTGCTCAAGCCGTATATTCCCGGCTTCAGTTTTTGCTTTTCTCCGCGGCTGGAAAAAACACACAGGTTATCGTCGTCGCCTAAAAGCAAATTAAAACCGTTATACCGATCAACCTGTGGGGCAATCTTTTTCAGATACTGCTCAGGATTGTATTTGCCGGTAAGGTAGCGGCTGACGAGTTTGCCGCGTGATAACGCGTCGCTTTTGAGCGTCAAAGGGTCGCGATAATTGGTCACGGCGGAAATTTTTCCGTGCTTCGTTATACCCAGCCAGGTGCCGCCGCTTTTCAGATCTCGACCGCCCAGAACATCAGGATTGTCTTTCCAGAAATCAGCCGAAGCGGAAGGCCGCTCATAGAATTCATCGCGGTTAGCGGCCAGAACTAATCTGTATGATGGATGAACATGATAAGCAAATACAATCAGGCACATTTTAGTGATCCACCCAATAAAAATAAGATTTGGTCAGATGATCTCCCTTAATCGGGTCATGATTCTGGTCATGGTGTCTCCCGCCGGAGCGTTTATAAAGACATCGGCTATCTCATCCTGACCGGTCTGTCCCATATTGATAATGACGATCTTTGCGCCGGATTGCTTGGCATACAGTGGCATATAGGCAGCGGGATAAACAACCAGCGAAGAACCGATCACCATGAATAAATCACACTGTTCCGATTCCCGCTCCGCCATCCTCAATGTTTCCTGTGGAAGCATTTCGCCGAAAAAAACAACACCCGGTTTAAGAATCCCGCGGCATTTTTCACATACCGGAAAATGATCAGGAGATGGATGTTTTTTTCTCATTTCATCGACAGGATAACGCCCGCCGCAATCAAGACAGACCAGCCATTGCATATTACCGTGTAATTCGTGAACCTTCTGGGGATTGTTCCCCGCCTTCTGGTGCAGATTGTCAATGTTCTGGGTAATCACCGCACTCAATTTATTCATCTTCTCCAGTTCGGCTATGGCCAGATGAGCACGATTGGGCGCCGCATCGAGAAGTGCTCCGCCTTCTACAAACAGATACCATACCTTCCTGCGTGTCTCTCTTGAACGCAGAAACCGGTCAATGGTAAAATCTTCGGGATCAACTTTTGTCCAGAGCCCATCCGGTCCGCGGAAATCCGGAATACCGGATTCCGTGCTGATGCCGGCGCCGGTAAATACAACCAATCTCTTTGATGACGCAATCATTTCCGCGACTTTATTTATTTTTGCTTCCATAAATTCTTCGCTGCCTTCTCCAGAGCCGATGTCGATTCCAAACGGCTACCCAGTTTGATTTTTGCATGAATGTCCTGAAGCGCTTGTTCGTAGATATCCAGCATATGACCGGTGTGAGGGTTTCCCGTGATGATATCGACATACAGTGCCGGACTTTCCATGAATACTTTTCTCATAATATCCATCTTCGTCCGGAAAATCGGCGTAGAAAATTTCTTGATTTCCGCGGGTGTAATTTTCGTTCCGGCCAGCGCCATCCCCAGCGAGATTGTATTGAGGTGATTGAGCACCTGAATAATGGCCATCATTTTATCGTGTTTTTCGGGAGTTGCTTCCGATACCGCCAATTTATTTTTTTTAAAAATGCCGGTTAACCAGTTCAACCATTTCTTCCCGCGTCCCGGACACAAAATCACATTTTGCCCGGTCACATCTTTCAGTTGAGGCCCGAACAGTGGATGACAGCCAATCACTTCTGCTGGCGAATTTTTCAGCATCAGTTGAACTGGTTCTTTTTTGAGTGACGTCAAGTCCATTAAAAGCTGATCACCGGTGAGTTGCGGGCCGACCTGCCGGATGATCTCAGCCGTAACGGAAATGGGAACAGCGACAACAATCACATCACAGAGCCTGGCCAGATCATTGATTTGCAGTCTGGTTTTTCTGCCGCATACATGGACGGTGAATTTTTCTTTTTTGAGGAGGCGGGCAAACCATTGACCCATACCGTTGGTGCCGCCGATGATGCCTATTTTTATTTTTTTCATCTGCCAATCGCTTTCTGCCGGAGCAAATGGTCTGCCACCACCATGCTTACCATCGCTTCGCATACCGGCACGACGCGTGGCAGAACACAAATATCGTGTCTGCCCTGAATCTCAATGATTTTTTCTTTTCCTTGGGCATCAATCGTGCGCTGAGGTTTGGCAATGGACGGAATCGGTTTGCAGTACGCACGTAAAACAATCTGCTCGCCATTGGTGATCCCGGCAAGAATTCCTCCCGCGTGATTGGTTTGGAATCCTTTTCGGGTCATCTGGTCATTGGACTGCGATCCCTGCAGACCGGCCATCATAAAACCATCGCCCACTTCAACCGCCTTGACTGATCCGATGCTCATCAATGCTTTGGCCAGATCGGCATCCATTTTGTCAAAAACCGGTTCGCCAAGACCTGCCGGACAGCCTCTCACAATAATTTCCACCACCCCGCCCAGCGAGTCTCCTTTTTTGCGGACCGCCGCCAGCTTTTTCTCCATCTTTACCGCCGCCTGAGCATCGGGACAAAACAGAGCATTTTCCAGCACAGACTTTCTTAAATTTTTCTCCGCCGGCATTTGACGGTGGTCAAGGGAGATTGAACCGATGGAGTGCGTGTAGGCGATCACATCAATCCCTTGCAGGGCAATCAGTTTCGTGGCAACCGCTCCCGCGGCAACACGGGCGGCTGTTTCCCGTCCGGAGGCTCTTCCGCCACCCCGCCAGTCACGAATACCGTATTTCTTCAGATAGGTGAAGTCTCCCTGTCCGGGACGAAACACGTCTTTCAAGTCATTGTAGGATGAAGATTTCGCGTCAACATTTCTGATCAATAACGAAATCGGGGTGCCGGTGGTTTTCCCTTCGAAAACCCCGGAAAGAATTTCCACCCGGTCACCTTCTTTCCTCGTCGTTGAAGCAACTGAGCTCGATGGTTTCCTTCTGTCCAGTGACTGCTGAATATCAGATTCATCCAAGGGCAGCCCCGGAGGACAGCCATCCACCACCGCACCCAGAGCGGGCCCGTGCGATTCTCCCCAGGTGGTCACGCGAAAAAAACTGCCGATTGTATTGCCGGACATTCAAATACCTTTTTTTAATTTTTATTTCGTGTCATCTTATCTAAAAATCCCGATTTAAGCAAATACTGATAAATCTCCTCGACAATTTGTTCAGGATTTTTGTTCAAAGTATCCACCGTGTAATTGGCGGCGCGCTCATACAAAGAAAGCCTTTGCTTCATTATTTCTGTCGTTTCCTGAACGATATTTCCTGCTGTGAACTGAGGACGCTTCGCTTCGTGCAGGGCATCCCTTTTCAGTCTTTCGATAATATCCTGAAGGGGAGCATTCAACCATATGCTTAAACCTGACCGTTTAAAAAAATCAACATTTTCGCTATTGAGAATGACACCGCCACCGGTAGCAACAACGCAGGAATCTTTTTGCTCAAGAGATTGGACGGCATCCTTTTCCTTCATCCGAAAGGATGGCCAGCCTTCCAGCACCACGATTTCCTTAATCGGCATGCCTGCGGTTTGTTCGACGATCGTGTCGGTATCGAAGAAAGCCACTTTCAGTTTACGGGACAGAAGGCGCCCAACCGTTGTTTTTCCGGTCGCCCTATAGCCGATCAGGAAAATCTTCATAGTTTTTTTAGTTCTTCCCAGAAAGAAGGAAACGATTTATCGACGCATCGCTTGTCGCTGATTTCGATGCCGGGCACAACAAGGCCGGCAATGCCGAAGCACATGGCAATACGATGATCATTATAGGTTTCAATGGTTGCCGGATGTATTTGTCCGCCCCCAATCACCACACCATCGGGCAATTCGCGGGCCTCAATGCCGACACGGTTCAATTCCGCAACGATGGCCGCCAGACGATTGCTTTCTTTAATTCTCAAATGCGCCACATTGTTGATGATGGTCTGTCCCTTGCGAAACGCCGCCAGAACCGCCAGCGTGGGCACCATATCCGGCATATCTTTCAGGTCGAAGGAGAAATCGCCCTGGACAAGATTTCCTCCGGTCACTTCCACCCAGGTTTCTCCCGACGTTACTTTACATCCCAGTTTTTCAAACACATCCAGCAGCTTAATGTCACCCTGTCTGCTTTGCCGGCTGATGCCCTCGATCCTGATTGTCTTTTTCAAAAGCGCCGCCGCCAAAAAGAAATAGGAAGCGCTGGAAGCATCCCCCTCGACAAAATATTTTCGTCCCCGATAAATCTCACCGGCTTTCACGTGGTATTCAAATTGAGCCGTCTGACGGATATTGGCACCAAAATCCTTCATCACGGTAATCGTCAGGTCGATATAGGGGGTGGATACCACGCCTCCTTCCAGATTCAAATCCATGCCTTTATTTGTATAGGGCGCGCACAAAAGCAATGCTGATACATACTGCGAGCTTTCAATATTCCGAAGCGTCACCTTTCCTCCGGCAAGCCCGTTGGCTCTGATTCGCACCGGTGGACAATTATTATTCGTCTGAATATCAACGCCCATTTCCTGTAAAGCATCGGCCAGAGCGCCCACCGGCCTTTCGCAGAGACGTTTTTCCCCGGTCAAGACATACTTTCCCTTACCCAGACAAACCAGTGCCGTCAGAAAGCGAAGCGCTGTACCGTTATTCCCCAGAAATAATTCCTGACCGCTACCGGATAATCTGCCGCCTGTGCCGGCAACGTAAAATCCGTCTTCATTTTCTGTTATGGTTGCACCCAGCACGCGTAATCCGCCGATTAAATATGTCGTGTCCTGAGAAACCAGAACATTACTAATGACAGAGTCCCCTTCGGCCAAGGCAGCCGCCACCAGCACCCGCTGACTCAGGCTCTTGGAGCCGGGAACCCGAACCGTTGTCTTTAACTTTTTTTTAATCCGGCCATTGTCTCTATTCACTTTTTTGTCAACCTCTCCAATATTACTTTTTTCATCAGTTCACGGGGCGGCTCCTTGCCTGTCCACAGCCGCAATTGTTCCGCACCCTGATGGACAAACATATCCGCTCCGGAGAAAATATAACACCCCTGCCTCTGGGCATCTTTGAGCAATTTCGTATGCAATGGATTGTAGATAACATCCATGACATATTGATAACCGGTAAGCGTCGTGGCGTTCACGGGTGATTTGTCCTGATGAGGATACATACCCACCGACGTGGTATTAATCAGACAGTCGGCCTTGATCCTGCCTGCTTCGGAAAGAGGATAAAAAAAGCAATTCAATTTACCGGAAAGCATCTTTCCCTTTTCGGGCGTGCGATTCACGATGACGGGAATCCCGCCTTCCTTTTTTATTCCATAAGCTGCCGCCCGTGCGGTTCCGCCCGCGCCGATGATGACAAACGTTTTATTTTTGATGGTCATGGCCGATTTCAGGGTCAGCGTTAATCCCAGCCAATCGGTATTATAACCGGTCAGGATGCCGTCACGGTTAACAATCGTGTTCACCGCGCCGATTTCCAGAGCATCATCGTCAAGGTCATCCAGATATTTCATCACCGCGACTTTAAACGGAATGGTCACACTGGCCCCGTGAATATTCATTCCTCTGATGCCGGCCACCGCCCCGCCGATATCCTGAACACAGGCCGCACTGTAGCTTTCATCAATGCCCATTTTTTTCAAGGCCGCGTTATGCATGAGCGGCGAGAGGCTGTGCCCTACCGGATTGCCTAATAAAACAAAATTTTTCGGCGGAGACTTTTGCAACGACAAAGCCTGCACTGACGCTGTCTGATGACTTCCGTTGAACCAGTTCTGAAACTGATTCATTTCATGAACCGTGTACTGTCCGGGTGCGGACTGACCGGAACGCTCCAGCGTGGCAAAGCTTAAATAACTGCCCATGAAAGGTGCGATGGCGCGGCTGATGCCACCTTTTTCACCCATGCAAAGCGCGATGATTGGCTGAGACCGGTGACGCGCGAAAGAAATCAAATTGAGGGTAATCAGATTATCTTCAATTTTAGTTGCCGTGGTCACGATTTTAACAATGGCCGGTTTGAACTTTACGCACTGCTGAAATACTTTTTTCAGCTCCGTCAGGGGCGGCGTTTCCTGAAGGTTGTGATAAGAAACAATCATGCCGGTTTTTGAGCCTTTCTGGGCGCATAGAGATTTCAATTCATGAATGACGGCGCTTCCTTCGGCCAGTTCAATATCAATGAAGTCAACACCTAATTCAATGGCTTCTTTTAGCAGCGCCATTTTCACTTTTTTGCTTCTGTAATTTTTTTTACGCTTTGCCACAACACCGGCTGCAGCAGCTTCCTCCTGCTTCCGGCACGTGACAATGATTTGAACAGAATCGGAATTGTCGCGAACGGCCGCAATCAATTCAGCCAGATCAACCTGACCGATTAAGTCCATTCTCAATTCGATGAAATCGGCAAACCGGCAGCTTTTTTCAATGGCGTGCACAGCTTCCCTGGTGCCGGGAGATGTCACAGGAATGCAAATCATAGCGCGCCTTCACTTTTCGGGTAAGACCCCAATATTTTCAGAAAAGTGGTTTTCTTTTTCAACTCCTGCAAACAGCTCCGGACATGCCTGTCGGTCACATGGCCGATCAGATCGACAAAAAAACTGTACTCCCATAGTTTATCTTTTACCGGATGGGATTCTATTTTGGCCAGATTAATCTTCCGCCGGGCAAAAGCGGACAGCGCGCTATGCAGAGAACCGGGAGAATGAGGCGTGGCAAAGATCAACGATGTTTTATCATTGCCCGTGGCGTCGCTTTCTCCATTGCCGATAACCAGAAAGCGGGTCATATTGGAAGAATTATCTTCAATCCCTTCCGCCAGCAGATGAACACCGTAAATTTTGCCGGCTAGGGAGCTGCCGATCGCTGCTTCATTTTTCTTTCCCCTGATCATTTGCACCGCAGCCGCCGTGCTTTCTGTTTCATGCAAAAAAGCGTTGGGGAAATTTGTTCTAAGCCAGACCTGACACTGGGCCAGCGCCTGGGGATGCGAATAAATTCTCCTGATATCTTTCATGCTTTTCGCTGACGAGATAAGACACTGACTGATGCGCAAATAAATCTCCGCCCTGATTTTCAACGGCGTGGTAATGAGTCGGTCCAGTGTAACATTGACTGAACCTTCCAGGGAATTTTCCACGGGAACAACACCCCAGTCGATTGATCCTTTTTCCACTTCGTCAAAAACCCGGGATATTCCGGTCTGCGGAAAAAAAATGCTGGACTCACCGAAATGCAGACGTGACGCGAGATGCGAAAATGACGCTTCCGGCCCGAGAAAGGCAATCGTCATCGGTTTCTGTAAATCGCGTGACGCGGAAATGACCTCACGAAAAATGGTTGTCAAGGCCTTCTGCGGCAACGGACCGGCGTTCAATTCCCGCAGGTAATCGTGAACCTTCGCTTCCTGGGCAGGATCATAAACCTGCATTCCGCCCTCCCCCTTCACCTTGCCGATCTGAACGGATATCTGCGCTCTTTCATTGAGCAGCCGGACAATTTCCCTGTCCTTATCTCTCATTTTTCCCCTTAAAATTTCCAATCGGCGCGGCTTCATTTTGTCATTTCCTCCATCACTGCGGCAATCAGCTTATGTTCGATATTCCCGTTAATAAAAGGCATGCCTATTTTTTTCAGTAAAACAAAGTGCACCATATCCCCTTTTTTCTTTTTATCCATTTTCATTTGAGCGATGATTTTTTCCCGATCCAGTGACGTCGGTATTTTTACGGGAAGTCCCGTCTGATGAATCAGTGCTTCGATACGCGCCGGTTCCGTGCTTTTCAGATAGCCCATCTTTTCGGAGATGCGCGCCGCGGCGACCATGCCCATCGCCACGCCTTCGCCGTGCGTAATCGAATATTTCGAAACGGATTCCAGCGCGTGTCCCAGCGTGTGGCCGAAATTAAGAATACGCCGCAAGCCTTCTTCCTTCTCATCAATTTCCACGACTGATTTTTTAATCTGGCAACAGTTCTCCACAACATTGAGCAGCAGTTTCGGATCTTTCGCTTTAAGCGCATCCATGTTGTCTTCCAATGTGCGGAACATTTGTTCATCATCGATAATGCCATATTTGATAATTTCCGCCAGCCCGTTATTGAACTCTTTGTCCGGCAGCGTTTCCAGAAAATTCAGACTGACAAACACAGCCGCCGGCTGATAAAAACTGCCCACCAGATTTTTTCCGTACGGCAGATCAACGCCTGTCTTGCCGCCGATACTGCTGTCCACCTGTGCGACCAGCGTTGTGGGTATCTGGATGTAAGGAATGGAGCGCATGAAGATGGAAGCGACAAAACCGGCAACATCACCGACGACGCCGCCGCCCAAAGCGATCAGGCAGGTTTCCCGGTCTGCGCCCATTTCCATCAACTTGCCTGTAATGGCCATCACCGTATTGATGTTTTTGGAAGCTTCCCCGGCGGGAAATTCGATCAGTGCAGCGTTCAATCCGATATCCTGCAAAGCGGACAGAAATTTTTTGCCGTAAAGACGACCCACACATTCATCGGTAATCACCGCGTAACGTCCCGCTTTATGATTCTTGGCAATCAGCAGAATCATTCTGTCGATGATGTCTTTGCCGATGCGGATGTCATAAGAAGATGATGTCTTCCTGTCCAGATTAACTTTAACTGTTCGCATATTTGTACAAATTCCTTTCAGGTTTGTAAGAAACTCCCATTACATTTTTTCCATCCCGGCTTCCTGTCCTTATGGGAACGCCGGAAAATCAATCAGTGTTTCATCACCGCGGTAATCGCTTTTAATTCTTCCATCATCTGATAGAACTTTTCCGGTTTCAGCGACTGCGCTCCGTCAGAAACTGCTTTTTCCGGTTCCGGATGAACTTCCACGATAATACCGTCCGCACCCACGGCTACCGCCGCGCGGGAAAGCGGAATCACATATCTCCAGTTGCCGGCGGCATGGCTGGGATCAACAATCACCGGCAGATGCGTCAGCTCCTTCAGCACGGGAACGGCGCTCAAATCCAGTGTATTGCGCGTGGCCGTCTCAAAAGTCCGAATCCCGCGCTCACAAAGAATGACATTGGGATTTCCCTCGGAAAGAATATATTCCGCCGACATCAGCAGCTCTTCAATCGTCGTACTCATGCCTCTTTTCAAGAGCACCGGTTTGCGCGAATGACCGACTTTCTTTAACAGGGCAAAATTTTGCGTGTTACGCGCGCCGATCTGGAGCATATCGGCATACGTTTCGACAATGTCCACATCCGCCGGATTGACGACTTCCGTCACCGTCGGCAAACTGGTTTTGGCGCTCACCTTATTTAAGATCTTCAGACCTTCTTCTTCCATTCCCTGGAAGCTGTAGGGCGACGTGCGCGGCTTATAGGCACCGCCCCGAAGAATCTGCGCGCCGCCCTTTTTGGCAACATAGGCGGTCTCCAGTAACTGTTCTTCGCTTTCGATCGCGCAGGGCCCGGCCATCACCACAAAATCCGGTCCGCCGACTTTAACCGAACCGACGGCAATCTCGGAATTGCCTTCATGCGCTTCACGGCTGGCCAGTTTATATGGTTTTAAAATCGGCATCGTTTTTTCAACACCCGGCAGGGATTCAGCGTACCGGAGAATCTCTTTGCCCCGGTTGTCACCTACCGCCCCGATAATCGTTCTTTCTACACCGATTGAAGGATGTGCTTTATAGCCGACGGATTCAATCCAGCGAACCACATCTTCAATCTGTTTTTCGGTCGCGTGATTCTTCATAACAATAATCATAATGTCCCCTCCTGAAAATTAAAAAGCCAGAGCGCTTTTTGCCGCCCCGGCTTTTAAGAAAGAAAAGCCACGGGCGATTTCGATCTACCCGTGGCTGTTTTGGTTTATTGAACCTTAATGCGTCCTCCTCAGCGACGGGCAGACCGATGTAAAATAGGTATAAAACCAATAACCATAAAAATTAACATTTACAATCAGTTTTCTGTCCATCGTGAAATTCCCGTCTTTTAATGGCGCTTTATTTAATGCGGCCAGAACTATTTGTCAAGAAATATTTTTTCAATTTTATTCATTCAATACTTTCATCCGCTTCAAATCCTCGACCGTCACGGCCGGTGGCATTTCGTTTTTTCTGATTTTCTTCACGACAAACTCGGCAACTTTTTGCGCTTTTTTCTTTGTTTTGAATCCTTCTTTCCCCGGTAATGCCGGAATGTTCGGTTGATGAATCAGCGGTTTACCGGCCACCAGAATATCGTACCCATAAGTTTTATTGATGGACGGGATGACTTTAATGGATATTTTAGCGGTGGCAAAAGGATTTTGAGATTCATTTGCTTCGGGTTTTAACGTCTGCTTTGCTTCGTTTTCCACCTGATTTTTATCAGCCGGTATTACTTCTGACGGTACACCCATAAAAATAAAAAGGGATAAAAGCGCGGCCAGAAAGACGGTTCTGCTGTTTTTCATACTTTATTCTCCTCATTCCGGTAATGTTGTAACCTGACTTGCGTTTGCTTCCGATCGCATCATTGGTCATTGACCGGTATCTTCATTCATTTTCTTTGTCGCTTCTTCGGCCGCCTTGACGGCCCGTTCCGCGGTATCAGAAGTCTGATGAGCCTTTTCCATTGCCGGCTTTGCCTGATCCGCGCCCTGCATCATCACCGTAGCCATCGGTTTGGCAAAATATCTGGACCATACAAAGCCCGCGACAATGAGTAACGCGATGATTAAAATCACTGCCCACGTTGAAATACCTTTTTCGTTCTTCATGGTTTTAATCCTCCAGGGTCGATAATGTTAGCTGTACAAGAGATTTCTTTTTTTATGGAACCGGTGACAACACAATCATAACACAAAACACACGTCGATATTTTAATCCACGCGGATGACAACGGCATCCCCCTGAGCCAGACCGCCGCAGATGCCGCAGACTCCGTAACCGCCGCCGCGGCGTTTAAGTTCATACATCATGGTCATGAGAATTCTGCCGCCGCTGGCGCCCACCGGATGCCCGATGGCTATTGCCCCTCCGTTGGGATTTGTCTTTTTAAGCATTTCCCGCCACTTGGTTTCATTGCCGCCGGCCAGTATTTTCGTGGAAACCAGAGTGACCGCGGCAAAGGCTTCGTTGATTTCGATGATTTTCATATCGTCTATTTTAAGAGATGCTCGTTCCAATGCTTTACCGATAACAACGGCCGGGAGCTCCGCCATGCGCCTTGGTTCTCCTGCGCCGCTGGCGACGGATACGATGGTAGCCAGAGGCTGGACGCCCATTTTTTCAGCTCTGGCACGACGCATGATAATGACGGCGGTTGCTCCGGCATCCAATCCGGGCGCATTGCCCGCTGTAACGGTGGGACTTCCGTAAATGGTTTTGAGTTTGGCCAGCGCTTCCATCGTGGTGTCGGGACGGGGAAGTTCGTCTTTGCTGAACATAACCGGAGTACCTTTTTTAGAAGACAGTTCAATACTGACGAGTTCATCATTAAAAAGTCCGGCTTTGTCGGCGGCTGCCCATTTCTGATGCGAGCCCAACGCCCAGGCATCCTGTTCCTCACGCGAGATACCGTGTTCGATGGCGATTTCACCGGCGTCGCGTCCCAGCGGTGTGTATTCACGATAGGTTATGGGATTGAGATAGTCCTGAACCAATAATGGCTTCATCCCTTGCCCCCAGCGATGACCGTTCATCAACAAAGGGGTGTTGCTCATGTTTTCCGCTCCCACGGCCATGCAGGTATCGGCTTCATTCAGAAGGATGGCGCGGCGTCCAAGCTGCACCGCGCACAGCGAAGAACAGCACGCACGGTCGATAGTCAGAGAAACCAAATGATCAGGAAGACCGGCACGGAGAATAGCCTGGCGAGCGTTCACATTATCGTAAAGCGCCGCTTCCGCCTGATCGCACATGCCGTAATACACTTCATCCAGATCGTCGCCTTTGAGACCGGCACGTCTGAGACTTTCTTTAATCACAATCACGCCAAGATCGGTGCTGTGCATTTCCTTCAGCGCCCCGCCAAACTTGCTGAAAGGCGTGCGCACCCCGCTGACAATGACCACATCGTCCTTGTTGTTCACTAAAATCCTCCTGACATGTCCGAATTGAATTTACGGTCCAACAACACACGCATGTTAAACAAATTACACGTTATCATAGAGAGCGCGCAACCTCTCCCCGTATCTTTCCATGACATTGCGACGTTTCAGTTTTAATGTCTGTGTCAGCATGCCGTTATCCACGGAGAAATCCTCACTGATATAAAGGAATTTCTGTGGAATTTCATATCCGCCGAAAGACTTGCGCAAATGATCGGTGATCTGCTTGGAAATAAAATCGGTGCATTCCTTATTGGCAATCGTTTCATCAGGTGTTCCCTGCGCCCACCCTGACGTTTGAGGATCGTTTTTGAGTGCCTCGAAATCCGGAACGACCAGCGCCACGTTAAAAACACGGCCTTCGCCATAAACAATCACATTGGATACATAGCGCAGAAGCTTGATCTCGTTTTCGATGGATTCAGGATGAACATACTTGCCGTTTTCCAGTTTGTATTCATCCTTGAAGCGTCCGGTGATATGCAGGTAACCGTCTTCATCAAGCCAGCCGCGGTCTCCCGTTCTTATTCCGGGTAGGCCGTTCCAGGTATCGGGCATCATCACCTCTTTGGTGATTTCCGGTTTGTTATGATAACCCTGCATAACCTGCGCGCCGTAGACAACGATTTCACCATCGGGGCTGTCCTCTCCGACATTGGATTTATCGATAACGATCTTCGTGTCCTTGTAAGCCTTGCCGACTGTGCCGTATTTATTGCCCCGTTTGGGCCCGTTATTGGAAATAACGGGCGATGTTTCCGACAGACCGTAGCCGTTATAGGTGGGTAAGCCGACATCGCTGAAAAACAAAGCGATTTCCGGTTTGATCAATGCCCCGCCGCTCACCACCTGTTTTAAACGTCCGCCAAAAATGTTCCGAATCGTGGCAAAGGCCACCGCGTCATAGAATTTAAATTCTTCTGTTTTTTCTTTCAGATCCCTGTTTTTGACGGCCTCGGCTACTGCGGCGTCAAAGATTTTCTTCTTTTCCGGATCCGCGGCTACGCCCTGCTGGATTTTGTCGTAAATGATGTTGAAAACGCGCGGCACGGCATTCATGTGTGTGGGTTTGATTTCACCGAAATTGACCAGGAGCTTATCGGCGGATTCGGCAAGTCCAAGCTGCCAGCCGGCATAGATAAAGAGATGGAGATCAGTGGTCAGGCCAAAAGTGTGCGCCCAAGGGAGGATGCTCAAACCGATCTCGTGCACCCCCACATTGAAGGTCTCATAAGACTCTCGGGAGTTGTGTGTCAAGTTGCCGTGAGACAGCAGCACGCCTTTCGGATCGCCGGTGGTGCCTGACGTATAAATGATAATCGCTGTTTCCGACCAGTGCGGTTTGTAGGACGGAGCGGGGTTGGCTTTGCCTGTTTTCTCCAATTCCGCAAGCGTTTTTTCTCCCTCACCGAATATAATAAATACGTCTTTTAAAGTCGGAATATTGAAACTTTTTACCGTTTCATAGATTTTTGGGGTGCTGACAAAGAGATATTTAATTGCGGCATCCTGAATAATGTATTGCCAGACCTTTTGCAGTTCCTTTTCATACATAGGGACGAAAACACCGCCCAGACCATGCGTGGCCTGCTCGCAAACAAACCATTCCACCGAATTGCCGACGATGACGCCGACTTTTTCGCCTTTCTGTAAACCCAGTTTATGCAGGGCTCCCCGCAGATTGTTCACGCGTTCGGCTACCTGAGCGAAGGTTACCCATTCATATTGATTGGTTGTTTTGTTTTTGATACCAAACAATTCATTGGAGGAGAATTTCTTCGCACTCTCCTCAAACCAATCAACCAGATTGTTCGGTTTCGTGTAGTAAGAATCAAGTTTTTCTGTGTTCATTTTATGCTCCTTTGCAATGGAAAATATTTTTTTACCGGCCATGGTGCCGGATATTTACATATCGTTTTATAATCGCATATTTCTGAAATATAGCGTTGTGTTAATTGACACAAAAAAGTAAATTGTGTCAATTAATTATTATCATAAATTATCACACAGCATAAAATATACCGTGTCTTCTTGAAAACAAAACAGACATTTGCCTTCAATACAAAAAAGTGTTATATAAAAATCAAATTATTACTTATAGATAAACAAGTCGATTTCAGTAACGTATACAATGCCAGGTATTGCTTAAGAAAATCAATTCTTATCGGGGAGGAAATAATTTTGAATTTTGAAATGCAATTAAAGGCAATGGACGTTCTTGTACACGTGCACACGGCCATCAAGAATGTGCACTCATACGCATCCGACAGTCCTGTCATCACCAATTCCATTGAGAGAATTTATTTCTACCTGATGGATATATTACGGGACGTTTCTCCGCTGGTTTTTACGGAATCAGGCAATCAAGCCTTACTCTGCGGAGAACTTTTAAAGCAGAAAGATCAGGAATCGATTCATGTTGCAAATCTGTTGAACATTATGCAGGAGTTTAGTCTGCAAAGCATTTCTTTTGCAAGAGGATTATCCAAGGAGGAGCTTAATGTCTTTATAAGACTGATCGCCAGAGATCCGGAACAGTTGCGTGCCGAGGGTGGTCTGGCCAAGCTGATGGAAAAGAACAACATTTTCCATATTCAAACGGAGAAAAAAGAGCTGATTTTATCGATTGAACAGGTTGAAAAAACGGCTCAGCCCGACATCAGTCATCATGAATTACCGGCTTTAAATGCTATCCAACAGACGGAAACGGCAGACGATCCGGTTTTACAAAGTATTGCTGAAATGACAAAAGCATTAACGCGTCTGGGCGATATGGACGGCAGCATTGAATCTTTTATCTCTGAAGAACAAAGGGAGGTCATCAAGAAGTTATCAGAACAAGTGATTGAATGGCTGGAGACGGAAACAGTCGTTACGCCGGAGTATAAAACAATCATTGATCGTTTGCAGAAACTTGTTCAAGACTTCATTTATCGCGGACTTTTTGCCGAGGCAAATTCTTTTATATCTATTTTTAGTAGAATCAATACCGGCGAGTTACCCAAAGATGATTCCGTACGAGAAACCTCCCTGAGCGTCCTCCGCAATCTGGCCTCGGAAAACAACATTAACTTACTTTTTAGAGAAATTAATGTCAGTGAAAAGAACAAAACAACGGATGCCTTTCATATCCTAGCCGGATTTGGCGACGATCTGATTATAAAAAAATTACTGGATACCGTCCGGAATGCCAAGGACAGCAAAGAACGTATTCGCACCATCCACATTATTCAGGAAATGGGACGAAAGACCATACCGGCTATTAAAGAAAGCATGACATCCGATGCCCCATGGTATTATTTGAGGAACATGGCCTATATCCTTGGGCGTATCGGCAGGGAAACCGACACGGAGGTGCTGAGACCTCTTTTGCTTTACAAAGACAAACGGGTCCGGATGGAAGCATTTAAAAGCATCAGTCAAATCGGAGGAGACAAACGGGGACCATTGTTCTTGTCCGTTCTGACAACGGCAGATCCTGAATTAAAAATAAATATCATTGAAATGCTCGGTAAAATTAAAAGCACGGAAGCGGTACCCAACCTGCTGGAGATGCTGAAAAACAAAGCCGCAACGGATAAGAGCGAGCAGTTAATTCTGCAGGAAAAAATATGCGATGCTCTGGGCGCAATCGGTTCGCCGGACGCAATACCGGCTCTTACCGACATCACAGAATCAAAATCTTTTTTAGGGATATCGTCTTATCCGACGGAAATCAAATACGCCGCGAAAAGAGCTTTGGCATCCATTAAAAGAAATCAGGCAGGGTAAGTTTCATCAGAAAGCAGTTGACCAAAGACACTTGCCCGTCATGATTTTTCTCCTGATGGGCATTTCATTTCAGGCCGAACGGATGATTGCATTCATTCTTCTGGCTGCCGTTTCAGGATCAGCAGACGTACAAATCGCCGATACAACAGCAACGCCGTCGGCGCCGGCATCGATGACCTCCCGGACATTGGATGAATTAATGCCACCGATGGCAACCAGCAAATGCCTGCTGAAAGATTTGATCCGGCGAAGCCCTTCCAGACCCCACACGCCTTTTGTATCCACTTTTGTCGGTGTGGCAAAAACAGGACTGACGCCGATGTAATTCACGTCCAGCGTCTGACTGGCCAAAACATCTTCCCATGTTTCCACTGAAAGGCCTATAATGGCTTCCGGTCCCATAAGTTTGCGCGCCATTTCATAAGGCATGTCATCCTGACCGAGATGAACACCGTCGGCGCCGCAGGCCAGAGCAACGTCAACACGATCATTGATGATGAGCGGAACGCCATACGGTTGTAAAATATTCTTGATATTGACTGCTTCTTCGACAAAAAAACGCGTGGATACTTCTTTTTCACGCAATTGCACACAAGACACACCGCCTCTAACCGCCTGGAGAATTATTTTTTCCAGCGGTTTTCCCCCGCACAATCCCCGATCCGTCACCAGATACAATCCGCGCATCTTAAACCTCAAGTTTAAGAAGACGGGCAAGATCATCCTGTGACAGGCGATAGAGGCAATCCAGAAAATGCATCTGCATGCTCCCCGGCCCGGCGGCCGTTGCGGCGGCCATCTCACCGGCAACACCCATGGCAGCCATGGCGCCGACGGTCGCCGTAAATGATGATTTTTCCACCGCGGCAAAGGCTCCGCATAAAGCCGACGCCGTGCAGCCCAATCCGGTAACGCTGGACATCATCGGATGTCCGTTTTTGATTTTTACAACTTTGTCCCGATCGATAACGTAATCAACAACCCCGCTGACACAAACCACACACTGATGGAGTTGACTTAATTTTTGCGCTATATTCATCGCCTGATCTGAAGATGCGGCACTGTCCACCCCTTTTGTTTTCGATTGATCATCATAAAGTGCCATGATTTCTGAGGCGTTCCCTCTGATAATTGCAGGCGCTGCTGCGGCAAGAAGAACTCTGGCTGTCTTCGTCCGGTAGGATGTGGCTCCGGCACCCACCGGATCCAGAATAATGGGAATGCCCTTTTTCCCTGCCTGACGCGCGGCTTTCAACATGCCGTTAATCCAGTGTTCACTCAACGTACCGATGTTGATGACCAGCGCTGAGGCAATATCCACCATGTCCTCAACTTCTTCCAGAGCGTGTGCCATCACTGGAGAGGCGCCTATTGCCAGAAGCGCATTGGCCGTGTTATTCATGACCACGTAATTTGTAATGTTGTGTACCACCGGTGCTTGAGAACGAATCCGTTCCATCGACCTGTAAATTTCTTCCGCGGTTATTCTCATAATCTGCAAACTCCTTGTTTGTTCGTTTAGCATAGAAAATTAAAAGATACATTGCCCCGCAAAAGCAAGCTTTTGGGGGATCATTCGGCTAACGTTTCAAACCTACAGTGACCTTTAGGTTATTCACTGCGTTCGTTTTCAGCGAGCCTCATTAAAACAAACCCTTCCTGACGGGCAATTTCGGGAAGGGTTTCTTGACGCTTGACACATTCCCTCCGCTGGCATTACCCAGATCAGGTTCAACGGGTATAATCTCAGATCCGGCTCTCACCGGACCACCCCTTTAAAAAACTATTTATCAATTCGATTGATTTACGTCAACCGTATTTAATAATGAACCGATGATTTCGCCTTGCCTTTAAAGATACGATAAACAAAAATGGTATAGGCAACGACGATCGGCATTCCAACCAGCGCGATAACGCTCATCACCTTCAGTGTCTGCAAACTGGTGGAGCTGTTGTAAATGGTAATATTCAGTATCTGATCATTGCTGGCTTTAATGAGATTGGGAAAATGAACCACAGCTGCGATCAGCCAGAGTCCGATAAAAGCAAAAGATGATTCCCAGAAAGGAGCGGAATCATTTTTATGTTTAACGGAAAAGAAAATTGCCGAAAGCCACAGCAGAGTAAACAAAACCGCCAGATAGAACATCCAGTTTGTGAAGATATCGTCAAAGGTAAAGACAATGGTGACAAAATAAAGAAGGGCGGTTATAAGGTTGATCACTGTTAAAAAATTGACGACACGAAAAGCCCTCTCCTGCAACGCTCCTTCCGTTTTCATTACAGCGTAGGTAGCGCCCTGCAACAGAACAGCGGCAAAACCGGTCATGCCGAATATTAACGGTACCGGACGGAGCAGTGTGAAAAAGTTTCCGGTATATTCCATCTGATTATCCAGCGGCACGCCGTAAATAACATTGCCCAGCGCCACGCCGAATAATAAAGCCGCCAATGAGCTGCCCGCAATAAAAGCCTTTTCCCAAATCAAAGCCCGCGCTTCATCATAAGCACGAAACTCCATCGAAACAGCCCGGAAAATCAGAGCGAACAGTACGAGCATCATCGCAATGTAAAATCCGGAAAACGCCGTCGCATAGGCATGAGGGAACGCGGCAAACAACGCGCCGCCGCCGGTAATCAGCCAGACTTCATTGCCATCCCAGACGGGACCGATGGAATTGATCAAGATGTCCTTCTCCTCCTTGTTCTTACCGAGAAAAGGAAGAAGGGCCCCGATACCAAGATCAAATCCGTCCAGAAGGGAATAACCTACAAAAAGTATTAAAATAAGAAAAAACCAGAGAGTCTGATAATTCTGTATGTATTCCATTTATGCCTCCAGAATAATTTCTTTTCTTTTTCCTGTCATTATGCTGCCGGACCTTTTTGAACAATTTTCAGAAATATTTTAATAAACATAACTGCCAGAAGAAGATAAATCAGAAAAAACAGAATCAGGCTGAACGTTATTTCTCCCGCCGAGACTACCACTGACGCGGCATGGAATGTCTTCATTAATTTATAAATAATCCACGGCTGGCGTCCCACTTCCGCCGCTATCCATCCCGTTTCATGAGCAATATGCGGCAGGGGAATCAGGAAAGGCAAAATAAACAGATACGGCTTGTTCTCGTAAAGTTCGCCTTTCCAGAGCAGATAAGCTCCCAGCAGTCCCAGAGCAATCATGGCAACTCCGGCACCCACCATCATGTGATAAGTCTGAAACACAAAGTTCACCGGCGGCCAGTCTGCTTTCGGATAATCGTTTAATCCTTTTATTTCGGAATTCCAGTCGAAGTTGTAGAGAAAGCTCAATCCTTTTGGAATATATATGCCATAGGTCTTCTGGTTCTGTTCATCAACATAACCCAGAGCATAAATGGGAGCGCCCTTGGTTGTATTAAAATGCCCTTCCATGGCCGCGGCCTTTTCCGGTTGCATGTTGATGACTTTTACCGCATGCGCATGCCCCGCTCCCAGTTGCAGAAGTGGCGTGATCGCAAAAAGAATAATGCCGATTTTGAGCATCATTTTGGCTGTTTCACCGTGAAGACCTTTTCTGACATAATACCCGGCAATGCCGGCCAGCATGACCGCGCTCGTCACCCATGAAGCAATGATCGTGTGAACATACCTGACGACCGTTGAGGGATTGAAAACGGCATCGCCAAAATTCCCCAGAATAATTTTGCCCGCTTCATTGATGGTGTATCCGGCGGGAGTCTGCATCCAGGAATTGGCAACAACGATCCAGAAAGCGGAAAGATGTCCGCCGATAAACACCAACAGAGCGGACAGCCAGTAAACGCCTCGAGAAACTCTGTTGCGGCCGAAAAGAAGCACGCCGAGAAAGACTGATTCCAGAAAGAAGGCGATGACCCCTTCAGCAGCCAGGATCGGCCCGAAAATATCTCCCACTGCGCGTGAATAACCTGACCAGTTCGTACCGAAAGAAAATTCCATGACAATTCCTGTTGCCGCGCCGACCACAAAAATCAGTCCCAGCAGCTTCACCAGAAAATCCGTTATCCTTTTGTAAGTCTCGTCTTTTTTAATCAGATAAAGCGTTTCGGATATCAGGATGATCAGGGCTGTCCCCAGCGTCATGGCCGGGAAGAGAAAATGAAAACATATGGTAAAGGCGAACTGAAGACGGGCAAGCAGTAATGCGCTCATAAACACCTCCTGATGAAGGTTTAATTTAATGATATCAGTAAAATTTGCGCTAAGGTTAGCTAATTGCCGGTAACTTTTCAACAACTTATTTTTTTCTGTTATTTAGGCAACGAATATATTATCATTTGTTCCTAAAAATCACCGATTAAATTTTCAAGGAGGTCTGTTATGAAAAAAAACACCGGAACTGCCCCATTGCTTTGTATCGTTTCTTTTTTTGTTTTTTTGATTTGTCTTTCCGCTCCTCAAATCTCTTATGCCGACGCGCCCAAGGATGTAACCATCAAATATGATGCCGATTCACTAACTCTTTCAGTTTCCATCACGCACAAATCTTTGTTTGTCGGCATGCATCACATTAAAACCGTCGAGATAAAGAAAAACAACGCCGTTGTCAGCACAACCAATTATCAAACGCAACCCAAAGAAGTGCCTTTTACCTACACATACAAGGTAGAAGCCGCCAAGGGTGATAAACTGGACGTGACCGCTACTTGCAGTCTATCCGGAAGCAAAACCGCCACAACGACAGTCGCCAATGCAGGAAAATAAATTTGACCTATCTGTGACCGGCGGAACATTAATAACCATGTCCGCCGGAATGGAGATTATCAAAGATGGTTTTGTCGGCATTAAAGACGGCGTGATCGTTGCGGTTGGAGGCAAGACGGAAGTTAGCCGCTCCGCTGATCAAGCAAGGGAAATCATCGATGCTTCCGGATGCGTTATCATGCCCGGCCTTGTCAACACGCACACTCATCTGCCGATGGTTTGCTTTCGCGGCATGGCTGATGACCTGCCTTTAACGGAATGGCTGACTAAAAATATCTGGCCGGCGGAGAGACGTTTCGTCAATAAAAAAATGGTTTATGATGGCGCGATGCTGGCTATGGCGGAAATGATTCTCTCCGGCACAACGACATTCTGTGACGGCTATTTTTTTGAAGACAGCATCGCCGAGGCAGTCCATGCAGCCGGTATGCGTGCCGTTGTCGGACAGGGATTTGCCGATTTCATTATGCAGGATGAGAAGACCGCCGCAAAGACAATGGCTGCTGCTCAGTCTTTTCTGGATAAATGGCTGCCCCGGGCTCCGCTGATTACACCGGCTTATTTCTGCCATTCCCCCTATACCTGTTCCCCGGAGACACTTGTCCGTGTCAAGAAAGCTTCCCGCGACGCAGGAATTCTGTATCTGATACACCTGCTGGAAAACAAAGACGAAACAGAGGTTATTCTGCAACGCTACGGAAAGGAACCGGTGCAGCATTTGCGAAAATTGGATTTGCTTGATGAAAAGACAGTCGCGGTGCACTGCAACTGGCTGACAACCCAGGATATGGACGTCTTCGCCGATTACGGGGTGAAGGTTTCACACAATCCGGAAAGTTCCATGAAACTGGCGGCGGGCGTCGCGCCTGTTCCCGCAATGCTGCAAAAAGGAATACCGGTCGGACTTGGAACGGATGGATGCGCCAGTAACAACGATCTGGATATGTTTCGGGAAATGGACACAACGGCAAAGGTGCATAAAGTAATGTCCCTCGATCCTACCGTCATGAACGCGGAAACCGTGTGCCACATGGCCACCATGGGCGGAGCGAAGGTGCTGGGTATGGATCAATGGATTGGCTCTATCGAAACAGGAAAAAAAGCGGACATCATCATCCTGGATATGAATCAACCACACCTGACCCCCCTGTATAATTATTATTCACAACTGGTTTACGCGGCGCGCGGCGCGGACGTCAAAACCAGTATCATCAACGGCCGGATGGTGATGAAAGACCGTCGCCTGTTAACCATCGATATGGATATGGCGATGAAGAAGGCACGCTCCATTGCGGCACAGGTTCTGAACCGTTCTCTTCAGTAATATAAAGAAAACAAAAACTGACTCCATGATTCGCCGATCCAAATATCCTGTTCCGCCAAAGTGATAATGTCCTAACATTATTGATGACTACATTTTTTCTTCTAACAGCACATTTCTATTTTGGTAAAAATAGGACATTCCTAAATTGGCTGGATAGTTGAAGAGTTTTTCTTGACATAACATAAGGCGTTTCCTATACTCCGCCCCACAAAAACAACTCGACCCATAAAACAGATAAAATCGCTCCGGATTGCCCCGGCCATGGAATGGGTTTCTCCGACGCGATTAAAAATTAATTGAGGAGGTTTCTGATGTACAAAAGAATAGGATTACTGGTTTTAGTTTCATTGTTTGTTTTTGCAGCTTCCATCCAGGCCAAAACCATTGGCGGTATTAACATGGAAGACACCTTAAAGGCGGGTGATACCACATTGATACTGAACGGCGCGGGCATCAGGGAAAAATTCTTTAAAGATATCTATGTGGCCGGACTCTATCTGAAAGAAAAAAGCAGCGATTATAAAAAAATCATGGAACAGGACGAAAGTATGGCCATCAAAATCAAGATTGTTTCGAGCCTGATTACCTCCGACCTATTCAAGGAAGCCTGTGAGCAAGGTTTTGAAAGAACAACCAATGGAAATACGAAGCCGCTGAGATCTAAAATCAATCTTGCCTACACCGCTTTTTCCGGAAAATTCAGCGTGGGCGATGTCTTTGACCTCGTCTATGTCAAAGGTGTCGGGACAAGCTTTTACAAAAATGGAAAGTTAATTACCAATGTGGACGGGCTTGATTTTAAGGCTGCCCTATTCGGCATCTGGATTATCGATAAACCTTCACACAAGAATGAAAAACTGCGCAAAGGCATGCTTGGGTTGCTTTAAATTAATTTTAACCCTATGAAAGATGCCGGACGAGAGAAGCTTCCGGCATCTTTTTTTTCTTGAGAAAAATTTATTTCTTACTTTAGAGAAGTATCGTCATGAGGCCCCATCCCCGCTCTACAATCCATCGCTTCTGCCGGATACGGTTTTAAAATGGATTTAAGATTGGCAGCATCCGCAGCATCACTTTCCAGCCAGGTTTTTTCCTGTTCCGGAGATAAGATAACGGGCATGCGGTCATGCACCGGCGCAATCAATTCGTTGGCGGCTGTGGTAATGATGGTGCATGTGCTGATTTCCTTTTTATCCGGCGACAACCATGTTTCATAAAGTCCCGCAAAGCCGAAAGGCCGTCCTGACTTCAAATAATAATACAGCGGCATTTTCCTGTTACCTTCCTTCTTCCATTCGTAAAAACCATCGGCAATAATCAGGCATCGCCTTTTTTTGAAGGCATCACGGAAACTTGGTTTTTTATCCACCGTCTCGGCGCGGGCATTGAACATTTTTTCAGTCATTGACGGATCTTTGAACCAGGAAGGAATCAATCCCCATCGGAAACAGACCAATAGATTCTTGTTGCCATGATGGATGATCGCGGGTATGGGCTGGCTGGGTGCGATGTTCCAACTGGGCTGGTATTGGCAGAAGACCTCATGAACATTGAAATTCTTCTGAATAGTTTTTAAATCAGTGACCAGCACAAATCGTCCGCACATATTGTTGTCCTTTAATTTCGTCACACCGGTGTAAACCGGTATCCAGTTATTTGAAATTATACCAGATTTCTGCGGAAATTAAATTTATCTTGACAATAGGACGTTCGTCCTATATACTATCATTAATGAAAAAAAGAATGGACATCAATGCGGTAGAACAAAAATTTGCCTCGTTCTTCAGGGAACAGAGACGAATGCCCACCTATTCGGAAATGCTTCCCCTTTTGGGGGTTAAGGCGAAAAGCGCCGCCGAATACTGGACTAAAAAGCTGCTGGAAAAAGGCGTCCTGGAAAAAGACGCCAAAGGCTTCTTAAAACCGACGCGTTTGTCTCTGCATCTTCCTTTTGTGGGCAACGTAGCAGCGGGGTTCCCTTCGCCTGCCGAAGAAGAACTGCGCGATAACATTTCTTTCGACGATTATCTTGTCAACAACCGGGCATCGTCTTTTGTTCTCTCCGTGACCGGCGATTCCATGATTGGCGAAGGCATCAAGGAAAAAGATCTGGTGATTGTGGAGCGGGGCCGGGAACCCAAAAACGGCGATATCATTCTGGCGGAAGTGGACGGCCACTGGACCATGAAATATTTCCGCAAGAAAGGGAAAAAGATAACGCTGGAGGCGGCCAACCCGAAGTATCCGCCGATTACCCCGCAGGAAGAGTTGCGCATCGCCGGCGTAATTACGGCGGTGGTAAGAAAGTATCATAAATAAGAATACCTTTTGTCATTCCGGGCAAGCGAAGCGTGACCCGGCTATAGTACCCTTTAGGGTGCATCCAGGAGGACCTGTTAATAGGCACAGTTATTAACAGCCAAGCCAAAAAGACCTGGCTGAACGGGAGGAAGATTGAAAATGATTCAGCCTGAAATTAATCATTCAACGTCTTTTAAAGAAAAGCCTGCGGCGGCAACTCCTCCGGCGATAAGAGTTGTTATCCAAGAAGGACTTGACAGATATGCATAGATAATGCATATCTAGGCATACTAATTGTATGAGGTGAAGCTATGAGAACAACTTTGAATATCGAAGATAACTTGATAAACAAGGCATCAAAAATGACTGGAATCAAGGAAAAAACCGCCCTCGTTAAGCTCGGGCTTGAGGCGCTTATCGCCAGGGAAAGTGGTAAGAGGCTTGCACGACTCGGTGGGACTCAAAAACATTTGGAAGCAATACCAAGAAGAAAGGGCGCATTATAAGAAATGGTTCTTGTGGATACATCGGTTTGGGTTTCCCATTTTAGGGATGGAAATGATGAACTTGCAAACCTGCTCAATGATGGAAAAGTTCTATGCCACCCATTGATTGTAGGAGAACTTGCCTGCGGGAATTTTAAGGACAGATCCGTGATCCTTTCTTTCTTGCAATTGTTGCCGATGAGCATTGAAGCCGAACATGACGAAGTATTGTCCTTTATAGAGGATCACCGTTTAATGGGAAAAGGGATGGGCTATGTGGATGCCCATCTTATTACATCCGCTGTGTTGACGGGCGTACCTATCTGGACATTAGATAAGAAACTGGCTCAAACTGCGTATAGCATGCATAAAAATTACCTGAAAAATAGATAACAAAAGCAATATAGCCGATCACCGTTTCGCCGTTCCGGCTTAGCTTTTCGTTGGTTAAAAAACAAGGACTGGATATGGCTTTTAGCGAGATAGAACTGAAGAGAATCGAGATAGAGGTGGGCGGCTTTTGTGAAAAGCGAAGTCCTGTTGAAATTCGTGATCAATTGAGTTTCCAATATCGTATTAAAGCACACGATGTCATAATTTATACCCGCCGTCCGCGATGGGATAATCCTCAAAAATGGATTGATAGTGATATGGCAAAAATAAAATACGTACGCACTGCTAATATGTGGCAGTTATTTTGGCAGCGGGCGAATGGGAAATGGGTTACCTATGAACCATTGCCATACAGCAAAAATCTTAAATCTATCATTAAAGAGATTGAAGCAGATCAATACGGGTGCTTCTTTGGTTAAAAAAAACACATAAACAGCCGCATCTCCGTTCGGTCATTGAAGTTTTTCCGGATTTTTCAAAATTATTTACATTTTTTTAATTTTTATGTCTCAGCAATTATTCAGTTTTTCTTCCTGGCCGCGGGCGATTGTGCACATTGACGGCGACGCTTTTTTCACGTCCTGCGAGGAAGCCATTCATCCCGAACTCAGAGGTAAGCCGCTGATCACAGGAGGCGAACGCGGTATTGTCGCCTGCGCCAGCTACCCGGCCAAGAAACTGGGGATCAAGCGCGGCGTGCCTCTTCATGAAGCACGTAAAATCTGTCCGGGACTGATTGTTCTGCCCTCCGATTACGAAACCTACAGTTTATTTTCCCGGCGGATGTTTGACATTATGCGACGTTTTACACCCGATGTAGAAGAATACTCCATTGATGAAGCGTTCGCCGATATTACCGGCATGCGCCGCGCCCTGCATTCATCTTATGAAGAGATTGTTCTGAAGATGAAAAAGGAAATTGAACGGGAACTGGGTATCACCGTTTCTGTCGGGCTGAGCATCACCAAAGTGCTGGCCAAGGTGGCCTCCAAACATCAAAAGCCGTCCGGCGTGACCATCATTAAGGGCCGGGACATTGCCTCCTATCTTGGCAATCTTCCCGTGGAAAAAATCTGGGGTATCGGCAATGCCACCACCAATTATCTGGCAAAGATGGGCATCCGCTACGCGCTGGAGTTTGCGCAACTGCCGGAAGAAAAAATAAGGAAAAAATTTACCAAGCCTAGCTGGGAAATCTGGCAGGAGCTGCGCGGGGTTTCGGTTTATCCGGTAACCGCTGAAGAAAAAAGTTCCTATGCTTCCATCAGCAAAACCAAAACTTTCGCGCCGCCGACGTCTAATGCCGAATACCTATTTGCTCATCTCATGCGCAACATGGAATCGGCGTGCATCAAGGCCCGGCGTTATTCCCTGGCACCAAAGAAAATAATTGTTTTTCTCAAAAAGAACGATTTCAACACCGTCGGCAGTGAAGCAAAACTTTCGCGTCCCTGTGCCTTCCCCATGGAGTTTTCAGGGGTCATCCGCGAGCTTTTTGATTCCTGCTATTCACCGCAGGATATTTACCGCGCCACCGGCGTTATTCTTTGCGATCTGGAGCCGGATGATCAGGTGCAATATTCTCTTTTTGATAATCCGGCGCAGGCGGAAAAGATAAGAGAGATTTACAATGCCGCCGATAAATTAGCACAAAAGTTCGGCAAACACACTTTGCATCTGGGCAGTTCTCATTTGATTGATAAACTGGGAAAGGGTCGCCGGGGCAACCCCACTGTTCGGGAGCAAACCGAGCTCTACGGTGAGACAAGCCGCCGTCATCTGGGCTTGCCTTTGTTACATATCAAAACATAGATGCATCAACGTCATTCACCGTTAAAGGGAGACTTCTGTTTTGCATGATCTTGTGCCGTCAGGAATCCTTCAGTTCATACTGGTAATAAATATAGTCGTCGCCTTTTTCAAAGCTTTTAACCTTGGTCTCAACGGATTTCTTTCCGAAAATTTTAATGGCCTTCTGCAAGAATCCCATGACGAGATATTCGAAGTAAACATGCTTGATGGGAATGCCGGTTATCTTGAGATGAGCAACATTGTTTTCTAAACGTGCTTCCAAGGCACCTCCATCAAAATAAGTTGACCATAGTTTAGGCATCCCCGCCTCGATAAACTGTTTTATATCTTTTGTAAGCAGATAAGAGTTGTACGGGCCTCCCGGCAATAAGGCAAATTTGGCGGCTATCTTGCCAAACATCAGGTAATTCTTATTATCGTTGTTGAAAAACTCTTTAATCAGCGCATCCAGAAAAATAAGATGCTTTTCAATCGGAATGGCCGTGACAGACATGATGACCTGGCCGAAATATTTTTCTTTTGCCGCCAGTTTGGCCATAAAGGCATTCCATCGTTCTTCGCCAAAAGCCGCGATAATCGTAACCTTTCCCGTAACAAAAGCGGTTCCTTTTACGTTCATGTTTTTTTCTCCCGAATTGTTTTTTATAATAAATAATATAATATATTGTGAGGATGAATATGCAAGCATTAAATTCAGCATTAAATTCATTGCTTTCAAAATATCCGTAAAGTTTTATTCCGATTAATAGAAGCGTTGAACGGAAAAAAATATTATAGCAATATTATTCCTCAAAGGGGGAATTCTTCCGCCCCCCCATGAGGAATTTTCTCCGCCTTTTACTTAATATTCCATCAACAGCCAGACGAAAACCGTCATGATGAAATCCTGAAAACTATTATTACTTTTACTTCACGAGCGTTGGATGTCACCGGGAAACGCCATTTATTTACCCGATCGATCAGGCACTGATGCAATCCGGCATCCTTCAAATCACCGGCCGCTATATCCGCTTTCTTGACAGTGCCGTCGGCATTGATGGTCAAATTGATTTTGACTGACCCGGAAAGTTTTTTACCGGTAAAACACTTTTCCAGTTCACCTTGATGCGCTTGCGCAATTTTCAGAACTTCATTTTTTGTCAATCCTTTATCCACAACAGAAACAGCGAATCTAGTGTCAAGGGCTTCATCTTTGTTTTGAGAAGCCTGAGCCTCCATCATGGCGATTTTATTTTCGTTGGCTCTCGCACTCATGCTTTTATACATTGCGGGAGCAGACGCGTAATGGGCGTTGCTTCCCACCGCGTAATGAGAAACGCCTTCCGGCAAAGGCAAGGGTTGCTGAACAGTCGTCCACTTGCCATTCACATTGCGCACTTCATTATCGATCGCCACAAATGATGTATAAGCCGTCAGCAGGTTATATTGAAGCCCCAGATCTGTAACTTCCTTCACGCGTTTTTCGTCGTTGCGCAGTTTGTTGTAATCGGACAGGATGGTGATGCGATGACGCGCCCAGAGATATTTTAGCGCTTCGTTATTTTTCGCAGGCTGATAATCTTCAACATATAATCTTTGCGAATAACGGCCGGCTCCGGAAAAACCTGTTAATTTTATCGTGCCTTTCCGTTCACCACGCCATTTGCCAAAAACCAGAACCGGCCTGTCAGACAAAACATCAGGAACGGTCGGCGGCTCCACATCATAGGCGTTAAATCCATCAAACGTCACCCTTACCTGAGTCAATACGGGCGATTGAATCAGCTTGCGGAATTTTTCCGTCTGAATCTGCGCCACATCCGGTTTGGTGACAATGAAGGGTTCTCCCGAACCGACGTGCGCCATCCCTTCAATGATGTGACGATTGACGCCGGAACCGATCCCGAAAGCAAACATATTGGCCTCACCCAGATTACGGCGAATCAAATCAAACGCTTCTTCTTCCACGGACACATAACCGTCAGTGACGATGACAACAGAGCGGGAAAAGTTTTTTAGCTTTTTGAGTGAAAGAGCGCGTTTCAGTGCTGGCAGCAGTTCCGTGCCGCCTCCGCCGTTCTGGTTTTCAATAACAGCGATCGCTTTCCGGATATTTTCCTGAGTTGCCGGCAGGGATGTCTCCGCCATCAGCGTCGAACCTCCGGAAAAGAGCAGAACGTTGAATTTATCAGTCGGACGCAGATTGCCGATCAGATGGGATAATAACCTTTTGGAAATATCCAGCGGGAAACCGTGCATCGATCCGGAAACATCCACGATAAAAATATACTCACGGCCGGGTATTTCGGCTTTGGTGACTCTCAGGGGCGGCTGCATCATCAGGACAAAGAAATTTTCTTTGCCATTGGACGACAGAATCAGTCCGGTCTGGATTTTGTCACCGTCCAGCCGGTAACGCAGGATGTAATCCCGATTGCCGCCGTGTTTTTCGGATTGGTTCAGCGATACGTTGACGCGCTCAGCGCTCTCATAAACCGCATTGATTTTATGGGAAGAACAATTCAGGTCTTTGATCGGCGTACCGGCATGAATCGCTACCTGAATATCAAAGGTTGTTTTGGATAATTCATCCTGACGCAAATACGGATTTTCCACCCACCGTTCGGAAGGAGCAGACCCGGCTGCCTTCTGGTTCGAATAACGCGGCCCCACAATAGCAGGATAAACAAATTCATAGATTTTATCCGTAGGAACCAGCAGTTCCGTATATTTGAGTTCAACTCTGATTTCATCTCCCGGCATGATGTTGGCAACATTCATTTGAAAAACATTGGGACGCTGCTGTTCCAGCAGTGAAGCGTTTTTGCCCGCGTCACGAGCCTGTTCGTATTCCTTTCTTGCTTCATCGCTTTTTTTGATTTTGGCCTCAATCACCCTTTTGCCGATGGTCATTTTCATGCCGTAAACGGCGGCACGCGTCGAAGCGGGGAAAACATAAACGGCTTCTATGGGCTTCTTCCCTTCATTCTTGTAGATCTGCGTAACCAGAACGTCCGCAATGACACCGGAAATATGCACGGATGCTGCTGTGGATTTCAACGGTAATCTGTCCGTCGCCGGATCCCTGCTGTTGACGAAAAAATAAGGGGACAGGGTCCTGTCCTCAGATTCTGTCGGTTGAGCCGGTACCTCCATTGCCGAAAAAATGAATAATACTGACACGATTAATATCAATTTCCTCTGAATCTTCTTCATAATGAACCTCCTTTAAATTGAATCGTTTGGTATCGATTTTGAAAGTTAGACAAAAGAAGCGGGAAAAAAGTTCCCGTTATTTTTTATGAGACTCAAATCTTACAAAGGATATTGCTTATCAAAAACTTTCCGGTGTGCTAGAAGAAATCATGTCTTGGTGGAAAGAAAAAAGTAAAATTCTGATTGCCTGTCCGAAAGGTGTCTCACCTTATTTAAAGCAGGAAATCGAGGCGTTACAATTTCCTGTTTTAAACGAATGGGACACAGCAATTCAAACGGAGGGAACCCTTCAGGACACCATGATGCTGAATTTGCATCTACGCACGGCCCAACGGGTCCTCTACCAACTGGAAACATTCATCGTTCAAACGCCGGAGATGCTTTATAAAAAAATAAACGCCATTCCGTGGGAAAACATCCTGCACACATCCGGCCGGGCAGCTTATCTCTGCGTCACATCGGTTGCCGATCATCCGCTGATCACCGATTCGCGCTTCGTGAACGTCAAGGTCAAGGACGCCATTGTCGATCGGGTGCGTGATCAATGCGGCAGCAGGCCTGATTCCGGTCCGGATAAGGATAAAGCCGTCATTCATGTTTACTGGAAAAATAACCGGGCTGATGTTTATCTGGACACGTCGGGAGAAAGATTGTCATTGCGCGGTTATCGCAAAATTCCCCTTTACGCGCCGATGCAGGAAACCCTGGCAGCTTCGGTGATTATGGCCACAGGATGGAAGGGTGAAACAAATTTTGTCAATCCCATGTGTGGCAGCGGCACGCTGGCCATTGAAGCCGCTTTGATGGCTCTGAACCGGGCACCGGGTTTATCACGCAATAATTACGGATTTATGTATATCAAAGATTTTCCCGAACATAGCTGGCAGGACCTGCGCAGACAGGCCAGAAACAACGCTTATAAAAAGCCATCGGGAAGAATCATCGCCACGGACATTCATCAGCAGGCGATAGACGCGACAAAGCAAAACGCGCAGACCGCCGGGGTTGATCATTGGATTGAATTGAAGCTCTGCCCGTTTGAAAAAACGCTTGTGCCGGACGGCGGCGGAATCATGATTTTAAATCCGCCCTACGGTGAGCGGATGATTGCTGATCATGCAAGGCCACCGGCAAGAGACTTTCGCAAAGATAAAGAAACATTTGCCGGTGGCCGCAAAATCATTCTGCGTAAATCATCGAGTATGCAGAAAGAGGATGGTCAGCAGAGGAACAGAGAAATAAAAAAACTGGCAACCATGTATCAGAACATCGGGGATTTTTTTAAAAGAACCGCTAACGGATACAGCGGTTATATATTTGCAGGAAATCTGGATTTGATCAAGAAAGTCGGTTTAAGAACAAAAAGGCGCCTCACTTTCTTCAACGGCGAAATCGAATGCCGTCTTCTTGAATATGAGCTCTACACGGGAAGTTTTAAGCACAAAGACGATATCCGGCAGGAACCTGATAAAATAGAACGATAATTTATTTTGAATATTTTTCATAAATTGATATAGGGAAACATCAAATTTATAAAACACTCATAAATTAGCTTAACAGGGGAAACGAAGATGCGAATCGTTAAGGTCGTTCTTTTTTTTGTTATTGTCTGTATCGCAGCCAATATCGGGTTTCTTTATCTGGCTCCGGAAAAATTTACGGAGTTTGCCATAAACATGGAACGCAAACGTTCCGGTCTTGAGCGCAAGGAAATAAATCTTCCCGGTAATCTTCAATATGTTTATCTGGAAGGCGGCAAAGGTGAACCGCTGATGCTGCTGCACGGGTTCGGTGCCAATAAAGACAATTTTACGCGGGTTGCCCGGTTTCTGACCCCTCATTACAGGGTTATTATACCGGACCATATCGGCTTTGGTGAATCGAGTCATCCCCAAGATGCCGACTACAGTGCGGGAGCGCAGGCAACCAGGGTCAAGACCCTGGCAAAAGCTTTGGGCATCACAAAATTGCACCTAGGCGGAAGCTCCATGGGCGGTTATATTTCGATGATGTACGCTGCTCTGTATCCTGAAGATGTAAAAAGCCTGTGGTTGCTTGATCCGGGCGGAATCTGGAGCGCCCCTCCCAGTGAACTGCGCGAGATTTTGGTCAAAACCGGAAAAAATCCTCTTATGGCCCAAAATGAAGATGAATTCGCGAAAATTTTCGCTTTCGTCATGGCCGAACCGCCTTTCATTCCAAGGCCAATACTGAACGTCATGGCGCAGGAACGCATTCTGAATTATGATTTGGAAAAAAGAATCTTTAAAGAGATATCAACCGGGTCGGCTGAGCATTACGTAACCGGCCTCAAGACACCGACCTTGATTGTATTTGGTCAAAAGGATCTCGTCATTCATCCGGACACCGCGAATATACTGCATAAACTGATGCCGAACTCTGAGGTTATGATCATGAAAGGTCTGGGACATCTCCCGATGATTGAAAATCCCCGTCAATCAGCCCAGGATTATTTAGGATTCAGGAACAAACTGGACAAGACGCAATAATTAAAAGGGAGACATTATTATTTTTAAATCATTTGACGACTTTCTCAATAAATTTGGCCTTTGTTTTTTATTCCTGCTGATTTCTATCATCATCTTTTTTGTATTCCAAGATTTTATTCTTTTGAAAAAAATCTACCTCTTTAAGGATATCGGCAGCGATTCGATCAATGAACGTTATCCGTTATACTACAGCCTAGCCGATTATATTGTAAAAGAGGGGTTCCCCAAATGGTCTTTTAATCAAGGAATGGGACAAAATATTTTTCCTTTAGGCTTAGATCCTACTTTATTTTTTATATTAGTTCTGGGCAAGAATAAGGTGTATTATACGATTTTCTTCGCCGAACTATTGAAAATATTTTTTGCAGGATTATTTTTTTATTTTTTTCTAAAAAAGATAAATATATCCAAATATACTTCAGTAATCGGTAGCATCTTATATTCTTTCAGCGGATACATTATTTTAGGCGGTCAATGGGGTCTTTTTTCAACCTCAGCAGTTTATGTTGCATTATTACTTTATGCCTTTGAGAAACTTTATCAGGATGATAATTGGATATTATTTCCGATTTCTATCTTTCTAATCGCTTCTTTCCAACCATTCTATTTATATCTGATCTGTTTGTTTTTGCTAATTTACATTATTTTCCGATTATTAGAAACAAACGAAAGAGAAGTGTCAAAAATATTCAGATTATTCGTAAGACTTTTTTTGCTGGGAATAATAGGCATAGCGATGAGTTCGTTCTTTCTAATTAATGGTTTGCAACTAATGCTTCAAAGCCCCCGGGGCAGTGGTGAATCATCGTATTTCTCTTATTTGCTTTCGAAACCATTCTGGGCACTGGAAGGAACGGACTGGGGAAAAACACATTATCTGACCGCACTGATGAGATTCTTCTCCTCTGACATGCTTGGTACAGGCAATTATTTTCAAGGGTGGCGGAACTATCTTGAAGCGCCATTATTTTACTGCGGATTGATTTCCCTGGTTTTATTACCGCACTTTTTGAATTTTGCTGACAAGAAAAAAAAGATTATTTATTTTGCTTTTATTCTCGTCTTCATTGTGCCTGTTATTTTCCCTTTTTTCCGCTACGCATTCTGGCTTTTCACAGGAAATTATTACCGGATATTTTCTCTTTTCGTGGCTTTATCCATGCTTCTGATTGCACTTAAAAGCATGGATCATATTGACTCAACATCGAATGCCAGCTTCAAAATAACGTTGGCAACCTTTCTATTTTTAGTCTTTCTGCTTTACTATCCTTACGACAATGCAAAAATAATCCATCATCACATTAGGAATATCGTCGCATTATTGATCTTGACTTATTCCGTCCTCATTTATCTTCTGCAGTTCAAAAGAATCAAAAATTATGTAAAAATTACATTATTATTTATTATTGCAATAGAATTAATTTACTTTTCCGGCATCACGGTGAATAAAAGGCCGGTGATGTCCCACAAAGAAACCACCATGAAGGTTGGGTACAATGATTATACAGTTAATGCCGTATATTTTTTGAAGCAAAAAGATAAAACATTTTTCAGGATAAACAAGGACTATTCGTCCGGATTGGCAATGCATAAAAGCGACAACGACGCAAACGCCCAGGATTTTTATGGAACGCCCTCCTATCATGGTTTTAATCAAATAAATTACATTAAATTCCTTAAAGAATTGGAAATAATTGAAAGTACTTATGAAGTAAACACACGTTGGCACAGAGGCCTTGTCCATTGGCCATTGCTTCACAGTTTTGCCAGCATTAAATATGCTTTAAGCAAAGAAAAGTTTCCGTCTCTGCTGAAATTCGGTTACTTCCCTGTGGCGACCTTCGGGAATATCAATATATTTCAGAACAAATTTACATTACCCTTGGGATTTTCATACGAAAAATACATATCGTTAAAAGATTTTAAAACTCTGTCACAAGACCGGAAAATACTTGCCTTATATAAAGCTGCCGTTATTGATGATTCCATCGATGACAAAATCAAAAAACTGAAGAAATTGGATATCAAAGAAATACCGTCAGATTTCTCATTAAAGGAATATGCGCGCGACATAGAACTCTTAAAAAAAGTTTCGTTCGTCATCATCAAACACGGGCAGAATAACATTCAGGGACAAATCAATACCGATAAAGATAAAATATTGTTTTTTTCGATTCCCTTGGACAAAGGATGGAACATAAAAGTTGATGGTGAACGCGTAAACACCATGATGGTCAACATTGGTTTTATCGGAATCCCAATTAATAAAGGTGTGCATCAAATAGAGCTGTCGTACACTCCTGTGTATTATTACACCGGAGCTTACCTGTCGTTGATTTCCTTCTTTTTATTTATGTGTCTGATTATTTTTAAGCAATTGAAATATCGAAAGGAGAAACTGTCTTTACCAGATCAATAAATGGTGGGCGATGTGAGATTCGAACTCACGGCACCTGGCTTCGGAGGCCAGTACTCTATCCAACTGAGCTAATCGCCCTTTCCAATAACCAATCATTAATTCTATAATCAATTTGAAACATGATAAAAAAGGACAATCGTGAAATTGTCCTTTTTTATCAAGACAGCTTTATTTTTTATTCTTCCTCTTTCTTGGCAGCTTTTTTCTTCGGGGCTGCTTCATCTCCTGCTGCTGATTGTTTTTTAGCTTTCTTAGGTTTGGCTTCTCCAGTGTCAGTTGCTTTTGAAGATGCCTCGTCTTTCGCAGCCGATTGTTTCTTCTTCGGTTTCGGCTCGTCCTGTTTTTCTTCCGAACCCGATTCTTCCTCTTTCTTCTCCAGATCAGCCAGTTTCTGTGCTTTCGCCTTTGCCAATTCTTCTTTCTTCTGAATAAATTTATCGAATACCGCGATTCTTACCCGGGTCTGCTTGATCTTTGATTTCAGACTTTTCACAAGAGCGTCATTCTGGGCTTTTTCCTTGCTGATTCCTTTCTTCTCCAGTTGCTCTAACCGCAGGGCCAGCTTTTTTTCAAACACGCGGAGCTGTTCCATTCTTACATCTTTACTTTTTGAAGGCATTTTTCCTCTCCTTATTTTTTTAATTATTCGCGTTTTTAATAACAAGATTTTTGATTTAAATCTATAAATTTTATTCGTGTCACCATAATTTTTTTGATCATGCCCGTTCGATAAGTCCGATAACTTCGATGTGCCCGGTTTGCGGAAACATGTCCAGTGGCAGCAAACTCGTCAAATGATAACCACTGTCATTCAAATATTGAACATCACGTGCCTGGGTGACCGGATTACAGGAAATATAAATAATTTTATGCGGTTGCAAAGCAACAAGGGCTTTTAAGACCGTTTGCCCACAACCGGTGCGGGGAGGATCCAGAACAATCAGATCCGCCTGATTGCCCGGTATCAACTTTTGCCGGAAAACTTTTTCCATATCTCCGTGAATAAAACTGACGTTGTCCACCCCCGCATTGACAGCATTGATGCGCGCGTGGCGTATCGATTTTTCATTGATTTCTATGCCGATGACCTTTTCGGCAAAGCCTGCCAGAAAAAAAGAGAAAAGACCGCTCCCGCAATACGCATCGATCAGCGTATTTACATTATCCGCAGAAACAAGACGACAAACCTCATCGACCAGTCGATCCGTCAGATATAAATTTGCCTGAAAAAATCCGTCGTACGGGATAAGAAATTTTTTTCCTTTAACGACTCTCTCAATCGATTTTCCATCATCATTGGCTGAGTATCCCGACCATATGCTGAATTCCGTTTGATGATTAATACGCTGCTTATCTGCCCGCAACAAACGCATCTTTTCATTAATGGTTTCTTCCATAATTTCACAACGGTCTATGTTAACCAGTGTTCCACCGGTCACATCCAGAAAACCGATTTTCCCGCCGGGAATGGTTTCGGTATGAAGCTGGGCCTTGCCCCGGTAATGATATACTTGAGGTGAAGCAATGACATCGCCCACAGGAGGATTGGTCATCCTACCTATTTTCCAGAAAGCTTCCGCCACCTGATTTTTTTTGATGTTTAATTGATATGGGTAATCCAGATGTTGATAGCAGCAACCGCCGCATTCTTCATAATGACGGCATAAAGGCCTTACGCGTGCCGGCGACGGCTTGATGATGTTTAATATTCTGCCGCGGGCGAATTTCTTTTTGACCTGTGTGATCTCAATTTCCAGTTCATCATCGGGAGCGGAGAAAGGAACAAAAACGACGAGGCAATTAACGCGGCCAACTCCCGCCCCGCCAAACGCCACCGATTCGATTTTCATGATTGCACGATCTTTTGCCTGCAAAATGTTCCTCCTTGGTTTTGATAACATACCGGCAAATCAACAGTCAATCGAAGATGGCATTTTTCTTTACAACTCTTCATAATGTTGTTAATACCAGTCAAAACTTGTTATTGAAGGATGAATATGTCAGAAAGAAAATCCATTCTTTGTCCCAATTGCCGAAAATTAATCAGCAGAGACGAACCGGCCTGTCCTTATTGCGGGCTGGTACGCCCGGGTCTTCACAACACTGCCGGAACCGTCAGAAAGATTTTTTTCGGCGCCAATCCGGTAATGGCCATCATTTATATTAACATTGTCTTTTATGTCTTTTCGCTCTTACTTGATCCGCAGGGGATGTTCGGAGGCAGCGCCTTCAATTTACTGTCGCCTTCCAGCCACAGTCTTTTTCTTTTAGGAGCCAGCGGTACTCTGCCGGTCATCAGCGCTCATCGTTTCTGGACCTTGATTTCCGCCTCTTTTTTGCACGGTGGAATTTTACATATCCTTTTTAATATGATGGCTCTTTATCAGCTCGGTCCCTTCATTTTGCATGAATTCGGCTTTCACCGTTTTATTAACCTGTATATTATTACCGGTGCATGCGGATTCGCCGTTTCAGTATTATTCGGCACACCCTTTACTCTCGGGGCTTCAGCAAGTATCTGCGGACTCATCGGCGCCATTATTTATTACGGCAAGAGCCGCGGCGATTCTTACGGTGAGGCTATTTATAAACAGGCTTTGGGTTGGGTGATCGGATTGGTCATCTTCGGCCTGATTTTCAGAGGGATAGACAACTGGGCGCACGGCGGCGGATTATTATCAGGCATTTTTCTGGCTTTTTTGATGGGCTATAACGACAACAGACAGGAAAGCGCCTGGTCCAAGATTCTGGCTTACGCCTGCATTCTGCTCACGGCAGTCATTTTAATCTGGGCTGTGGTCCTTTCCGTTTTCAGCGTCAGTCAGGTATCCATCTGATCAAAATCATCTATAGGGCTAACGAAGAACGATTTTTAAAAACACAGGAGTTTTGCTTTATGCGAGAACAATCAAATTTCCCCGAACCGACACTGAAAGCAGGAGAGGCATTGCATGGTTTTGAAGTTCGCCGTGTGCAGACATTCCCGGCCATTCGGGTAACCGCCTACGAAATCGAACATCAGAAAACCGGCGCCAAAGTTCTGCACCTGCATTCATTTGACCGTGAAAATTTATACGCCATCGGTTTTCGCACCCCGCCTTATGATTCCACGGGCCTGCCGCATATTCTGGAACATTCGGTACTGTCAGGGTCTGAGAAATATCCATTGAAAGACGTTTTTAAAGAACTGATGCGTTCCAGCATGCAAACGTTTATCAACGCTTTCACGTATCCGGACAAAACCATTTATCCCGTGGCCAGTCAGATCAAAACGGATTTTTTCAATCTGGCCCGCGTTTATACCGATCTGGTGCTGCACCCGCTGTTGCTTCGGGAAACGTTTCTTCAGGAAGGCCATCATCTGGAATTTTCCACGCCCGATGATCTGGAAAGTGACCTGATGATCTCCGGCATTGTTTACAACGAAATGAAGGGCGCCTATTCATCCGCCGACTCGCTGATGTACAAGGTTTTACAGGAAAATATCTATCCGGACAGTGTGTATGCCTTTGATTCCGGCGGCAATCCTGACGAGATTCCCTCGCTCACATACGAACAGTTTTGCGAATTTCATCGTCAGTATTATTCTCCGTCCAACGCGCGCTTTTTTATCTATGGGGATATTGCCACGACCGAACATCTTTCCTTTCTTGAAGAAATGCTGGCCGGTTTCGATCGCGTGGAAATAAATTCATCCATCAAGAGCCAGCAACGATTTACAGGACCGCGTGTTATCCGGAGCACATATCCCATCAGCAAAGATGAGTCCGCCGGGCATAAAACAATGGTGAATATCGCCTGGATGTTGTCAGAAAACACAAACCATGAAACGTCTCTGATGCTGGAAATCATCTCTACGCTGCTCGTGGGCAGCGCCGCCAGCCCCCTGCGCAAAGCGCTGATTGACTCCGGTCTGGGAGAGGATCTGACGCCCGTTTCCGGAATCGAAGCGGATCTGAAACAATTGATGTTTTGCGTGGGATTGAGAAACGCGCAGAGTGCGGACGCGCAGAAAATCGAAACGCTGATCTTCGACACTCTCGGCAGCATCGCATCTGACGGCTATGACGCCCAACTGATCGAAGGCGTCCTGCATCAGGTTGAATTTCACGGCAAAGAAATTGTGCGCGGATCCTATCCCTACAGCATTGCCTTGATGGGCGGGATTTTTCAAACCTGGCTTTATGACGGAGATCCCCTGATCGGCCTGGATTTTCCCAAGACGATAGCAATGGTCCGCCGACGCTGGGCAGAGGATCCGCAAATCTTTCAGAAGCTGACCAGACAATGGTTCTTGGATAATCCTCATCGCGTCTTGTCGATTATGGAACCGGATGCCGGTTTCAATGAAAAGCAGGAAAAATCGTACCGGAAGAAAATGGCCGATCTTAAAGCGTCACTCTCCTCTGAGGAATTGGCACAAATAAACGCCAAGGCCGGTGCATTGAAAGAATTTCAGTCCAGACCGGATGCGCCGGAAGCGACGGCAACCCTTCCCCGGCTTAAAATTGAGGACATTCCGAAAACAACAGAAACCATACCGACGCAACATTCTTTCCTCGGAGAATTTCCGGTTCTGGAACACGACCTGTTTACCAACGGCATTGCTTATGTCGATCTCGCGTTCGATCTGGCGGACATTCCTGAAGAGTTGCAAATCTATCTGCCGCTGCTGGGAAAAATCGTGACCGGCATGGGCGCGGCCGGCTTGACCTATGAAGAAATGGCCAAACGGATTGCTCTGAAAATGGGAGGGTTTGGTTACAATCTTGCTGCCGGATTTACCGCCAATGGTGATGAAAGCTGGCAGAAGATGATTTTTTCGTTCAAATCTCTTTACCGCAACCTTCCGGAAGCCATCACGATTATCAGCGACGTGATCAGCCGTGGCGATCTGGATCATGAAGCAAGGATGCGGGATCTTATTTCCGAAAGAAAAAACAATCTCCAATCAGCCATTGTTCCTTCCGGCCATCTTTTTGCCCGAATGGCGGCGGGTGCCGCTCTCACATTGCCGGCTTACCGTGATGAACAATGGCATGGCCGCGCGCAGTTGAAATTCGTACAAACAACAGCCGCAAATTTCAGTTCGTTAAAAAATGATTTTAGAGAGAAACTGGAGGAATTGCGTCGGCTCTTATTCAACAAAAACAAACTGGTCATCAATTTAACCGCTGAAGAGCAAGGATTGAAGACAGCCAGAGAACATCTTCCGGAATTTTTAAATCAGTTGCCATCACGCTCGACCACGGTAAAAATGAACACACCATTCAATCCGGCATGTGTATCAGCAGGCATTTCAATACCAACTCAGGTATCTTATGTGGCGTATGTTTTAACGACGCCTCCCTATACCGATCCGGCAAGTCCGCTACTGATGCTTTCCGCGAAAGAACTGTCTAATAATTATCTTTATAAGCATATCCGCGTGCAGGGAGGCGCTTACGGTGGAATGTCCTCTTTTGATTCTTCGCTGGGACTGTTTTCCTTTCTTTCCTATCGCGATCCGCACATCGCTGAAACATTGCGGGTGTTTAAAGATGCTCAGGAATTTTACGCAACGAAAGAAATTTCTGAGGAGGAAATGGAAAAAGCCATTATCAGCACGATTGGCATGATTGATAAACCTTCCGATCCTTCCAGTCGCGGCTATACGGCCATGATGCGGAGCTTTGCAGGAGTAGATGACGATATGCGTCAGAAATTCAGAAACGATCTTTTATCCGCCACACCGCGAAAATTAAAAAACGCTTTATCTGATTATTTTTCCCGGACACACCGATCGGCTTCAATCGCTGTTTATTCGGCCCCGGAAAAACTGGATGAAGCAAACAAGCAACTGGAAGAAAAACTTCTTATCGAAAGTCTTGTTGAAAGCTGAATAATCCGATCTCATCGCTTTGAGAACAATGCCTGAATAACAAAGGAGGTTAAAGAATCATCTTTAACCTCCTCAACTTTACACAACATTTAAGCTTAAAATAGATTATTGATGTTTTTCAGCAACGCTGATTCGTGCTATCGCCCTGGCCAGCGCAGCGCGCACTATTTCATATTCAGAATCTTCTTTGCTCAATTGATTCAAACGGGTTTCGGCATTATCCTTCGCTTTCAGAGCCCGATCTTTATCAATATCTCCGGATTTTTCGGCTGTTTCTATCAAAATGGTGACTTTGTCAGAGGTTACTTCCGCATAGCCGGTATTGACGGCATAATAAGTCTTTTTACCTTCTTGAACAAAATTCAATTCCCCAATATCAACAGAGCTTAAAAAAGGCTCATGACCGCGCAAAACACCAAATTCACCTTCGGTACCGGGAATAGTAACCTCATCCACCTTGCCGGAAAAAACCATTTTTTCCGGTGATACAATTTCCAGCATCAATTCATCAGCCATTGTAACTTCTCCAGCTTAATATTAATTAACCAGCAATCTTCTTGGCTTTTTCAACAGCTTCTTCAATACCGCCAACCATGTAGAAAGCCTGTTCGGGCAGATCGTCATGTTTGCCTTCGAGAATCTCTTTAAAGCCTCTGATGGTATCGGGAACAGAAACAAACTTGCCTTCTGTTCCTGTAAACTGAGCAGCCACGAAGAACGGCTGAGACAGGAATCTCTGAATCTTTCTGGCACGGCTAACGGTCTGTTTATCTTCTTCGGAGAGTTCATCCATGCCCAGAATCGCGATGATATCCTGAAGATCTTTATACTTCTGCAGCGTCACCTGTACCTGACGTGCTACCTTGTAATGTTCCTCACCCAAAATATTGGGATCAAGAATACGGGATGTTGAATCCAGAGGATCCACCGCGGGATAAATACCAAGTTCCGCGATCGGACGGGACAAAACGACGGTTCCGTCTAGATGCGCGAAGGTTGTCGCTGGTGCGGGGTCGGTCAAGTCGTCGGCGGGAACGTACACGCATTGCACGGCTGTAATCGAACCTTTGGTTGTCGAGGTAATGCGCTCCTGAAGTGCACCAAGGTCCGTAGCCAGTGTCGGCTGATAACCGACCGCCGAGGGCATACGTCCCAGCAGAGCCGAAACTTCCGAACCGGCCTGGGTGAAACGGAAGATGTTATCAACGAAGAAGAGCACGTCCTGGCCTTCCACATCGCGGAAATATTCAGCAGCCGCCAATCCGGTTAAAGCAACTCGGGAACGGGCTCCGGGCGGTTCCGTCATCTGACCGTAAATCAGAGCGGCCTGTTTGATAACGCCGGACTCCAACATTTCGCGGTAAAGATCGTTTCCTTCACGGGTTCTTTCACCCACACCGCAGAACACAGAAATACCACCATGGTGCATGGCGATGTTGTTGATCATTTCCATCATAACGACGGTCTTACCGACGCCGGCGCCGCCGAACATGCCCATCTTACCACCGCGGGGGAACGGAACCAGCAGGTCGATAACCTTGACGCCTGTTTCCAGAACGTGCACGGATGTATCCTGCTCCAGGAAGGATGGTGACTCACGATGAATCGGCATTTTCGTTTGCGCGTTAATCGGTCCGAGACCATCCACGGGACGACCAACAACGTTTAAGATTCTGCCGAGACCCTCTTTGCCGACCGGTACCATGATGGGAGCACCTGTATCTTTTGCTTGCATACCGCGAACCAATCCGTCGGTAATATCCATAGCGATGCAGCGGACAACATTGTCACCCAAATGCAGCGCTACTTCAACGACCAAATTATCTTCCTGATCATCGATGGCGGGATTGGTAATGGTAATGGCGTTTAAAATAGCGGGAAGTTTGCCCTCCTCAAAAGCCACGTCAACTACAGGTCCAATAACTTGAACAATTTTTCCTATATTCATAACTATCTCCTTGCAAATAGTCCTATTAATTTATTTTACATGCGGCTGTGAACCGCAGAAAAATCATTATTTAACCGGATTTGGCCAGTGCCTCGGTACCGCCGACGATATCCATCAATTCCGCTGTAATCGCCGCCTGTCTCGCTTTATTCATTTTCAGCGTCAATGAACTAATCAATTCCTGGCAATTGCTCGTTGCGTTGTCCATCGCTGCCATACGTGCTCCATTTTCACCCGCCGACGTTTCCAATAAAGCCCGATAAACCAGAACATGCACGTACATCGGCAGAAGTCTCTGCATTAAGACCTCTTCCGATGGTTCATATGTATATTCAAGCATGCTATCCGTATCAACATCTGTTTCCTGTCCGATAGAAGGCAAAGGAAATAATCTGACAACTGTTGGTTTCTGAACAGAGACATTCACAAACTGATTATAGATTAAATAAAGTTCATCATACTCCTCCTTAATGAAAGGAGGTATAACTTCATCAGCTATGGATATGGCCAGCGTCATATCAAATTTGCTTAAAACATCTGCCTTTTGCGCTATGATATTGGCTTTTTTACGGAAATAATCTCTGCTTTTACGACCCACAGTGATCAGGGCAACATCCTTGCCGTCAGCAATTTTATCTTTAATAAATCTTTCCGTAACCTTAATTAAATTTGTATTAAATCCTCCGCATAATCCACGGTCGGAGGTCATACAAATAACCCGTATTCTTCTTGGATCTCGAACAGCAAGCAATGGATGCGACATACTGTCCACACGCAGGGCAAAACTGTTCAGTACGTCCATGAATTTACCGGCATAGGGACGGAAGTTATCCATTTTTAATTGCGCCGCTTTAAATTTTGATGCCGCAACCATATTCATGGCGCGTGTAATCTGCTTTGTCTTTTGAACAGCGCCTACTTTTCTTTTTATATCTTTTAGCGAGGGCACTTGAATTTCTCCTCAACCTTGTTTAATTCATGGTTATTCCGTAACAAAAACGGAATCAAAAGAGGTCAGAACCTCTTTCATTTTCTTTTCCAATTCAGGGGATATAACTTTCTTGTCCTCTATTTCTTTCAAAATATCGGGATGCTTGCTCTCGACGAAAGCCAATAGCTGTTCTTCATAAACACGGACTTTTTCGACTTCGTATTTATCAATAAATCCGCGTGTTCCGGCAAAGAGAACTACGATTTCCTGTCCGAGAGACATTGGCTTGTACTGAGGCTGTTTAAGCAGTTCAACCAGACGAACGCCGCGATCCAACTGAGCCTGAGTCGCTTTATCGAGGTCTGAACCGAACTGTGCGAAGGCCGCCAGTTCACGGTACTGAGCCAGATCAAGTTTCAGGGTACCGGCAACCTGTTTCATCGCCTTCACCTGAGCCGCACCACCGACGCGGGAAACGGAAAGACCGACGTTAATGGCCGGACGGATGCCGGAGAAGAACAAGCTCGGTTCCAGATAAACCTGACCGTCTGTAATCGAAATAACGTTCGTCGGAATGTAGGCGGAAACGTCACCGGCCTGTGTTTCAATAACAGGAAGAGCCGTTAATGAACCGCCACCCAGTTCCTTGCTGACACGGGCAGCTCGTTCAAGCAGACGGGAGTGATTGTAGAAAATATCACCGGGATAAGCTTCGCGTCCTGGAGGACGGCGCAGCAACAGAGAAATCTGACGGTAAGCAACGGCCTGTTTGGACAAATCGTCGTAAATAATCAAAGCATCCTGGCCGTTGTCTCTGAAGTATTCACCGATACTGCAACCGGCATAAGCCGCAACGTACTGCAACGTGGCGGGGTCGGAAGCGCAACCGGCAACAACGCAAGTATAAGACAGCGCGTCATGCTGTTTTAGTTTTTCCACAATCTGAGACACCGTAGATTTTTTCTGACCGATAGCAACATAGATACATTTTACGCCGGTATCTTTCTGACGGATAATGGCATCAACGCCGATGGCTGTTTTACCGATCTGGCGGTCCCCAATGATCAGTTCGCGCTGACCGCGTCCGATGGGAGTCATCGCATCAATGGCTTTAAGGCCTGTGTACATGGGCTGATTAACCGGCTGGCGTTGAATAACGCCGGGAGCCACCATTTCAATTCGACGGAATTCTTTGGTCTCAATCGGACCTTTGCCGTCCAACGGCTTGCCAGTCGCATCAATAACACGGCCAAGCAGTGCTTCACCGACGGGAACCTGTGCAATTTTGCCGGTCCTTTTCACTATGTCGCCCTCTTTAATGTGGGTCACTTCGCCCAGAACGGCGACACCGACATTATCCGTTTCCAGGTTGAGAACCATGCCTAAGATTCCACCCGGAAATTCCAGAAGCTCCATAGCCATTGCATTTTGCACGCCGTATACTCTGGCGATACCGTCACCAACCGACAAGACCGTTCCGGTTTCGCTTATATCCAGCTTTTTCTCGTAGCTCTTGATTTGCTCGGAAATAATTTGACTAATTTCTTCCGCTTTAATTGTATCCATTTCCTATCTTGCCTCCCCTAAGAGATTCCTCATATTGTTCAACTGATTTTTTATACTGCCATCATACAGTGTGTCGCCAACACCAATCACCACGCCGCCCAAAAGAGTGGAATCTTCTTCCACCGTCATTTCCACTTTTTTACCCAGTGACTTTTCCAGACTTGCACCGATGAAATCCCGCATTTCATCGGAAAGAGGGAATGCGGTTTTGACATTGACCCTGACTTTTTTCAGCGTTTCGTCCATGAACTGGCGATAACAGACTACAATATCTTCGACAATATCTATTCTTTTCTTATCCACCAACAGTCTTAAAAAACTCACCGTCATACCGGACAACTTCAGTTTAGAAATTATATTATCTACAACACCTTTTTTACTTGCTTGTTCGAAGATAGGATTGGCCAGAAAATCTTTTAAAGATTTATTTTCCGCGACAACGGAAGCGAATTGATTGAGCTCATTATAATAAGGCTCTACTTGTTTTTGCTCATTGGCAATTTCAAAAAAGGCCCGTGCGTAACGCTTTGAAATATTGCTGATCAATGTTTGATTACCACCTTATCTATATAGTCTTTAACCATTGATTTGTGATCATCCTGGGTGATACTTTTCTTAAGAATCTCTTCAGCCATTTTGACCGACAAATTAACGGCCTGTGCTTTCAAATCGTCTGTTGCTTTTTTCATTTCCTGCTCAATGCGCGCCTGAGCATCTTCCTTCATCTTTTTGGCGGTTCTTTCGGCATCTTCGATGATCTTCTGCTTTTCGGCCACTCCCTGAGCTTTAATCATTTCCAGAATACCGTCTATCTCCGTTGAAGCTTTATCGATCTTCTCCGAATATTCACGATATTTTTTCTCAGCCTCTGCTTTTCTTTCAACCGCTTTTTCAAGGTCTTCCTTGATTTCCGCGCGACGTCCGACAAAGAAATCCCTTATCTTCGAAGCCAGCAACCAGTAGAGAAGACCGATCAGAACAAGAAAGTTGAACGTCTTCAAGCCCCAGCCTTTCCATAATTCAGCAGAGCTTTCGTGCCCACCCTCGGCATTCCCGGAAGCCAAAGCGAGACTTGCTGATATAACCATAACAAGGATAATCGTAATATAAGAAAATGTTTTTTTCATTGCACCGGCCTCCCGAGTATTTTACGGGCAATCTCCAAGGATAAATCTTTATAACGACCATCCAGAACAGATTTGGCCTTTTCAATTTCTTTATTCATCTTTTGCTGGAATTCCTGGGCGATGACCGGAATTTCATTGCGTACGGCATCCACAATGTTTTTTGCCTGATTGACGCCTTCCTGGATGATTTCCTTTTTCTGCTCCGATGCCTTGAGTTTCGCCTGTTTTAATTTTTCTTCATACTCAGAAACCCTTTTTTCCGCCGATTCATTAAACAACTTGATCTCATTTTCTGATTCTTCGAGTTGTTTTTTGCGGCGATCAATGATGGAGAGAATGGGCTTGTATAAAAGAACATTAAGGATAAAAACAAGAACGAGGAAAATAACCATTTGGACTAATAGTGTAAAATCAGGAATGACTGTAACCATTTTTTACCTCTGCTTATCTTTTGCACTTTCTATAAAAACCACCGGTGGGTTATCCGGTTGTGCGGTTCTTAACGGCAGCTTACACTGTAAGTGCATACAGCTTTTATTCAGTTATGTTTTGAATATTTTCCCTGAAGGAAGGACGGAATTTTTATTCCCTGATATCCAAAACGCGGGTGTTACTAATCATAACATGATGAGCTTGTCAAGCATTTTCTGACCAACAGTCTAATATTTTATAATTACCAGTAATTACAATATCATAGAGAACAAAAACGTTTCGTTTCATTAAAATAATTGACCTGTTATCCAATAGGCTGAAAATGAAGAATCAATGAGTTGTTCAGTCAGATTTTGGCACCCCGGTTTCATTCTCTTGACTTTTGGACATATGGGAAACGCCATCAAAAATGGCACCTTCCTCCATAACAAAAACCGGTGTGCGCACATCTCCTGAAAACTTTCCAGTCGAGTGGATGTTTAACTTTTCTTTTACATCAATTTTCCCCTGAACATCGCCGCTGATGTATACACTTCTTGTAGCGATATCGGCCTTCACAAATGCGCCCTGACCGACAACCAGTGAGCCCTGACCGAAAATTTCTCCCTGAAATTTTCCATCAATGCGAACAGCGCCGTTGAAAATCAGTTTGCCTTCAAACTCGGCACCCTGTCCTAAAAAAGCCTTAATGTCTTCAACCTCTTTCTTTTTATCCCACACAGCATCCCCCTTTTAAACAATAATGAACGTTTATAAAAAACTATCCCTATATGAAACTATCTTTTCTATTTCTGCAAAATCAATCTTCGCGCGCTGACATTCATCAAGAGACCTATAGCCGTCATCAGCGTCAGCATAGCCGATCCGCCATAGCTGAAAAAAGGAAGCGGAATGCCGACCACCGGTAAGATTCCCAACACCATCCCTATGTTGATAAAGAATTCCCAGGCAATAAATGCCGTCACGCCAAACGCGATGATTGTGCCTAATAAATCCTTCGCTTGCAAGGCAATTCTCAGTCCCCATAAAATAATCACCATGAACACACCTATCAAAAATATTGAACCGATGAAACCCCATTCTTCGGCAAAAACTGAAAAAACAAAATCTGTCTGCTGTTCCGGCAAAAATTTCAATTGCGTCTGCGAACCGCTTAGAAATCCCTTGCCCAGAAATTCTCCGGAACCGATAGCAATTTTTGATTGAATAATGTGGTAGCCCGAACCCAGAGGATCCCTTTCCGGATTAAGAAAAGTAATCAGTCTCTCTTTTTGATAATCCTTCAAAAAAAACCAGCCGGCGGGCGCCAGGATCAAACCACTGATGAAAATAAAGATTAAAGATTTTTTGTCGATTCCCATAAAAAAAACGATAGAGACAAAAATCACAATTAACATCAAGGCTGTTCCCAAATCAGGCTGTTTTAAAATCAGCAGAAAAGGAATCATCACCATTAAAAAAGGGATGAATAATTCCTTTAAGGTGTAAGGTTCGGTGGATTTGTGATTGTCAAAGTAGCGGGCCAGTGTAATGATGATCACGACCTTCATCAATTCAGAAGGCTGAACAGCAAAGAAACCGGCACCCAGCCATCGTTGCGCACCGTGGGACGAAGAGCCGACCAACAAAACCAGAACCAGAAGGACGATCGTGAAACCGTAAACAAAATAAGCGTATTGAATAATGACGCGGTAATCCAGAAAAAAAACAAACATCATAAAAATTAATCCCAGGACAACCCATTGCAACTGTTTCAGGTAAAACGGCGTCTGTCCTCCCGTCGCACTGAAACCGGTGGAATATATATTGAGGATCCCCATGACACAGACACATAGAACGAAACCCAGAAGGATCCAGTCAAAATGGCTGAAAATACGTCGATCAAATTTAAAAAAAATCATATGAAACCCATTTTACAATAAATAAAGATTGCCCCCGAATACGTTGGATATTGATCAATGGTTCTGAACCATCTTTGCCGATATTTTATTTTTATTTTTTTTCTTTCCCTCAAAATACGCCGACAATATTTTGCGGGCTACCGGCGCGGCAACCGCTCCTCCACCGCCCGCATTTTCCAGAATCACCGCGACAGCAATCTCGGGATTTTTTGAAGGCGCATAACAGGCAAACAGAGCGTGATCTTTTTGAAAAGTACCGAGTATTTTTCGACGGCGTGCCTTTTCGTTCTGCGGCAACCCCAGCACCTGCGACGTTCCCGTCTTACCGCAAACTTCAACACCTGATAATTTCGCGTTCGCGCCTGTTCCTCCCGGATCATTGACGACACCTCTTAGGGCATTATTTAAAGTTTCGATCGTTTCAATGCTCAAATTGAGCTCGCCCTTTTTAATCGGTGAAAATTCTTTATATATCTTTCCATCGTTCATTTGTATCTGCTTGACCAGATAGGGACGCCACAGAGTACCCCCGTTGGCAAAAGCACCGAAGGCGTTGGCCAGTTGCAGCGTTGTAACGAGGTTATATCCCTGACCGATGGAGATGGATATCGTTTCGCCCACTTGCCACGCCTCTTTTTTTCTTTTTAGCTTCCATTCTTTGGTGGGCACCAGCCCTTTTTTCTCATTAGGTAAGTCGATTTCAGCAAGCTCGCCCAAACCAAAACGTTTTGCATACTCAGCAATCTTGTCCACTCCCAGCATTTTACCAATCGTATAAAAATAGACATCACATGATCCGACCATCGCTTGATGCAAGTTGACGGAACCGTGTCCCCCTTTTCTCCAGCAGCGATAGGTTCTATTTCCGAGCGTAAAAGTGCCGTTACAGAAGACCCTGGTATCGGGAGTGATGATGCCTTCTTCCAGAGCGGCCGCCGCCACAATCAATTTGTAGGTGGAACCGGGCGGATACTGACCGGAAACAGCTTTGTTGGATAAAGGAGCAAACGGATTATTCTGCAACTGACTCCACTGCTCGCCGGAAATGCCTTCATAAAATAAATTCGGGTCGAAAGAGGGGGAACTGACCATGGCCAGTATTTCGCCGTTACGCGGATCCAACGCCACAACAGAACCGGCTTTCCCCTGAACGGCCTCCCAGGCCGCTTTCTGCAAGTCGGTGTCAATGGTCAATATCATATTGTAGCCGGCAACGGGATCAATCCTGCCCAGATTTTTTATTTCTTTGCCGTAGGCATTCACTTCCACCAATTCCGCGCCGCGTTGACCCCGAATATAGGCATCAAAGAATCTTTCAAGCCCGTGTTTTCCGGAAACATCTCCATAGGCATATTGACCGCCACTTTTCTCTATTTCTGTTTTGCTGATTTCACCGGTGTACCCGATGACCGGCGCCAGCATATCCCCATCCAGGTACAAACGAATGGGAGAAACATCGATGTAAATCCCCGGCAGATTCAGGGCATTGGCTTCCACCAGGGCAATTTTGTCCATACTCACGTTCTTATCCAACTTGACAGGCAGGTATGGTCTCGCGTTTTTCAAAAACGCCCGGTCATACGGGAAATCCAACGATTTGCTCTGATACAGCTGTCTTAATCTTTCCACGGACCATTCGTTGGCGTTATTTCTGTTGGGAATGTAAATGACGTCAAAAGAAGGTTTGTTATCCACAAGGACAAAACCGTTGCGGTCCATAATCAGGCCTCGCAAAGGTTTGATTTGTCGAAAACGAACAGAATTGTTTTCAGATTTTTTCTTAAAATCGTCGCCTTTGATGATTTGCAGATAGGCCAGTCTAACCACGAGAATGCTGATTGCCACCAGGAACAGCACAACAACTATTCTTATTTTTTTCTTGAAGTCTATCGGTTCCTGTCCGTTGAGCATGTTATACCTTTTCTTCGTCAAGCAAAAGTCCCGTTCGATCCATCACATAAAAAAACAGGGGCGCAAGGAGTCCGATAATCAGCGCTTTCACAAAAGTAACGAAGTAAAAACTGATGAAGACGTTTACATCGAAAGCCAGATAATAAAATAAAATGATCATCATTTCTTTCAGCAAAGCGCAAACAAAACTAAAAAAAATAATAATATGTATTTTTTCCGTGTCCAACCAGTCGGAAATATAAAATGAACACCAGAAAACAACAAGATAAATCAAGGCGAATATACCGGGCACCGAGCCACTGAGACAGTCAAAAACAAGTCCGAAGACAAGAGCCAGAAAGGTTCCTCTGATGAAATCCAGACGGAAACCGGCGTAAATGACAACCAACAGAGATAATTCAAAAACGAAACGATTGGAAAAAACAACATCTGTAATCATGGATTGCAGTACGATGAATAAAACGGATAAGACTGGCAAGGAAAGATAATACAGCATGGTTATTTCGGCGTATTTTCTTCAGATGACAAAACTAATACTTCCTCAAGTTTCGACAAATCCACAAAAGGAACGACCGTGATTTTTAAAAAAAGTCCTGCGTCCTTTCTGTCGACATTGCCGACCTGACCGATGAGCCATCCTTTGGGGAAAACACCTCCCATCCCGGAAGAGATAATCACATCGCCTTTTTGAACATCCTGGGTTTTGGAAACATATTTCAAGATCATGCCCTGTGAACCGGCACCGCTGATAATGCCCTGCGTTCGATTACGCTGGATCATGGCGTCAATATTACTGGTCTCGTCGATGCACAGCAGAACACGGGAAACGTGCCAGGACACGTCAATCAGACGGCCGATTAATCCCGGATATGCAATCACCGGCATTCCGTTACGCAAACCATCAGATGAACCTTTATTGATCAAGACCGTTCTGGAAAGCGCCGCCTGTTCCCGGCCGATGATGCGGGCAGCCATAAAACGGCCTTGATTGTTATCGGCAATCGCCAGAAGTTTTCTTAATCGTTGAGCTTCGTGATAACTTTCCTGATAAGAAACAAGAGCAGCTTTAAGTTCATCATTTTTTTTTCTCAATTTCTTATTGTCTTCCTGAATGCCGACCAGCAAAACATAACGCAACCAGGCCTGCTTAACCCCTTGAATGGAACCGCTTAAAACTGCTTGAACCGGGTAGGCAGCTTCCAGAACCATTTTCCTCAGAAAGCTGTCATTCTTTGAAAATTTAAGATTGTAAAAAATGATTATCAACACTGCGAAGAGTACAACAGAAATAAAAATGATTATTTTATATTTTCTAAAAAACATTTTACCTGTCAGAAAGATAAAGATTGGAACGCCGCATACAGGATATTAAGATCGGCCGAACTTATATATCAAACGATATAAAAATAATAATAAGGCTCTTGCCGCGATTCGTGCTTATTGACCGAAATCAGCCGGAAAAATAAAAAGGTTAGGCTGAACCGTCAACCGTTGAAATCGTGATTTTATACCTCAAGAGCAATATCTTTAAGCACGCCTATTTTATCCAAGGCCATTCCCGCTCCTCTGGCAACAGCGGAAAGAGGATCATCCGTAATAGTGATGGGCAGCCCTGTTTCTTCACGAATCAGAATGTCAATATTGGCGAGTAGCGCTCCGCCACCGGTCAGAACGATACCGCGGTCGACAATATCACCGGCCAGTTCCGGCGGCGAATTTTCCAGAGTGTCTTTAATCGCATCAACAATAAACGTCACCTGTTCATTAATAGCTTCCCGGATTTCTTCCGAATTGGTTTCTGTAATTTTCGGAATGCCGGAAATTAAATCACGTCCTTTGATGGAGCCGACCTTGATTTCATCAAAAGGATAGGCACAGCCGATTTCCATTTTAATGATTTCCGCCGTTCTTTCTCCGATCAGCAGATTGTGTTTGCGCTTCATGTACTGCACAATCGCCTCGTCAATTTTATCTCCGGCCACCCTGACCGATTTTGAATAAACAATACCGGCTAGCGAAATAACAGCCACTTCCGTTGTCCCGCCACCGATATCCACAACCATAGAACTGGTCGGCTCAGCCACCGGTAAACCGGCTCCGATCGCCGCGGCCATGGGTTCCTCAATCAGATAAATCTCCCGGGCTCCGGCGGATTCAACGGTTTCGCGAACCGCACGTCGTTCCACCTGCGTAATTCCGGACGGCACGGAAATAATAATCCGCGGTCTCACCAGGGACTTGCGATTATGAACACTCAGGATAAAATGTTTAAGCATGGCTTCCGTGATGTCAAAGTCGGCAATCACGCCATCACGCATCGGCCGGATCGCGACAATGTTGCCCGGGGTGCGTCCCAGCATGTTTTTCGCTTCATTGCCCACGGCCAGCACCTTTTTCATCCCGCGGGCGTCCTGATGAACAGCCACCACAGACGGTTCATTTAAAACAATACCCTTATCCTTGACGTAAACGATTGTATTGGCAGTTCCAAGATCAATGGCCAGATCATTGGAAAATTTTCCTAAAACATAATCAAAAAACATTCATCCCCCCCGTATTTTCACAAGTTAATATAATAACTTTCGGATTTAACCTATTTTGCATACCGTATTTCATAAACCTAATCAACTCATTTTTAAATTATGTTTGCATTTTACAAATGACTGTAATAATAAGTCAAAAATTTATTGGTTATCAAATAATCTGTTTTCTTTTTGAGGGGATCTTTATGCTGAAATTTTTTCGCAAGCACGCGCGCGGCTGGTTTATGATCGCGGTTATCGCTATCATTATTATCGTCTTTGTTCTTTATTTCGGTTCAAGCAGAGGCGGCCAACACACCAATGCCATTGCAGTCATTGACAAAAAGGTCATCAGCGAAGCTGAATTTCGCAACGAACATGAAAAGCTTCTGGACATGGCCCGGTTAAACTTAAAAGAAAAACTGACGCCGGACATGCTCAAAAAGATGGATTTGAAAACCAAAGCCTATGAAAATTTATTAAACAGGGAAATTATCCTCGCCAAAGCCAACGATTTGAAAATCAAGGTTTCCGATGAAGAGTTGCGAAATTCCATCATGTCGATCCCCTCGCTGCAAACAGACGGAAAGTTTGACGAGCGTAAATATCAGCAGATCCTTCGCTACAACCGATTGTCGGCTCAGGATTTCGAAACCCTCCAGAGGGCCCAATTGACGGCAGCCAAAATTGAATCTTTTGTTCGTGAAGGAATCAAAGTTTCCGACCATGAAGTTTACGATTTTTACGTTTTGCAAAATCGGAAAGTTAATCTTAATGTTCTGCAAATTGCGGGAAATGATCTCAAAAATAAAATTTCACCCGCCCAATCGGAACTGGAAGATTTCTTAAAGAAAAACGGCAATCTGTTCCGCGTCGCCGAACAGAAAAAAATCAAATACCTGTTTTGGGGCGCCGACTCATTTACGACCAGTATCAGCGAGGAAGACATCAAGAACTATTACAGCAGCTACAAAGACAAATACAAAACAAAAGACGGCAAACCCATGCCGCTGGCTGATGTTCAGAACGACATCATCAAAGAGTTGAAGAGAACAAGGGGCATGCAGACCGCTTATCTGGAGGCGAAAAAAGCCAGGGACGAAATTTATCAGGAAGACCACATGGAGGCCTACGGCAGGAAAAATAATCTGACCATTCACAGCTCCGATTTTTTCCCGCTCAACAAACCGCCGCAGGAACTTGCCTCCGTAAAGAATCTTAACGATGCGCTTCCGGATCTGCAGAAAGGCGATCTGAGTAAAATTATCTCCTCAGACGCCGGTTACTATCTGCTGCAGGTTACAGACACGAAAGCCTCCTATGTGCCAAAGCTCAGCGAAATAGAAGAAGGCGTCCGACGCAGCTTTATCGAAAATGAAACAAAAATTCTTGCCGAAAAAGAGGCGAAGTCGATTTTAGAACGTTTGAGAGCTGGAGAAAATTTTGAAAAAATCGCTTCTGAAAAAGGACTTAAAGTTCACGAAACAGGTCTTTTCCAGCCGGGCGGCACTATCCCCGGAATAGGACAAGATGAAAGCGCCAATGAAGTTCTCATGCAACTCTCTGCGAGTCAGCCTTACGCAGAAAAGCCGCTCTTCATCAACAATGCCTATTACATACTTAAGCTCAAAGAGACATCCGCACCGGATACAAAAGCCTTTGAGGCTCAGAAAGAAATGTACAAAAAAATGTTTACTTCGTTCAAACAGGAAGAAGCCATGAAGACATGGCTCGAAGGCAACAAGGCTGCCATGATTAAGGAAAAAAGAGTCCGCATCAAAAAGAAAGTGGAAGATTTATAATGGAATCATGAAGGGGTGAAGGTTTGAGCAAACCTTCACCCCTTAAATTTTGGTGGAGCTGAGGAGGATCGAACTCCTGACCTCTTGAATGCCATTCAAGCGCTCTCCCAGCTGAGCTACAACCCCAAAAATGCCTTAACGCAAAAGAGGGGCGTTCCTTAACACAGGCTATAACTGATTGTCAACAGATTTTAGCTTGACATTTCGGCCCCCATCTATATAATCCCGCGCGTGCCGGAGTGGTGAAACTGGTAGACGCAGGGGACTCAAAATCCCCCGCTCGCAAGGGCATCTCGGTTCGATTCCGAGCTCCGGCACCAT
>JAGPFC010000023.1 GCA_018056685.1 Smithella sp.
TGGTCGGGGCGAGTGGATTTGAACCACCGGCCCTCTGAACCCCATTCAGATACGCTACCAGACTGCGCCACGCCCCGATACTGTAAAGTGTTGCGTCATTACCATTTGAGTAAAACCATGTCAAGAATAAATACAGCCGTGAACTTTACGTAATACCACCTGCTGCCTTGCATCCCGAAACGGATCAAAGACTGATTGTATCTGATTTCCGCAATAATCTTATTGACATTGCAAATTAACATATGATAGGCAATCTTTCCAATGTCCATTGCTGTATATGTATTTTATTTAATATATTCAAATATTTATTTTTTATATATCATTTTGTTTTCATAAAGGAGTCTTCATTGAAACTGAGAGAAGTCAAAGAAATACTGGATGCCAATGTTGTGGTTGGCGAAGAACAACTGGATATGGAAGTCAATACCGCTTTCGGAGCGGATTTGATGAGCGATGTTATGGCATTTGCCAAAGCAGGTAGTCTTCTTTTGACGGGACTGACCAACGCCCAGGTTATAAAAACGGCGGCAACCAGAAAGATTGCCGCGATCATTGTAGTGCGGGGCAAAGAACCCACGACGGAAGCTATTGAAATGGCCAAAGAGCTTAAAATTCCGATTTTATGTACAGCGTATATTTTATTTGAAACCGCTGGCATTCTTTACAGTAAAGGCATTGTAGGCTGTCTGAGAAAAGTTGAAAGTGATTTTTACAAATAGCCGACGACATTTTTTTTCAAAAAGGATATTTATTGATGCATCCGCATTGTAATCCCGGTATATAACCACTAGTGAATAAATAATTCTATTATTCAATGATTTAATTGACAGCCAGGTTACGTCTGTGGTAGGGAAACAACACTTCGGATACCTAAAATCAAAACCGCCTGTCGTTTTTTCGCAAGGAGAGAACATTGAAGCTTCGTGAAATAAAAGAAATACTCAATGCAGACGTTATAATCGGTGAAGACAAACTGGACATCGAAGTGAAAACAGCTTTTGGCGCGGATTTAATGAGCGATGTTCTGGCCTTTGCCAAAGCGGGCAGTATGCTGCTCACCGGTTTGACAAATACACAGGTGGTAAGAATAGCCCACGTTCTCGACATTGCAGCCATCATTTTAGTTCGTGGTAAAAAACCTCCGGCGGAAGCCATAGCTTTAGCCAAAGATGTTCACATTCCCATACTAACAACCAAATACATCTTATTTGAAACTGCGGGCCGTCTTTACGCGAAAGGTATAGTCGGCTGCTTGGAAAAAGTAGAAACCGGTAGTGAACGCATCTGAGAACAATTTAACAAAATACAGTTTTGGCGTCGAGGGTGGAAATTTTGACACCGCCGGCACTGTTTCCACCCGTATCAAATCCATTCTGAAAGAAAACGGATTACCATCAGATGTTGTTCGCCGATCAGCCATCGTTTCCTACGAAGCTGAAATCAATATTGTCTCTTATGCCAAAAAAGGATTAATCAATCTTACGATAACGCCCCAAACCGTGGAAATTGAAGTCAATGATGAGGGCCCCGGCATACCGGATATCGAAAAAGCGATGCAACAGGGCTACTCCACGGCCAGCCAACAGATCAGGGAAATGGGATTCGGCGCCGGCATGGGACTTTACAATATCAAATCCTATTCTGATCAATTTGATATATCGTCGGAAGTTGACAAGGGAACTTTTTTAAAAATGATTATTTTACATCAAAAGTCATAGAGGTTGAATATGGAAATAGGAATGATTGCCAGTGCACTGGATCTCAAATTAGTAGCCGGCGCAGACAAGACAAATAATAACGCCACCGGTGGTTACACCGGGGATCTTTTAAGTGATGTGATGGCCAATGCCCGTGAAGGAGACATCTGGATTACGAGGCAGGTTCATCAAAATATCGTTGCCGTCGCCACCCTGAAAGATCTTGCCGCCATTATTCTGGTCAACTCCTGTGAACCGGCCAAGGATACGCTGGAAAAGGCCGTTAAGGAAAATGTCGTCATCATGGTTTCCAGTTTGCCGGCTTTTGAATTATCAGGCAGAATTTTTAATTTACTGAATTCATCAAAATAATTTTTTGAAATTATTTTAAGGCTCCGGCTCCGCCAGATTGGACGTCATCCCGGGACACTATGCTGAAAGCTTTTAATTGTGACCTGCATATGCACACCTGCCTTTCCCCCTGCGCTGAACTGGATATGCATCCGCGGCTTCTTGTCGATAAAGCCATCTCCGCAGGTCTGGATATTATTGCCATTTGCGATCACAATGCCTCTGAAAACATTCCCTACGTCATCAAAGCTTCTCAAGGGACAAAAATAAAAATATTCCCCGGGATGGAAATAACCACCAGCGAAGAAGTGCATTTTGTCGCCTTGTTTGATTGCTTGAACGATTTAGCCGGTCTTCAGGAATTCATTTACCAGCACCTGCCGGGAACAAACGATGAAGACCGTTTTGGCGTTCAGGCTATCGTCAATGAATATGGAGAAGTTGAAGGATTAAGCGATAAGTTACTCATAGGTGCCACGGATATTCCCCTCAATGAGTTATTGGATTATGTCCACCGGCAGAACGGACTGGCGATTGCTTCGCACATCGACCGGGAGAGTTTCAGCGTGTTAAGTCAGCTTGGATTTATTGATGAAAGTATTCATTTTGATGCGCTGGAAATAACGCCTTCGACAGGTTTTCAAAAGGCCAGAGCGATGTATCAGGATCTGAATCATTATACTTTTATCATGTCTTCCGATGCACATTTTATAAAGGATATCGGCAAAACCATGACAAAAATTATGATGGCAGAGCCGACACTGGCGGAATTAAGAATGGCTTTTGCCAAACAACACGGCCGCCACGTTGTGGAATAATTTATGCTGGAACTTGCCGCTCATATTCTGGACATCGCCGAAAACTCTGTTCGTGCCGGCGCCTCATTGGTCGAAATAACCATTATTGAGGACGAAGAAAAAAATATATTCTCTATCGAAATTAATGACAACGGCTGCGGCATGACGGAAGAAGAAATCAAAAAAGTCTTCGATCCTTTTTACACGACCAAAAAAGTCCGCAGGGTGGGACTGGGCGTTCCGCTGCTTTCCGATGCCGCTCAAAGAGCCGGCGGCGATCTTCGTTTGACATCCGTCAAAGGCAAGGGAACCAATCTTAAAGTCACTTTTGAGTTAAATCATATCGACCGGCAGCCGCTGGGTGATATTGTCGGCACATTAATTATTCTTATTGCCGGTAATTGTAACGTTGATTTCCTCTACCGACACAGGCATAACGACCGTCAATTTGAGCTGGACACAAGAGATATCCGTAAAGAAATCGGTGACATACCAGTAAATCATCCTGAAATATTAAAGTATATCCGTTCGCTACTGGAAGAAGAAAAATATTAAATAAAATATGTTGATTTTATCCCAAAACATTGGCATAGTGACCACCGGTTTTATAGTGACTGACGGTTCTACAAAGGAACGTTTCGGGTACGAAAATCAAGGATGCGATGGATTCATCCTTAAAAAAATAAATAGGGGATTTTTTAATACGATCAAATCGAATCTGAATGTCCCCAAAGTTTAAGAATGGAGGAGGAACGTGAATGAAGTCGGAAGATACTGAACTTTTAAAAGAATTTACGCCAGAACAGGTAGATCAACTCAATAAGATTATCAGTAAGCACAAAGGCAAACCGGGCAGCTTAATCCCGGTGCTCGAGGAAGCGCAGGTTTGTCTGGAATATCTGCCTATGTCGGTACAGAAAAAGATAGCCACAGGGCTGAATCTGCCTTTGAGCCGGGTTTACGGCGTGGTCACTTTTTACTCATTTTTCACCATGACCCCGCGCGGCAAACACACCGTTCGAGTATGCCTCGGAACCGCCTGCTACGTACGCGGCGGCAAAGCCCTTACCGAGACCCTGCAGAAGGAATTCGGTGTGAAGGAAGGTGAAACAACGCCGGACAGACTGTTTACTCTGGAGTCGGTCCGCTGTCTGGGGGCCTGTGGTCTCGGACCGGTTGTTGTTATTGACGAAGACGTTCATGGCCGCGTCAAGCCAGCCAAAATCAAAGAAATATTAGCCCAATATTCATAAAAAACATTTAAGCCGGGAGGAAAACGCAAATGGCGAAATTAACAATAGATGATTTAAAAAAGATTAAAGAAAAAGTTCACAAGGAAATGTCCCTGCGTGACGGCGATCGTCGCGTCAAAGTGACCGTGCACATGGGAACATGCGGTATCGCTTCAGGTGCCAAAGAAGTTATGGATAGTCTGTTGCAGGAAATAGAAGCGGCCGGCGCCAATGATGTTTTCGTCACCACGTCCGGATGCATGGGGTTATGCAGCCGTGAGCCTCTGGTGACCGTCGAGATAATCAATCAGGAACCCATCAAATACGAATACATGAATCCTAATAAGATGAGACAGGTTTTTAAAAGACATATTTTGCAGGGAGAAATTCAGACACCGTTCGTATTGGCCAAAGGTTCTGAAGTAATAAAATAATTATTGATCATTCTATCGCTTGGAAGAACGATGATTTCTTAAGGAGGACGTAGGGTAAATGAAAGTTTTACGCGCACACTTATTGATCTGTGGAGGTACCGGATGTCAGGCTTCCGGCAGCCCCGCGGTTAAAAAAGCTTTACTGGAAGAGCTGGGTAAGAGAAAACTGGCTGACGAAATAAAAGTTGTAGAAACGGGGTGTAACGGTTTTTGCGCTCTGGGACCGATCATGGTTGTTTATCCCGAAGGTATCATCTACATTAATCTCAAACCGGAAGACATGCCGGAGCTGGTTGAGGAACACTTAATAAAAGGTCGAACCGTTTCAAGACTCCTGTATCGGGAACCATCAACCGATGAAATCATTCCCACCATGCAGGACATCCCTTTCTTCGCTCATCAGGAATTAAGGGTTCTGAAGAACAGAGGCTTGATCGATCCCGAAAAAATTGAAGAATATATCGCCCGTGACGGCTATGCCGGTCTGGCCAAAGCCCTGACGGAAATGTCTCCCGAACAGATCGTTCAGGAAATTCTGGATTCCGGATTAAGAGGACGCGGCGGAGCCGGTTTTCCCACAGGGTTGAAATGGAAATTCGCCGCCCAATCCAAGAGCGATGTTAAATATGTATTGTGCAATGCTGATGAAGGCGACCCGGGCGCTTTTATGGACAGAAGCGTGCTGGAAGCCGATCCGCATGCGGTTCTGGAAGGCATGGTCATCGCGGCCAAAGCCATTGGTTCATCCCAGGGTTATATTTACTGCCGTGCCGAGTATCCGCTGGCCATTCATCGTTTGAATGTCGCCATTGATCAGGCCAAGAAAGCAGGCTTGCTGGGGAAAGATATTCTGGGCACCGGTTTTAATTTCGATTTGGAAATTTATCAGGGCGCCGGAGCGTTCGTCTGCGGTGAAGAAACCGCTCTGATGACCTCCATTGAAGGCAAACGCGGCATGCCCCGTCCGAGACCGCCCTTCCCCGCGGTTGCCGGTTTGTGGCAGAAGCCCAGCATTCTGAATAATGTGGAAACGCTGGCCAACGTCGGTCAGATTATTTTACGCGGAGCCAAGTGGTACACTTCCGTCGGTACGGACAAGAGCAAGGGAACAAAAGTATTCGCTCTCACCGGCGATGTCAACAACGTGGGCTTGGTGGAAGTTCCCATGGGAACCAAACTGGGCACCATCGTTTATGATATCGGCGGCGGCATTCCCAAAGGCAAAAAATTCAAGGCCGCCCAGCTCGGCGGTCCCTCCGGCGGTATGATTCCCATTCAGCATCTGAACGCTCCGGTTGATTACGAAAAAGTCGTGGAACTCGGCGCGATCATGGGCTCCGGCGGTTTGATCGTTATGAACGAAGATAAATGCACCGTGGACATGGCCAGATTCTTCATGGATTTCTGCCAGGATGAATCCTGTGGCAAATGCACGCCCTGCCGCGAAGGAACAAAGCGCATGCTGGAAATCCTGACCAATATCACCCAGGGCAAAGGCAAAGAAGGCGACATTGAACTGCTGGAAGAAATGGCCGGCGTCATCAAGAACGCGGCTCTGTGCGGCCTGGGACAAACCGCTCCCAATCCGGTATTAAGTACCCTCCGGTATTTCCGCAAAGAGTATGAGGACCATATTCGTAATCATCGCTGCAGCGCTGCCGTTTGTTCAGCCATGTTTAAATCACCCTGTCAGCACACCTGCCCGATTGAAATGGACATTCCTTCCTACATCGCGCTGGTCAGAGCGGGACGATTTGAAGACGCTTACAAGATTTTATTACAGACCAATCCCTTCCCCTCCGTTTGCGGAAGAGTCTGCGATCACAAGTGTCAGACCAAATGCCGTCGCGGCAACATGGACGAACCGATCGCAATTAAGTTCCTGAAGAGATTCATTACCGACAACGCACCGCGTCCCAAGATCGGACCGGTTGAAGTCAGCAGAAAAGAAAAAATCGCCGTAGTGGGCGCTGGACCTGCCGGTCTAACCGCAGCCCGCGATCTCGCTCTGCGCGGTTACAAAGTCACCGTGTTTGAAGAACTTCCGAAACCCGGCGGTATGCTTTACTGGGGTATTCCTTCCTACCGTCTGCCACGCAATATTCTCGATGGTGAAATTGACGATATTCGAGCACTCGGTGTGGACATCAAACTGAACACCCGCGTGGGCAAAGACATTACCTTTGCCAAGCTGGAAAAAGAATTTGACTACATCTATCTGGCCACCGGCGCTCACAAGAGCCAGAAGATGGGCGTTCCCGGCGAAGATTTGAAAAATGTTTTCGGCGGTGTCGAGTTCCTGCGCGATTTCAATGCCAATGAAGAGAAATGGCTCAAAGGTAAAAATTCTCTGGGCAAGAAAGTCGTCGTTATCGGCGGTGGAAATTCCGCGATTGACGCGGCCCGTGTCGCGCTTCGCCTGGGATCCGACGTCACCATATTATACAGACGTTTAAAACAGGATATGCCAGCGGCTGAAGAAGAAATCAAGGCCGCTGAAGAAGAAGGCATCAAGATTGACCTGCTGGTTGCTCCACTGAAAATTGACGGCACCAAAGGCAAGGTTTCTTCCATTACCTGTCAGCGCATGAAACTGGGTGATTTCGACAACAGCGGTCGCAAGAGACCGGTTCCTGTCGAAGGTTCCGAGTTTACGCTGGACGTTGACGCGGTCATCGCGGCGATCGGCCAAGTGCCGGATATGAGCTTCCTGGATGCCAAGAAAGGCGTCGGCGTCAATAAGTGGGATTGTTTTGAGGTCGGTAAAGTTTACAAATCCGGGACAGCCAATCCCCGTTATTTCGCCGGCGGCGACGCGGCCACCGGTCCGGATACGGTCATCGCGGCCATTGCTGCCGGACACCAGGCAGCCGATGATATCGATGCCGCAATCCGCAAGGCCAACGGCGAGCCCGCTTATGAGAAACCGGCTAAAGAGAAAATTGATGTACCTCTGGAAATTGATGAAGAAACCGTCGAGGCACCTCAGATGGTCATGCCGGAAATGCATCACGACACCCGCAAGACGAGTTTTGTGGAAGTGGAATTGGGTTTCAAACCCGAGGATGCCATCAAGGAAGCCTGCCGCTGCCTGCGTTGTGACGCTGAACTTTAGAATTGAGTCGTTTTATGGAGTACGATTATGTCCAAAAATGTCAAACTGACTATTGATAACAAAGAAGTAGAAGTTGCGGCGGGAACCACGATTCTGGAAGCCGCCCGCAGTATCGGTATCAAAATCCCCACGCTCTGTGCGTGGACGGAAAGAAAACACACACCTGGCGCCTGCCGGGTTTGCATGACCGAAGTGGAAGGTCAGCGCAGTCTGATCGCCTCCTGTGTTTTTCCCGTAGCAGAAGGCATGGTGGTGCGCACCAATACGGAGAAAGTCCGTCAGGCCAGAAAAATGGTCGTCGAACTGCTCCTGGCCAACCATCCGCAGGAATGCAATTTCTGCGTGAGAAACGGCAGCTGTGAACTGCAGAAAGTCGCCGAATTTGTCGGTCTCAAGGAAGTCCGTTTCGATTACACGCAATTCCCGAAGGAAGGCATGATCGACCGGTCCAGTCCTTCCATCGTGCGCGACAGTCGCAAATGCATTGAATGTCATCGTTGCATTACCGTATGCGAAGAAGTGCAGACGGTCAGTGTTTTAACGCCGGCCAACCGCGGCAGCAAAGTCAAGGTTGTTCCGGCATTCGATCTGCCTTTGATCGAATCCAACTGTGTCACCTGCGGCCAGTGTATCCTCGTCTGCCCCGTCGGCGCTCTTTACGAAAAGGATGATGTGGATGCTGTTTGGAAGGCGCTGCAGGATCCGACCAAACACGTGATCGTGCAGGAAGCTCCGGCGATTCGCGCCGCTCTGGGCGAAGAGTTCGGCATGGCTCCGGGGACGCTGGTCACCGGCAAGATGATTGCCGCCTTGAGAAGATTGGGCTTCGATAAAGTATTCGATACCAACTTCACAGCCGATCTGACCATTATCGAGGAAGGCAACGAGTTGCTCAAAAGAGTCAAGGAAGGCGGAACGCTGCCGATGATCACATCGTGCAGCCCCGGCTGGATCAAGTTCTGCGAGCATTTCTATCCCGAACTGCTGGGCCATTTGTCAACCTGTAAATCCCCGCAGCAGATGTTCGGCGCGCTGGCCAAAACCTATTACGCGGAAACGGCGGGTATAGATCCGAAAGATATCGTTTCAGTCTCGATCATGCCCTGCACCGCCAAGAAGTTTGAAGCCCAGCGTCCGGAAATGAACAGCAGCGGATTCCGTGATGTGGATTACGTTCTGACCACCCGTGAACTGGCACGGATGATCAAAGAAGCCGGCATCGATTTTGAAACCTTGGCCGATGAAGATTATGATGCCCCCATGGGTGAGTACACCGGAGCGGCGACAATTTTCGGCGCCACCGGCGGCGTTATGGAAGCGGCATTGCGTACCGTTTACGCGGTGGTTACCGGCCAGAATCTGCCCAGCCTGGACATTACCCCTGTCCGCGGTCTGGAGGGCGTCAAAGAAGCCTCTGTGGAAGTCGGTCCTTTGGGAAAAGTAAAAATCGCCGTAGCCCACGGCCTGGGTAACGCCCGCAAATTGATGGATTTGATCCGTGACGGTAAGGCAGATTATGTTTTCATTGAAGTCATGTGCTGCCCCGGCGGTTGCATTTCCGGCGGCGGTGAGCCCATTCCGACAAATAATGATATTCGAGTCCTTCGCTCCTCCGCTCTTTATAAAGATGACGGAAAGGTTCAGAAGAATCGTCAGTCACACGAAAATGAATCGGTGAAAAAGCTGTATGATACATTCCTGAAGAAACCCCTGGGGCATAAGTCACACGAGCTTTTGCACACCAAGTATGTCAAAAGAGGAACGGAAGTGCCTCATAAGAAAGATGAATAATCTTTTTTACCGGTTCCTATTTTCTTAAACATAAAAAGAGGTTTGTTCTTACGGGGGCAAACCTCTTTGTCTTTATAGATTTTATGATGTCAAAAAGAGTTGAACATGATTTTCTGGGAACTCTCGAAATTCCCGCCGATGCCTACTGGGGAATTCATACGCAACGGGCTCTTGAAAATTTTCATATTAGTCGATCAAAAGTGAATCCTGCTCTCATCAAGGGACTGGCTCTGGTGAAAAAAGCCTGCTGCCTGGCCAATACCGAAACAGGATTTTTGTCCGCCCAAAAATCTCAGGCGATTGCGGAGGCCTGCACTGAAATCGCTGCCGGAGCAATACCGGATCAGTTTCCTTTGGATGCGCTGCAGGGCGGCGCCGGAACGTCAACGAATATGAACCTCAATGAGGTCATCGCCAACCGTGCCATAGAAATTTTGGGCGGCGCCAGAGGCGATTATTCGATCATTCATCCCCTCGAAGACGTTAACCTTCATCAATCCACCAATGATGTTTATCCGACAGCCATAAAAATAGCTGCGATTTTCAAATTGCGGGATTTATCAGAAGCCGTTTCCCATGTGCAGGGCGCCTTTCAGGAAAAGGAAAAAGAGTTTGCCGATATTGTCAAACTGGGCAGAACGGAGTGGCAGGACGCTGTTCCGATCACACTCGGAGCGGAATTCTCCGCCTTTGCCGAGGCGTTTTCCCGTGACCGCTGGCGGACATTCAAATGCGAAGAGCGACTGCGTGTGGTGAATATCGGCGGAACAGCCGTGGGAACGGGGCTTACCGCGCCACGCGATTATATTTTTCTGGTCATCGAAAAGCTGAGGGACGTCACCGGATTGGGACTTGCCCGCGGCGAACATGTTATGGGGGAAACAGCCCATGCCGACGCTTTCGCGGAGGTATCCGGCATCCTCAAGGCTCACGCCGTCAATCTGATTAAAACAGCCGGCGACCTGCGCTTAATGAATTTTTTGGGAGAGATAAAACTGCCTCCATTGCAGGCCGGATCTTCCATCATGCCCGGCAAAGTTAATCCGGTTTTGTGTGAGGCGGCCATCCAGACCGGCATCAAGGTCATCGCCCATGATGGTATCATTACTGATACGGCATCGCGGGGCACACTCCAGATTAATGAATTTCTCCCGCTACTCGCGCACGCGCTGCTGGAATCGCTGGACCTGCTGATCAACATCAACGGACTGTTTGCCGCTCATGTACGCGGCATTACGGCAAATCCGCAAAAATGCGCGGACGATTTCAATGCCAGCCCCATGATCATCACGGCTCTCCTGCCTGTCATCGGCTATGAAAAAGCGACGCGGCTCATAACGGAATTTTCGTCCGGCGATGGAAAAAATATGCGACTGTTTTTGGAAGATAAACTGGGCAAAGAACTGATTGACAGCGTTCTGTCACCCTATCAGTTAACGGCATTGGGCTATAAGGATAAAAAATAATGGATAACACACCGAAGGGAAACCGTTTGCACATCGCGCTGGTGGGACGCACCAACGTCGGCAAATCCAGCCTGCTGAATTTGATGCTGGGTCAGGATATCGCCATAACCTCTCCCGTCGCCGGAACCACGACGGATGTCGTGGAAAAAGCCATGGAACTTTTGCCCTTGGGTCCCGTTCTTTTTCTGGATACGGCCGGTCTTGACGATGTTTCGGAATTATCCGGCGCTCGACTGAAAAAGACAGCCAGGGTTTTTGATCGCGCTGATGTGATGATTCTGGTCACAGAAGCCGACACCTGGACCGATTTTGAAGAGTCGGTTTTATCGGAATCGAAAACGCGCAACATTCCCACATTGATTGTTATCAATAAAATTGATCTGAACCAACCTTCAGATGATCATTTAAAATTTCTCGGCCAGAAATCAAACTGGATTCTGACTGTTTCCTGCAATGATGAATCAAAGCGCCAGAGCTATCTGGAGAATTTAAAGATTCAGTTGCTTGCAACTGCCCCGGCTGATTTTATCGGCACACCCACGCTGATCGGCGATCTTCTTCCGCCGGGCGGATTAGCCATCCTCGTCGTGCCCATTGATTTGCAGGCTCCCAAGGGAAGACTGATATTGCCGCAGGTGCAGACGATACGCGATATTCTGGACAATGATGCTTCAGCACTGGTCGTTAAGGAAAGAGAACTGGCTTCGACACTGGCCAACCTGAAAAATCCACCCGCCATTGTTGTCACCGATTCACAGGCTATTTTAAAGGTTACAGCCGATGTGCCTAAAGAAATTCCGGTCACGACCTTCTCCATTCTTTTTGCCCGTCAAAAATCCGATTTGTCCGTGATGGCCGCAGGAGCGGCAGCCATTGACAATCTTCAGCCCGACGACAAAGTCCTTATTGCGGAAGCCTGCTCGCACCATGCACTTGCAGATGACATCGGCAGAGTCAAGATTCCCCGCTGGCTGCGCCAGTATGTCGGAGGAGATTTACAGATTGATACCTCAACAGGTCGTGACTTTCCCGATGACCTCATGAAATATAAACTGATCATTCATTGTGGCGCCTGCATGATTAACCGCCGTGAAATGCTCAACCGTTTGCGCAAAGCTCAAGCAGCAGGAATTCCCGTAACCAATTATGGTATCGCAATATCTTTTTTACAGGGTGTACTCAAACGCAGTCTTGCGCCCTTCCCTTCGGCCCTGAATGCTTTCGAACAGCAATTTTTGAAATGATTTTTTTAATATTTCATTGACAAATACGGACTAAATAAGCTATTAATACAACGTTTTTTGAAGTAATTATCAATTAAATATTGACCTGAGAGGGAGGAAATTTCTGATCTTAAGGGAAGTCTGAAGTCCTGTGAATATAAAGGTTTGATTCTTCCCGAATCAAACCTTTTTTAATGAGCCTTAAGTTTCAGAAACACAGTATACTGAAACTTATAGAGCGAATTATCACTGAGAGGATCGAACAAGACAGTGAATCTTTAAGTATAGAAGTGCAGCAAACGACAAGCTTGCTTTATTAGATATCCGCAAAAAGAGTTTGCCCGGACGACCCCTGCATCATCGTTCATCTCTCCAACGTCAGAAAATCATTCAGGAGAAATAAATGAATAAACGCATTGGAACCGTGACAATTATTGTTACGAACAGAACCAGTCAGGCGCAAAAGGTAAATCAGATTCTCTGCGACTTCGGTGAAATAATTATCGGACGCATGGGATTGCCTTACGCGCCCGGCAATCTGCATATTATCGCGCTGATTGTCCATGCCACAACCGACGACATCGGCGCGCTCACCGGTAAACTGGGCGCACTACCCGGCGTTACCGTCAAATCGTCTCTGACAAAAGTTTAATGAGGACAGGATAACGATGAAAGATTTTATTAACGACAATCAAATTGAAGAAATTCTTGCCCAAGCGAAAAATCCCGATCCGCTGCATGTTCGCGAGATCATCAAAAAAGCATATGAATTAAAAGGTCTATCGCCCGAAGACGTCGCCGTGCTGCTGCAGACAGAAGATGATGAACTGACCGGAGAAATCCTGCGGGCGGCGCATAAAATCAAACAGGACATCTACGGCAACCGTCTTGTCTTGTTTGCGCCGCTGTATATCGCCAACCACTGTTCCAATAACTGCCTCTACTGCGGTTTTCGACGCGACAATAAAGAACTCAACCGCGTCGCGCTAACGATGGATCAGATCAGAAACGAAGTAAAAGTTCTGGAGCGTGAAGGACACAAGCGCCTGCTGATGCTCTGCGGCGAGCATCCTGCTCGTTCCTCTCTGGAATATTTTATGGAAGCAATTGAAACGGCCTATTCCGTCAAAACGGAAAAAGGCGGAGAAATCAGAAGGATCAACGTGGAAATCGCTCCGCTCGAAGTGGAAGAATACAAACGACTGAAGCAAACGGGCATCGGCACGGTTGTTTTATTCCAGGAAACCTATCATCATGAAACGTACAAAACCATGCATTCCTCCGGCCCTAAAAAAGATTATGTCAAGCGCTTGACCGCGATGCATCGCGCGCAGCAAGGAGGCGTTGATGATGTCGGCATCGGTGCCTTGTTCGGACTTTATGATTATAAATTTGAAGTTCTGGGTTTGCTGTTGCATGCCCTGCAACTGGAAAAGGACTGCGGCGTGGGACCGCATACGATTTCCATTCCGCGGCTGGAACCCGCTCTCAATGCTCCGGCGGCCATCAAACCACCCCGACCGGTCAGTGATCATGATTTCAAAAAGCTTGTAGCGATCATCCGGATGGCCGTTCCCTACACCGGCATGATTCTCTCCACCAGAGAAACCCCGGAAATGCGTGATGAAGTTTTCGCGCTGGGCATCTCGCAGATCAGCGCCGGGTCGCGCACCAATCCGGGCGGCTATCAGGAAAACTCCAGCGATGCATTCCGGGCGGCGCAATTTAACCTGGGGGATACACGCACGCTTGATGAAGTCATTCTGGACATCACCGAACGCGGTCACATTCCCAGTTTCTGCACGGCCTGTTACCGTCTTGGACGCACAGGCAAGGACTTCATGGATCTGGCCAAACCGGGATTGATTCAAAGATTCTGCCAGACCAACGGTCTGTTCACCTTCAAGGAATATCTGCTGGATTATGCCGGCCTTGCGACCCGGGAAGCCGGAGAGAAATTAATTCAAAAAATGCTGAATGAATCCTTTAAAACAAACCGCAAAAAAATCGTCAGCGACAGGCTGAAAAAAATCGAGGCAGGCGAACGAGATGTCTATATCTGACCACATTGAGCGGCTGCTGTTAAAGGCGGAAATAGGAAAACCCCTGAGCAGGGAAGACCTTATCCAATTACTAAAAATGCCGGCCGCCTGCGAGCCGGATCTTTTCGCAACGGCCGACCGGGTACGGCAGCAGCAGGTTGGCGATGAAATATTCCTGCGCGGCATTATTGAATTTTCCAACCACTGCGAACGTAACTGCCTCTATTGCGGACTGCGCAAAGGGAACACGAAACTCAGCCGCTACCGGATGTCCGATGACGACATTGTCTCCACAGCCGAAAAAATAAAAAACACCGGCATCCCCACCGTGGTCCTCCAGTCTGGAGAAGATTCTTTTTACAAAGCGGACGTGATCTGCCGGCTGATCGAACGAATAAAAATGGAAACGGATGCGGTAATCACCCTATCCATCGGGGAAAGAAGCCTTGACGATTATCGTTCGTTTCACCAGGCGGGTGTCAACCGGTATCTCCTCAAGCATGAAACCGCTTCACCGGAACTTTACAAGTTTCTGCGTCCCGGCTGTCAACTGGACAAGCGTATTCAATGCCTGCAACGCCTGAAGCAACTGGGGTTTGAAACCGGCACGGGAAACATGGTGGGCTTACCCGGACAGACACCGGAAATACTCGCCGATGATCTGATGATCATGAAAATGCTTGATGCCGACATGTTGGGCATCGGCCCGTTTATCTCTCATCCCGACACGCCGCTGGCCGGCATTGAAAACGACGGTATCGGACTGACGCTGCGTGTTCTGGCCGTTGCCCGGTTGCTGACACGCAACACCAATATTCCGGCGACGACTGCGCTGGCCTCTCTTCATCCGCAGGGACGTCTTCTGGCGCTGCTGTCCGGAGCCAACGTCGTCATGCCGGATTTTACGCCGGAAAGATATAAAAAGCTCTATGATATCTATCCCGGAAAAACAGACACCGGATCGGCACAGGACATCCTCGAAACGTTAAAACAGGATATTCATTCCATAAGCCGGGACATCAATTTTTCCACGGGATATCGTCAGAAGAATCAATTTCCGGAGACAGTTCATTAAGATTCAAAATGCCGCGATCTTAAAAAACCATTTTTTTCACGACCAGTCCTTTAATCTTTTTAAGCTTCTTTTCCATGGTCAGAATGTCAGTATCATCCCCGCACGTATCCAGGATAAGCAAACCCAGCGGAGAACAGGTTTTTTTCGACACCTCATGCAGTCCGAGACGTGTTCTGATGTTGCACCCGTAATCGGTCAGAATCTGCTGAACAACGGGAACGTCCTTCAGACAATCCGTCACCTCAATACCCAGAACTATTCTTTTCGACATGATAAACGTCCATCATTTGGTTATATTGACTCATGTTCAAACTAAAAATTATCATGTCCGGTAACACAATAATTATTGAATCAATTTCTTGAACTTAAATGCCGATTCCCAGTCCGATATTCTGATTTCACAGTCTTAAATTGTATAAGTTAGTGAACTTATTCATGACTTACGATTCTTAAAATATATTAAAAAAAACACTACTTTATGTTTGACAAATTCTCTGATTGCGGCTATAAGCCGCAGTCAAAATGTGCCCAGTATTCGTCCGGCTATGATGAGTTAAACGATAACGAAAATCTACATGGTCATATTGGGAAAACATCTTAAGTATAAATAAATCTGTAATAAATTTTAAATTAGAGAGGGAAAAATTTATGGCAAATGAAAATTTAGAAAGTAAGAGGTGGTTGCTCGCTATTGCGGGTGTCGTTATCATGCTGATTTTGGGCACAGTTTACGCCTGGTCAGTTTTTGTCAAACCCATTGCGGCGGCCCAAGGTTGGGAAGTGAAGGTTGTATCGAGAGTTTTCATGCTGATTATCGGTGTCATCGGCGTTTCTGCGGCATTCGGCGGTACTTTGGTGGATAAGAAAGGCCCCCGATTTGTCGCCATACTGGGAGCATGTTTCTATGGCGTTGGTGTTTTGCTGGGTGGCGCAGCACTGCATGCCGGTAATTTCATGTTTCTTCTTCTGGGTTACGGTGTCATCGGTGGTATAGGCAATGGTCTTGCATACGTTGTCCCCATCGCAACTTTGATTCGCTGGTTTCCGGATAAACGCGCGATGATCACGGGACTGGCCGTTATGGGATTCGGCTTCGGTGCGTTCTTTATCGGTAAGATAATACCTGGCCTGATCAATAACGTGGGGGTAGCCAATGCATTCCTTATCCTCGGAGCCGTATATCTTATTTTCAATTTACTGGCATCCATGACTCTTAAAAATCCTCCTGCAGGATGGCTCCCCAAAGGTTTCACACCTCCTGCTACAACTGTTAGCGCGGCCGATTCATTTGCCTGGGCTGAAGCAAAGAAAACCCGCCAGTGGTACATGCTCTGGTGCATGCTCTTCTTGAACGTTACCGCCGGTATGGGTCTTTTATCCAAACTTTCTCCCATGGCACAGGAAGTTATTAAATTAGCGAAAGGCATCGAGGATCCGGCACAGCTGGCCGTTCTGGGCGGCAGTGTTCTGGCCTGGGCCTCCATTTTCAACGGGTTGGGCCGCCTTTTCTGGGCCAAAGTTTCTGACATGATCGGACGCAAAGGCACTTATATGGTGATGTTCCTCACACAGGCTCTTCTGTATGTTTATCTACCACAAATCAGCAGTGTTTTGATCTTTACGATCATCGCCTGTTATTTGCTGTCCTGCCTCGGTGGCGGTTTTGCCGTCATGCCGGCCTTTGCGGCTGACTCTTTCGGCCCGACTAACATCGGCAAAATCTACGGTTTCCTGCTGACAGCATGGGGTGCGGCGGGTGTCGTTGGCGGCTTTGTTTTCGCGGAATTCAACAAAGAACAGTCTCTCTATACAGCAGCAGGCTGTCTGGTACTTGGGTTTGTCATTGCCCTGCTGTTTAGCAGACCGAAAAACGTGTCAGAATATAGATAACAACTTCATTCTGGTTATTAAAAGCGCCGATAGTTTATCGGCGCTTTTTTTTGCCTTGTATTTACAAATAATCTTACCTTCCTAAAATACTTGACAGCCCTTAAGGCTTTCTGGTATCAAAAAGTCAATGGTGATGGAGTTCACCTTTAACCGCCTCTGTTGCTAATAACTCCTGCGGAACATATAATCTGTAGGAGTTATTTTATGGGTCATTTTACAATAAATCAAATATCCCTGTCTGATATCCGTTTACTTCTAGAAAATATTGCCGACGCATGCAGTCGTTTCCAAATGGTTTCTCTAACGCGACAGTTGGAGGCGGCACAGACACTACTTACAGAAAATCCGCCCATTGATGTTGCCGTCATGGGTCAGTTCAAGGCAGGCAAAAGTTCTTTTCTCAACAGCCTGATCGGGCAATCAATATTACCTGTCGGTGCCATACCCGTAACGACTGCCATAACACGCCTTCAGTATGGAGAAACTGAGCGCCTGCTGGTCAGACATTTTGACGGCACTGTAACTGAGGCTCCCCTGACCGACATTGCTGAATTCACCTCAGAAGCCCAAAACCCGGGTAATGCTAAGAATGTTGCCATTGTGGATATTGAATTGCCCTCTCTTCAAAAATATCCTGGTATCAGATTGGTAGATACGCCGGGATTGGGCAGTATTTTTAAATATCATGAAGCCACGTCGGAAAGTTGGCTGCCTGCCGTGGGTACCGCGCTTCTTGCCGTCAGTTCCGACAGGCCACTGTCTCAGAATGATCTGGAGCTGATCAGAGAACTGACCAGCCATACACCCAATATTATATTACTGCTAACCAAATCCGATCTGCTTTCACCAGATCAACAGCAGGAAGTGCTTAATTTCTTCAAGGAGACTCTGCAACGTGAACTGCATCGGGACATGCCGGTTTATATGTATTCTGCGGTGAATCAAACGGATGTTTACCGGCAAAAAGTGGAAAACGAAATTCTGAAGACCATGACGAATAACCGCGATTTTGAGTTTTTACGAATACTCCAGTACAAGGTTCTTTCTTTATCCAGGAGCACGCTCAGTTATTTGAAAATAGCATTGAATTCATCCTTGCAGGCGGACACAAACCGCGAAAACCTACGTGCCCAAATTATCAATGAAAGAGTTAATGAATCTTTGATGCTTGATGAACTGGGTATTATTTCACGAGAACATCAGCGTCAAACACGCTCCATGATTGAAACCTATCTGGAAAAATTTAGAGTGCCGCTTACGAAAAAAGTCATGCGGCAACTGGCAGATGAGTTGCCTGAATGGAAAGGCAACTTGTGGAAACTTTCCCGCGATTACGAGACGTGGGTATCAGAAAAACTGTCCAAAGAAATGCGAACCATTTCCAAGACCGAGCATACGCATTTTATGGGAACCTTAAAAAAAGCTCATGCAGGATTCTCAAGGGCACTGGAATCTTTCCGCAAGTTTCTCGGCGATAATATTGAAAACGTGCTGGGTGTAAAACTGGCGGAAGTTGACTGGAAAATTGATGTCATCGAACCCGACCATCCGGATATTTCTTTTACGAAAACTTTTGATATCCATCTTGATTTAATTTGGTTTCTTATTCCGATGATAGTTTTCCGGAAGATATTTGAACGACACTTTATTGACGGTATACCGAAGGAAGTGGAAATTAATCTATCCCGTCTGGCTTACCAGTGGGAGAAGAGTGTTAATAATGCCATTGAGGAAATGCGCGTTCAAGCCATCAACTACATCCATGAAGAACTTTCAACAATAGAGGCGCTGATTTCCAGCACCCATGGGAAAACCGACGAGATCAAACAGCTTATTGCTCATGTAGAAAAGCTGTCAGAAAATATCACCGAAAATAAATTCATTAAACAACAAATTAAAATATAAAAATCATAAGATGATTACTCAACATCTTATTATGATGTTATAAAAATCCAGAGTGTTTGCGAATTTTTTAATCTCGTAATTTATGCATGCAGGATACTTAAAATGCCAACACATTATTACTGCCCGAATTGCTGGAAAGAAATCAATGACAAAATATTAACATGCCCTCATTGTGGTCACGACCTGAGTCAACAGCAATCTTTCACCTATGTAGAAAAGCTTATTCATGCTCTTCGTCATCCCATCCCCGAAAAACGAATGATGGCCGCGCAACTGCTCGGTGATTTACGATGCAAAGAGGCATTATCCGTATTTGCCGAGATACTTAAAAAAGAAAGTGATTATTATTTCATCACAGAAATTATTCTCGCCATCAATAAAATAGGCAGTGAGGACGGCATAGCCATATTGTTGTCGTTGCGGGAACATTCGTCTTCCCTGGTGAAGAAACTTGTTGATGAAATATTGAAGGAACACCATGGCAGAAAACAATCATCTTTCTAATGAAAAATGGCTCAACCGCAACGTATTCGCTTTTGGATTAACCAGTCTGCTGAGTGATTTCTGCCATGAGATGGCGACAGCAGTTTTACCGCAATTTATACAAGCCATCGGCTCCAGCGCTGCCATACTGGGAACGATTGAGGGCGTTGCGGACGCATTATCCAGCCTTACCAAACTGGGAGCCGGCTTCCATAGTGACAAAATCGGACACCGCAAAGGCTGGACTGTTATCGGCTATTTGCTCACCGCTGTGTCCAAAACCATTTTCGCTTTTGCCGTGGCCTGGCCGCTGATTTTTTTTGGTCGCGTTATGGGTTGGCTGGGACGTGGCATCCGCGGACCATTGCGCGACGCAATGCTTGCCGAATCTGTTTCTCCGCAAAACCGCGGCAAGGCATTTGGCTTTCACCGCGCTTCTGATACACTTGGCGCGATTTTGGGTCCGATGGCTGCCTTTGGTATGCTTACATGGATGAGCCGCTCCCCCCACATTGCTGATTATTTCAGCATATGGTTTCCGAATTTTGCCAATGAACCCGGCTCTGAATACAGGCTTATTTTTCTTTTAACGCTCATTCCCGGCCTTCTATCTGTTGTTACGCTTGCATTTCTGGTCAGGGAAAAAAGGCGTGCACCCAACCATGCCCTGAGTTTCTGGAAGGCGATAAAATCAATGCCGCCAAACTACCGTGCGTTTCTTCTTGCTGTCGGACTTTTTGGAATGGCTGATTTCGCGCCGACACTGATGATTCTACGCGCGTCAACCACGCTAACTTCACAGATGGGTATTCTGGAAGCGGCGCGTTTTGCTGCGTTGTTGTATATTATTCGCAACATCACTTATGCTGCGGCATCTTATCCCATAGGATCATTCAGTCATTTATTTTCACGCAGTAAATATCTGGCAGTTGGTTACGGTATCGCGGTGGTCACATTTTTAGGATTTGCATTTGCCATGCCGTCACTTTCTTGGTTTGTGGTCATTTTTATTCTTTCGGGAATATTTATCGCGTGGGAAGATACGATAGAAGGCATTGCCGTGCGGGATTATGTCGGTGACGATATCGCCGGAACCGCCTATGGCGTGATGGGTGTGGTGAACGGCATTGGCGATCTGGTATCCAGTATTGTAGTCGGTTTTCTCTGGACGGCTGTCGGCGGAACATGGGGATTTGTTTACGCAGCCGTAATTGGACTGGCCGGAACAATACTCATGCTACGTGTTCCAAAAGCAGCACTCGTTAAATGAAGAGCATCGATGCTTATGATAGTAAATAACATTCTATCTACACATGGGGCGGTTTTATGATTTTTGTCGGACGCAAAAATGAAACACGGCAAATCATGGATGATTTAAAAAAAGGACAAAACATCATCCTTCATGGGAAATATGGCATGGGAAGAACCAGTCTCATAAATCATGTTGCCCAACTCATGCATCATCAATGGAAGTTTGTCTTCATTGATTTCAGTCAGACACCCGGTCAGATGAGTAAATCCGTCATGAAAGCTCTGGGGCTTCCCCGAAAATTAAAACAAAGTGATAAGATCATGGGATACAAATCCATGCGTTATCGCATTGCCAACGTGACTTTAAAAAAAGGAGTTAAAGTTGTCATTGTTTTGGATAATGTCGCAAAAATGACTGCTGCCAAGAAATTATTCCTCCGTTATCTTGTTCTGGAGCAGCGTTTTCAGTTTATTGCCATTGTGGAACATTTTCTGACACAGAAAGAATTACTGGAACTGAGGGTACAGCTCATGCCGTCAACGACAATCAATCTTCGATATCTGGAATGTATTGATGTTGAAAATTTTCTACTGACTTTTTCCAATCAAAATAGCCTGGCTTGGACGGAAGATCACATCAGGAATCTTGCTTCGTTAACGTTCGGTTACCCTTTGGGTATAGTTGAAATGCTTAAGAAGAAGAAAGGACTCTACAATAATGCGTGATGAAACAATACATGATGATCAATTAGCCAAGGATCTCCAAACACGCAATTGCCCTGTTTGTAACAAAATATGGGACAACGTCATGAACTTCTTTTCCTCCTGGGGTTATTCATTGGCAAACGATGAAGAAACACAAAAAGAAAATGCCGATTTTCTAGGAATATGCCCCTTTCATACATGGCAATTGGCTTCCATTGCGTCACCGCAGGGCATTTCTTCGGGGTATGAAGCATTAGTGAAGCGGATTTCCAAGGAGTTATACAGATTATCCGTATCCTTAGAAAATCCTTGTCAGCAGCTCTCAACCATTATCATCGGCCGCGATCATTGCCGTATATGTGCACTTACAAGAGAGACGGAAGGTGATTATATAAAAAGATTGGCTTCATTTTTAACCGTTGAAGACAACAAAAACATTTACTTGTCTTCCAATGGCCTATGCTTGCGCCATTTGAGCAAATTATTGATCATATCGAATACAGATATGAAAAAAGTTTTACTAAAGCATGCGGCTTCACGTTTTCGTGATTGGGCGGAAGATATGAATCAATTCAGTTTAAAACATAAAAATTTGCAACGTCATCAGTGCAGTCCGAGAGAAAACAATGCTTATCTCACTGCTTTGAATCATCTTGCGGGTGGAAAATATACCAATATTGATTACGAAAGACAATGATCCAAGGAATTTCATTATGACAGATTTAAATGAAAATCACAGACGATATTTATTGACGACCTTCAGCCATGTGGACAAACTTTTATCGGAGTTCGAGTGTATCATTGATGTTTTAATTCCGCGTTCACTATTTAAGGCATATACTAACGACGTTACTCCGGAACAGCGGGCAAAAATAGAAAAACAATGTGACGCAATCCGTCAGACCATGAAACGGATTCTCGAAGAATATGGAATTTCCCCGCCTAAGCCCGACAGAAGTGTTTTAAACGCTATCTGTACAACTTTAATTTTTGCCGATATGTCCATCGAAGAATTAAGTCCAAAGTACATGCGTGGTTTTGGAGTCGTATCAGATGCGGCAAGCGATGAATTAAAAACAATCGTCAAAGAACTGCGGACACTTTTAAAAAATATTAGAGCCAGTTTGCCGGATTAACAGGGTTTGTATCGTTTCCAATAAACTGATGGAAACCTGCAAGCCGGATTTTGTTTTTCTTTACGCGCGCGGCAGAAGAATACTTACACGCATCTTTTTCTGATTCCCACATACAGTGGAAATAAATGTTGACAAACAGATGCTTTTTTGATTACTTGCAGCCGCCGTGAAGATTCACTCTCTTTTTCGTGCGGGTGATGGGGTTCACCTTTAATTGCAAAAGAAATGCTAATGACTCCTAAAACGGATATACAAAAAAGGAGTCCTTACATGGAAAATATTTATCTAGTCGCATCTTTTTGGTTTTTCGCTGCTGTCTTATCCACCATTCTGGCCAACCGTTTGAAAATTTCAATAGCCCTGATGGAAATCATGGTTGGCACAATCATCGGGTTTGCAGCTTTTCAATTCGGTTACTTTGACAAACTATCTTTGAATGCTGACTGGCTCAAATTTTGTACCGGCGTCGGGGCCATCCTTCTAACATTTCTCGCAGGTGCCGAACTCAATCCCGATGTCATGAAAGCCAAAATCAAGGAAGTTTCCGTTATCGGGCTTGTCGGTTTTTTTGCTCCCTTCGCAGGTTGTTCCCTCATCGCCTATTATCTGATCGGATGGAACATTCGGGCAAGTTTGCTTTGCGGCATCGCTCTCTCTACAACATCCATGGCTGTTGTTTACGCGGTTATGCTCGAATACGGATTTAATAAAACCGATTATGGGAAAGGCATATTGGGATCGTGTTTCGTCAATGACTTAGGGACTGTAATCGGTTTAGGATTAATTTTTGCGCCCTTCACCTATAAAACATTCATCTTTGTTTCCGTGACAATCGCTTTAATTTTTATTTTGCCCTTGCTTACTGATTATCTCATCAAGCATTTCGCGTACAAAACAGCAGCTATTCGAGCAAAATGGATAATTTTTGTCTTATTAGCAATGAGTGTTCTTGCTTTGTGGTCCGGTAGTGAACCTGTATTACCCGCTTATGTTATAGGCATGGTTATGGCAAGAACGATGGAAAAGGACGGTCATTTTGTTCGAAGGCTAAGAACATTAACCATTGGCTTTTTAACCCCGCTGTATTTTCTTAGAGCCGGTGCCCTCGTGTCATTGCCAGCGCTGGTCGCCGCTCCCGTTATCTTTCTTGTACTTTTCGGTGGAAAAGTGATTACCAAGATATTCGGTTTGTTTCCGGTCATTTATAAGTTTCGGGAAAATAAAGGTGGAAGATGGTATTATACATTATTGATGTCCACCGGGTTGACTTTCGGAACGATTTCCGCACTGTTCGGACTTTCTCATAACATCATTTCACAGGCGCAGTATTCGTTCATTGTCGGTGCCGTTATCGCGAGCGCCGTTATACCAACTCTGATTGCCAATAAATTTTTCCTGCCCGAACATTTGCTTGAAGTTCCAGTGTTGGATGATCAGGCTCCCGACGAAAAAGATATAATTAGAAAATTATAATTCCATAATAAGTTTTTAACACCAAAAGCCCTTTCCGTCGAATTGCGGAAAGGGCTTTTTATTTTATTTGAAAATATGATAACAAGTAGAAAAAATATCTCATCAACTTATTATGAAATATTTTATTAATTCCACAACAGATTATCATCAACATGATTTGAATTCCCTGGGGTGGGAGCTGACCGTCTGCAATTCTCTGGAACCGGTTACTAGTCCCTGCCGCAAAATCCTTTCGACACCGGACTCTTTCGGCCGCCTCCTTTACCATTTTTTAAAAACAATCATTCCTCTTGATGAAATTGGTTCCGTTCTGGAAATCGGCGGCGGCATGGGATACCTGATGCGCGATTTCATGTCCTTAAATTCCCGGCTTCGCGCGAAAATGATTGATATCTCCCCTTACCTTCTGGATAAACAGAAAGAAATTCTCCAGACGCATCCTGTTGATTTCGAACTCGCCGATATTTTCATAGTTCCGTCAAAAAATCTTACCGGTTTCGATCTCGCCATCTTGAATGAAAATCTGGGCGACCTGCCGACGTTAGTCACATCACAAAATGATGCCCATGAAGGGAATATTGCTGATGTTAAGCAAAAGCTGGAGCATTTCAACAAAAAATATAATCTATCGTTGGGATTAAACGAAGATGAGCATATCAATATCGGCGCAATGGAAATGGTCGAAAAACTTTGCCTGGCCGGAATCCAATATATCTACCTGAGCGAACACAGTTGTGAAGCCGCAGTTCCCGATGGAATGAAAGATTATCTCTCTTTTCAATCCCTTGGCATCCCGGAAATGATTTCTCTGAAAGGACACAAGGAGTTTACGATTAAATTTTCCTACTTGCAGAAAATCGCTGAAATGCTAAATTACAGCACAAGGCGGGGACGTTTTGCTGATTTTCTTCCGTTGAACATCAGCGATAGAGTCAAGACCGCGTTGAGACTGACAACTCCCTATAACGATGAACAGGAAATTATACGTCAGTTTGTATATGATCTTTACAAGTACGAATATTTAATTCTCATCAAAGGAGATAATCCATGAAAATCACTACCACGACGGCAATTATTTTTCTCGTAATCAGTTTGTTTTTATCGCTTTCGTTCAATGATGCCCTCGCCTTTCGTTGCGGTATAAGACTGGTCAGTTCAGGAGACTCCAAGGCAACGGTTCTGGCAACCTGCGGAAAACCGACCTCAAAAGAAAAAAACTGTAAAGAAAATTGGATAAGTTCTAGCGACAGTAAAGCCAAAAAGAAAAAATGCGCAGAGAAGGTTGAGGTCTGGTATTACAACTGCGGCGATAATGATTTCATCTATGCCCTGACCTTTGAAGGTAATATCTTGACCGGCGAAAACACTGAAGGCCGGGGTAAGGGAAAATCCGATTGCACCGGAAAACGATAATTGTCCCTTGAAATTATCTGATTTTATGGTATCAACAGCGCATCAATTAATTCATATTTAAGAAATGATCAGGAAGAATTTAATGGATATGAAAAAAATCAGCTTGTTTATTTTACTGTTTTTTATGTTTGCGTTTCTTTTGCTTCTTGTCGGTTGCGAAAAGAATACGGAAGACACCCCCGAACCAATTTCCAGCGACTGGGTGCAATACGGCATCGATAAAGACGAAAATGTCTGGACCTACAACAGGAATTTAAATATCAAAAAAGAAGGCGATGATTATAGGGTCAGTGCCTGGGCCAAAAGGATTCTTTCCGAAAAGGGACGGGAAAAAATCATCCAGCAAATGAAATCTCAGGGAAAATCTATTGCCGGATATGAAAAACTTTCAGAAGATAAAATCCTGAATGAAGTGGACTGCAAAAACAAAAGATATAAGATTTTATCCGTCATCAGCTATGATAAGGACGGTAAGGTATTGTTTTCAGAAGATTCGAAAGAAAGCAACTGGACTTATGTTGCTCCCAATAGCAACGGTAGTATTTTTTTTAAAAAAGTCTGTCCGGAAAAGTAGAAAAATATCTTATCTTTTACTGGCTGTCCTTGATCAGCATGGTTGAAGGATCGAGCAGCAAATCTTTCGGTGCGTGATCCCCTGCTCCCCCCTTCAAGGATTTAATATAAACCTCGTCACCCTTGGTTGCCAGTTGAACCATAACATCGAATAGATCCGCTACGTGTAAAAAAGAAAGCGGAAGCCCGTTTTCCTGCGGCGGCTCGTGACGATGTGTATGAACGGTGAACCACAGACTCATCGAATACTTTTTCGCCAGTTCCTTTAACTGCACGAGTTGTCCCCGTCCAGCGTCATCAAACTTATAGCCGTCGATGATTACCATATAAGGTTTAAATATATTCTGTTCCATCAAATCAGTCAAACGCTCTTCCAGCTTCGGAGCGCTGAATCCTTCCACTTTGAAAGTCATAATAAAACGATAAGGCTGAATTTTGTCCCAATATTCATTAATCCCAGGAATACTGAACTTTTCGGCGATATCATGAAAAATTTCCTGATACCACAAATCAACCTTGCTTACCGCGTCATGGAGGCTGACGTGCAGGACAGAGTGCCCGCGCAACATCATATTTAAGGCGAGTTGAACCAGCAGTGCGGTTTTTCCTACACCGGCATGAGCCAGCACGGCACCGAATCCTCCCACCGGCAGTATATCTTCATTTTCATAACCGAGATTGATCAGCGGATTACGATAAATCATTTCTTTTTTTATCATGATAATATCCTTATACGTTAAATGGATGACATTATTTTCCCTTTTCAGGGCAACGTTGATGGTTAACATCTTATATTAATTTATAAATATACCTTTAATCTGAGTTCCTGCCTCCGCTGAAATGACAGACGTTTTATGCGGCAGACTTTTTATTCTGTGCCACTTCCAGCGCGATTTTCTCCGCGATGGATTGCGGTACCTGACGGTAAATGGCAAATTCCATGGTGAACTGAGCCTTGCCCTGAGTGGCCGAACGCAGAATTGTGGAAAAACCGAACATTTCCGCAAGCGGCACCTGTGCTTCAATCACGCACATCACATCTTCATCCTGAGAACCGATGATCATACCGCGGCGCTGGTTCAAAAGACCCATCACCGGTCCCTGAAATTCCGCCGGCGTTTCTACAACGACTTTCATAATCGGCTCATGGATTACCGGCTTCGCCCGCAGATACGCTTCCTTGAACGCGCCGCGTGCCGCTGCCTGAAAGGCCATATCTGAAGAATCCACGGCGTGCGAAGCTCCATCATTGATGACGACTTTAACGCCTGTAACTGGAAATTCCAGTTTCGGTCCCTTGGCCATGCTCTGTTTAAATCCTTTTTCACAGGCTGCGATGTACTGTGTGGGAATCGCGCCGCCGAATATTTTATTTTCAAAAACAAATTCTGCATCAGTGATCGGTTCCAGATAACCGGCCACACGACCGAATTGTCCGGCGCCGCCCGTCTGCTTCTTATGCGTATAGTTGAACTCGGCACGCTGCGTGATGGTTTCGCGGTAAGCGACACGGGGATTACCCGTGGTGACATCCGCGCCGTACTCGCGCTTCATTCTCTCCACATAGATATCCAGATGCAATTCGCCCATGCCCTCGATAATCGTATCACCGGTTTCATGATCGACAAATGTTTTGAATGTCGGGTCTTCCTTGGCAAATCGGTTGAGTGCTTTGGCCATCGCCACCTGCGATTTATTATCCTTGGGTACAATCGCCAGCGAAATAACCGGTTTGGGTACATACATGGAGATCATCGTCAGATTAACATCCGGCGATGTAAAGGTATCACCGGAAGAACATTCGATCCCGAATAAGGCGCCTATATAGCCTGCTCTGAGATATTCGACATCTTCCATTTGATCGGCATGCATGCGCACCAGACGCCCTACTTTCACTTTCTTACCGGTGCGGACATTCACTATCGTTGAACCTTTCGCCAGAGTTCCCTGATAAACACGGATGTAGGTTAACTGACCATACTGACCGTCTTCCAGTTTGAAAACCAGCGCGACAATCGGCTTTTCCGTGTCATTGCTCAGCACAACCGTTTCCTCGTTGTTGTCCATATCAATCGCCACATTTTCTATATCGGACGGACAGGGCAGAAGATAGTTCACACCGTCAAGCATCGGCTGAACGCCTTTGTTCTTATAGGCCGAACCCATATAAACCGGGGTGATTTCCCTTTGTAGCGTGCCCTTGCGCAGCGCCGCATAAATCATTTCAGTAGATATTTCGCTTTCATTTAAAATGGCCTCCGTCAGGTCATCAGAAAATAATGATGCAGCGTCAATCAATTCCTCTCTTTTTGTCTTGGCATCTTCCATAAGATGAGAAGGAATTTCTGTTTCACGCACATTTTCTCCGTTTTCACCATCAAAATAAAGCGCTCTCATGGCAACCAGATCAACGACACCCTGCACCTCATTCTCGAGACCAATGGGAATCTGCATCGCCACGGCATTATGACCGAGCTTTGATTTCAGTTGACCGATCACACGGAAGGGATTGGCTCCGCTACGGTCACACTTGTTAATGAAAGCTATGCAGGGAACCTTGTACCGTTTCATCTGGCGATCAACGGTGATGGATTGTGACTGCACACCGCCTACCGCGCACAGCACCAGAATCGCGCCGTCGAGTACGCGCAGAGAGCGTTCCACTTCGATGGTAAAATCAACGTGGCCCGGTGTGTCGATGATATTGACTTCATGGCCTTTCCATTCACAGTAAGTGGCCGCGGACGCAATGGTAATGCCGCGTTCTTTCTCCAGTTCCATTGAATCCATGGTCGCACCCACACCGTCTTTCCCTTTGACATCATGGATGGCATGAATTCTTTTTGTATAATAAAGAATCCTTTCGGTCAGCGTGGTCTTGCCTGAATCGATATGAGCGCTTATTCCAATGTTTCTGATTTTCTGATCATCAATTTTCATTTCTTTTCCTTTTTTTATTGCTTATAAAAAATGACACCCCCTCCAGTAAATCTCTTCCAGATGGGGTGTCCACCATTAACGAGCACTAATGAAGTGGGCTTAATATATGTTGCAGCGCAATATGTCAAGTAATTATTTTTCAGTTTGTTAATTTACCACCGTGCTTGTTTATCAAGGCTAAACGTGCTAACTTCAAAAACCTTTAATATTTGAATTACAAAGGAGTTTTGTATGTTTGAACAAATATTGCCCAACATCTACCGGATAATCATCCCCCTACCCAACAGCCCGCTTAAAGATTTGAATTCTTACGTTATTAAAGCAGATAACCGGAATCTGATTATTGATACAGGATTCAACCGCGGTGTTTGTTACGAGGCCATGGAAAAAGGTCTGCAAGCCTTGGAGATTGATTTATCAAAAACGGATTTCATGCTGACGCATATGCATTCCGATCACACGGGACTGGTTTCCAGATTATTTACGGATACCAGCAAAGTTTACATAAGCAGAATCGACTCCAAAGTATTCAATGAAAACATCGACTGGCAGGCGATGATCGATTACGCTTTACATAACGGTTTTCAACTTGAAGAACTTATTAAGGCTGCCGAAAGCCATCCCGGCTTCAAGTACAGCCCGAAAAGAATCCCCGAATTCACTCTTTTGGAACATGACAGCATCATTGAGATGGGCGATTACAAGCTTCGCTGTATCCTGACGCCCGGACACACGGAGGGACACATCTGCCTCTACGAAGAAGAAAAACAACTTTTCTTTTCCGGCGACCATATCCTTTATGACATAACGCCGCATATTGAGTCCTGGTCGTATGAAGTGAATTCCCTGGAAAACTATATGCGGAGCCTCGACAAGGTCAGAAATCTTACGGTTAAACTTGTCCTGCCCGGACATCGTAATTTGTTTACCGATCTCAAGGGAAGAATAGACGAATTGAAAAAACATCACGAAATAAGAGCTAATGAAGTACTTGAAGTTTTGGGCAAAAACACTATGAGTGCCTATGATATTGCCGCCGGTATGACCTGGGATATTGATTGCGAAAACTGGGATCTATTTCCCGTTGCCCAGAAATGGTTTGCCGTCGGCGAAGCCATTGCCCACCTGCTCTATCTGGAAAGCAAAGGACGAATCAAAAGAACACAAGGCGAAAAAACCGACACCTATTCTGCATTGTAAAATACTATTCTTATGATTTACGTTCTTGCCTCAGAACAAGGCAACCGGATACAATTTTCAGAGCCGCTATTGATATATTTATGGATATATTTATGGAAAAATTTACCGAATGTTTAAAAGTTTCGGGAAAAGTTCTCTGTGACTTTTTATACCAAGAATCTTGAAGATTTCTTTGACGTGATCTTTTACGGTATAGGCGGAAATATTCAGTTTTTTAGCAATGATGGTATTGGAATGTCCCAGTGTGGATAAGATAGCTATTTCTTTCTGCCGGGGTGTTAACTGAAATTGTTTAAGTTTGGCCTTGATAAATTCATGATCCCTGACGGCCAATTTGATGGTTTTATCACCTCGAAACTTCTTCACAAAAGTCTGATGGTTAAAAACATCGGTTGCGGCCGACATGAGAAACATTTCCCTGCCTATCTTGACCGGATAGATTACAAATAAGACAATCAGACCCTGATGCTGAACCATCACATTCCTTGCAAATCCATTCTCCTTTATTTCTTTTAACAGTAAATTTCTTTTCTCTATAGGATAGACGCCAAGTTCTGTGGATGTGCGTCCTATGATCTGCTGGCGCTTGAATCCCCAGAATTTAACAGCATTCTCATTGACATCAACATAAGTCCCATCCTTGGCCCTGGTGATAAAAATAGGATAGGGACATTTCTGAAAGAAATTATAGAGAATTTCCTTTTCTGAGATTTCTGATTTTCGATGATTTTTTTTCATAATCAATAATCCTTTGTAATGAATATATAATATTTAACTGATAATACAACCCCCTCGAACGGGGGATATCTGATCGGCGGATTTTAATCACGGGTATGAACCCCAAAGCAAGCTTTGGGAACGATTCCTCAGCAAGCTGCGGGGCATTAAATCCACGCCTGTGCAGGATAATTCGATTGGCAAGTTTCAGCGCACCTATAGTGCCCTTGAGGGTATTCAGGGGTATCCGTTTTGTCTAAACACCTTCAGTAGAATAAAAAAGGAATATAATACTTTATCAGACATGCTTATTCAGCCATGCGATGACATCTCCGAAAACTTCTTCCCGGTTCATTTCGTTGAGCATCTCGTGGCGGCCATCAGCATAGAATTTTAAAGTTACATCACTGATGCCTGCTCTTTTGAGCGCTTGATAAGCCTGTGTCACGCCTTTGGTGTTCCCGCCAACCGGGTCATTGGCTCCGGAGAAAAGATAAATGGGCAAATTCTTTGGAATTCTGGAGATATTTTCTTTTTGATTGATAAAAACAAGACCATCGAGCAAATCGCAGAAAAATCCCGCGGTAAAAACTCCCCCGCACAATGGATCATTGATGTATTTATCCACTTCGACATTATCCCGGGACAGCCAGTCGTAATCCGTACGGTTGGGTTTGAAAGGATTATTAAAAGCACCGAATGAAAGTTTATTCATTATTTCACTCTTCGCTTTCTTTCCGTGCAGTTTCGCGTCCAGTTTCGCTAAACAGCGACCCGCCTTGCCCATTATCCCCGGATCTCCTCCCGTTCCGGACAGCACAAGACCGGTCAGTTCGCTGCCGTAGATCATGGAGTAATGCCGGGAAAGAAACGACCCCATGCTGTGACCAAAGAGAAAGAAAGGTTTCCCCGGCAATTCTTTTTTGATGATGCCGGTCAACGTGTGCAGATCATCCACGACCTTTGCCCAACCGTTTTCGTCGGCGAAATATCCGATATGATCCTTCGATCCTGCCGTTTTGCCATGCCCCCGATGATCATTCGCATAAACGGCATATCCGGCTTTAGTCAGAGCTTCAGCAAAACGCTCATAGCGAGCCGCGTGCTCCGCCATCCCGTGAACAATCTGCACGACCCCTTTTAAATCGGATACATTATCGGGCGCCCATTTGTAAGTAAAAATCTGCACATGATCGGATGCTTGGAACGTCAAAGTATCTTTTTTCATCTCTATTTCCCCTGAGTTATGGAATGATATTTTTTAACACTGATTCACGCTTTTGTCATCAACAACATCACGATAAACATGCGGCAAAACTATCTGATGACTGACAAATCAGGAACAAGTTCAAAATCAAATGACATGATTCCCACTTTACTTCTGATTTTAATGGGAATCTTCTGATCATCGTCTGTCACCCATATTTTCAGTTGTGCGCTTTCACTTTTTTTCGTTACTTTTTTCAGATAATCAAATGTTTTCATATCCGGCGTTATGGCAATGGCGTTATAAGTCTTACCGGCAATCTTCACCCGGCTGCTTTTACCCACAATCGCTCTGACCTCTATGTTTTGTTTGCCATCGGTCAGCGGTATATAAATGGTTGAGTCTTCTTTAAGATTTTGTAAACGAATCACATAAAAAAGCGCCAAGGGATCGAATGTGCCCGGTGAAATACGAACCGGATTGGTTTTCTTACCGAAATTGGTATAGGTGGCCTGCATGTTTTTCCAGTCAAAAGTTACATTTACATCACGCGGATGTTTGCTGATTGTATTTTTTCTATAAAACAGACTTCTGGTGATGCCGGTATCGACATATGAATCCTGTCTTTCCCGCACCTTATAGATTACATCAACCCGGGGGCTGGTTATCGTAATCATCACCAAATGATAAGCATCTATGCCGTTGAGACTGGCCATTGGCAAAACTTCCAGTGTAAGTTCGCCAGCAGTTATTTTCCCCCACGTCCCTTTATACACCAGTTTTTCTCCGGGGCAGAAAGGTATTTTTTGGGGGGGGATTTCCCTGGCACTGCTGATGTCCGCAAAATTAAAAATGATCAGGGGGAGAAGAAAAATTATGACCAATCCCGCCGTGCGGCAGCAAACCCTGAACACTCCGGATAATATTTCTTTATTGGTATGCTGATTAATCATTGATGTTCAACACCCCTTAGTGCCTGTTTCAACGACAGTATCCTCTGGCTCTGGCAGCTTCCATTATCTGGCAATTTTCCAGCGCGCAAGCTTTTTGTGCATCAAGACATCCTGATTGAATATTCCCCATATTAAAATACAAAGAAGCCCGGTTATGATAGGCATAAACATGATTAGCATTAAGCATGGTTACGCTGTCAAAATCATGAATGGCTTTTTGATAATCACCCAGCCCGGCCGACAGAAGGCCGCGATTAAAATAAGCCAGGACGTAATCAGGTTGAAGTCTGATCGCTTCGTTAAGGTCTTCCATAGCCAATCGATACTGCCTTTCTTGAATATAGAGATTCGCCCGGTTGTTGTAAGCTTTAACATAATGAGGATTGACTGCAAGCGTTTTGTTAAAATCTTGAAGCGCCTGTTCGGTACGGCCGTATTTCAAATAAATCGCCCCCCTGTTATTATAAGCGCTGTCCTGAGCGGGCTGTAATAGAATTGTCTTATCAAAATGATAAAGAGCTTCTCTGTCCCTGCCCTGTTCATAAAATGCCAGTCCCAACTGATTGTGGGCCAGCGCGTTATTTTTTGTAACGCTTATGGCGTGGATGAAAACCGTCACACTGTTTTTCCAGTAGTGACATTGCTGCCACGTTAATAACATCAGCAGTGAAAGAAAGATGACGGCAACCGGAGCCAGGAAACGCTTTCTCAATTTCTGGTTTTCAATGATCGAAGGTATTCCCCAGGCAAGCACGAAGGTGATGCCCAGGGAAGGCACATAAGTGTAGCGATCCGCCATGGCCTGCGAACCGACCTGCACCAGACCGATGACAGGCACCAGCGTTCCCAGATAGATATACCAGCCGACAAACAGGAAAGGTTTTTTTCTTATGTAATACATAACAATCAGCGTAATGACTAAAATAACGGCTGCGGAAAATAAAATTTTCCAGGGCGGCAGCACGTATTCATAAGGATAAAACACGGCCAGATTTACCGGCCATAGCAGCTTCCCCAGATAAGAGACATAAGCAACGATAGCATTGGATGTGCGGATGATAAACGGGACATTATCCAGAGAAGCAACCGTTCCTTCTTTGGATTGTGCCCAGATCGCTCCGGCACTGGCGGCCAGACTCAGACAGAAAAAAGGAATCTTTTCTCCGATCAATTTTATTACCGAAGAAAAGCCGTTTTTTGTGTTTTCATGATAGGGGTTTCCCCACCGATTGAGCGGCCAGTAATCCAGCAGCAGCAAGACAAAGGGTAAAGTCACGGCCATGGGTTTGGACATTACGGCCAGAACAAAGAACAACATACAAAGAACATAACGGGAAACCTTTTTTTCATCCGCGTAAAAAGCGTACGCGTAAAAACAAAGAACCGTAAAAAAAAGATTTAAAACATCTTTGCGCTCGGACGCCCAGGCTACCGATTCGACGCGCAGCGGATGCAGAGAAAATAATGCCGCGGCAAAAGCCGCCGGCCAGATATGATTGGTTGTTTTATATAAAAAAAGAAACAAAAAAATAACACTGCCAATATGAAGAAACAGACTCATCAGATGATGTCCTGAAGCATTGGCGCCGAACAAATGCCAGTCCAGCATGTGAGAAAGCCACGTCAGCGGGTGCCAGTAACTGAAATACGTCGTCGTTAAAGCCCATTGGACGTTTTGCAGAGTGATTCCCTGCTGAACCCGGACATTCTCGGTAATGTATCCGTTATCGTCAAAATTGATAAACTCATTGGCCGCAACAGGACTGAAAGCGATAACAGATGTGACGATCAGGAATATGATAATATGATAATTATATTTTTTTTTCATGATAACCCGCTGTAGCTTCTTCTAACATATGTCCGTTGATCGGTCAGTAGTTTTTTTATCTCACCTTGACACATTCAGGAAAATTATTTATTCACATTGACAAAATTTAATTTATTGCTGTGGTAAACAAATGGAAAAAATCTTTACGAAAAAAAATGTTCTTTTCGGATTTCTGCTGGTAGCTTTTGTAATCGTTTTTGAAATCATACTGGCACGTCTGTCGTTACCCGCCTGGCCTGCCTTTATGGTGATGATTTTCTTCTTTGTGATTCATGAACATACACAACAGGCCCTCCCCATTCTCATCGGCGGACTTGCGGGAATCGCCTGCGTTTTGCTGTGTGAAAAGTTTATTGCAATTCTCCAGCCTGCTATCGGGCATGAAGCGGCCAAACTTCTTTTCATCGGACTCTTTGTCTATTCCATTGTTCTTTTGAAGGATGCCCTTCCGTATGTCTTCAACAGTTATGCCTTCATGTTTTTTCTTGTAGCCGCCCTCGCCATGCCAACAGCTAAAGTTTCTCCTTTTGTCTGGATGGGTGTCGAGTTTGTTGTCGGTGGCATCTTTATTCTGGGCATTCTGGGAATGAACCGTCTGGTTGCCGCGATTCTCAAAGATGAATGAGGACTTTTCAAACAGAAACGTGTTGCCGGACACTTAGTCGATCAATCATTGACATCAAGGTATGCCCCGGTCGATGCCCAGTATGCCGTAACGTTCCATGGGTATGCGTCCCAAAACGAAAGGCAACGGGCCCCATAAATGTGAATAAAATCCGGAACCGGCTTCCTTATTCATCGTACTCACCACTGCCTTCAGGGGAATCTCCTTAATGTCTATCATTTTACGGGAAATATGTTCCGGTAAAGAGAATGTGTAATTGTTGTTTTGAGGAATGACTACAATATCTCCCGGTAAAAGATTTAAGTTATTACGTTCACTCGGTTCGCCACCCTTGAGTTCCATATAATATTGAAAACCCCAATGTCCCTGGAACCATAATTTCCCGGCACCATGATCGTATTCAGATGATATTTTGGCCGCTGCATCACGGGCGGAATTTGCCAGAACGAAATCTCCCTGAACAGTTAACAGGGAAAGGCAAATGGCCGGTATGGCAGGCCAAAATAAGATATGAGAATTTTTCCACGACTTATTCATCCCGTCAATGCGTCTGACCAATAATACGGCGACAGCGGGAACCATCGGCAGGATAGACCTGCCGTTTATGCTCCAATTAACAAATGCCGCAAAGAAGAATGTCCCGAAAATCCAGCAAAACAATAATAAATTATCAGCATCCATTTTGCTTTTCCATAATGCCGTTGCAGTCAGGATGAGAATATTGGCTCCGGCTAGCAAGGCCAGACTAAACTGAAATATAAACGACCACTTTCTGCCATCGACATCATGGATTTGGAAACTGCCTATGTCGGGCAAACAAGCCATGCCTGCAACAAGCATCGACAGTCCTAAAAACTGAATAATTAAAATCTTTTTTGACCACAAAAAAGAAAGGTAAAATAAAATAACAGACAAGCAACCGCCGGTAAAGGCAATCCCTATGATTCCATGCATTATTCTGCCGGTTTCCTGGTGACTGCGGAATTCTGTCGCAAAAGAGCCTGCATCAAGCAATAATCCTTTTCCATAAAGCATGTACGTCTGCCATTGATACCCCAGGAGAACAATGATCGGTATGGCCAGATAAATGAGCCATGAACCTATTTTGCGCTGCTTAATCATGGCATAGAAAGGCAAGAGCAATAACAAACTTATTCCGAAATATTTCGTTAAAGCGCTTAGGGCAATCAGTAAAGATGAAAGAAAGAGGATTTTATGATCGTTGTTTTCTAACCCGCGCATCCAAAGTACAACCGCTCCTGTCCAGAAGGCAAGCATCATCATATCACACATCACCGTCGTAGCGGAGATAAGGAAGACCGGCATACCCAATGCCATGATGCCTGCCAATAGCGGTTTGGAACAAAGTCTTCGGGCGAAAAAATAAGTCCCCAATACAGCGGCGATGGCTGGGATGAGAAAGGCGATGTGCAATGCTGACTCACCCCAACCGAAGATGAATGCGATAAACGCGATATAGTAACAGGTCAGGGGTGGATTTTTTGTAACCTCCCACATCCCCATTTTTGCATCATACCAGTTCACATAAAAGCCGTAAGGATTTTCGGGGTGATTCTGGATATGCTTTGCCGCCCAAATGAAGAGAGGATCATCGATGTGAAATGCTTTTGTCGCAAAAGAAGCCAGCAAGATGATGGTAAGCGTTGCCAGAAAAAACAAAGACCACTTTGTTGACCAATTAAAGTTACCAGGCAAGGGAGTTCTGATTTTTGAGATGATTGACTCTTTCATGTCTAATTAACTTGATGAATTCAAAATCCAGGTGTCGGCCAAAGCAATGCAACTGACAGTCCCGTAAACTATTTTGCACTGGTCGGGGTGGTCAAAAGCGTGATTCTAATTTTCCGCCCGGCATCGGAACAACTACATTCAAAGCGTGATTGATTGATAAGAACTTTTTTTTCTTGAGAAAAACTATATTGGGCACACCTTGTTGTGTCAAGAAGATTATGGGCATAAAATATCCCGGCACCGATGTAATCATTTTATGCACATTCCGAGATTGCTTCGTTTAACTTTAAATTCCTCTTTAAAAAAATGTGAATAAATTATATAAACAAAAATAATACGATGTTTGGAGGACAAATCATGAAAAAAATTAGTTCCGTTATTTCTTTATCATTCCTTGTTATGTTTCTTATTGCCTTTTCTTTTCCGTCATTTTGTTTTTCAAAACAACCAGACATTAAAGTATGGGAGCCTTTTGCCAATGGACGATATTATAATAAAAAAAGTGTCTCTAAATCACGCAACATTATAACCGTCTTGACGTATTCAAATGTAACAAGTGATGTTAGGAAAAAAAGATTGGAAAACATAAAACAACCTGATGAATTAAAAAAATATCAAAATTATGATCATTACACGGCGTTAAGTAAAATTGATTGTCAGAAGAAAATGACAAGTCTTGAAAAGGTCGTGGATTATAACAATAAAGGAAAGGTTTTAAACACTATCGTAAATAATAATAGTCAATGGGGATTTATTCAACCGGGCAGTGAAGATGAAAAACTATACAACAAAGTTTGTGCAAATTCTATAAAACCATAAATATATTAGAAAGATGGAGAAATATTTCTTCATTTCTTGAAAAATAGCACAGGTGACAGTGTCACTGCTGCGCGAAGACCAAAACCATAATCTTTTGAAATAGCGTAACCCCCTCAAGGTCTTATGGACTTGAGGGGGTTTTTATGGGTTTTATGAAGACGATTTTTTCGGCTAAAGCAAGCCGGTACTAAAATATCGCTCCGCCCGGTCGGGAAGTACGGTGGCGATCACCCATTCCGGATGTTCGATGGCAATTTGTCTGGCAGCCCAGATGTTGGCCCCGGATGACGTACCGCATAAGAGAGAATTGCTGGTTGCCAGCTCGCGTGTGGTCGCGATGGCATCATCATCGGTAACTTCCATGATCCTGTCGATCAGCGATACATCCAGAATATCGGGAATGAAGCCATCCCCGATGCCCTGGATCTGATGCAGCCCCGGTTCGTGACCGAGAAGAGCCGATACGTTTTTGGGTTCAACAGCGATAATTTTTACATCCGGATTCTTTTCTTTCAGGAAGGTGCCCACACCCTGAATGGTTCCGCCGCTGCCGATGCCGGAGACAAAGGCGTCAATTTTTTGTCCTGACTGTCTCCAGAGTTCCTGCGCGGTGTGTTCGTAATGTGCCTTCGCGTTTGTGGGATTTTTAAATTGATTGGGCATATAAGCGTTAAACTTTTCAACCAGTTCCTCCGCTTTTTTCACAGCGCCGGTGATGCTCTCGCTATCGGGGGTAAGTACAAGATTGCCGCCAAGAACCTTGATGATGTTCTTTCTCTCTTCGCTCATACCTTCAGGCATAACGATAAATACTTCGTAGCCCTTGGCGACGCCGACCAGAGTGATGCCGATGCCGGTATTACCGGATGTGGGTTCAACGATTTTTATTCCCGGTTTCAGGATTCCCTCGCGTTCAGCCGCTTCGATCATCGCGAGGGCGACACGGTCTTTGATACTGCCGCCGGGATTCAAAAATTCCGCTTTGGCAATAATGTTTTCGTTTCTCAATTTGACTAAAGGGGTGTTGCCGATCAGTTCGATAATGTCATATGTTCTCATAATTTTCCCCGTACAATGTTTTTAAATTTTGCGCGGTTATACTAAAAAACAGGGCAAACTTCACCCCTTTTTTGATAAAATTTCCCCGCTGGTTCAATCATTCTCCGATTGAACCCGTTATTTGATTTTGTTATCAACGCTCAAAGATTAAATATTTACGGCCTGTTGCCCAAATAAGTTTTGCAAAGATTATAAAGAGCGGCTATAAAAATAGCAACAAATTCTTGGAGAGAAACAGCCATGATGGGTTACCAACCTGATACACAGCCGAAACTCTTTTATCA
>JAGPFC010000010.1 GCA_018056685.1 Smithella sp.
ATAAACGTCTGCATTCCTCGCTGGGATACAGACCGCCGGTAGAGTTTGAAGAACTGTTTTATAAAAACCAAAAAACCGTGCCGACTGCTCTAATCCCGTCTGTCTAACCGCAGGGGTGCAGTCCATACCATGGAGAACAATTTCCTATATGCTTGAAATATCTGTGATGTTTAATCTTTATATTATTTTCCTTGACTTTAAGTTTTGATTGTTTTAAAAAGTACGTGACCGTCGGTCAGATACTGACTGCAGTTTCGCAACTGCTTGTTATTTCGAAGGAAGAATAGTACTGTGGGACTTCTGGAGCGTCGAGGCAAGGAAAAAGATAATCGCAGGAAAAATATTCTCAAATCAGCCCGCTCCTTATTCTTTACAAAAGGCTATACAAAAGTAACCGTTGATGAAATAGCAAAATCTTCCGAACTGGGGAAAGGATCAATCTATCTCTATTTTAACAGCAAAGAAGAAATTTATGCTCAGATTCTGTTAAATGATATAGATACCTTCAACGAGAAAGTTGATGTCCTTTTGGGTGAGAAAGGTACAGCAGCTCATTTACTGAAAGAATTATCATATTTGTATATTGATTATTTTCTTAATGACAGCGAGCTGTTTAGAATATTAATGACTTATATGCTGCAGCCGGCAAAAATGAATTTGCCGGATAAGCTGAATGCTCAAATTTTTAACGCCATTGCAAGGTCAATCAATGTCATTGGCAGATTACTGCAGATGGGAGTTGAAACAGAAGAATTTTCCCCTGAATTGAATATTAAAAAATATCAAAACGCGTTTTGGGGATTGCTGAACGGAATTATTTCTCTGTATATCTTTTCAGGATCACCGGCGAACAGAAGAGAAAAGATTTATTCCACAACAAATTTAGCATTGGAAATATTTATCAAGGGCCTGAAAAAAGCGTGATAAATATTTAAAGATTTTTATAATCAGCCAAAAGTTTAAAGCAGGAAAAGGCAAAGGAGGAAAGACATGTCATTTGAGATCAAAAAAGCAGCTGTTTTAGGCGCGGGAGTTATGGGTGCGAATATAGCGGCCCATTTAACGAATGCCGGCATCGAGTGTTATCTGCTGGATATCATTCCTTTTGAACTTACCGAGGATGATAAGAAGAAAGGATTAACAGAGAAAAGTCCGGCCTGGCGCAATCGTTTTGCTGCAAACGGACTGGCTGGAGCAACCAAAGCGAAACCGGCCAGTTTTTATGCAAAAAGCAATGCGTCAATGGTGACCATCGGTAACTTTGAAGACAATTTGGATATGCTGGCCGACTGCGACTGGGTTTGCGAAGTTGTTGTCGAAAATCTGAAAATCAAACAGGAACTTTTTGCCAAGGTGGAGAAGGTTGTCAAACCGACCTGTATCGTTTCCACGAATACATCCGGTCTTCCCATCAAGGATATTTCCGCCAATTTCAGTAAAGATTTGAAAAAACGTTTCTTGGGAACTCATTTCTTCAATCCCCCCCGTTATATGAAGTTAATGGAAATCATTCCCGGCAAGGAAACGGATAAAAAAATCGTTGCCTACATGACAAAGTTTAGCGAGGAAGTGCTGGGTAAAGGTGTCGTTGTATGTAAAGACGTTCCCAACTTCATCGGCAACCGTATCGGCGTTTATGATTTATCCAATGCGGGCAGGGTCATGGTCGAAAAAGGCATGAGTGTTGAAGAAGTCGACGCCATTGTGGGTAAGGTTGTAGGCCGCCCGGGGACTGCCGTCTTTGGAACCATGGATCTGGTTGGTCTCGATATCGGTGTTCATGTTGCCAAGAACCTTTATGATGCCGTTCCCAAAGATGAGTGCCGTGATATCTTTCTGCCGACCGAATTCACGCAAAAAATGATGGCCAATAAGTGGCTGGGTAACAAAACCAAGGGTGGTTACTACAAGAAGGTAAAGGACGAAAATGGGAAGAATGTTAAATACGCTTTAAACTGGAAAACCATGGAATATGCCCCGGCACAAAAACCCAAGTTTGCGTCCATATCTGAAGCAAAGAAATGGGTTGATTTCGGCGTTGCCACTAGTATGAAAGTCGCCTTCAACGGAGAGGATGCCGCCGGTGAATATCTGCGCGAATATATGTGCAACAACTTTATTTATGCTGCGAACCGCATTCCCGAAATCTGCGATACCATCGTTGAAATCGATAACGCCATGAAGTGGGGCTACAATCATCAACTCGGTCCGTTTGAATCCTGGGATGCTGTGGGCGTCAAGGAAGCCGTTGCCGTTATGAAGAAACTGGGTAAGAAAGTCCCCGCCAAGATTGAAGAGATGCTGAAGAAGAAATGCACTTCTTTCTACAAGGTGGATAAAAAAGGCGTGAAATATTACTATGATTTCAAGAAGAAGGGCTATGTCAAACTGGAAGAAAATCCCAAGATCATTCTGCTGCCCGGTCTCAAAGAAAGAAAAATGACCATCAAAGAAAATCCCAGCGCTTCACTGGTCGATATCGGTGATGGTGTGGCCTGCCTGGAATTCCATACCAAGATGAATTCTATTGATCCCGATATGATGAAGATGATTTCAGAGGGATGCGATATCGTCAATAAAGATTTCCAGGGTATGGTGGTTGCCAACCATGATCAGCGTATGTTCTCCGCCGGTGCCAATCTCTTCCTGGTTTTGGTGGCGATCCAGGAAGGCAAGTGGGATGAATTGAAAAAAATGGTTAGGGAATTACAGATTGTCAATATGAAGATGAAATATCTGCCCAAGCCGGTTGTGATTGCTCCGGCCGGTATGGCATTAGCCGGCGGATGTGAAATCGCCATGCACGGTGACTACTGCCTGGCTAACGGCGAGACCTACATGGGTTTGGTAGAAGTTGGCGTCGGTGTTATTCCCGCGGGCGGAGGCTGTAAAGAACTGGCGATTCGCGCGACGGAAGGCATTCCTGCCGGTGTTGTGGAATCCGGTTTGAATATGCAGTATCATTACGGCAAGATTTTCGAAAATGTCGCTACCGCCAAGGTTGCGACCAGCGCTCAGGAAGCTCAGGATCTGGGCTATATCCGCAAAACCAACATGATCAACATGAACAGAGACATGCAGATTTACGAAGCCAAACAGATTGTCCTGGGTCTGTCCAAATTCTATAAACCGCCGAAGCCCGCTCTGATTCCGGTCATGGGAGAGAACCTGAAAGGTGTGGCGGGAGCAATCCTCAGCAACATGAAGGCCGGAAGGTACGCTTCCGAATATGATGTTCATATCGCCATGAAGATTGCCCATGTTCTGGGTGGCGGTACCTGCGCGGAGGGAACCTGGATAACGGAACAGGAAATGCTGGATCTGGAAATAGAAGCTTTCATGAGTCTCTGTGGTGAACAGAAAACGCAAGATAGAATAGCAGCCATGTTGACAAATGGCAAGCCCCTGCGCAACTAAGATGAATCATGTGCCGGAGGCCTGAAAACCAAGCCTCCGGCCTTTAACATAACAAAAGCCTGTAAGGAGGAAAATAATATGAGTGAAGCTGTCATTGTCGCGTCCGTAAGGAGTGCCGGTGGAAGATATAAAAGAGGCGGTCTGGCAGATACCCGCGCCGACGTCTTTGGTGTTCAGGTAATCAAAGGTTTGCTGGCGAAAGTTCCCCAGCTGGATCCTAAAGATATTGATGATGTTATCGTCGGCTGCGCTTTTCCGGAAGCGGAAGCCGGAATGAACTTCGGTAAAGTTCTGGCTGTCGGTGCCGGGTTGCCTGAGCCGGTATCCGGTATGGTTCTCAACCGTTTCTGTTCTTCTGGTGTGCAGTCAATTGCCGACGCCACGGCGAAGATTCGCGCCGGCTGGTCCGATGTTATCATTGCCGGCGGTTGTGAGTCCATGACCCATATTCCCATGGGTGGCGGTATCTTCCGTCCCAATCCCGACTGGGATTATGCCACTATGCCCAATGTTTACATGAATATGGGCAACACGGCGGAAAATGTTGCCGCGAACTACAACATTTCCCGCGAAGATATGGACAAATTCGGCATGGAAAGCAATCGCAAGGCTTTTGAAGCGATTCAGGCCGGCAAATTCAAAGATGAAATTATTCCCATTAAAGCCTTCAAATATAAAAAAGATAAAGATGGCAAACGCGTTCGTGTTGAAACAACGTTCGATATGGATGATGGTGTAAGATGGCCGGTCAATCTTGCCGATATGGCCAAGCTGAAATCTCCGTTCAAACAGGGTGGAAACTGTACCGCCGCCAACTCTTCGCAGATGACCGATGGCGCCGCCTTTACACTTCTCATGACGGCGGAAAAAGCCAAAGCGATCGGCGTGAAACCCATTGCCAAACTGGCATACTATGCGGTGGCCGGTTGCAAACCGGAAGAAATGGGTGTTGGCCCGCGGTATGCTATTCCCAAAGTTCTCAAGTTGGCCGGTTTGACGACTAAGGATATCGATTTGTTTGAAATCAACGAAGCCTTTGCTTCCCAGGCACTTTATTGCATCAGAGAACTTGGTATTGAAGACCGTTTGAATGCAGGCGATATCAACCCGAACGGCGGCGCTATTGCTCTGGGTCATCCATTGGGATGCACAGGCGCCAAGCTGACGGCTCAGTTACTCCATGAACTGCAGCGCCGCAACGCCAAGCGCGGTATCGTATCCATGTGCATCGGTGGTGGAATGGGCGCTGCCGCCATCTATGAAATGCTGTAAAATAACCCCTTCCTAGCTTTTGTAAAAAAGCTATAACTCTTCTTTCGATCCCTTCGTCATCCCCGTTACAGGGGATGGCGGGGGGATCGACCTCGTAAAAATCGAAAAAGTCTTTCTACACAATACCAATCTGGTTGTGTTGAGAGAAAAAACTTTTTTCCCTTGAAATCAGCAATACTTTAAGTTATAAAACAAACTTCTTGGGCGGTTAACTCAGCGGGAGAGTGCTACCTTCACACGGTAGAAGTCGCTGGTTCAATCCCAGCACCGCCTACCAATGAAATTAAGGGGTTGCGGCATATGCCACAACCCCTTAATTTTTGACCATGACCATTGTTCCGGTACGCCAAGGCATCATGTTGTTTTTCCTGTTCTCTGGCCCGCGCCAGTAAAGGGATTTTTCTAAAAAAATGGCTATTTTTATTCAGAAGTTCATTGACAAAACTTCTTCCATAATGTTATTAAATTCCAGCTTAAGGATCAGAGGTCTTACCGTAGTTGGTGATCGTTTATCCCTATCTGAAAAACTATTGGTGGTCATTTATTCCTATCTAGATAATTAAAAGAACACCGATATAAAGCAAGGAGGATGTTTTATGGATTTAAGAGATGCGTATTTTGTAGATGGAGTGCGTACATGGTTCGGAAAGTCCAGGCAGGACGGCCATTACTGGACCACACGCGCGGATGATTTGGTGACGAAGGTCATAAAAGAACTCGTTAGAAGAAACCCGAACGTTCCGTGGGACGAGGTTGACGACAACATTTGGGGCGCAACGACGCAGGTCGGAGATCAGGGCACCACAATGGGCAGAGTGACGGTACTCACTGCAGGTCTGTCGGAAAAAGTTGCCGGATTTTCGGTGGACAGAATGTGCGCGGGCGGTATGACCTGCCAGGCCATCGGTTCATCGTTCATCAAGACAGGTTGTGCCGACATCATCATTGCCGGTGGTGTGGAGCACATGGCTCACCATCCTATGGGCGCCGGCGCCGACCCGAACCCGCGGGTCGTCACCGAGAAGATGGTGGAGGTCAAGTATTTCAACATGGGCAACACGGCCGAAAAACTCCATGACTGGATGCCGGAGAACGGCGAACAGCCGGTGACGAAAGAAGAAGCGGACGAATACTCCTTCTATTGTCTGGAAAAATATTTCAAGGCGTTGGATGAGGGCTATTACCATAAGCACTGCGTTGACATGACGGTTTTCACCCCCAATGGATGGAAAGTTGCCAATTATGATGAACAGGCCAAACGCGGCACAACACTGGAGAGTATTAAAAATCTCCGCAGATTCCCCTTCAAGGCGGAAGGTCGTGTTACCCCGGCCAATGCTTCGGGATTGAATGACGGCGCGTGCGTGTCGCTACTCATGTCGGGCAAGAAATGCAAAGAACTGGGCATCAAACCCAAGATGAAATTTGTCGGCGCCGGCTTCGTCGGTGTGGATCCATCCATCATGGGATGGGGTCCTGTTCCTGCCACGGAAAAAGTTCTCAAGAACTTCAAGCTGAAATTTAAAGATCTCGACATCATCGAGCTGAACGAGGCTTTCGCTGTGCAGGCTGTCGGTTTCATGAAGCACTTTGGCATGAAGACTCCGGTTGATCCCAGACTTAATCCCTATGGCGGAACCATTGCAATGGGCCATCCGCTGGCCAGCTCCGGTGTTCGCCTGAGCATGCAGTTGGCTCAGGATTTCGAGCTGAATCCAAAGGCGAAGTACGGACTGACCACGATGTGTATCGGTCTCGGTATGGGTGGTTCTATCATTTGGGAAAACGTCGTAGGGAAAACATTATAGGAGGTTAAAGCTATGGCTAAATATATAACAGAATGTAAACTCAATTTTTTCCAGTCCAAGAAGGCTGGAAAAATAGCGATTGTTACAATGGACAACGGGCAACTCTACAATATTCCCAACACCTGGGGTTTTGAGGCTTTGGAATCACTCAACAAGGTCATCGATATTGTAGAGAAGGACAAGGATGTCAAGGGCTGGATTCTAACCGGGAAGCCTTACATCTTCAACGTGGGCGCGGATATCATGAGCGTTGACCCGACGATTAAACGGGATGAGGCTGTCAAAATCGGTGCAACCGGCCACGCGACATTCAAGCGGATTATGGGTCTCAAGATCCCGACGCTGGCCGCCATCAACGGCGCGGCCATGGGCGGCGGTGTCGAAGTAGGTCTTTATCATAACTACCGCACCATCTCCAAGAGCCCCGGCGGATGTGATCATTACGCGCTGCCCGAGTGCTTCCTCGGTCTTGTGCCGGGGTGGGGCGGAACACAGCTCGTAACCAAACTGTGCGGACCGGAAGCGGCCATTGAGCTCATTATAAACAACCCGCTCAATATGAACAAAATGATTAATTCCATAAAGGCCTTTGAGATGGGCCTGGCGGACAGACTCATTGCTCCGGCCGAGTTCATGGATGATTCCTTAGCTTTACTGGAACGCATCATCACCGGCGAAGAGAAGATAGAGCGCAAAAAAGTTGATCCGAAGATGAGCGATGAGCTCTACAAGAAGACCAAAGAAGCCATCACTGGCAAGGTTCATTCAGGAGCCATTGCACCCTACCAGGCGCTTGAACTTATCAAGGGCGCAGCGGGATGGTCCCTTGATGAAGGATTCCAGAAAGAGGACGAAACGCTGGCCGACATGATTACATCCGAACAGTTCAAATGCGGCCTGTACTCATTTGATTTGACCCAGCGCCGCGCCAAGAAGCTTCCCGGCAGACCGCCGAAAGAAGTCAAGGGCAACAAGATTAACAAGATTGGCGTTATCGGCGCCGGCTTAATGGCCTCCCAGATGGCTTTGTTGTTCGCACAGCGCTATCAGTGTCCGGTTGTCATGAAAGATATCAAACAGGAATTTATTGATAAAGGTCTGGCCTACTGCAGAGAGCAGCTGGCCAAGACAGCCAAGAAAGGCAAACTGTCCGCAGCGGATGCCAAGTGGATCGGCGAGGATCTTATTTCCGGCAGCTTGACATATGAACCGTTCAAGGACTGCGACTTTGTCATTGAAGCTGTTTTCGAAGAAATGGGCATCAAACAGAAAATTTTCGGTGAGCTGGAAGCAGTATGCAAGCCGGAGTGCCTGTTTTTGACCAACACATCCTCTCTGGATGTTGCCGAGATGGGTAAGAATCTGAAAGATCCTTCCCGCGTTGTTGGTTTCCATTTCTTTAATCCTATCGCCGTACTACCGCTTGTCGAAATCATCAAAACCGACAAGACCAGCGATGTCGTTCTGGCGACCGCATTTGACATTGCCAAGAAGATCAAGAAGACTCCGGTTCTGGTGAAGAATGCGCCTGCATTCCTGGTCAACAGAATTCTGCTGGCCTGGATGGATGGTATCTTCCAGTGCATCGATGAAGGCGCTGATTTCATGCAGGTGGACAACGCTGTTTTCGATCTGGGATTCCCCATGTCACCGTTCACACTGGCCGCGCTGGTGGGTCCGGCCATTGCGCTGCACGTTCAGGAAACCCTCAATAAGTACTTCCCCGATCGGTTCCCGGTCAATGTTGGCCTCAAGAACCTGGTGGCGAAGGGCAAGAAACAGATGGTTACCTTTACGGACAAGGGCATCGATGTCGATCCCGAGATCAAAGCCGGTTGGCCGCAGGGTAACAAGAAATTCACCGACGATGAAATCAAGACCCGTGTATTGGAGCGTGTAGCCAAAGAAGTCGACTTGATTCTTGCGGAAGGTGTTGTGGCAGACCCCAAAGATGTGGATACCGGTGTCATTATGGGAGCCGGCTGGCCGTTCTTCATGGGCGGTATTACCCCGTACCTGGATCAGAAAGGAATATCGAAAAAGGTTACAGGAAAGGATTTCCATCCGAAAGGGTTCTTAACCGTAGAGAAATAGTAACACTCTAATCAAGTAATGAAATTGCCGGGCGACTTTCGGGTTGCCCGGCTTTTTTGTCCCTGTATTTCATTGACAGATAAGACACTTTTTCCTATACTTTTTTCCAAAATCAGCACAAATCGCAAAACCACAGGTGTTGAATTGATCAATCTGGATGACCATGGGAGCAGGATCATAGCATCTTTTATCCTCTCTCGATTTTCATGAATTTATTTCATAAGCAGGAAACATGGAAGATAAACAGCTTCGCTTACTCATGATAGAAGATTCGGCAGACGATGCCTTTCTGATTATCCGTGCTCTTAAAAAAGGCGGATACCATCCTGTTTATGAAAGGGTAGAAACTGCCTCAGACATAGAAAAAGCGCTCCGGGAAAAACAATGGGACATTATTCTGTGCGATTATAATCTGCCGGAGCTCAATGCCCCGACTGCGATTGCTCTTTTCAAGCAGGCTAATATCGACATTCCCCTGCTGGTTGTAACCGGCGCTGTGGGCGAAGAAACCGCGACGGAATGTATGCGTCTGGGGGCGAAAGATTATATCATGAAAACCAATCTTTCGCGTTTATGTCCCGCGATAGCCAGAGAACTGGAAGACGCAGAAAACAGAGAAAAACAAAGGAAAGTGGAAGAGCAACTGCAAACCAGAGAAGCGCAATTCGAATCCATTGTGACAACGAGTCAGGAATGGATCTGGGCGATCGATATTCACGGTGTGCATACATTCAGCAATGCCGCAATTGAAAAGATACTGGGATACACCGCTGAGGAAATCGTTAAACTGGGTGCGGCCAGAGATATGGTCTTCGAAGAAGATATTCCGCTGCTCACCGGAACACTGGTTCAAGCTATTGAACAGAAGAAAGGCTGGTCAAACCTCGTTTTACGCTGGAAACACAGGGATGGAACATTACGTTATCTGGAAAGTAATGCTATGCCGATTTTTGATCATACAGGCAATGTGCAAGGCTTTCATGGATCAGACCGTGACATTACGGAGCGCAAAAAAACAGAAGAAATGTTACGGGAGAGTGAAGCCAATTACCGGCAGCTTTTTGAAAACTCCCCTGCCGGCATCTATCAGATTAATTTTAAAAGCGGAAAATTTATCAAAGCAAATGATGTTTTTTGCGAATATGCCGGCTGTACCCAGGAAGAAATAACCTCTTTGAGTCCTTTTGACATTTTGACGGAGGAAAGTCAGAAACTTTTTTTAGCGCGTCTGGAAAAAATATCTCAAGGCTTGAAAGTTCCGGAAATCGTTGAATTTGAAATATTAAGTAAAAAAGGCAAGCGATCCATTGTGCAATTGAACATTAAGAATATTTATGATGAAGCAGGTCGCATCGTTGCCGCCGATGTTGTCGCGCATGACATCACCGATCGCAAAAAGGCGGAAGAGAGGGTTCATCAAAGCGAGGAAAAATATCGAAACATTCTTGAGCATATGCAGGAGGCCTATTACGAAGTCGATCTGGCCGGTAACCTGATCTTCTGCAACGATCCCTTATGCCGGATAACAGGATGTTCCAAAGATGAATTATTAGGTGTGAATTATCGTGTGTTCACTGAGACGGAAAATTCAAAAAAAGTCTTTAAATTATTTAACAAAGTTTACAGGACAGGTGAACCCGAAGACAGTTTTGACTGGCAGGTCATCAGGAAAGATAACACCATGAAATACGTTGAAGCCTCGGTGTCCCTGATGACAGATGCAACGGGGGAAAAAACCGGATTTCGAGGGCTCTTGCGAGACATCACAGATCGCAAACTGGCAGAGGAAAAACTGCAACATACCCTTGACAGTCTGAAGAAAGCAGTGGGTACAACGATTCAAGTCTTGGTTTCTGTTTTGGAGACCAGAGATCCTTACACGGCTGGTCACCAGACACAAGTGGCGAATCTGGCCTGTTTGATTGCCACGGAAATGGGACTGGATCAGGAAAGGATTGAAGGGATGCGCATGGCCGGTGTCATTCACGACATCGGCAAACTGGGGATTCCTACCGAAATATTAGCCAAACCCAGTAAGCTGACAGACATTGAGTTTTCTTTGATTAAGCAGCACCCCCAGAGCGGATATGAGATGTTGAAGTATGTGGAATCCCCATGGCCCCTGGCACAAATTGTTTATCAGCACCACGAAAGAATGAACGGAACCGGCTATCCCAGAAACCTGAAGGGTGATGAAATTCTTCTGGAAGCCCGAATCATGGCGGTTGCCGATGTTGTGGACGCCATGGCGTCTCACCGGCCTTATCGCGCGTCATTAGGGATCGAAGAGGCTCTCCAGGAAATAGAGAAAAATAAGGGCATTCTTTATGATGAAACTGTCGTCAATGCCTGTTTGAAATTATTCAGAGAGAAAGACTACAAACTTGCGTAAATTCGCGAACGCCGGCATTCAGACAACATGCGCAGAGTCTCCTGCTGAAATAGCATTGACATCAAAATTGAATTTCTATAGAGTTTTCTGCAAGTTCGCAATGTCTTGTCTAAAAACCTTTCTTTTGATGGAGGCTTTATGTCCGACCAACGGGATTATCGAAGATTAAGCGCTATTCCCATTTTTAGAGATCTTGATAAAAATGAGCTGGATGTCGTCTTCAATCATGTGTTTGAGCAAAATGTTAAGAAAGACAATGTCTTGTTTGTGGAAGGCATGCCGGGGGAATCTCTTTATATCATTATGTCGGGAGGTATCGAGATAACCAAAGAGACAAAAAACAAAGAAAAAATATTACTGGCTTTAATGGGCCCCGGTGACATGGTCGGGGAGATGTCCCTGATAGATGCAGAACCGCGCAGTGCCACGGCAGTCACGACTGAGGACTCGGTTCTGCTGGTCATCACCAAACGAAGCTTCAACGAGATATTGCGTTCGGATTCGCAGATAGCGGCAAAAATACTCATGGGCCTGCTCAAAGTCATCAGCCGGCGTTTAAGGATCATAGACAATAAAATTGAAGAGATCAGAAAAATCGTCAAGAAACAATGAAGTTTTTTTATAAAAAGAGAAAAAGCAGGGAATCCAGTAAAGCTAAATTACTGGACACCTCTAAAAAGCTGAAGAAAGTGGAGGAAACGCTCTTCATTGTTCAGAAAGCTGCTGAAAGCTCACCCGACGCGATAGTCTTGACTGATCCTCAGGGAAATCATTTTTATCATAACAGAGCTTTTACTCAACTGGTCGGATATACCACAGAAGATCTTCGCGCCCTGGGAGGCGGACTTAGCATTTATGCGAATCGGGAAACTGCCCGGGATGTATTCGATGCCGTCATAGGAACAGGTTCCTGGACAGGAGAAATAGCGCTAACATCCAAGAACGGCAAACGATCCATTGCTCTGCTTCGTGCAGACGCTATAAAGGACGATAACGGTAAAATTCTGGGCTGTATTGGATTATATACAGACATCACTGAACGCAAACGCAAAGAGGGGAAACTAAAATTACGAATTCTGGAGTGGCTGTCGGAAAAAGTTCCTGAATTTGGTGCTCTGCCGGAATGTGATAAAGAAGCTATTCAGGATTTCTTGATGTTGTGGAGTTTCTTTAAAGGCACCAAACTGAATAATGACGGCAGTGTAAACGCCATTAAAAAATATGTTGAATCCATCAGATGTGACGGATCCCTTTATCAATTTAATATTGCCAGCTACATCCGCTATCTGCGCATTAAATACTATGCCGACGGCAAATTTACCGAGTTCTACAGTGGTCTGGAAATGGAACAAAGTAACGCGGGTATGGAATATGTGGAAAATATGCTGAAGGGAAACAGCATGAACCAGGAAGACGAGTTAATTGCCTGTCTGGTGATTATTCATCGTCTTCGGGAAAATCTGTTTTATGGAAATCACTGGCGGCATCAGCTCCAAGGTCAGTATGATAATTTTACAAGAGCCAACAAGCTGTTGATGGAATTAATCGGATAAATCAAGTCCTTTCCGATATTCAAGAGTATTCCTGTTGTATGGCTTGAAAATGACAATGCCACCATGTTTTTGTTTTAAAAAAATATTCGGTATTTCATAATCTTACATAAATATTTCATTGACATAAAAGATTGATTTTTTTATAATTCTTATAATATAAGTTAATGGTTATTTGAAACTGCGACATGTTGTAATTGATTGGCTGAAGATACACCTTGAGGATCAATTGAGGAGATTGTTTTAATGCCTGCGGCGGATATGCGGCGCGAAAGAATTGTTGTGGAAACTGATCGCTACCGGGTGGAAGGTGATATTACTTTACCCCTGGAGGGTTATCGCAGCCGGCTTTCCGATTATTTGAATCGTCGTGATCAGGAATTTCTTATTCTTTTGAACGTGGAATTAAATGCTCTGGACGGATCAGGTAGAGACTGGAGTACTCAGGTGTTGATGCTGGCCAGACAACATATCCGCCTCGTTGTGCCCTTCGGTAAATCCAGTGACACGATAGAACAGGAAAATAAATAGAGGGTCCGTTCCCTTACTTGAAAATTCTTGTTATCATAAAAAATTCTTTGATATGATTGGTGACAAATCACAAAAAGGTAATTTTTCATATCTTCCAATGAAAGAAATATGTTAATGAATTCAGGCCGTATGAATAATCCAAGTCTGAATCTTATTTAAATTCAAAACGGATGTTTGGTGGAAATCTAAACATCCATAAAAAAGAAATTCATAAAGGAGTTTGCAATGCATCTGAAAGATTTGTTTGATTTGACAGGGAAGATCGCTGTCGTAACCGGCGGAGGCAGGGGAATTGGAAAATTTATAGCCACAGGTTTGGCGGAAGCCGGTTCAAATATTGTCCTGGCGTCGCGCAAGCTGGATAATCTGGAAAAAGAAGTTCAAGAGCTCGAAAAACTGGGTGTCAAAGCCTTGGCGGTCAAGTGCGACATGGCCAAAAAGGAAGATATCGATAATCTGGTCAAGACCACCATGGATAAATTCGGCACGATTGATATATTGGTCAACAATGCGGGGCTTACCTGGGGCGCGCCGACACTCGATTATCCGCTGGATAAATGGGAAAAAATATTTGACGTCAATGTCAAAGGTGTTTGGATTCTATCCCAGCAGGTTGCCCGCATCATGAAGGAAAAGGGTGGCGGCAAGATGATCAATGTTTCTTCGATCTACGGATCGCGCGGATCCAATGAAGAAGAACATCCGGCAGTAGCTTATAATCCTTCCAAGTTTGCCGTGGAAGGACTCACCAAAACGCTGGCGCTCAAATTAGCCCGATACAAAATTTATGTAAACTGTATCGCTCCCGGATTTTTTAAAACGGATATGATGGGTCATTTATTTAAACCGGAGATGAAACCAATCCTTGATTTGACGGTGGCCGCGATTCCCCTGAAAATGTATGGAGAAGAGGATGATGTGAAAGGCCTGGCAGTATTTCTTGCGTCAAAAGCATCCAACTATATAACAGGCGGTATTTTTCCCGTGGATGGCGGATTCTCAGCACAGTAAAAAAGTATTATATCCGTCAGGATGACTTTACAGGTTTCCGGCCTTGTGTTATTAGAAAAAGTCAAATCTTATAGAAGGAGAAATGTATGTCCGGGCATTCCAAATGGAGTACAATCAAAAGAAAGAAAGGCGCCATTGACGCAAAACGCGGGAAGATATTTACTAAAATTATTAAGGAAATAACTTTGGCGGCAAGACTGGGTGGCGGTGATATTGAGGGCAATGCCCGGCTGAGGCAGGCGGTTCTGCTGGCCAAGGAAGAAAATATGCCCAAAGACAACATCGAAAGGGCAATTAAAAAAGGCACCGGCGGCGATCAGGGTGCGGCAGCTTATGAAGAAATAACCTACGAAGGTTACGGACCGGGCGGCGCGGCTGTTCTTGTGGAAATCATGACGGATAACAAAAACAGAACAGTGGCTGAAATCAGACATATCTTTTCCAAGCACGGCGGCAACTTGGGTGAAAACGGTTGTGTGTCGTGGATGTTCGCGAAGAAGGGAAGCATTGTTATTGATAAAAAAGTAATCGGTGAGGATGCCCTGATGGAGTTTGCACTGGAAGCGGGCGCGGAAGATGTGAAAATCGAGGAAAGTGAATACGAGGTGATTACCGATCCGGCTTCCTTTGAAACGGTAAAAAAGGCACTGGATGAAAAAGGCATCAAGCATCTGGAAGCGCGCATCAGCATGATTCCATCCAATACCGTCAAATTGACTGAAAATAAAGCCGAACAAATGCTGAAGATGATGGAAAAACTGGAAGACAACGATGATGTGCAAAACGTTTATTCCAATTTTGATATCGATGAAGATATTATGAAAAAACTGAGTTGATAAAATCAGCGAACCCGGAAATGTTTTCTTTCCGCTCGTTGAAAAAGATTATATTAGCGGAATAAAAAAATTGCGAATCCTAGGCATTGATCCCGGCAGTCATATTACCGGTTATGGCGTCATTGACAAAAAAGGTAATCATTTACGGCACGTTATTCATGGTGAAATAAAATCAAAAAAGGATTCAACGCTTTCCACCATGCTGATTTCCATTTATCAGCAGCTTTCCGATCTGATCGTAAAGACATCGCCTGAAGCCGTGGCGCTGGAAAATATTTTTTACGGGAAAAATGTGCGCAGTTTGATCAAACAGGCTCAGGTCAGGGGCGTGGCCATTTTTGCCGGAGCCGACAAAAATATCAGCGTTTTTGAATATTCACCTCTGGAAGTGAAAAAAGCGGTGGTCGGCTACGGACGAGCGGAAAAAAGACAGGTACAGGTGATGGTCAAAGCCATATTGAATCTTTCCGAGCTTCCTCCGGCGGACGCGGCAGATGCTCTGGCGACGGCTATCTGTCATGCCAATTTTCTCAAAGGAAAAACCATCTGATGATTGCCTTAATCAGCGGCAAAATTATATACAAAAGCATTGCTCATGTGATCGTGGATGTTCAGGGAGTCGGTTACCGCGTTTTTATTCCGTTGACCACTTTTTACGAATTACCGGAACCGGGGCACAGCATCACGCTCCATGTTCATACCAACGTCAAACAGGACGCCATCAATTTATTCGGTTTTTACACCGATCAGGAAAGAGACCTGTTCCAACTGATGATTTCTGTCAGCGGTATCGGACCGAAGATCGCGATGAATATTTTGTCCGGCATTTCCGCTCATGATCTGATGAACGCCATATCCGGAGGTCATGTCGGGAAACTGGTGAACATTCCGGGCGTGGGCAAGAAAATGGCTGAACGTCTAATTCTGGAATTAAAAGAAAAAATCATCAAGAAAATGATGCTGGAAAAAACAACGGAAGAAGATATTCAGAGTCACGCTGAGGACCTCATCAGGGAAGATGTGCTTTCCGCGCTGATCAATCTTGGTTATAAGAATAATGTGGCGAAGGATGCTGTGGACAGGGCGATGCGTTCTGCGGATGAAGCGATCAGCATGGATACGCTTCTTAAAAAGACTTTAAAAATTCTAGCCGGTTAATTGCCCGGAATCGGATGTTGTAAGATGGATAAACCTCACAAAAATTCTCTCATCAGTCCTTCCTGTGATGAAGAAGAAAGCGACTTTGAAGTTACGCTGCGACCGTCAAAGCTGAAAGATTACATTGGTCAGGAAAAGGTCAAGAGCAACCTCGCTATTTTTATTGAGGCCGCGAGGAAACGTCACGAGGCGCTTGATCATGTTCTCTTGTATGGTCCGCCCGGTCTGGGCAAGACCACACTGGCGTACATTATTGCCAGGGAAATGGGCGTTGATATCAAGGTGACGTCCGGTCCCGTTATCGAACGTCCGGGCGATCTGGCCGCTATTTTAACCAACATGCAGGAACATGAAGTTCTTTTTATCGATGAAATTCACCGGCTCTCCCATGTTGTTGAAGAAATATTATATCCGGCGATGGAGGACTTTCATATTGATATTTTAATCGGGCAGGGACCTTCAGCCCGCTCCATGAAACTGGATATTCCCAGGTTCACTCTGGTGGGTGCCACCACCCGCGCCGGATCGTTGACGTCTCCTCTGCGTGACCGTTTCGGCATGCATTTCCGGCTGGAGTTCTACACACCGCAGGACCTGGCCGTCATTCTTAAAAGATCCGCTTCGATTCTCAATGTCAATCTGGCCGCAGCCGGAGCAGAAGAGCTTGCGGGACGCGCGAGGGGCACGCCGCGTATTGCCAACCGTCTGCTCAAGCGTGTCCGTGATTATGCGGAGGTGAAATCCAACGGGACCATTGACGCGAAAATTGCGCGGGAAGCGCTGGATGCCTTTGAAGTCGATCAGAAAGGTTTCGATCAAATGGACAGAAGACTCCTGTTGACGCTGATTGAAAAATTCAACGGCGGGCCGGTCGGGGTGGAGAGTCTGGCCGCGGCTATCGGTGAAGAAAAGGTTACCATTGAGGATGTTTATGAACCGTATCTGATTCAGGAAGGATATCTGCAAAGGACAGCCCGCGGAAGGATTGCCTGCGCCAGAGCCTACGAACACTTCGGCCTCAAATCCACGCAATCGCGTCAGGGAGAAATATTTTAATATCCTTTATCTGTTTTCTGTAAAAGGATGACTGATATGGCAAAAGTCGTTTTTTCGCTGGCTCCCCTGTCTGCCGGGATTGTGGATTTGCTTATACGACAGTCTTCCGGTGTGCCTGATTTCAAAGTGATTGACGGCCATGAAATGTCAGCGGAAGAAATCAAAGAAAATATTTCCAGAGCTGATGTCGTGCTGGGTGATTATACGTTCCGGCACAAGATTACTGCCGATACCGTTTCAGCAACGCGCAATCTGCAACTCATTCAACAACCCAGCGTGGGCTATCAGCACATCGATGTGGCAGCGTGTACCGCCCGGGGAATCAAAGTGGCCAATACCGCAGGCGCCAATGCCGTGAGTGTTGCGGAACATACCATCGCCTGGGGACTTTGTCTTCTCAAAAATATGTTTTACGCCCATACCAGCACCCGGTCTGGCGGCTGGGAACAAATGAAAATAAAACCGGCGGAACTGAAAGGAAAGGTTTGGGGTATCGTCGGATTGGGATATATCGGCCGGGCCGTAGCCGAAAGACTGCGGCCGTTTCAGCTGAGCCGGATTATCTACTACGACATTGTGCGCCGGGAGACATGCATTGAACAGAAACTGGGTGTTGAATATGTCGGGATGGCCGATCTTCTGAGTCAGTCTGATGTGATCAGCCTTCATGCGCCTCTCACAGAGGCAACACGTTCCTTAATTAATCAAAGCGCCCTGAATTCCATGAAGCCGGGCGCTTATCTAATCAATGTTGCCCGGGCTGAACTTGTGGATGAAATGGCTTTGGCCGAGGCCGTCAGAAACGGGAAAATTGCCGGCGCCGGCATTGATGTTTTTTCGGAAGAACCCGTCACCATGAATAATCCGTTGCTGGGGGTGGAATGTGATAAACTCCTTTTTTCGCCGCATGTCGCAGGGGTGACTGATGAAAGCGTGGGAAGAATCATCAACATGGCCGCGGAAAATATCGCGCGGCTGCTCAAAGGAGAAAAACCGGAATCTCTGATCAATTGAATCAGCGATGTGTTTTAATCATGAGGTGAGGCAGACATGAAAAAACGGCAAAGTTCTCCAATTTTCGATGACAGCGATTTCCCGATCAGTGTCGTGCGGAAGTCGATCTTTCAGGGAACAGGAACAGACCTGACGGAGGCCGGCAAAAGACCGATTGTTGCCATTGCCAATTCACTGACCGAGATCAATCCCGGCCACATGCATTTGGGCACGATTGCCCAGAGAGTCAAAGATGGTGTGAACATGGCCGGTGGACTGCCCTTTGAATTCAATGTTCCCGCGCCCTGTGACGGGATGACGGAAGGTCATCCCGGAATGCGTTTTGTACTGGCTCAGCGCGATTTGATTGCCGACCTCATTGAAACACATGTCCGCAGCATGCGTTATGACGGCATCGTTTTTATAGCCAGTTGCGATAAAATCATTCCCGGAATGATCATGGCCGCCGCCCGGCTGGATTTACCCGCCATTTTCGTTACCGGAGGTCCAAACGCCTGGGACATTCGTTTTAAACCGGGCATGCGCGGCGGTGTCGATCACAAATGCTACACGGATCTGCTGGATAAACTTGCCACGGCGACAGCGGCCACGTGCGGTTCGTGTGAAGTGATGGGAACCGCCAACACCATGCAGTCCCTGACGGAAGCGCTGGGCATCTGCCTGGCGGGCTCGGCCACCGTTCCGGCTTTTCATTCCGCCAAACTTCTTTATGCCCGGCATGCTGGTCAGCGTATTGTTGATCTGATTGAGAAAGAGATGACGATGAAAAAAATTATTACACAACAGTCACTGGAAAACGCTCTGATGGTGAATCTGGCTATCGGCGGCTCTACAAATGCTGCTCTGCACCTGCCGGCCATTGCCCATGAACTGGGATTGGAACTTTCGCTGTCTCGTTTCAATGACTACAACCGTATCATTCCGACCCTGTGTGGAATTTCTCCCAATGGTCCCCATGGCATGGTTGACCTTTTTGTGGCTGGCGGCATTCCGGCCGTCATGAAAAGACTTGGCGATCATCTGCATCGCGATCCTTTGACAGTATCCGGCATGAGCATCGGTGACATCATCGACCAGGCTGAGGTAAAAAATCCCGACGTTATTCCGGATAAAACACTTGCATTTCAACCGGAAGGAGGGACAGCCGTTCTTTTCGGTAATCTGGCGCCGGAAGGTGCGGTGGTCAAGCAATCCGCAGTAGCCGATAAGATGCGTGTGTTCACCGGTCCGGCACGGGTCTTTGACGCAGAAGCCGATGCCCTCAAGGCTATCCGGGAGAAAACACTGAAGGAAGGCGAGGTGATTGTCATCCGCTATGAGGGGCCCAGGGGTGGACCCGGCATGCCTGAAACCCTGGCAGTCACCATGGGACTTGATCTGGCGGGATTCACTCATGTGGCATTAATAACTGATGGGCGCTTTTCCGGTGCCACTGCAGGTCCGTGCATCGGTCATGTTTCTCCGGAAGCGGCCAGCGGCGGACCGATTGCGATTGTTGAAAACGGTGACATCATCAGGATTGACATACCCGCGCGCAAACTGGATGTGGATTTAAAACCGGAGACGATCCAGCAGCGATTAGCCAACTGGAAGCCTGTAGTAAAACAAATTCCATCGGGTTACATGCAGCGTTATGTTAACGCGGTAACTTCGGCCGCTCAGGGAGCTGTTTTAAAATAGCATCAAACAATAGGATGTGACGAAAGAAATTCGGTATTGAAAAATGTCAGAAGAATTGTGTATTAAAAAAAGCAGAAAATATAAAAAGGGGATCAACCATGGAGAAAATAGATTTTGACGGTAAAGTGGTTATTGTGACCGGTGCGGGTGCCGGTCTGGGACGGGAATATGCCTTGGAATTCGCGAGAAGAGGTGCCTCCGTAGTTGTGAATGATTTGGGAGTGGCTCTGGACGGATCGGGTTCGACGCACAGCGCAGCCGATACGGTGGTCGAAGAAATAAAAAAACTGGGTGGCCAAGCGGTGGCCAATTACGACAGCGTGGCAACGCCGGAAGGCGGAAGCAACATCGTGAAGACTGCTGTGGACGCATTTGGTACGGTCGATGTGCTGGTAAACAATGCCGGTTTTGTGAGAGACAAAACCTTTGCCAAAATGACGATCGAAGAATGGGATGCCATCATCAGTGTTCATCTGCGGGGGGCATTCTGTGTGACCCATCCCGCTCTGGCGATCATGCGTGAGCATAACTACGGCCGGATCATTGTCACGACTTCCACGTCGGGGCTCTTCGGGAATTTTGGCCAGAGCAACTACGGCGCAGCCAAGATGGGCCTGGTGGGTTTTATGAATGTCATTAAACTGGAGGCGTCAAAATACAACATACACATCAATGCCATCGCACCGAACGCCTATTCACGCATGACGGAAAATTTGATTCCCAAAGATCTTGCCTCGAAACTGCAGGCCAAGTTCAACGTTCCAATGGTCGTTTATCTTTGTTCGGAAGAGTGTAAGGAAAACGGATCGGTTTTTACCATGGGTGCCGGCTGGTATGCCAAAACGGCCATTGTCTGCGCGCCGGGTGTATGCCTGGGCGACGGATCACGGGAAATTTCCGCCGAAGAAGTGAGAGAAAATTTTGCCGGGATCTCTGATTTAACGGGGGCAAAACCGCTACACAACAATCTGGAAGTTTTCCAGTTTATGGGGTCCTTGTTGAAGTAATCACCCGATAACCATGCTGTAAAGTGCAATGGCCAGTACGGTTATTCCTCCAGCGCATACAGGGATGATCACCTGATTGTCAGGAAAGTGATTATCAATGGCAGCAGGTTTATATCTTTTTAAAAGCCAATAGCAAAATAATGCTGCAATGATACCTACAAAAATTCCGCCTAAAATATCCAGCGGATAATGAACACCCAGGTAAATACGGGAATACGCAATAACCGCCGCCCACAAAAAAACAGTTACCGTATAGATCATTCGACGGAATAGCAAAGAGCTTAATAATGCGAAGGCGAATGTGTTCGCCACATGCGAGGAAACAAAACCGTATTTTCCACCGGTATATCCGTTGACACTATGAACTAAGGAACTGAGCGAAGGATCCCTCGACGGACGTAATCTTTGTACGGTGTCTTTAATGATCCCCGATGCAATCTGATCGGCCAATACAACACATAAAATCAATGCTAGTATTAGCCAGACAGCGTTGCGCTTTGAAAATCTGATTAAAACATAAATGATAGAAATAATGAAGAGAACCCATACGATTTTCTGACTGAACGCAAACATGAATCCGTCAAAGAATCCATTATGCAATCCATTCAGAAAGAGAAAGAATTCTTGATCCCATTTTTTTATGATATCTATATAAGTCATGACAATATGCAAAACAATTCACTACTCGGATATTTTTGAAACAAAGTAATAATCTTTCACCAATCCACCTTCCATCTTTTTGTTAGAGTTAATGTTAATCTGGTATATCTTTTTAATTTCATATTGAGGAAATATGTTTGTCAGTTTGGGCGAATCTTTCAGGTCAACGATCATCGCAAATTGTTTTTCGACAGGCAGGCACACCCGGTCCCCTTTCTTTTCAAGTACGGGCACGGGTTTACCAAAATCCCATATAATCTGGGGAACAAGAGGTGAAAGGGTGTATGATTTTACATTATTTTCTTTTTCAAACAGCCGCGCTCTGCTTGCCGAAGCATAATGCGGATTATAAACCACTTCATCCAAAAGGGGTAAAATTGCGATAACAGCAACTGTAAAAAGAGATATTGACGAATAAAATATGCTTGAAAAGTTATATTTGAGTAATCCCTTTACAATGAAAACCGCACATCCTATCACCAGCAATGAAGAGGAAAAACATAAAAACCAATGATTGATGAATTTTCCTTTCAGGAAAAAGATCAGCACAAAAGGATAGGCAAAACCAATCAGGGCAATAAATCCGGAAGAAAAATAAACCACATTTTTTTCCCATTTGACCATACCGCTGTTAAAGCTTCGGAATAAATATTCGATGTAAAATCCGGCTGTCAGTGCTAATGGGATAAGCACCGGAACCAAGTATCTGTCCTTTTTTTCAGGAATTACCGATACGAGAAAAAGCCCAAGCAAAGTCCAGATTAGCGCAAACCGATAAGCTTTAATGTTGATAACGCGGCTTTTTAAATAAGGATAACATAGTGCGATGAGGGAAGGGATTGCCCACAGACCGCTCTGCAGAAAAAAGTGCCAGTAATAGTAAAATGGTTTTACTCTGTAGATTAACCAGTTTGACGTTTCGCGCGACGCGATCATTTGGAATGTTTCGGGATCTTTGATACGGACATAGACATACCATGATGCGCCTAACAGCAGTCCTGAAATCAGCATTCCTGTAAGATACGTCCATTTTTTACGGAAAGGAACATGGTAAACTATTCCATAACTGATCAGAAACGGCAACAACAAAGCATACATGGAAACCGGACCTTTACTCAAAATGGAAAGCCCGAGAAACAATCCTGCAAGCAAACTGTTTCTCCATGGATGTGATTCTTCCTGAAGCAATTTACACAGAAATAATATACTTCCCATCATCATACTATGCGTGTACATATCCCATTGATTGTCACGTCCGGAAATAAAAATGTGAAACGAGGTAATCAGAATCAAGCCATTCTGTAGCGCATGTTTCGGTTCGAGTCCCAATATTTTAGAAAAATTATAAAACACAAGAATCAGAAGCATGGTTATTGCAACAACCGGTAAACGCATGGCAAACAAAGAATCGAAACCGAAGGTCATTCCGGCCACTGCCGTTAACCAGGTAGGTAATGGAGGCTTTTCATATCGAGGCTGATTATTTAAAGTGGTCAGTAAATATTCGTCATTCTGAACCATTTCACGGGCCGAAATAAAATTCCGTGCTTCCATGAGATGCAACTCTATCTTGTCCAGGCTGGAGAGCAACAACAAGCCGGAAACGAAAAGCAGTATGACTGTATGCCTGATGGATTGGGATTTAGTGACCATATTTTTTCAATAAAACCATATTTCTGGAATAGATGATGATGCCCGAGAGATGGCCGACAAACAAAACAGGATCTCTCCGGAAAATGGCATAAATAAAAATCAACAGAGAACCCGTCAGGCTCAAAAGCCAGAAACCCATGGGAAGAATGGATTCCTGCAGCGACTCGGAATACCACCACTGGTACACAAATCGAAGTGTAAAAAGCACCTGCGCAACAATTCCAAAAACCATCAACAGGAGAGGAATGTTTTTGTTATAAAAAAGATTGATCCGATCGGCAATATTATTATTGAACCCGTAAACCAGAGTGATCGCGGGGAAAAAATAGATAACCATACGCAACCATCGGGATATCTTCTCCCATTCCTGCATCAGTTGAATATTCCGGATATAAATGTAGTACGTAATGACTTGGCCGAGCATAATGGCAAAGTCGTCGCGCAGGTAGCCGTATATAAACAGCAGGCATGATGCAAGCAGGCTGATCTCCCAGAAAAGCCTGGGTGTCAGTACTTTTTTATGTTTCTCAGAGACAATCCACTGCAAAAAAATACGACTCGAGAATAATCCCTGAGCTAAAAATCCAAGTCCGAAAACTAGCCAATTTGTCATAGCTTCGATTCTTCAACGCTGTAATGGATGTACTTTTTCTTCATCCAGAGATACGCAAAACAGTCTATCAACGGTCCTATAAGGCGGTTCCACAAATTGTATTTTGACTTGCCCGCCATCCGCGGAAAATGCTGTACGGGAACCTGCAGAACTCGTCCTTTTTGCAGCAGGATCATGGCGGGCAAGAAGCGATGCAATCCGTTGAATATAGGAATGCGTTTGGCCATATCGGTTCTAATAATTTTCAGCGGGCATCCCGTATCGTCCATTCCATCCTGGGTAAAGATCCTGCGAATACCATTGGCGATCCATGATGAAATGTTCTTTACAAAAGAATCCTTTCTGTTTTGCCTGACGCCGGTAATCAAATCGTAATCGTCAATATGTTCCAACAAAAGATGAAAATCTTCTGGTGATGTCTGCAAATCGGCATCAATATATCCGGTCCACGGTGTATCCGAATAATCAAAGCCCGCCTTGATGGCGGTGCTCAGGCCATAATTCTGGTCGAAAGAGCAGTATCTAAATGACTCAGACCGCGAACAAATCTCCCTGATTTTATCCAGGCTGCCATCTTGAGATCCATCGTTAATAAACAGAACTTTTGTTTTTTTATGCGCTGATTTCATAAAGTCGCTCATCTGCCGGTAAACCCGCTCCAGGTTATCCTCTTCATTGTATACCGGAATTATAACCGTCAAATCAAAGTTCATATTCTTTCGTTCAAGATCATCATATTAGAAGGACTTGGTTTCTTGTTTATCAGAATATAAATTTCATTTCGAGGGAAATAAAATACTACTTTTTTCGCCCATAATCTTCCATAAGTTGCTGCAAATAGGCCTTTCCGATATTTCCTTCCTTCGCCTGCGGGCTCCCGAGCAAAAAGGTATGGTTATTGTTGTCGAAAGCAATTTTGGTTTTATCGCTGATAAAACCAAAACCATTGTTGAAAACATAAAATGCAAATGACACCGAGTTTTTTGCAAAAATATCCTTACCGAATTTATAGGCATCGGTTCTCTGTTTTGTTTGTAATAAAAGAGTTGTTGCCAAATCGGTCTGTGAGGCAATTTTATCAATTCTAATTCCTGTTTTGGCTAAAGCGCCACCCAGCCAAAGCATGGGAATCTTAAATTTATCGGGATCATGGTTTGCCAGATTACCCAGATAAGGAACCCCGTGGTCGGCCAGAATTATAATTAAAGTATTGTCCCACCATTTGCTTTTTTTGGCCTTCTCCACAAATTCACCCAGACAATGGTCGGTATAATAAAGGCTGTTACGGAATTTCTGCTCTTTTGAAAATCCCTTAAACACCTCCGACTGTGGGACTTCAAAAGGCTCATGGCTGCTTAACGAAAAAAGAGCATAGAAAAACGGCTCGTTTTCCTTATTCAAATCCTCAAACAAGCGGGTAAAGACATAACCATCGGCAACCCCCCATTTTGAATTGTCAAGTTTCCCGGGAAAATCCTTTTTCGTTACAATCTTTTCCATACCCGCGTTCATAAAATAGGCATTCAGGTTGGCAAAGTTCAGATCACCGCCATAATAAAATCCGGTTTGGTAGCCCATCCGTTTGAAATCCGAAAATAGCATGGGCAGATGACGCATTTTCCCGGGATATTTTACTATGGAAGAACGGGGCTGCGCAGGATAACCGCTAAATATGCAAACCATACTTTTGTCCGAACGATCACCATTGGCATAGAAATTTGCAAAAAAGATACCTTCTTTGACTAATCTGTCTAAATTGGGCGTAATATTTTTTTCGCCGCCGTATGACGCCATTGCCTTTGATGTAAAACTTTCGAGCACGATAACAACGACATTGGGCTGGGGGATTTTCAATACCTTTTCAGACAAATCGGTCTTCGGATAGAGTTGATCAAAGAGTTGCCGCGACTGCGAGGGTTGCATATAGCGGATGGCATTGTTCTGGTGTGAAAGGTTCAACAGCGAATGACTGATATTCCAGAAGACATTAATGGCTGCATGGTTGGAAAAATCAGTCTTAGAAAAATATACCATTCCTACATTCATGGGGGCCAAATCGAAACTGCCACGAATGGGCACAATCAGCAAAAAGGCCATCAACAGAACGCTGATGCTGTGTCCTGTATGAATTTTTTGCTGTAAAAAATCAACGGCCACATACTTTTTAAAGATCAGGAATAAACCGTACGCCAAAACAAGAGCGGCCAAAAACATAACCGCAATCTGAACAACAGATGCCGATGCCAAGGCCTCCCTGGGGGTGGACAAATAAAATAATGGGCTGGCATCCATGCGGAAACCCCAGTGGCGATATAGTTCCATATCCACGAAGGCAATCATAGAAAAGATCAAAAGCATTAAAGCTGTGTAGATATGGATAACCCATTTGTACCATGTTCCTTGATAAAAAATGCCAGCCAGCATTCCCAAAACAGGCAAAATCATTAAATAACCGGCCATCGACATATCCATACGACCGCCATAAAAAAATACGCCTAACCACTCTTGTACCGGTAAATTAAATGAGATGTTGAAGTGATAGATCAAGAATAAAAAGCGGGTGATATAAAAAAATAAGACCCAAAAAAGAAAATATTTTACACAGAAAATTATACGTTGCAGCATGGAATTAACGGTTAAAGATTAATGATAAAATTGTTTTATGTTTCTGTTTATGAATAGCCATTATGACGAAAACTAATTTTGACAGGATATAATATCTTCTTTCCATTACATCCTATATAAGGTCGTCATCGATCTCTTAAATTTATTTAATTTTCTCTTAATTTTATATTTTGTCCAGGTATTGCTGATATCCGCGATTGGAAGAAAATCGGCATTACCGATTCCATCAATCATGTAAACAGACAAGTCTCCCGTTTTTTTCCTGACGATAAGATTTTCCGTACGCAGGTCTCGAACAACGATCATATTATTTAATAAAAATAATAAGAACTCATCCACGGCTCTTTTCATTTCCTTTGTCACACTTTTTTCATTCAAATAAAATCCGAGGGTCTTGGCGATAGAACCGTCTTCTTCTCTGATCAGCTCCTGACACAAAGCATCGCCTAAGTCTGTTTTCACTATTCCGAAACATCTCGGAAAATGCCTCCATACCTTGTCACCTTTTCTGCCCAAACGTTCACATGCGTTAAATTCTTTTAAATTTATATCAAATGCACGGAGAGGCCGAAACTTCTTATACAACGGTGCGGCTCTCCGTCGCGCTTCAGGTTTTTTCTCCGGAGTGACCACTTTCAAGATCTTGTTATGATCATCCGGATGAACAAAGCAGAGCCTGTTGCCGCCTCTAAATAATATTTCTTTATCTTTTAATATGATCGTCAACCCGTTATTCCTTTAATAGATCCTTTATAAGCAAACCAAAATTCTTCTTCTTATTGAATTTTGATTCAATGATGGCACGGCTTTCCTGACCCATTTTTGCAATCAATTCCCTGTGATTATTTAATTCAATAATCTTTTGGGCCATCAAATGAACATCCGGGAAGGGTATTAGAAATCCATTCCGGTTATGTTCCACCATTTCTGGCATACTGCTTAAATTAAAACAAATAACCGGTTTTAAATAAGCCATGGCTTCCAGTAAAACATTGGAAGATCCCTCGTGCAGGGAGGGTAAGATGAAAATGTCTATGCTATTGAAAAATTCTTCCATGCGGGCAACAAACCCGAGGAAGAGAACACAATCATCAACCTTCTTAAAGCGGGCGTAATTTTTAACATTCTGCTCCTCCTTGCCGGTACCGGCAAGTCGTATTTCGAATGCAAAGTTTTTTTGTTTTAAAATTGCAGCCAGGTCGATAAGAAATTTCTGTCCTTTTTGTTTCACAAAACGGCCCGCGCTTCCGATGACTAGCTTATTTTCGAGCCTTTTCTGTTTGTATAAGATACTTTCAGTATCAATGCCGTTGTAAATAATTTCTATTTTTCCTTCCGGAATAAGATTTTTGTTTTTGAGTAATATGGTCCGCTTGATTTCTTCAGAATTGGCAATGACTTTTGTTAAAACATTCTTAAACAGATATCTATTTTCAATGGAGTTTTTTACAGGCAAGGCCATCCCCCTGCGGTAAATAATATGCTGAACATCCGCTTTCTTTGCCGCAAAACCGGCAGCTTTGGCGTCGGAAGGTAAATTTAATACAACTGCACGGATATCATTCTCCCTGAAATAACGGCTTAATCTTTTAATGGTTAATGGATTCATAAAACTGAGTTTTGTTATTTTAACTGGATGAAGTTGAACCTTGGTCTTTAATAACCTCTGATATAATTCACTTTGTTGATGGGTAATAGCAAATACGTTCCAGTTGTTCTCAAGAAAAAAACAGGCGGCTTCGAAATGCCATTTTTCGCCTCCGCCCCATTCTTTATTGGTGTTTATAAAACAAATGTTTTTGTTAATTTCGACCTTTTTCATCGATTATGAGCACATCTTTCATCTAGTAAGCCTGGTAGCTTTTTTCTTCAATCAGGTTAGAGCCGGACCGCAGATTAATGCGCTTTTTCACTTCGGCTCGTCTATCGTTGGTGAAATAAACCGCTCTGGCTAATTCGACGAATCTTGGCCCGAAATCCTTGTTCCTTTCGCAGTCGCGGATATCATCCTCAATCTTCCACAGTTCTTTGTTAATGCTTAAAAGTTCGATGTAAAGCGGATCATTTTTATCAATAATCTTCTTTACCGCTTCGTTCACCACATCATACTCTTTACGAATATTAGCCAGTTTGACTTCGTCTTTGATGTTTTCCAGTTTGATCTCGATAATAGCCAGTTTATCGACGATCTCACCATCGGATACTTCGATGAACATAATGACTCCCTGAATTTCATAATATATTATTTTACATAAGGACTTCTTCCAGTTTTGCAATGAGGTCCTGCGCGGTCAGCGCCTTGTAGCACCTCATATTTGTACAACGATGACATTGATCGTAGCAATCCATATTTTTATAAACTGCATGATCAGTAGCCGACCCGGGTGGTGTCCAACTCTGCCAGCGAATAGAACCGAAAACCGTTACCGTGGGTATTCCGGCACAGATAGCCACGTGCTTATTGCCGCCATCGTTGCCCACATAAAGCACGCATTTTTCTAAAATGGCTCTGAGTTCGAGGATATCCGGCATCGGATAATCAATGATGGCTTTGCTCTTGTTCTGCAACCGGTGATAAACATTTAAAGCCAGATCCTTTTCTCCCGGGCCGTAAACCAGGAAGAGTTTGTAGCCTCTACCGATCAGCCAATCGCCTACCCGGGCAAAGTGGTCGGGGTTCCAAACTTTGTAGTCACGGCGGGAAACGGCGCAGAAAGCGACTGTTTTATCATCAAATCCCAGACGATTCGCAAATTGCCCAGCCATGGCATAGTGAGTGGAACTTACCGGTAGTTCGATCCGAAAATCATTCAGGTCAGCCCCAAATTTTTCAATAAGGCGCAGCTTGGAAATTGCGGCATATTCCGGATGGCTTTTCAGTTTCAAGCTTTGTGAGTAAGCATAAGCTCGAAAGCGCAGAGCAAAGCCCACGCTCTCCCGCGCCGCACTCAGGAACGTGATCTGGGCTGACTTGGGATTGGAAAAACAGTCCACCGTCAAATCATACTTTTCTTTGCGCAATGCATTGGTTAGCAGGAAGATATCCCATACGCCTGCTTTGCGTGGTATAATTTTCAGATTATTAACATGCGGATTATATCGGTAAACATTGGCGCCCAATTTTTCGGTCAGAAAGTCAATCTGCGCCGCCGGGTATATTTTACGCAACTGCCGGACCACCGGTGTGGTCATCAGCACATCGCCCAGCTGTCGCAGCTGTATTACCAAAATTTTTTGCATAGGGTCCTGTTTTAAATATGACAAATACTACCTAAATGATAAAATTATTCTTTATTTGAGAATCGCAGATGCATATCTCATCGTTATCCCTTGTGCCTGTGCAAGAGATTCTCTGGCCGATTTAGCCATGGTATTGTACCGTTCTGTTTCGGTCAGAACTCCTACAATAGCCCGTCCGAGTTCGATAGCATTCTTAACAATTATCGTATGACCTTTGACAACATCCAGTGCCCACAGAAAGTTTTCCATATGAGGGCCGTGAATAGTCGGCACATTCCTCGCGACAGGCTCCAGGATGTTCTGACCGCCTGCCGGCACGAGACTTCCCCCCCACAAAGGCCACCTGTGCAACCGCATAGAAATCGGACAGTTCACCTATGGTATCAACAAAAACGAGATCCGCATCTTTAGCCGGTTTAGTACGTAATGTCCAGGATATACCAAATGACTTTGCCAAATCGATGAAAAGGGGGATGCTTTGCGGATGCCGTGGCGCCACAATGGAAAATAGTTCCGGTATGCTTGCTCTTGCAGTTTGAATGGCTTCAATGACAAACTGTTCCTCTCCTTCCCTCGTGCTGCCGGCGATAAATACAGGGCGATCGCCGCACTGAAGCATCCGGCGAAGTTCTCTTTCTTTTTCCGGATTGATTACCGGCATGTTTCCGAGCTTCAGATTGCCGAAAACCTCGACTTTTTTTGCTCCCAGCGTCGCATAACGTTCGGCATCCTCGCTGGAAACAGCAAGCACACGAACATTGCTTAAAATATGTGTCATCAGCGATTTGAACATTTTATAGTGGTTAAAGGATTTTGAAGACATCCGCGCATTGATGAAGATGGTTTTCACATGGGCTTTTCTGGCTTGTATGAGAAGGTTTGGCCATATTTCTGTTTCAACAATCACCAGGACTTTGGGTTTCAGATGGGCCATATAGCGCCCCATAATCCATGAAATATCGAAAGGCATGGGCAGAACTAAATCGATGCCTTTGATCATAGCTGCCGCTTTTCTTCCGGAGGCATTCATGCTGGAAAGACAGATGAAACAATTCGGCCGCTGGGATTTAAGAACGTCAATCAATTTGCTTATGGCCTTGACCTCTCCCAGTGAGGCGGCGTGAAACCAGATCAGCTCACCGTGTGGAAAAACAGGTATCTTGAAGGCCAGTCGCAGCATTAAAGTGTTTTTAAAATTGGAATGGTGATAAACAAAGAGGCAAAACGGCCATACGAAAATATTGACCAGGATATTATAGATGAGGAGAATCAGGGTTGCCATTGCTGCAGAAGCCTTTCTCTGTCGTCCGGGGTATTAATTTCAAAAAATTTTCCTTCTGAGATCACTACCTTGACCGGAATGCCATTTTCCAACGCGCGGAGTTGTTCGAGCGATTCGGTTAACTCAAGCGGCGTCTGAGGAAGACTGGCAAATTTAATCAGGGTTTCTCGACTAAATCCGTAAAGACCCACGTGCCTCAGCAGCGTCGTGTGACCTTTTGAATGGGGAAAAGGAATAAGAGAGCGTGAAAAATAAAGGGCATTTCCTTGAACATCGACCGCAACCTTAACCGTGTTTCTATCTTGTGCATCTTCACAGGTAACCTGCGTCGCAATGGTGACCATCGGACAACCGGATTCCAGAGCATCAATCATTCCTTTTATAGCTTTGACGTCCATCATGATCTGGTCACCCTGGATATTGATAATCGTATCCGCATCGAGTCCCGCAATCGCTTCAGCCACGCGGTCAGTACCCGATCGGCATGAACTGCTGGTTTTGACAGCAACCGCGCCAAAGGAATTTGCCACATTCATAATACGTTCGTCATCTGTCGCAATGATAACGTGATCAATGCCCGGGCACTCTACGGCCTGTTCATAAACTAACTGCAGGATGGATTTTCCATAAATATCGGATAAAAGCTTACCCGGGAAACGACTGGAAGCGTAGCGCGCGGGAATGACAGCTACAATGCGCATACAATACCTGAACGCAACAAAACACTTGTTTTTTTGCCGGATAGTTTGAATTGAATCGACTGCGTCAAGAAGAGAGACATTTAGAAAGTTATGTTCCTTTATAATAAAAGAAATTTGCAAAAATTATAAAAAACGCGGTTTTTTATGTCAAGAGAATCTTGGCGAAAGAATCAGGAAGAAGATTCAAGAAGCAATATGCTCCATTTTGCCTTTTACATCTTATTTCAGATTCGGGTTCCTTTTTTCCTTTGACACATTTCCCATAATTTTAAATATTTCAGGTAAACTCCGAAAGCTGAATTAATGCAGAGTACAAATCCGGATCTGCCGTCAAGAAAACCTTGTTGAAAAAGGTACATTTTTAGAAATTTAAAAGCCCCCCTGACCACGGATTTGCTGATGGACGACCTTTTCCCTTTTTCAAAAAGTTCCGCCGCTCCGAGAACCGAATATGCATTTATTTTTGATAGATGTGAGGACAAATCCGGATACGTGTAATGAAACAAAACCTCATCGATTGTGCCGGTTTTGCCATCATGCATTTCTATGGATTCATGTATAATTTTATTATTAAATTTCCCTTTGGCTTTTTCGAACAGTCTTAATGGATAGTCTTTGTTCCATCCACAATGCTGAATCAGTTTGCCCAGGTAGAACGATCTGCGTTTAATCCTGTAGCCGGAAAATGCTCGGGATTTTATTGCATCGATTATTTTGGTTTTTAATTCCGGCGTCACTTCTTCATCCGCGTCTATTACCAGCACCCATCCGTAACTGCACAGATCCACGGCAAGCTGCTTTGTCTGACTGAAACCAAGCCATGTGGATTGATGGATTTTGCATTTATGTTTTTTACATATTTCCAGGGTTGAATCTGTTGATCCGGAATCAACGACAACTATTTCGTCAGCCCATTTTAGCGATTCCAGGCATCTGCCAATGTTGTTTTCTTCGTTTTTTGTTATGACAGCAACCGACAGTTTGCTCATGAGTTTAATTTTTTGAATTCGGGGATTAAGGATCTATTTAATCATTTTGATCAGAGCTTCCATTCCATGAACTGAAATATAAGAAACGAGGTTTGTGTGTCAAGTAAATCTTGGGGCTCAAAATTATTGTACCAAGGGCATTGCCGGAAATGCATTAACGGAACATGCTTTTTGGAATTTTCGCCGTTATGGTAAGAAATCTTTCAGGCGAGATGAAAAAAATCTTTGATTTGACAGAACACATCTTCAGGCCGAATCTGTCGCATGCATTCCATGGTCGGACACTCAGACGAGGCCTTTTCCGATGAATAGCAAGGTGAGCAATGAACCGGTGAATAGATATTTAAATTATCCTGATAACTCGAGATTTCAGGGCGGACATATCCTCCATAAATAATAACGGATCTTGTACCGACTGCTTTTGCCAGGTGCATCAAGCCGCCCTCCAATCCCACAAACAGATCGGCATTGGCAATCACTGCTGCTGATTGGCGCACCGGTAAACCTCTGGCATCGACCACGCCGGCCAGCAGAGAATCTTCGGCCGTCCCCACCTGCACAAAACGGTGCTTTCCGAAAAGATCCTTTAATTTTTGAAAATTATTGATGCCCCATTCCTTGCGGTTGGCGGCAAATCTTGTTTTGCTGGATGGACAGACTGCAAAATAGGAAGCGCCGAATTTCTTCCTTGCGTCATCAAGCTCACGACGCATCAAAAATATTTGAGGAGGAAAAGGATTATTAAGACCGATATAGGAGCGCATTTGGGCGGTAATAGGGGGTTCATTGCCATTGACCACGCGATACTTCGGTTTAATGTGGCGCCTGACGGTCTTCAAATGTTTATTGGTAACCCAATCCACATGGGGATTGTTCCAGAAAAGTTCCGGCAGAGGTGTTTCGACCACCACTTTGTATTGCGGCCATTTTTCACGAATTCCGGGCAGGAGAACCGACAAGAGTAAGTTATCCCCCAGTGCGTTGGAAATACGCCTGATAAACACTGTCCGGGGCCGTATCAAGTAGTAGAGCAATTGGAGATATTCGAACATCGACTGATCCTTTGTTGCTTTAATCGTTACCTTGCACCATAGGTGTCCCTGCACATCTTATAAAAACTTTCGAGCCGGTCGAGCATAATCTCCTCAGAAAAGCCGTGCGCGATTGTTTCGGCGGCGTTTTTACCCAGGAAGTCTCTCAACTGCGGGGATTCAATGAGACGGATCAAACTATGATAGAGGGTTTCATCATCATCAGGGGGGATGAGCAGTGCATTTTCTGCATGACATGCCATTTCCGGAATGCCGCCAACAGCCGTGGTGATGACCGGACGGCCGGCGGCAAAATACTCTACGACGGTATTGGGAAAACCTTCAAAAGAGGAATTGCACACGGCGATATCATAAGCAGCCGCTGTCTTGACCGGATCCGAAGAAAAACCGGTGAACACCACCCGGTCGCGGATGCCCAGTTCCTGAGATAGTTTTTCAAGATTCTCTCTGAGGTACCCATCACCGGTTAACACCAGCCGGATGTGAGGGTGGTTTGCCGTAATGCGGCGAAATACCCGGATCAATCTTTCGATGCCTTTGACTGAGGTCAATTGGGATGTGCTTCCAATGATCAGATTCGATGGAGAAATTCGCCATTGCGCTCGCTGTTCTCTAATCTCTTCGGATGTAAAAGCGCGCTGATTGCGGCCATTATATATCGTTACAAACCTGGAACGGTCAAGCCATGGGGCAAGTTTGAGTGCGTTTTCACGGACCTGATTACAGGGAACAATACAATGGTCCACGAGGAGGCGGTGGTGCATTTGAACCCTCCACCTCTGGTTGAAGTCATCTTCACGTCCTACCCTGCGAATATTAGGGATGTGGGCCAGGCGCGCGGCCAGCCCGCCGATGGCAACCTCTTTTTCAATATTCGTGACCAGTATGTCGATCTTTTTGATTTTGATTTGATATAGCAGGTAAAGAACAGAGACAGGATTGTAGTCCATACCCAGTTTATAAGGCAGCATATTCAAATCACGATGGGCAGATTTAAAAAACCGGCCATCGGGATGGGCAACGATCCATATTTTATGACCCCTGAGCCCGAGTCCCAGAGCTGTTTTTTCCATCCAGCTCGAAACTCCACCCCATTTTTTTTTCGAGGAAATGTAAAGCAGATTCATCGGACGCATAGGTTATCGATTTCTATCACCATATTCTTAATGATCATTGAATTTTACACCGGTCTCCTTGAAGCGGATATGATGATGAAACATCCACAATATTATTTATAAATTTATTTTACGCTTTCAAGAATGCTCAACCAACTATTTTCAAAATTTTCCCTGGATAGTACGGTTTTAGCCTTATCCAGGTTTTTCTTTCCCATTGCTTCAGCTGTATTATTATGACCCAGCAAAAATATTATTTTTTCAGCCATGGCATCCGCATCCTTTGTCGGGACAATATAACCGCCCACTTCCGAATCCAGGATTTCAGGAATACACCCTACGGACGTTGCCACAACAGGTCTGCCGGCCGCCATCCACTCCACCGTGGCTCTGGATACAACCTCTGAATCATACGATGCAACGACCCCCACCGAACAATTATTTATGAAGCTTTTCAGTTTGTCTTTGCTTAAAAAACCATGATAAAAAATATTCTTTAAACCTAATTGCCGGCACATTTTTTCAAGCGTTTCCCATTGGATATTTTCTTCCGATCCTGCAATATGGAATTCTACATCTTCGAGTTTTGACTGCACGTTGGCTGCCGCCTCTAGGAAGGTCGCGTGTCCTTTGACGGGGTCCAGCCTTCCGATCATTCCGACCGATTTTCTCCCCGGCAAAACAACGTCCGTCGTATCGTCAACACCCGCCGGAAAATATAAAGTTTGTATTTTATCCGCGTCTAAAGACAGTTTATCGATAAGCTCCCTTCTGATTTTTTCAGTAGGCGCGATTAATCGACTAGTGTGTTTGTAAAGAAATTTGTTCAGTAAATTTTTATTGACGGTCTGAGCAATGATTCTTGTTCTGATGACAGGCAGGCGATGGATCGCTGACCAGATGAAGGTGATAAAATGTAAGGAACCCGTATGAACGATGATGACATCCGGTTTTACATTTTGGCATATGGTCCCTATCTTTATAAAATTTAAGCCGGCGGATAAAATATCCCGACCGTGAATGGTCTTGATATTCAAACTGTTTTCCTTGGCTTTACGGAACGACAATGAGTTTTTCGGACATGCCAGATAAGATTCAATCCCTGATTTCTTTTCAGTTTCCATGCAGCAGAATGCATAGGCTGAAAGTGCGCTCCACCAGGGGATGTCTAATACGTGAAGAGTCCGCATCATTCAACTACCCAACGCCTTGGTATCCGCTAAAATTTTATCGAGAAAAAATTTAGCTTCAATAATAACCGCCCCTGAAGATATGTCCCGCATACACTTAAAATGTTCTTCCGGACATTTTTTTTTGCCGTGCGAAGAACATGGTCTGCAGGGTAAATTTACTTCGACAATGCGATTGTTTGTTCCATAAGGGGTGAATCCCAGTTCTTTTGTGGTTGATCCGAAGATTGCCACCAAAGGCACTTGCAATGCGGCGGCTATATGCATGGGCCCGGAGTCATTGGTTATAAAAAGAGCGCATTGAGAAATCACGGTTGCCAGTTCTCTCAAACTGGTTTTGCCGCAAAGATCGATGTGTGGATGCTTGGATGCTGCCAGTACTTTATCAATATCGTCCCTGTCATTATTTGATCCGATCACTACAATCTTGGCGCCATAATGAGCCGTTAGCCAGTCGGCAACTTCCGCGAATCGTTCGGGTAACCATTTTTTTGTCGGCCAGACGGATCCAGGATTGATACCAACCAACAAATCATTCTGCCTGATGTTGTGCCTTTCACAAAAATCATTCAAATGATGATCAACAAATATTTCAGGTGATTTTATCGTCGGTTGAATACCAACCTCTTGAAGAACATCCAGGTATTTTTCAATGGTATGTTGCGTTAAGAAATTGCCTTTCCTGCTGTTTTTTATATAAAGATATTTGCTTACGGTATTTTTGCGATAGACGATTATTCTGGGTATTCCGCAAAATAATCTTAAAATGAATGACCTTACTTTATTATGCAGGTCAATAAAAACATCAAAATTTTCACTTCTGATTCGTCTGATCAGCGAGAATAGTGATTCCCCGTTTTTTAAAACAATCAGGTTGTCAATATACGGATTGCCTTCCAGAATATCAGAAAACTTTTCTTTAACAGCAACGTAAATTTTACATTCCGGGTAAGATAACTTTAAATTATGATATACAGGAGTCGTCAGGACGATATCGCCCAGTGATGAGAATCTTGTTACAAGTATTTTAGAATTCTTTTTAATCATTTATTTTTTCTTTGTCTTGTAGTGATAGCGGTAATAACGACGATGGCCCCATGACCATTGTTCGGGATAACGGCGGATTAAGTCCTCCAGTTTCCTGTTGAGCTCGGTCAGCCAGTAAATATAGGTTGTCTCTTCATCATTCTTTCTTTCAACTCTGATCGGTGGATGAACTATAATGCGTAAAACATCACCCTCATAGACGCAAACCGCAAAGATGATCGGGGAGTCAAACTCGAGCGCGTATTTGATGCAACCGACGTGAGTCGGAGCGGGAATGTCAAAGAATGGGACATCAACACTTTTCTTGCCACTGGTCGCATATTGGTCAATGACAAAATCTACACTTCGGTTTCTTTTCAGCAGGTTGTATTCAATCATATCGCGAAGGCTTTCGCGTTCTTTTTTTACCACCTTACCGTTGACAATCCCCTTGTCTTGCCGAGGCACCTGCAGCAAATCAAATCCATATTTGATCCGTTTTTGTCCAATGATCCAGTCAAAGACAGCACTTGACATTCTCTTATAGATGACGGACATGGGGATCCCCTGTTGAATGAGGATTGCACCGCAGAGTTCCCAGTTGCCGAGATGTCCGGTCACACCACAAAAACCTCTTTTACCTTCCAGAGCCTGAGTAAAATATTCGTAATTTTCAATCGTAATGTTGACAAGACTCTCTGGCGGAAAGTAGATATCCGTAAAAAGAAAATCAAGTCCGACCCTTACAAAATGGCGGAAACAGCCAAGGGCAATCCGCTTTTTCTCGGCTGGAGACTTCTCATTGCCAAAAACGATATCGAGATTCGTCAGCATGATCCGGCGGTAACGCCGCATCAGGTGGTAAAGAAGCGTTCCGATGCCTATGTATAGAGCCTTGCGCAGCGGGAAGCCGCCAATCCGCAACGGCAGACTGATCAGGGCCAGCATCATGCGAAAAAGATAAACGGCAGCCATCTGGGCGGGCGAATACTTGCGTATCAGAAATTCGCCTGGTTGAGACTGATCATTTAGGCCGGCCTTGGCCGAATGCGCTTGTTGTTCGGACATAATGTTTTCCATACTTGTGCTGATTGACAAGAATTTTTTTTGCGGCAAAGTATAGGAAACACGGTCTTGCCTGTCAAGGTAATCATGAGCAGGTAATTGTGAACAGGGAGGATGATCCATGATATTTTTATTTGAATGAAAATGAATATCCGATGATTCCGAAAACAGAATTTATCCCATCGTTAGGCTTTTCAAGACCTGCGTTGGACAAATGGCGCAGCCAGCATCCAAAACTGATCGCCGACGATTCGGTCAGATGATAATAGATTCCCGCACCGACCAAATCTGAAAACAGAAAACCGTTTTCTTGATGCCGCTGAATTTTTTCGATGGCAATGTAATGAGGGCTGATCCCCGCGCGAATATATGCCGAAAATTTATCATGAACCGGATGCAGGTATTGAAGGCCCAGACCCAGGCCAAGCTCATAATCATCTCCCGAATTGAAGACGGGACTGAATTGCGGTTCAATAAAAAATGAGAGCTTGCCCTGATAAGAATTCAGGGCGGGGAAAAATCTATCCAGATTGATCCCGAGGTGCAGAATCATTAATGCCGTCTGGTAATGAGCTGTATGTGTTTTTCCGGGTCCGTATCCCACAAGAAATGCCGCTTCAGAAAAAAAATGATCTACAGCCGGTGATGAAAAGGGATGGCCCTCACTACCCATGACCACGCTATTTTGTAGCATGATCAGCAAAACAATACCGTAAACTAAAAAGAAGCGCTGGATGGGTTTCAAAGTTGATACCTTGGTGAAATTATTTTGGACGACCTCAAGCTTTAAAAACATGCTGTTCCTCATGGCAACTGCCTTGTATGGCATTTCAGCTATCACGATAGCATAGAATCATCCATTATAATTTCTGGATTTATAGATTTTTATTATTTCCACCTTAACATTTTCATGCGGGCATCTATACCGGAATAAACGGTTGACACTTCAGGTGAACAGTTGAATTTTCCCGATTCGATATTGTTTTATCCGGTAATATCTGATAATTCGAAAAGCCGTTGGAAGAAGGTTCTTAATGATATGAAAGTGTTAATGCACATCTGCTGCGGGCCGTGTACGATTTATCCCCTGAAGGAATTACGCACTCAGGGACATGAGGTCACCGGAGTTTTTTACAATCCCAACATTCATCCCTATCAGGAATACCAGCGACGTCGTCAGACTCTCAGTGATTACGCCGACAAGACATTTTTGAATGTGATCTGGCCGGAGGGTTATCCACTGGAAGATTTTTTACGCGCAGTTGCTCATCTCAAGGAAAATGAGAGATGTGCCTTTTGCCTTCGGGATCGCCTGATGTACACGGCCCAGTTGGCTGTTCGGGGACAATATGATTATTTTACGACAACATTATTATACAGCAAATTTCAGAAGCACGACTTGATCAGGGAAATTGGTAATGATTTGAGCGCGAAATTGGGAATACTCTTTTATTATCATGACTTTCGAGAAGGATGGTCGGAAGGCGTAAAGATATCCAGGGAAACGGGAATGTACCGCCAGCCCTACTGCGGGTGTGTGTATTCTGAAAAACAGCGATATTACAAATAGATCAAGATATTTGTATAACTAATACATTAGGTGTGTATATTTTGCCACATATCAACAGGGCATCCCTGCTTCAACTTTGGCCAGTTTAATCATAATATCAATTATTCTGATAACTTATTTTTTTGTGTAGGATATGTCTGAAAATGGTATGGTATTTGCTGTAAATTAAATGAATAATTGAGGATTGATATCATGCATTTACAGCGGACATTAAAAAAAGAAACAAGTTGTTTCAGTATAGGTTTGCATACCGGCCGTAAAATAAACATGAAAATAAAACCGGCTCCGGCTGATACAGGCATTGTATTTATCCGCAAGGATTTACCTGATGCCGGACTGATTCACGCGCGTTACGATAATGTTTCTGATACAACCCTAGCAACAACAATCGGTTCCAATGGCGTTACCGTTTCCACAGTCGAACATCTTTTGTCGGCATTCAGCGGTATGGGGGTGGACAACGCGATAATAGAACTGGACTCTTTTGAGGTGCCGGTCATGGACGGCAGTGCGCTTCCCTTTGTGAATATGCTCAAAGAAGTGGGAACACATGTACAGAAGAAAAATAAGAAGATGTTAATCGTTAAAAAACCGGTATCGGTTAACAGTGGTGATTGCAGTGCGATGTTCATGCCTGCGGATGCCTATAAAATAAGCTATGAGATAGAATTTCAGCATCCGGTGATCGGCCGGCAGTCCTATCACATGACTTTTTCAGATGAGATCTATGAAAAAGAAATATGCGCTGCGCAAACATTTGGTTTTCTAAAAGATCTGGAGTTTCTGCAGGCCAGAGGTCTTGCATTGGGAGGGTCTCTGAAAAATGCCATTGTCCTGGATGATAAAAAAATCATTAATAAGGAAGGACAGCGCATGCCCGACGCATTCGTGAAGCATAAAATACTGGATGCCATCGGCGATTTATTTCTGCTGGGCATGCCGATCATCGGCCATTTTGTGGCTTATAAATCAGGTCATCGTTTAAACAATCTGTTACTCAGAGAGTTAATGAGCCAACCGGATTGTTGGGAAATCGTCAACGGTAATGACAAAAAAGAACATCGTAAGCTTCATCATTTTAAAATCCCTTCTTTTAGAACATTGGATGCCATTCAAGTTTAAACCAAATTAATCTTGATTTTTATCCGTATGTTGCCTAGTATTCTTCGATAAATTTCATATCGTTTGAATATGCGCCTTTACGATAGTTTATTCTTTCAATCCAAAGCGCACGATGTAGGTTTAACTGATTAATATTGCTACAATCAATTCTGACGGTGCATTACGGGCATTTCATCAGATTGATGAGTAAATCTATGAAAAAATTAAGAAATAAATTCCGGGGTTTGATTTTCAGTGTCCTGTTGATTCTTACTTTCTGCTTTCCCGCCGTCAATCACGCTCTTGAACCCAGAATTATGGATGTTCTGATTACCAATGATTTTGAGAATGTTCTCTTGTATGCCCGTTTAGTCAACGGTTTTAAACCCCAAATGGAAAGAGCCGTTTCAGCAGGAATATCTACTGTTTTTACCATGTGGATTGAGGTGTATGAAGAAAGACCGTTGCTGTGGGATAGAAAAATAACCGTTCAGGAGATCATGCGTACGATTCATTACGACAATCTGAAGAAAACTTATACCGTTACAACGACAAAAAATGAGCCGGTTGTTTTTAATAGTTTTGAAGGCGCTCAAAAAGCGATGTCTGATTTTAACGGGATTGTCATTGCTCCGATGTCCGCATTGACCAAGGGAAGAAACTATTATGTGATGGTTAAAATAAAAATGGACAAGGTTCGGTTGCCCTTGCATATGGAATCTGTTTTTTTCTTTGTTTCGTTATGGGATTTTGAGACCCCCTGGTATCGACAGAAATTTTCTTATTAACAGATAATTTATACACCTAAAAACCATTATTGGCTGATGCAAAAAAAATCTTCCCCAAGAATCATTGACGAGAATGAATTAAAAAAACGTCGCCGTGAGTTGATCATCATTGTGGTCGTCGGTATTCTGGCCATTATCTTCACTTTAGTCGCGAGTACTTTTTTCAATAAATATAATCTGCCGCTGTCCACGAATATCTTTGTCTTTGGACTGACCAGCATCAATTTTATCCTCATCGTTCTGCTGCTGTTCCTGATTATCCGGAATGTCGTCAAGCTGTTTTATGAGCATCGCCGGGGAGTGATCGGTTCCCGGTTGAGGACAAAACTTGTCGCCACATTTGTCGGTCTTTCTCTGATTCCAACTATTTTGCTTTTCTTGTTTGCCATCAACTTTCTTTCTTACAGCATTGATTTCTGGTTTAATATCAAGATCGGCGAGACGTTGAACCGTTCTCTGGAGGTTGCTCAGGTTTATTATCAGCAAATGCAGGAACAGGCCAAATTCAATGCCCGGCAGATCAGCGCGGATATCACAAAAAACCGTCTTTATGAAAAGGAACGCGCGGACTATCTGAAAGTTTTTATTGAACAGCGTCAAAAAAATTATAAGCAGGGAATGATTGAAGTATATTTTGATTTTCAGCAGGAAAAGATGGTTTTCCCCGATCTTGAATATCCTGATCTGATGCCTGTGGATCTGACACCCAAGATGACAGAGGACATTTATTCCGGTAAAGAAGAATCTACCATTCAACCTTCAGACAAGGGAGATATCATCGTCGGCATTGCTCCCGTGTTTGCATCCGCCATTCCTGGAGAAGTGATTGGCCGCGTTTCGGTCAGCTACCTGATTCCAAAAGGGTTTGTGGATAAATTAAAAAGTATCGCCGACGCTTCAGGGCAGTATCAGAAGATTGAGCTGTTAAAAAAACCGATAAAGCTTAATTACACAGTTACGCTGTCCATCGTGACGCTGGTGATCATTTTTCTGGCTACCTGGTTCGGATTGACGCTGGCCAAAGAGATTACCGGACCGATTCAAAATCTGGTAACCGCAACCAACAGAATCACCAGGGGTGAGCTGGACAGTCAAATTGATATTGAAGCTGATGACGAAATCGGAATTCTGGTGAAATCATTCAACCAAATGACAAAGGATTTAAAGAAAAGTCAGGACAGTTTAAAAGAGGCTAACGTCAATCTGGAGCAGCGCCGTCAATATATGGAAACCGTTTTGCGCAACGTTTCCGCCGGTGTGATTTCAGTGGATAAAAACGGGATCATCACAACATTGAACAGCGCTGCGGAAAAAATGTTTGAAATCAAAGCCGAGAAGGTGCTTTTACAGAATTATCGCGACCTCATGATGCCGGAGCATATTTCTCTTGTCGATGAATTTTTGCAGGAAATGAAGGAGAACAATGAGGGAATACTGGAAAAACAGTTGGAAATTATGCTGAAAGACAAGGCCCTGACGGTTCTTGTGACGATGACAACCATTCAGGATGAACAAGATCATGATTCCGGCATCGTTGTTGTTTTTGAGGATATGACACAGCTCCAGAAGGCGGAACGCGCAGCCGCCTGGCGCGAGGTCGCCCGTCGCATGGCCCATGAGATCAAAAATCCGCTGACACCGGTGCAGCTTTCCGCGCAGAGACTGCAGCGCAAATATGAAGATAAACTGGGCGAGGACGGTTCGGTATTCAAAGAATGCACGCAGACCATTATCGATCAGGTCGAAGTCCTGAAAAATCTGGTGAATGAATTTTCCCGCTACGCGAGAATGCCCGTTACAACCCCGTCGCCCAATGATTTAAACGCCATTGTCGCTGAAACGGTCTCCCTGTTTCAGGATGCTCATAAAGATATAACGTTTGACTTTAAGACGGCAGAGGGGCTGCCGAAGTTTGATTTGGATGCGGAACAAATCAACAGAGTGATGATCAATCTTCTGGATAACGCCGTGTCAGCCATAAATAAGAAAAACGGCAATATTGATGTGACGGTGAGGTATGATGAACAGCATCACCGGGTCAGTGTTTCAATTGCGGATGACGGTGCCGGGGTTCCGGCAAGTTACAAACGGAAAATATTCGAACCGTATTTTTCAACAAAGAAGTCCGGCACGGGACTGGGGTTGGCCATTGTCAGCTCGATTATTTCCGATCATCACGGTCAGGTCAGCATTGCCGATAATGTTCCCACGGGAACGGTGGTTTCTTTTCATTTGCCGGTTTCACCGGTGTAAATGATATAATACTTAATTATAAAACTTTGAGATTGAAAGAGTAATTATGCATGAAACAATTTTAATCGTTGATGACGAACAGAGTATTTGCCAGTCTCTTAAAGCAATCCTGAGCGATGAAGGGTATCAGGTTTTAGTGGCCGGCAGCGGCGAAGAAGCCGTAAAAATCGTGGAAGAGGAAATGCCGCAACTGGTGCTGCTGGATGTCTGGCTGCCGGGCATGGATGGCCTGGACACGCTGAAGGCCATTAAAAAAATAAATCCCCAGAGTCTGGTGATCATTATGTCCGGTCACGGTACCATTGAAACAGCGGTAAAAGCCACTAAACTGGGGGCTTTTGATTTTATTGAAAAGCCGCTTTCCCTGGATAAGATCATCATTCTGGTCAATAATGCTCTGAGTATCGTGCGCCTGCAGGAGGAGAATGTTTTATTAAAGCAGAAAGTGACTCATCATCAGTATGAACTCACCGGCAGCAGTCCGGCCATCACAGAGCTGAAAGAGATGATCAGTATTGTCGCGCCGACCAATGCCTGGATTCTGATCATGGGGGAAAACGGCACCGGTAAAGAACTGGTGGCCCGGTCCATTCATCATTTAAGCCTGAGAGCGCATAAAGATATTGTCGAGGTCAACTGCGCGGCGATCCCGGAGGAACTCATCGAAAGCGAATTGTTCGGTCACGAAAAGGGGGCTTTTACGGGAGCGACGGAGAGAAAACGCGGCAAATTTGATCTGGCCCATGAGGGCACTATTTTTCTTGATGAAGTGGCGGACATGAGTTTGAAAGCACAGGCAAAAATTCTGCGCATTTTACAGGAAAAGAAATTCGAGCGGGTAGGCGGCAATAAATTGATCGATATGGATGTGCGCGTGCTGGCGGCAACCAATAAGGATCTTGAGAAAGAAATGCAGGCCGGACGTTTCCGGCAGGATCTTTATTATCGTTTACACGTTATCCCTCTTGTTGTTCCGCCTTTGCGGGAGAGAAAAGAAGATATGAGACCTCTGGTGGAACGTTTTATTCTGGATTTTACGACCAAAGAGGGCATCGAACCCAAAACCTTAACCGATGATGCCCTGGATGTTTTGATGAAGCATGATTGGCCGGGAAATGTGCGGGAATTGAAAAATATCATTGAAAGGCTGATTATCCTGACACCGTCTCGTGAAATAACAGCGAAAGATATTCCTCCTTTAAATATCAGAGAGAGTCGCCTGGTTGCAACCGAAATCCAGTCGGCAACCGCCGATTCGCTGAAAGATGCCAAAATGGATTTTGAAAGACAGTTTATCTTAAAGAAACTGGAAGAAAACGAAGGTAATATTACGAAAACCGCAGAGGTGCTCGGTTTGGAACGCAGCAATCTGCATAAAAAACTAAAAAGTCTTAAGGTTACCCTGACCGGTGATTCTTGATAAGCAGTGTTCTTTATTCATGATTCATCTGTTTTGTCATTTCGGAGATGGAAAATTTGTTAAACGGTAAAAACGCGATTCCGAATACAACTAAGACGACCATGGAAAGGAAATGGTAAACGACAGCGAAAGAAAGCGCGTCCGGTTTGGATAAACCGTAAAAACTTAAAGCCAGAATACAGGCAAAATGCCAGTTGCCGATAAAACCGGGCGCTGTCGGAATAGCGATTCCCACGATCAGAATAATCATCACCACAAAGGAAGCCATCACCGGCAGAGAAAATCCAAAAGACAAAAGCAATACATAAATCGTGAGCACATCCAGAAGCCAGATCATCACGGAAAGAAAAAACAGGTATAACAGTAACTGTACATTTGTGACAATTTGCAGCCCGTTAATAAAATGATGGAGTATTTCATCTATTTTATTCGCGAACTTTCCGGGAAGTTTGTCTAAAATGATATTGATAAATTTCATCGCCTTTTCCCGGCGAAGAATTAAAAACAAGACAAAACAAAACAAAGCCATCGCTATCAGAAAAAAAAGAATGCTTGATTGAATCATCCAGGAAGGCAGATCCGTCTTGAGCAGGACGATAACCGCGATGCTCAATACAGTAAAGCTGTCTAAAATTCTTTCCACGATAATGGTACCCAGCGCGGAGGACATTTTGATGGAGCTTCTTTTAGAGATTAAATAGGGCCTGGCCAGTTCACCGATGCGTGCCGGTATGGCGGCAATGGCCAGAAAACCGACTGACGTTACGGAAAAAAGAGAAAGTTGATCAATTTTTTCCATGGGCTGTAAAATAACACCCCAACGGTAGGAACGCAGATACTGCATCAAGATGACCAGAAGAAGAAAAAGGATGACGTAGGTTAATTGAATCTTTTTAAGATCACTCCATACATCATTAAAATTAATTCCCCTGACGGACAGATAGACCAGAACGACACTGATCAGAATGCCGAAGATGACTTTTTTATTCATTCATATACCGGGCTGTTTTTTCTGAGAGCATTCATCCTTTAATCAGGTTGTCAGCAATTTTATCATGCAGGAGCTGGGAAGATTGTTTATTCCCGATAACACCCACGCGAATAGCGACTGTCGTTACATTTTTTGATTTGTAAGTGATATCGAATTTGACTTTTTCACCGTTAATCATGGCCTCAATGGTGCCTTTGGCAATTTCTTTTTGGGGAATCACTTCAATCCCATGCATGCTGGCTATGGTCTTTTCGCAGGCGGTCCATACGGCGTCAAACGATCCTTGATAATCGGTTTTTAATTCTCCCTGAATATAAAAGTATGTTCCTGCGGTTCCTGCTCCGGCGGCCGCCCCACCGACGACCAGAGTCCAGCAACCGGAAAGAAGAAAGGTAGCGGACAAACTTAAAATAAAGAACTGCAAAAAAAACTTCTTCATATTCATCACTCCAAGAATTTATTGTGAAACTCAAATTTCAAAAACGAATACCCTAAAGGGCACTATAGGTGTATTGAAATTTGTTGGTTGAACAATTCCGCCCTAAGCGGAGGGTATGATACCCCACCCTTTGGGGCGGAATCAGGGTCCCAGGCTTTACCTGGGGCATACCCGTGATTTTTGGAATTTTAAAGCATATGTTGCCGGTTATTGCAACGGCTATTATGAAAGTTGTCAGAACTGTTGATATACGGAATTAGTTTTTTACAGAACTGATTTTTTCAAACTCGATTAAGAGCTCTTCCTGTTTTCTGCTCAGGTTAGTCGGGATTTGTACGTATATTTCGATAATTTGATCGCCGTGTCCGAAATTGCGTAAATGAGGGAATCCCTTGCCCTTCAGCCGGAACGTTTTGCCGTTTTGTGTGCCCCGGGGAATTTTTAAATTTTCTTTCCCCTGCAGTGTGGGCACTTCGATGGTCCCGCCCAGAGTCGCCTGAACAATAGAAATAGGGATTCTGCAGAATACATCATTGCCTGATCTGGTAAAAAACTCGTGGTCTTCGACATGAATGAATACATAAAGGTCTCCATCCGGTCCTCCCTTGCTGCCCGCTTCTCCTTCACCTCTCAGGCGCAGTCGCGAACCTGTTTCCACGCCGGCCGGGATTTTAAGTTGCACGGTCTTGGTTACCAGTTCTTTTCCTGTTCCGTGGCAATTGTTGCAGGGTTTGGATATAAACTTGCCGTAACCGTTGCAATGAGGGCAGGTGGAACTGATGGTAAAGAAACCGCTGGATTGTATCACCTGGCCTCGTCCTTTACACGTGCGACACGTTTCCGGAGAAGAACCGGGCGCCGCTCCTGACCCGTTGCATTTCCTGCAGGTAGCCGATTTTTCCACATCGATTGTTTTAGTCAGTCCGAAGGCTGCATCCATAAACGAAATTTGCAGATCATAGCGTAAATCGGCACCGGCGGTGGCAGAGGAGCGCGAATGTCCCCGCATGTTGCCAGAGCCAAAGACGTCATCAAAAATGTTGCTGAAATGGGAAAAGATATCGTCGAATCCGCTAAATCCTCTGAAACCTGTGCTGTTTAGACCTTCGTGACCGTAGTGATCATAGATTTCTCTTTTTTCCCTGTCGCTTAATACCTCGTAAGCTTCCGCGGCTTCTTTGAAGCGGTCTTCAGCTTTTTTATCGCCCGGATTTCTGTCCGGATGACACTGCATGGCAATGGCACGATAGCTCTTTTTTATCTCTTCTTCCGTGGCCGTTCTGGATACATTCAGGATTTCGTAATAATCTTTTTTTGTCATATGCTTCTTACGTCAACCTCTTTTTCAATATTTCAGCGAAGGTGTTGGGCAAGTTCTCTTTAATTTACTTAATTTAATAATAATTTGATGTTCGTCAACATGGCGTGATGAAAGTTATCCCAAAAGACGACGCAAGGCTTCCTCATATTTTTTTCTTGTGTTTTCTATAATTTCCGGGGGTAATTCCGGCGCCGGCGGCTTTTGATTCCAGTTGATGGAGAGAAGGTAGTCGCGCAAAAACTGTTTGTCGAAACTTTTTTGAGCCCGGCCTTCCTGATAATCGTCTGCGGGCCAGAAACGCGATGAATCCGGAGTCAGCAGTTCGTCAATCAGAATTAAGTCCTTGCCCAGAAGGCCGAACTCCATCTTAGTATCAGCGATAATCATCCCGGCTTTCAAGGCAATGGCCGCCGCCCTTTCGTAAACAGCCAGGGAAATCTTTATAACTTTATCCGTCAGTTCCGAACCGATCAGATCTTCCATGGCTTTCCGGTTAATCGGAGAATCATGTTCTCCTTCCGGAGCCTTGGTTGTCGGGGTAAAAATAGGTTCGGGCAGTTTGGACGAATCTTGCAGTCCATCCGGCAATCTGATACCCGAAACCGTTTTGTTTATCTGATAGTCCTTCCAGCCGGAACCGCTGAGATAGCCTCGGACAATACACTCCACCGGCAGAGGTGAGGCTTTCTTCACCAGCATACTTCGACCTTCCAGATCCTGGCGATAGGGGGCGCATTCTTCGGGAAAATCGGCCGGGTTGGTGGAAACGATATGGTTGCCGATAATGTCCTTCATTTTGTCAAACCAGAAAGCGGACATCTGATTTAAAATCGCGCCCTTGCCCGGTACCGGATCGGACATGATGACATCAAAAGCGGAGATGCGGTCGGTGGTCACGATCAGCAGATAATCTTTCACGGAATAAATATCGCGGACTTTTCCCCGGCCGATCAGCTTCAGCCCTTTGAAATCCGTTTTCTGAATGCTTTTTGTCATAAAGATGAGCTCCTGTTAATGGAAGAATGGATTATGTTTTTTTTCATGGCCGATCGTCGAACTGGGCATGCTGCCGTAATTGTGTCCGGGCATGACCCGGGTATCGTCCGGTAATTTAAAAAGCTTTTCTGTGACGGCTTTATACAGTGTTTCCCAAGACCCTCCCGGTAAATCCGTTCTGCCTACCGCTTCGACAAAAAGAGTATCCCCGGTAAAGACATATCCCGGAGTATATAGACACATTCCACCGGGAGAATGCCCGGGCGTATGGATAACCCTGAGTTCAACATTGCCCACGGAAATGACGTCACCTTCTTTTACCAGAATGTCGGCAGGCGGTGATGCTTTTGCTCCGAACATTCTCAAAATCATGGCTGGGGTATCCGTCAGCATGATGGCGTCATCCTGATGAACAATGATTTTTGCGCCGGTCGTTTTCTGCATTTCCGTGTTGCCGCTGATATGATCAACATGCCCGTGCGTATTGACAATATAATTTATCCGTAATTTATTTTTTTGCGCTTCCGCGACAATGCCTTTGATGTTATCCGCCGGATCAATGACCAGAGCATCTCCCGTAATAGGATCACCCACGATATACGCAAATACCGCCATGGAACTTACCTGCATTTGTTTGACAAACATCTTCCAACTCCTGAAGAAAGTGCCACCTCATAACATTTTTTTGTTGAAAACGTCAAATTTAATTCTGTATGTAAGTATTTGATATTATGGGCGTTTGATGATTGCCCCGAAGAATCCGTCCATATTGTGGTGATGCGGATAAGAATGAAAAAAGCCGCGGTGGTCAATCAGTTTCCTGTTTATTGATTCCGGCGGAGGACACATGTAAAAAATTTTATTCTGTTTTATAAAATCATCAACGATATTTTCATTTTCCTCAGGCAGAAGCGAACAGGTGCAATAAATCAGCCTTCCACCTTTTTTGACAGCGGCGGACGCATTTTGCAGAATGACTTTCTGAGCGGTGGCAAAGGCGCGGACATCTTTTTCATGGGTGCGCCATTTGATTTCCGGATTACGGCGCAAAGTGCCCAATCCGGAACAGGGCGCATCCACCAGAACACAATCAAAATTTTCTTTAAAGGAATCGGGCAGCTCAACACTTAAATCAACCTTTTGTGCTTCAATGATGTCTATACCCAGCCGTATTGCTTCCTGCTTTAACTCGACAATTCTCTCTGGACTGCGGTCAACGGCCACAATGCTTCCTTTATTTTTCATCATTGCCGCCAGGTGCGTGGCCTTGCCGCCGGCGCCCGCACAGGCATCCAGTATGGATAGCGAGCTTTCACGATTTACGAGATAAGCAATAAGTTGTGCCGCTTCGTCCTGAATGCGCAGGAGTCCGGTCTTAAAAAAATCCGTTTTCTGAATGGGATTGGCGGATGTATTGAGGACAAGGCCATCAGGAGAAAACCTGGTTTCTTCAGAATCAAATCCGGCGCCAATCAGTTTTTCTTTCATTTCATCACGGGATATTTTCAGCGTATTGATTCGTAAAGTCAGTGGCGGCAGTTCGTTATTGGCTTTACATAAAGACAGCGTTTGCTGAGGCCCGAATATTTTTATCCATTTCTTAACCAGCCAGAGCGGATGCGAGTGAAATGCCGCGATATATTCAGCCTCGTTTTTTTTCTGTGAAGGAAAGACAATGTTCTGGCCGCGGCGCAGATAATTTCTCAAAACGGCATTGACCAGCGCGCTTTTATCCGGATGCAGTATTTTGGTAATTTTGACCGCTTCATTGACGACGGCAAAATCCGGTAAGCGGTCACTGAATTTCAACTGATAAATGCCCGTGCGCAGGATATTTTTTATTTCTTCGTCCAATTTCTCGAAATTACCGCGGCAGAATCCGGTCAAGATCCAGTCGAGATGACCACGAAAACGCAACACACCGTAAACCAGATGCGTCAACAGACGGCCATCGGATGTGCCGGACAAATCATTCTTATTCAGACAATCATCAATCAGCGGACTGGCGAATTCCTGGCTCTTTTGTATCTGATTTAAAATATCAACAGCCAGATGGCGGATGCTTTTGGTCATATTTTCTATTTTTTTTACCGTTTACTGTAAAATCGTTCCCGATTTTACATGATGCCCTCGGAGAAAAACGTCAATCGGCATTCTTTTCTTTCCGGCCAACTGAACATCTTTTAAAATGACGTGACCGTCAACTGCTGCCACGGAAAGGCCGTCAGGGTCGGCAGAAGCGATTGTCCCCGGCGTCTGATCAACGCTTCCCGTACGGACAACGGCTGAAAATATTTTCAGAGACAGTCCATCCAGTGACGTGTAAGCCGTGGGTGTAGGACTCAAGCCGCGTATGAGATTAACGATCTCAGAAGCTTTTCTGTTCCAATCGATTTTCCCTGTTTCTTTTGTCAGGCGAGGTGCGAACGTTGCGCCGGAGGCATCCTGCTTTTTTCGTTGTGCTGTTCCGTCGGACATCTGCTCAACAGCTCTAATCAGCATTGTCGCACCCAGTTGTGCCAGACGGTCATGCAAGTCCCCGACGTTTTCGGTGTCACCCAGCGGGGTTTCTTTCTGCAAAAGAACATCGCCGGAATCCATTCCTTCATCCATAATCATGATACTGACGCCGGTTTTTGTTTCCCCGCGGATAATCTGCCAGTTGAGTGGTGCCGCGCCGCGGTATTTCGGCAGGAGAGAAGGATGGATGTTGAGACATTTCAAGGGGGGATAATCAATGATTGCCCGGGGCAGAATCTGACCGAAAGCAACCAGCACCACCATATCCGGATTCAGTTTTCTAAAAATGTCCAGAAAGGATTCATCTCTGACTTTCAGAGGCTGATACACAGGCAGACCAAATTCCTGTGCCAGAATTTTAACCGGCGGTGAGACTTCCTTCAAACCTCTTCCCTTGGGGCGGTCAGGCTGGGTGACGACACCGATAATCGGATATTGATGCTGATGCAGAGCGCGTAAGGCGGGCAGTGCGAAAGCGGGCGTGCCCATAAAAAGAATGCGTGGTTTGGCCATAGAGAGAATATCCTTTATTTTTTCTGTTGAAAAACATATATGGAAATACAGAAAATGTGTCAAGGATTACAAATTATTAAAGGTTGATTCCATTATAACGCGAACGAAACATAAACTTTTAAATTTGCCGCGGGACTTCCGGTTGTTTCTTGCGGCGACGTTCGTTTTCGGATTTTCGCAGAGTATCGTTGATTCCACTTTCAATAATTTTCTCAATGAAACATTCTTGATCGATAATCTTCAGCGCGGGCTTCTGGAGTTGCCGCGTGAATTGCCAGGTCTTCTGACGATCGTTGTTTCCGCGATTTTATTTTTTCTTTGTTCCCGGAGACAGGCCATGGTTGCCAATATTCTCTGTGCCGGCGGGATTCTCTTTATCGGACTGTTCTCGCCAACCTTTTCCGTGATGCTGATCTGGCTGTTTATCTTCAGCATCGGGCAGCATTTATTCATTCCGCTGAACCAGAGTATCGGTATGGATCTGGCCGTCGAAGGAAAAACCGGCAAGAGGCTGGGACAATTCAGCGCTGTAGCCAATGTCGCCATGATTATCGGGAGCTTTGCTGTTTTTATCGGATTCAAATATCTGAATCTGAATTTCAAGATGTCCTACGTGGTTGCATGTCTGGGATTCTTTGCCGTAGCGGTTTTGATATTCATGATGAAAAAGGACGACCCCGTACCGGTAAGAATGAAATTTCAGTTCCGTCGGGAATACAAACTTTATTACTGGCTGACTATTTTATACGGAACGCGTAAACAGTTATTTCTGACCTTTGCTCCGTGGGTGCTGGTTACCATTTTCCAGCAGAAGACTCAGATACTCGCGACTCTGCTGACCATCGGTGGAGTCATCGGCATCTTTTTCAAACCCATGCTCGGAAAAGCGATCGACAAGCTCGGAGAGAGATTGATTCTTGCATCGGAAGCAGCCATCCTGATTTTTGTTTGCATGGGTTATGGTTTTGCCAAAAGTGTTTTTCCGGAGACAACAGCCATCTATATTGTCTTTGCCTGTTACATTGTCGATCAAATGCTGGTTGCCGTGTCTATGGCGCGGGCCACTTATTTGCAAAAAATTGCCGTCGTGCCGGAGGATGTATCGCAGACGCTGACGATGGGCGTGAGCATTGATCACATTTTTTCCATCGGTATTGCCCTGCTGGGCGGCTTCGTCTGGGTTCAGTGGGGTTATCAGTACGTCTTTATGCTGGGTGCAAGCATTGCCGTGGTTAATTTCTTTTCTGCTCTGCAGATAAAAACAAAATTTCTCAAATAATATCATTACGAAGCCGATCATAAATCCCTCCGTAGCGAAAAATTAAATCGAAGTTAATGAAAATGATGGTTGTTAAATATTACTATTTTGAGTATAAATTTAACTATATTATTTCAATCATTACAAAAGATATATAGGAGGTCATTCACATGGAAAAATCCAGGAGAATTTTTGCATTGTTTGTCTGCCTGTTAGTTTTATTGATTGTTTTCGGATGTAAAGGCAAGGATGAACGTCAGGTGAAACTTGAGAAAGGAATTCGTTTTATACAAAGTTTAACAGGCTCCAGTCCCGCTGATAAGCTTGCGGCTGGCCACTATCAGGCTTCCACCCCCGAAGGTATGTCCATGCTCTATCATGCCAGTCTTCCAGGGGACGGCAGTTACCCCAATGTGTGTACGGATCGTCAGAATCTGGAACCATGGACGTTGCTCATACTGCCGGGCAATAAGGAAAATACATTGATCGTCGAAGGTTACGGCGACGATTTGCAGAAACCAGTCATCGTGGAAGAAATAACAGTCAAAAAATAATAGCCATGAAGCGCGTAGCATTCTGCGTATGGATTTTCTTTGTGTTGCTGGTTCTATGCTCCTGCACAAGCGACCCTGAAAAGACGGCTTTAAAGGAACTGGAGCGCCGGAAAATACCCTTCACCGAGCAGAAGTTTCTTGAAAAAGCTTATGAAGGCGATACCGATGCGATAAAACAGTTTCTCAACGCCGGTATCAATAAAGAAGCCAGAACAGAAGAAGATGGTTACACCGCGCTCATGATTGCCGCTCATGCGGGACATACAGAAATCATCAGGCTGTTGCTGGAAAAAGGTTCAGACATGAATGCCGGCGATAATACCGGTGTTACTGCATTGATGAGAGCGGCATTTAACGGCCATATCGATTGTGTGCAAGTTCTGCTCGACAAGGGAGCGAATGTAAATTTAATCGCAACACAACAAAGAGGCATGACCGCTTTAATGTTTGCAGCAAACGCAGGGCAGACTGAAGTTGTCAGGCTGCTTCTCGCCAAAGGTGCCAATCCCGATATTCGTTCCACTGACGGTAATCAGGCGTTGATGTTTGCTCAGTTGAGTGGCAACCCTGAAACAGTTGCCATGTTGACCTCCGCGTCTTCCAATATCAACACTCCCAATCATAAACAAATAAACGCCCTGCATATCGCGATTAAACAGCATCAATCCCAGCAGGCGGCCATATTAATTGCCAACGGAGCCAATGTTAACGCTTCCGACAATACAGGAGTTACTCCGCTAATGCTGGCCTGTCAGGAAGGCGATGCGGCAACGGCAAAACTTTTAATTGAGCATGGCGCTTTGCTCAATGCCACGTATAATGCCAACGGCAGGGCAATCACACCACTAATGATTGCCGCCATGAAGGGACATGAAGCGGTGGTCAGACTGCTTTTACAAATGAATGCCGATAAATCGATACAGGATGGCCAGGGCAATAATGCCGCCGCCTATGCCAGGCATAACGGCTTTGAATACATCGCCCGTATTATCGAAGGAAGGAATTAAAATCAAAGTCATTGAGATCGAATATGGTACTATCGTGCCCGTCAGGACATTCATGGCTAATGACAACCGTTAAAAAAACTCCTGCGTGAAGTAAAATGATCTTTGGCAGGTCCGATGGAAATAGATATCATTTATGATTGTTCGAACACTGACAATTTCATTTTATATGTTGCGCTCGGAAAGAAAGAATTCCATCGGAAACTCGTATAGAGAAAGATGAAAAACGTATGGCATTTTTCAAAAATCCGGAAAGAATGAAAGAAAGGGGATTTATTGATTAAGCAGATCTATCTATTAAAACTTTTTGATTTCGTTGAGCCACGATATGAGAATAAAAGAAAAACACGCAAAATCCATTCTTTCTCCGTCCAAAATATATGACTATGTCATCAATCCGTTTGTCGGGTGTCAGCATGGATGCTCTTATTGTTATGCCAGATTCATGAAGCGTTTCACCGGGCATAAAGAGCCGTGGGGAGATTTTGTCGATGTAAAAATCAACGCCCCCGATTTATTGAGCAAGGAAATAAAGCGGAAGAGGGTAGGGACAGTCTGGGTCAGCGGGTTTTGTGATCCATATCAGCCGCTGGAGGTAAAATACAAACTGACAAGGCAATGCTTGGAAATTCTGACGAGGAATGACTGGCCGGTGTTCCTTCAGACACGCTCCCCGATGGTTGTGCGGGATATGGATATATTCAAAAAATCAAAAAATATTGAAGTCGGACTTTCCATTACTACCGCGAATGACAACATTAGAAAAATATTTGAACCCTGTGCGCCGCCAATTCAGGAAAGGTTGAGTGCAATCGAAACATTGCATCAAAACGGCATCAGAACTTATGTGATGATCGCGCCGATTTTACCCGAGGCTGAAAATCTCATCCCAGTGCTGACCGGGAAGGTTGACTACATTATTCTTGACCGGATGAATTATTCCCATGCGAATAGGATTTATGAAAGATATGGCTGGAAAGATAAAAATACCAACGAATACTTTGAAATGACGGGGGCAAGGATGGCGAGGGATTGTAGGCGGTTGGGAATCGAGTGCAGATCAGCCTATTGAGTAATTTGTTAAAATCTAATAATATTTCATCGGGTAATGTAAAAATGCGGGTAATCACAAATGAGAAGACGCAAAGTTGTTGTCAATGATCTGATGCAGAAAAATTATGTCTATGATCTTACCGAGCCTGCCGGAAAGAACTTTCACCCTGAGTTCCAGCCGGATTTGACACCGAAGCAGATGCTGGAGATGGGAATATTCGGCGGCAAATACATGACCGATTGCCGCGATGAATTTCCGAAAAGCTGGTTTACCCGCGCCAAACTTTGTCATGAACGTCATGATCCGCGACTGAATTTCTTTGGGGTCACTGCTTCCCAGCCCCTGTCTGTCTGGCGTAAAAAGGGTTGGATCTATCATGAAGATCCCCGCGGCTGGTTTCAGTGGTATTGCCGGTATTATAGGGGTAGAAGATGTCCTGATGATGAACGTCAGATTAAAAGATGGAAGGCGATGAAAAGGCACATTTCTCAAATCAGCAAGCACTGCAAAATGGGGGATGTGAATTGCCGTCCGAAACAAAGACAGGCTTTGCTGAACTGGGCTTACGACAGTAGGAAATTTTAGTATCGGTTAATCGATGATTTCTTTTGAATGGATAGGTCCAAAAGCTTATTGAGAAATTATGTCCTTATATCTTTACACCGGAGTGGCTTTGCGGCGGCAGAAAACACGGTTGGTCTCTCCAATATAAAAAAGCAAAACGTTTTGCACTCTGATTTCCGAAAAGAACCGCTTTGCGTTACTCATCGTGTTCGGCGCCGAAGAGCGCGCAAACGTGGAACGCATGCAAGATATTCTTTTCGCGGCCAACGCGGGCATTATGCGATAAATCGACTGTCTATAATGGCGAAAATGGCTGCTTTTGACCATCGATAATGATGAGCTCGTCAGCCATGTAAAAAATCTTTCAGCGGTCAAACGTCAACCAAAGTGATAACTTCGCAGCCGACATCATTATTTTAAACAGTTTCACAAGAGATTTTCTGAAGATTCGATGCACAGATCATTAAATATCTTTCGTTGACACAACGCTGATACTTTACTTATACTTTCTTCAAAAGAATAACCATAAAGGAGAACCTGCCATGACCATCAATATTAAAAAAGAAGACCATATCATGCTTATTGAACTCGACCGTCCTCAAAAATACAACGCCATGACGCGTGAAATGTACACGCAGATGGCGCGCGCTTATTACCAACTGGATCGGGACGATGATTTATGGGTGGGCATTGTTTATGCCAACGGACCGCATTTTACCTCCGGCCTGGAACTCACCGACTGGTCGGATGCTTTCGGCAACGGTGTAGGTTTTCCGCTGGGCGGTGAAAATGAAATTGATCCCTTTTACATGATGAACGAAGAACGCTGCAGCAAGCCGCTTATTTATGCTGTGCAGGGTTATTGCTTTACATGGGGGCCGGAAGCCATGCTCAACGCGGACATTCGTGTGGCGGCATCCGATACGCGTTTTGCCATGCTGGAAGTTAAGCGGGGATTTTTCCCTTGTGGAGGGGCGACATTCAGATTGGCCAGAGATATCGGCTGGTCTAACGCGATGCGTTATCTTTTGACTGGTGATCAGTGGACCGCCGAAGACGCTTATCGCATGGGCCTGGTGCAGTATATTACAGAACCGGGTAAGCAACTGGATCAGGCGATGGAACTGGCACGAAAAGTCGTCAGCGTTGCGCCGTTGGGTGTCCGTAATATATTGAAAAGCGGCCGCCTGGCTGAAAAAAATGGAGAAGCAGCGGCGAAAAAAGTAATCTTTCAGGATGTGGCAGATGTCATGAAGAGCGAAGATATGAAAGAAGGGCTGCAATCCTTCATCGAACGCCGAACAGCAGTTTTTAAAGGGAAGTAATCCATTCATTCTGATTGTCAAAAATGGAGTTTTAGGATATAAAATAACAACTAATTTAATTAAAAATGATTTGTATCCCTTAAAGATTATTCAAAAAGGTTTTTATATTCATAAAGGAGATTGCTGCTATGCCTCATAAGCTTAAGACTGAAGCGAATGGACGTGGTTTGGTGATTACTTTCTCAGGAATTATAAAAGGCGACGAGATTGAAAGACTGGATGAAAAGCTCAATTTGGATAAGGTATTTTCCAAAGTGCGGTATGCGATATGGGATTTCTCCAAAATAAAAGATATCAAGGTATCGTTCGATGAGCTTCGTAATCAGGCCATGAATGATTCGGTTTCCGTACATAAAAATCCCGATAAGCGAATAGCCATCATTATCCGGAAACAATCTTCCAGTGGTCTGGACAGCATCTTTCATGCTTATGAAAAGGCGTGGGGTGGTTATGAATCCAAAACGTTTACCGAAATCGAAGCTGCAAGAAAATGGGCTGAAAGCGGTTAATCGAGAAGAGGCTTCATTTCATTTTATTAAGAAATACTTATTATAATACTATTTTTTATCGTATCTATAAAATTACTTTCAATTTCATGCAGACAAAAGCACCCATTAGTCATTTGTCTATTTTCCCGGAAAAAAGTTTCAAGGCGTAAATTATGGAATGTAAAAAAGAGAAAAATCTGGATCACTGTAATTGCTCTTACGAGCCCTGCGGCAGAAAAGGAATCTGCTGTGATTGTTTGACCTATCACTTAAAGAAAAGGCAGCTGCCTGCCTGCTGTTTTCCAAAAGAAGCGGAAAGAACCTATAACAGATCGTTTGAACATTTCGCCGAACTGGTATCTCAGCGCAAAGTATAGCAGGATATCAGCAAACCTTTTCAGGGAGGAAACCATGGAAGTGAAATTCGATCTAAAACGTAAATATATCGTGAATGGCAGGGAGTATACGTCTATTGAACAAATGCCTGCTGATATACGCCAGGTCTACGAAAAAGCGGTAAGCGGAAAGGAAGGTATCTCTAACGAAAATATTTTATCCCTTTCTGCCGGTAAGATAGTTTTTAACGGGCAGGAATATGAGAGCGTTGATTCAATGCCTTTGGACATTCGCCAGATGTATGAAAAGATTATGAAGTCAGTGGGAGAAGGCAAAGTTGCTGTATCAGGAAAAGCCGGCATCAATAAGGACGGGACATCCGTCAGTTTTCAAAAAGGAGGCGTTCTCAATGCTTATACGATGTCGAAGCCCATTACTCCAGGATCGTTTTTCTCCCCTCGTTTATTGATTGTAGGGGCGGCAGTCATTATATTGCTGATCGGAATATATGTCCTTGTCATCATGGGTTCGCGCTAAAGATGACATAATAACGTTATGAAAAGGCTTTCTTCCCGTAGTACATTTTTCTATAAGCGCATATTCCCGGCCATCTGGTTTGGATTTATAGGTTTTTTCGTATTAACGGCATTATTCGCCGGACATGATAATGAAAGTTCAGATATGATGATTTCTGTGTCTGTGATTTTCATGGCGGCGATTGGTTATTTTATGATGAAACACTTGGTGTTTGATTTGATGGACGAGGTTTATGACGAAGGCTTCTCATTGTTTTTCAAAAACAAGGGGAAAACGGTCCGTGTTAATTTGTCTGATATTAAAAATGTCAGTTACACAGTCATTCTCAATCCTCCCCGTGTCACCATCAGCCTTCGTCATAAAACGGAATTGGGTGACGAGCTTAGTTTCTCTCCACCGGCAAACCTTATTCCTTTTAAGAAGAATAAGGAGATTGTGGAATTAATTGACCGCATTGACAGTGCCCGATCGCGGTAACAACAGAACTCGTATGTCCAATTGCTGATAGTCATTGAAGCCATTGATCAGCAATTCAAACCTCCGGTTTCAGAAGGAAGAATCATATGAAAATATATAAATATTGGGCGTTGGAAAAAGGCATTTTGCGAGTTGGTCAGGAAGACAAGGAAATAAAATGTTACGGCGGTTCTAATTTTTCCATTAACGAAGCGATTGAAAAAGCCAGGGAAAAGATAGCAAAAGTCCAGAGGAGAATAAAGGGGGATAAGCACGTTTGGGACGATTATGAAGTGGAAATACGGGAGGAAATCGTCCGGGTGGTGGACCCAAAATCCATTATTACCAGAAACAGGTACGGAGCCCAGGTTTTGAATGCGCAAAATCTGATGATTCTCGACATTGACAAGCCTAAAAAATCTTTTTTGAATATATTCGGCAAATCAAAAGACAATAAAACAAAAATTGTGGAAATGGTGCGCAAGTTATCGCAAAAATCGGCGTACAAAGGTTACGTGTTCCGAATCTATGAAACATTTAAAGGGATTCGGGTCATCGTTCCGGGAAAGGAATTTGATCCTAAGGACGCAGCGACAGAAAAGATGATGAAGGATTTCAGTTGTGATGAGCTTTATACGCTGCTTTGCAAAAAACAGGATTGCTTTCGCGCGCGTTTAACCCCCAAGCCAACCAGGATGAAACTGCGAAGGTATAAAGTTATGTTTCCGCGAACGAAACAGGAAGAAATGCAATTCAGAACATGGTTGTCAGATTATGAAGCGGCCAGCCGGCATTTCAGTGTATGCAGACTGATTGAGCAAATCGGCCAGAGTCATATAAACGAAGCCGTGAGGTTGCACGATGAAATATCAGGGATTCAATGGAATCGGCAACTGGCATGAACATTTGATATGACCATCATCATTTTTTGTAGAAACTTTATTAAACGTGTGATGGAAAAGATTTAATAAACAGACAGGGATTGCGTTATGAACGCCATTGCGTACACGAAGCAATTGAGACTTTTTGCCACTTTATCCTGGGTGGGATCGCTTATCATTTGCTTTGGCCTGGCTTGGTTTGGCCTTCTGCCTTTGAATGAACTCCTGCCTTTGCTGGCGTTGACTGTGGGCACAGTGCCGATTATTGTATTTATGGTTATGAAGAAAGCAATCTGTGAATCCTGCGGCGGTCAAATGAAAATTTCGTCCGGTTATCCGCGCATTGTTTATCAATGCAAAAAATGTCACGCTCAGGTGGATACCGGTATTTATTCCGATTATTAAGTTATGAGAATCTTACGCTACATTTGGGCATTGCCCAACACGCTTCTGGGACTTCTGTTTGTTCCGCTGGCTTTCTTCGCAAATGGCGGGATCCATGTGGTTGATGGTGTGCTGGAGCTGCACAGCAGTCTCATATCACTCATCCTTAAAAAATGCATGCCGGTGCGGGGAGGTGTCAGCGCGATGACACTAGGACATGTGGTTCTGGGACAAAACCGGGAATCACTTTCCATCAATCGCTTGCATGAGCGTGCGCATGTTAAGCAATATGAAATATTGGGGCCGATATTTTTGCCTGTTTATCTGGTGGCATCACTCTGGGCTTTTATAAAAGGCAGAGGCGCGTATCGGGGGAATTATCTGGAACGAAAGGCGAGGGAACACAGCCATGAAATTTAGAAGAATTATCTTTTGCTTCACCATTTTTTCATTGATGCTTAATCATGCCTTTGTTCAGAAGGTCATGGCAGAGCAATACGAACCTGCTCTCTCGGCTATCGTTTTATTCGGGATGCCTTTGGTAAAAGAGATAAAACAATACAAAAATTTCAAAAAGGATGAATGTCTTCAAAAATATCTGAAGGCCATACCGGCCAAATCATTTCTTTTGACTGCTGCCAGTCTGTCAGGGCCGGATAATACATTTAAATACAGACAGCGGAATCTGGAGGAACAGATCGTTGTTATCTTGGGCGATAAAAGCAAAGAGGAAGCCAAAGCTTTTTCTAAAGCCGTACCGCTCTGTATAGAATGGGAGGGCATGAGCGAAGGACCGCTTAACGAGGCAAATTTTGTGGATAACTGGCTGAGCAATCGTCCCGGCACACCTATCGCGCCGTTTCTTTATCTTTTCAAAGCGCATCGGCTTCGCGCCGCATTCGAAGCGGCAAAATTCGGAAACGAAAAAGGTCTCTGGCCGATTCTGGCTAAGAGATATAAAGAATCTCTGGAAAAGGCTTTGTCCTTTGGTAATCCCCTGATTTCCTGCATTGCAAAAGACATGGAGGAGCAACCCTATGTTTATCTGGAAGGTCATGGAAAACCGTAAGAAAAAAAATGCCATAATCTTATGTTTACTGGTTGTGTTCGGATTCATCATTCCGTCCTCCGCCCCAGCCTGTTCCTGCGTTTGGAAGGGGCCGTTTCTTACAGCGGCACAAGACGCGCCTTTGGTTATCATCGGCAAGATTCTGCGTCATCATCCCGGCAAATCTCCGACTATGGATGTTTTGGTGCTGGAGACGCTCAAAGGCGGCATTCTGGATTCGGGCATGAACATTCAAATGGGCGACGGCATGTATTGCCGGCCGACGGTGGATGTTTTCCCCGTCGGTTCTCGGTGGGTATTGGCGATCAACGGAGCGGGCGCCAAGCCGGGCGATGGCTGGGCCATATCCCATTGCGGCGAATACTGGCTCAAAATTGAAGGGGAAAATGTCACAGGAAGCATTGACGGCGACATGAAGCAGGTCAAAAGAATGCCGCTCAAAGAATTCAAAAACAGATTTCTGTATCCCAAATTCAGCCAAAAATTTTCCGGTCGGGTCGAGGCGGGCCAAGCGTTTCGCCGCGCTTTCGGCGGACGATTTGAATTTATTCTCGAACCGATGGCGCAAGGTTGGGAAATCGTCGTCAAGGAATTCGGCAGAGATGAAAATCTGGCAAGACTCACGCCGCCGTTTCACTTCGCCCCCAATCCCCGTGAAATAGAAGGCTGGCATTTTTTAAAAAATCCTTCCCAATGCGCCGACCGTCCCTACAATGCCGATGCAGGGCCGGAAAATCCCCGGAAGTTTATATTCTCGCCGGAAGTGGGAAAAACAATCGCCGGTCCTGATTCCAACAAGGCATTCATTGACGAAAATATTAACGCGGTGAAAAAGTTCGGCAGAGGAGAAATGAATATCAAAAAATTCAAACTTGCGCTCGGCACAGACGGCTGCCCCAGAATAGAATGGCTGGAATTTACCGTCAAGATCGATGGCGGATATTAATCAGAATGTATCAATATAACCGGATTACAGGAATAAATTCATGACGACTTTTAGCGAAGCACATGCGAATGTAGCGAAGGAACTTGCGAATGCGAGTGTTACAACGTTCACTTTGGATGGTTCCGTTCATCCCGGTACGGTGGTTGCGGCAACCGCACGGATGGCAGGGACTTATTTGTTCAGAGCTTTCCGGCTTAACCTGTCCGGCGTGCAACCGGGTCAGGCGGTTCTTTTTGAACAGGCCAATGAGCAGACGCAGGTGATGATTCGAATAGCCGCGGCTATCGTCGCAGCCCTAGGCATCACCCTTGATAATACACGGGCCGGGGCACCCGTTGACGAGAAACATCAACCCCGTCTTTCCTTCCTTGAAACTCAGCAAAAACTTGAGCCGCTGTACAGGGAAATCACCAACCGTAACGCCATGTCCGACTATGACGGCGCCCGGGCTTCGGCCGTGGCCGCCGCTATGCTGATTTTCCAATGCTCTACAATATTGGAACCGAACACGGGATTTAACATATTAAGTTATGGCATTGTCGAAGGCACAAAAACCGCTCCCGATCCTGTCCTACTTGAAGGCGGGTTTTAATCATTGCGCCAACTATTTAAAAGATTGATTTCATTTAGTAATAATTGTAAACATTCAAATCAAACAGATAAAATTATTTTGAAAGAAACAGTTGCTGTTTGCAGGTTGATACGGAGTGTATAAATAATATCAATGAATTCAGGGACACAACACTTAATTATTAAAATGATCTCCACGCTCATACTTAGCTTTTTGTTCGAAAGCTTTGCATGAGCAATCATCTTGAAGGATGAATGGATATGAAGGATCAGGGTGAACTGTTTGGCGGTTCATACCATTGGTGGCCACCGGAGAAGGACCACATCTTCTTATTTAAGGCCAATCCTCTTCGTCTTGATTACTTTGAGAGTTTCATCAGGAGCTGGAATGGTGTCAAAATTCTTGATGTGGGTTGTGGTGGCGGCTACACGTGCGAATCCCTCGCTCAGCGTCAGGCTGTCGTATTCGGCACGGATATAATGGAAGAATCGCTTCGTCAAGCACGCGATCACGCCGTTCAGGAAAATCTTTCTATAGATTACAGACTTTGCACTCCGGAGAAACTTCCCTTTGACGATGCGGAAATGGACGCGGTTACCTGTTTTGATGTTCTGGAGCATGTACACGATAAGCAGATGTTGCTCTCGGAAATCTACCGTGTTCTTAAGCCGGGCGGCTGGTTTTTCCTGGATACGCTCAACAAGACATTCCGGGCCAAGGTGCTGACCATTTGGCTTGGTGAGATCCTTTGCCGTTTTATTCCTCGGAGGACTCATGACTGGCAATACTTCATCAGTCTTCAGGACCTTCAACGTCTCGCGAAAACAGTCGGGTTCGGCGATATAAAATTTGCCGGCATTCAATTGGACTTGCGGCGACGTAATAAAAATAGTCTGCCTGTCCGGATTTCTCTTCAAGGGAGCACTTCAATCATCTACTTCGGCACAACCATGAAGCCCTTGAGTAGAATATGAGGAAAATTCGGGAAGACATAACATGGAATTGTTTATTTGCTTGTTGACGTTTTGTGTTAATATTTCGTTAGGAAACATATTTGTATGCAAACATCGAACAAATCTTCACGAATCATAGCTCGGACCATTCCTTTCTGGGGCAAGTATTTCCGCATTGCCGTAAAGATTCCGCTTCTTGGAAAAATGACCGTCATGTCCAACAAAGCGCTGGGGTGGTTTCTTCCCAAACTGTCGATTCTTGGTTTCCGTAAGGAAGCTTCATACGAAAATGCCATTTGGAACTGGGAAATATTTCTCGATTTGATTGGCGCTGACTATGATGTCGAGTCAACATCTCCGCAATCAAAAACTTATTATATTAAGAAATGTCCTGCCGGACATTGTCGGCTGCAACATCTTGAAGCCTGTAAGGTTACCATGGAGCTTGATAACAGCCTGGTTGAAAACTCCGGAGCAAAACTGATAGTTGATAAGCGATTTCCCATCGATGGTATTTGTGTGGAAAAAGTCGTTGCCAAAAATGCGTAAACATTTTTAAAGATGGACATAATGAGTAATACATTGCTTATTGTTATCGTTGGCGCTTCATTTGTTATTGTGGCACTTTTTTTTCTTTATAAGTTTCTGTTGCAACTTTCCACCAAGCCGGTTCTGGAAATAAGCCTTGTACCGACTGATAATCCCCGATGGTCGCATAAGAAAATAATCACAGAATTAACAGATACTTTTAATGCCCACGGTTTTGATTTGGCCGGCCATTATGATTGCCCGGAAATGCCGGGTGTCAAAATAGCTGGTTTTGTCAAACCATCCGAACAATTAATCGGTGTACTCTACGATCATCCCATTGCCGGAATATGGGAGGATATTTGTATTGAATATAACGATGGAGAAAGCCTTACGGTTTCCAACGCGCCTATGGGGCAGGAAATGGATCATATGCCGCAATCAACAAAAATTTATATGAAGGGAAGTGCGTTGGATGAACTTATCGCGAAAATTCTGTCCGAGAGAAAAAACAAAGGGCGGAAGACAATAACCAAGGAGAATTTTTCTTCGAATTTCGAGGAAGCGTATAGAAAGGAAATGAACTGGCGCATGGAACGGGGCGGGCCGACGGCACTCGAAGTAAAGCGGGTGGCCGATGAGATGGGTGTGCCTCTGGACAGCGCAAAGATGCAGGCGAAAACGCAGCAATTACAAAAAAAATGGATGAAAGAGAAGAACAAGCCTAGGAAGGTCAGGAGAGAAGTGGTTGAGGCAGTGCTGCCTTTAGAATATCAAAAGCCGGAATCATTCAGACAAATGATGGAACAAAAAAGCGAACCCATGCCGCAGATGAACATGCCGGTAGTGCCTGTTTATTTTGTCTTGATTGCGGCAATGAGTTACTGGTGTTATTACGGCTTTCAATACAACAAAGTCCATGGGCCGGTGCCTCTGACAGATTTAGTTATCTTTTTTGCAGTCTTTCTTATTCTGTTCATTATTCTGGTTTATATATGGTCTTATAATAAACAGGTCAAAATGTGCCCTTATCTTAAACGTGTTGCCGATATGAGCCCGGGAGCTTTTGTATTCATATCCGGTAAAGTTCCCACACTGTTTTATGCCAGGGAAGGGTGGATCGGGAAACTTGTATTTTGGATGGGAGGAGATAGTACGCCGGGGACGACCAGTCTGGAAGCAACAACAACACGTTCCGGCGGATGGTTGTCGATTCGTCAGAAGAGTTTAATTGGCAGGATATTCGATCGTTCGGATGAGGACAATATTCCATTACCGGAGAGCGATTTCAGTAGAAAATTCACCATGTCGGGTTCGGATAAAGTATTGGCTCAGAAACTGCTCGGTGCCGATATCGCCGGACTTGTCATGCGTTTGGAAGAGTTCGATAAACCCTTTATTGATATTGACGGCAGGTCGGTTGTCGTTAGAATCGATGGTGAATTATCCAGTCCGCGCAAGGAAGCGGAGTTGAAAAGATTTTTGGCAATTGCAGAAAACATTATTGATATGGTTGCGCAACTCGGACAGTGAAAAAGATGACGGATTGGAATTTGGATATTAATTCATGGCCGGGTCCCAACCGAAAAAAATGGAAAGGCTTGCGGGACATTTTTCAGGAAAGTCCTGACGGTAAATATCTTGCGGTTCTTTATTCCTGCAGCGAGATTGATATACATAAAGAAGTCGGCCATTTCGCTCTTTTTAAGGAGCCGAAGGATTCACCACGACTTTTAGTACGCCTCCGCGGACTTTCTTGTCTTGTTTCGTACACTGAAGGAAAAGACATCCAATGGATTGAGAATCGGTTCTGTGTGGTGACTCCATATAGCTTTAAGCCCGACTTTTCTTCATCGGGACAGCTTAATCAGTTTTATGGAACAATGATTTTTGATGTGCAAGAGTGTAAGGTTGCCTACATTCCCGGCGCTTCGTCAATCGAAGTCATATCGGCTTTTCCTGATGGTCTTTCATGGAAAAGCTGGAGGCGGTTATTTTGTTGGCCAAAATTGCGGCATAAACGATGAACCAAGTTAAAATAAAAAAAATTTAAAAACGGGGGTATACTTTATATTAATGAAATATTTTGACTGAATGCTCAAGTCTAAGTATAAATTTAAATTAACATGGTAAAGAACAAAACGTTGGCTCATCATATAATGATCGGAGGTTTTATGAAAAAAATAGGAACGATTATTCAAAAAGTAATCATTTATTCTCTAATTTTACTGATGACCGCTGTGCTGATAATGGCTACCATCGAACTGGGATACTATATTTTCAAGTACGTACTTGAATCCGACTATGCCGTCATCAACCTCAACCAGCTAATGGAACTCTTCGGAATCTTTATGCTGGTGCTGATCGGCATTGAGCTTCTGGATACCATCAAAGTTTATCTCAAGGAAAATGTGATGCACGTGGAGGTGGTTGTCCTGGTGGCCATTATTGCGGTTGCCAGAAAGGTTGTAGTGCTCAAGATAGAAGATATCGACGGCATGAAAATCATCGGCGTCGCATGTATTATCGTGGCTTTGGCTGTCGCGTATTACCTCATCAAGCAATCCGGCATGATCTGTTCATCAGACAATAATGAAAAAGACAAGATCGTGGAACAAGAAAAATGATAGGACAAGATGTCAGGATGCAATGATGATGCACCACATATTTGATGTTCCATAATAATTCCATTGTTGATGGATCAACGGTTTAACGGAGACTTGGAGGATTTATGAATCTCAAGCCTTTACTGGAGCCGAAAACCATGGCCGTTATTGGCGTGTCGGCGACGAACGAACGCCATCCGGCTAATGTCATTTTCGATAAAAATCATCACCGCTATCCCGTGCAGGTTTTCGCCGTTAATCCGAAAGGCGGGCAGCTTCATGACGAAACGCTGTACGCGCGCATCAGCGATCTTCCGCAAAAAATTGATCTGGCTGTGATTGCCGCGAGAGCTGAATTCGTTCCTGACGTGTTTACGCAATGCATCAAGGCGGGCGTGAAGTCAGCGGCCGTGGTATCGGGCGGGTTTACCGAAGGCGGACGCAAAGATTTGCAGGATAAAATTGTCGCCATGGCCCGCGAAGCGGACTTTCCGTTTATCGGTCCGAACTGCCTGGGCATTTTTTCGCCGCTTCATGTGGATACGTTTTTTCTGCCGATTGAACGCATGATCAAACCGAATTACGGATCCGTCGCTTTCATCAGTCAGAGCGGCGGCATTCTGGTTGATCAGATGATCAAGTTCAGTCAGCAGGGCGTGGGAATGTCCAAAGCCATCAGCATCGGCAACAAGGCTTTCGTGAAAGAAATAGACCTGCTGCGCTATTTGATGACTGATCGGACGACGAAAGTTATTGCTTTTTACGTGGAAGGTTTTGCCGAAGGCGAGGGCAGGGATTTTGTGCTGGCCGCGGAGGGGGCGCCCAAACCGGTTATCATCATGAAGTCCGGCAAAAGCGAGGCAGGGCACCGCGCGGTATCGAGCCACACGGCGTCCATGGCGGGTGATTATGCCAGTTTTAAGGCCGCCATCGCGCAGCACAACATACTGGAAGCGGCGAACGAGCACGAACTGGTTTCTTTTTGTGAAGTGCTCAGCGTCTATCAGCATTCTATAGGCGGCAGGATAGGAATCATCACGGCTAGCGGCGGCCACGGCGCCATGGCGGTTGACGCCTGTGTCGCGGAAAAAATGTCCGTCCCTGAATTATCGCAGGAAATTCAAGATGACATGAAAGCCGCTGTGTCCGAAAGCGTCCAGACGATTGCGTCTTTCAGCAATCCGGTTGATTTGACGGGCAGCGCCACCGACGACGATTTTGTGGCGTGCGCCAAAATCATGGGCGAGTCCAACGAGATTGACTGCATTGTGTTTCTGCTGTTGCCGTACATTCCGGGCATCACGCTCGATATCGGCGTGCGGCTGAGTCAGGTTAGCAAACAATACAAAAAGCCTTTTATCGCCTATGCGCCGCATGTCGAAAAATACAATATGATGATTGACGGATTTGAACTCAACGGTATTCCGGCCTCGTCTTCCATTGAAGGAGCGGTTCTGATGGCCAAAGCCCTCACGAGGAAATAAACATGCTCAATAAAGAAATAAAAAGCATTCTGGAAAAATCGAAAAAATGGGGCTGGGTTCTGGAACCGGACGCGAAACGGATTTTTTCCCTGGCCGGATTTCAAACACCGAAATTTGCGGTGGCGAAAAAAGCGGAAGAGGCTATTGAGGCCGCCCGCAAAATCGGCTATCCGGTTGTGGTCAAAATTGTCTCTCCGGAAATCATTCATAAGTCCGATGTCAAGGGGGTTGTCATCGGCATTAAAGATGATGAACGGCTTGTGGCTGTGCTGGAAAGATTCCGCAAGCTTCCCGGATTTGCCGGAATGCTCATTGACGAAATGGCTTCAGGCGTTGAATTGATCATCGGCGCGAAAAACGATGTTCAATTCGGCCCCATGATGCTTCTGGGGTTCGGCGGCGTGGGCGTCGAAATCTACAAGGATGTTTCCCTGCGGATGGCGCCGCTTAGCAATGCCCATGTGGAAGGCATGATGCGGGAACTCAAAGCCTACCCGATGCTGACCGGCTACCGCGGCGCTAAACCTGTCAACATCTCGGCTATACAGAAAACGCTGATTCGTTTTTCCAAGTTGATGATGGATATGAAGGATTATTTTGAATCGGTGGACTTGAATCCGGTGATGTGCAGCGACAAATCATGCACCATCGTGGACGCCCGAATCATGCTGAAAAAATGAAGCTTCGAACTGTTTTGTCATATGAAAAGAAAGTAAATTGATTATGAAAGCAAAAATCAAAAAACAAAATCTCAAAGCGGAATTTTACATGGCCGAGGGATGTTTTATTACGGAACTGTCCAATTCCGCTGATGATCCGGCTGTATCCATCGCCAGGGCAAGAGTGGAACCCGGAGTGACAACGCGCCGTCATCGCCTGCAGGGAATCACCGAACGCTACTTTATCATCAGCGGCAAAGGGCGCGTGGAGATCGGCGACCTTCCGCCGCAAGAGGTGAACTCCGGTGATGTCGTGCTGATTCCGCCGATGTGTTCGCAGCGCATCGCCAACATCGGCAAAGAGGATTTGATTTTTCTGGCCATCTGCTCACCGCGTTATACGCAGGATGTCTATGAAGATGTTGAGGATATAAATGGTTAAAATTACACTGAAAGCAGTGTTTCTCTTTTATCGTTTGATTTATTTTTTAAAACCATCCAAAACCTAATAAGCGCCAATCAAATTTTCGACGAAATTAATTGAATATTCCACCTGCTGACTTCACCGTTTTTAAACGTTGTCTGGATGGGGGCGTTACATACAAAGTCGCAATATTGTTGTGTCTAGGAAAGAGTTTCTTTCCAATTGTAAGGTTCGTACTCCGCATAACTGGCTGAGAATGAAGCGCTGCGGAATTGCCAACCCGAGTTGATGCGGTTGTTGCCCACTAATTTTCTGATTCATCAGGCAACTGAGGCAATGAGACCTACTTAAGGATAGAGTTATTAATTTAGTGACATGGAACAGCGCCACTACATGAAGTTTTCGGGATCCACATCCACCGTAATCTTCACGTGACTGTTCTTATGCTGGTTGATGATTTCTCGCGCAATCTGGTGAAGAGTTTTAATATGCTTTCCTTTGATCATCACTTGCCAGCGGAAGCGGCCTCTGAGTTTAGCCAGCGGTGATTCTGCGGGTCCGATAATTTCCACAGCATCGCCATAACTTCTGCTTAATCTATGCGCCAATCTACCAAGACGTTGCGCTGCCTCTATCAACGTGTTTTTCTGTGTGGAAGATAAACGCAGGTTAATGATCCGGCTAAAAGGCGGGTAGTGCAGGGCTTTTCGGAACTCAATTTCTTCATCATAGAACGCTTTGTAGTCGTGGTTTTGCGCATGGCGTAAAGCGTAGTTATCAGGATTAAAAGTCTGGATGATCACCCTGCCGGGAGTATCGCCGCGTCCACCGCGTCCGGCTACCTGCGTGATCAGTTGAAACGTTTTTTCAGCGGCGCGAAAGTCGGGCATGTTCAAGGATGTGTCGGCGGCGATAACGCCCACCAGTGTTATGAAAGGGAAATCATGGCCTTTGGTAATCATCTGTGTACCGATAAGAATATCAATTTCTCTGGCTTCCAGTGTCCTCAGAATTTTCTCCTGAGCGCCCTTGCGAGCCGTGGTATCGGAATCCATTCTCTGGACGCGTGCGTGGGGAAAAAACTTTAGCGCTTCTTTTTCCAGTTTCTGCGTGCCTACGCCAAAATTTAAAATGCGGCTGTTTTTGCAGGAAGGGCATATGGGATTAGATTTAATGGTGTAATCGCAGTAATGACATTTAATAACGTTTTCCACAGCGTGATGTTTGAGTGAAACGGCGCAATTGGGACAGCCGAACTGATAGCCGCAGTCGGCGCAGACCAGGAAAGTGTCAAAACCCCGCTTGTTGAGAAAAAGCAAAACCTGTTCCTTCCTGTCAAGCGTTTCATCGATCGCTTCAATCAGTCTGTCAGAAAAGATGGGAACTTTTCCCGCTTTTTCCTGTTGAGCTTTCATGTCGATGATTTCCACGACCGGCATGGGTCTGTCATCCACGCGCCGGGGCAATTCCAGATAACTGTATTTTTGGGTCCGCGCATTAAAATAAGTGTGCACACCCGGAGTCGCCGAACCGGTAATCACAACGGCGGAAGACATCTTCGCTTTCACAATCGCCATGTCGCGGGCGTTATAGCAAAGCCGGTCATCCTGCTTGTAGGATGCGTCGTGTTCTTCATCAACAATGATTAATTTCAAATTCGGAAGAGGCGCGAAAAGGGCGGAACGCGCGCCGATCACCAAATGGATATGGCCGCGTTTGATCTGCCGCCACTGGTCATAACGAATGGATTCGGAAATGCCGCTGTGCAGGACCGCAATCTGACTTTTATCAAATCTTCCCGCCACGCGCGATATCAATTGCGGCGTCAGGGCAATTTCCGGGACAAGGTAAATTGCGGAGGCTCCATCGCTTATAACTTTTTCAATCGCTTTTAAATAAATTTCCGTTTTGCCGCTGCCCGTGACGCCGTGCAGCAGAATCGGTGAAAAGGTGTCTTGTCCAATTTTATGAGAAATTTCTGACAACGCCAGTTCTTGCTGTTTGTTAAGAAGAAGCGGATTTATTTTTCGGCAAAGTGTTGAATCTAAAGAAGCGGTGCGAATTTTTTCCTGATCCGTGAAATGAATAATACCTTTTTCATGCAGTCTTTTGAAAACACCCTCCGAAACGCAGGATTCGGCAATCAGATTCTTCAAAGATATCGTACCGGTTTTCCGGATAAAATCGATGACCGTTGCCTGCTTATCGGTTAATCTTATTTCATCTGTATCGATTGGCGCAAGGGTTACAATCTTTTCACTTTTTACAGAAAGTTGTTTGTTTTGTTTTCTTTCAATCAGGATAAGCCCGGCCGATTGCAGTTTTCTTGTCGCGGCAGAGACATTGTTAATACCGCTGATTTTACTGATGCTGTTGAGGGCGATGCCCTGAGGATACCGGTTCAGAAATTCCATTAGTTTTTCCTGCTCGGAAAAAAGATGAATATCCTTTTTCGATGCCACGGGAGTTATCCAGGAAAAGTCTTTTTTCTCAGAACCGGAGGGAATGATTTCGGCCAACGCCTTACCCAATGGATAAATGCAATAGTCGGCAATCCACTGATAAAATTTCAGGTCATTTGATTCGAAGAGCGGTTCATCATCAAGTATCTCATAGAGAGGCTTGATGTTTTTCAGATCGCAGGCATGATTGATCTCGACAATAAAGCCTGTGCGCTTTTTATTGCCGAAGGGAACAAAGACGCGCTTGCCGATTTCAATCTGGCTTTGTAAATCAGCAGGAACGTCATATGTGAAGGTTTTATCAGACGGAATGTTTAAGGCGACATTTACAAACATAAAAAGCCATCATCATTTTTGATTTAAAAATAAAAATTAATATAGTACCCTTGTAAGTAAGATTCAACCTTATTCGTTTCAGAATTTAATCGGGCGTTTATTAGATTGTTGATATTTACCGGATGTTCTTAAAATAAAAAAGCCCCGATGTCGGGGCTTTTTTATGATTTATTTTTCACGGGTTATTCGCCCTTTAGTTTTTCCATCTTTTCCTGTTTAGTTTTGCAGTCGATACAGAGAGTCGTTACCGGTCTTGCCATCAGTCTTTTCTCGGAAATGGGGCCACCGCAAACTTCGCAGATCCCGAACGTTCCGTCATCAATTCTTTTGATGGCTTCCTGCATCTTTATGATCAATTTACGTTCTCTGTCGCGGATGCGTAATTCAAAATTCCTGTCGGATTCCAGCGAGGCTCTGTCGTTGGGATCGGGATAATTTTCTTTCCCGTTAGTCATTTCGGAAACAGTTTTGCCGGCTTCGCTCAACAGCTCATTGATTTTCTGATTGAGCAACTTCTTGAAAGCCTGCATTTTTTCCTGTCTTGCTTTTACGTTAGTCTGTTTTTCCAAAACATTACTCCTTGCATGAAAAACTTGAACGTATCCTTTACTCGATGAAAATTTATTTGTAAAGAGAAATTTTTGTTAACGGGATATTTTATCCATATGACCGGAGATTATAATATTATCAGTTAGATCAATTACTTTCTTTATCTGAACAATATGCTTTAATGATTTTTTCTATAACATTGGTCGTTGATTTCCCTTCCACTTCAGGAATGATGGCCACCCGACCGCCCCACTGTTTGATTTCCTCCCGTCCGACAACTTTCTCTTCCGGCCAGTCTCCGCCCTTGATTAAGACGTCCGGTTTGAGGAAATTGATAAGTTCCAGCGGAGTCAACTCCGGGAAAATTGTCACATAATCAATGAATTCCAGCGCGGCCAGAACCTCGGCTCTTTCCTGCTCGGAAACCAGAGGCCTTTTTTCGCCTTTGAGGGCACGGACGGAGGAATCACTGTTCAACGCGAGCACCAGCACATCCCCGGTCTTCCGCGCTTCACGCAAATATCGCACGTGCCCGACGTGCAGAATATCAAAACAGCCGTTGGTGAAAGCGATTTTTTTCCCCTGATTGCGCAACTCATTGAGTTTTGTCCGCAGGGTTTCTCTGTCGAGTATTTTATCCATCTGAACTCCTTAAATTAAGAATGATGAGGCAGTACTCTGGCCAGTGTCAAAACAGATACCTTTTGTGCTCCGGCTTTCATTAAGATTTTCGCGCATTCGTTGACCGTGGCGCCGGTTGTGTAAACATCGTCAATCAGGAGGATGTTGCTGCCGGTGATTTTTTTACTGTCCGTGACTTCAAAAGCTCCTCTGATATTCTGTTTTCTTTCTTGTTTGTGGAAGCCGGTCTGAGTCAGGGTGTATTTGTGCCGTTTCAACAGAGAAAAGTTAACGGGGATGTGTTTTTTTCTGCCGATGGCCCGTGCCAGAATCAGCGACTGATTAAAACCCCTTTCGCGCAGTCTTTTGATATGCAGGGGAACCGGCATCATCAGAGAATAATCGCTGAAATCAATATCCGGAAAGGAAAAATCGGCCATAAAAGAAGCGAGAATTTCGCCGGTAGAAATATCATTTTTGTATTTAAATTGATGAATGGAGTTTAAAATTACGTCTTCGTAACTGAAGATGGCGCGTGCGTGGAAAAAATGAGGTTTCTTCTCCAGACATTCGCCGCACAGGTGATTGTCTGCCGGACTGTCAGGAAAGGTGATGCCGCAAATATGACAGATGCTCCGGGTGATAAAATGAATCCTGGCTTCGCAGGATGGACAAAATATCCGCCCGTCAGCTTGATCAATGATTTCAGCGCAGCCCAGACATTGTGGCGGAAAAATCACGGCGCTTAAATCATGGAGAACCTCGGCCAGACTCATGCCATTTCCCTGCTTAATCTTTTCACTTCCTTCTTGTTTTCGTCCACCTTCATCCGGGGGGCGTCCCAGAGATTTTCCAGATCGTAAAAATCTCTGATCGGTTCGTGAAAGACGGAGATCACCACGTCGCCATAATCAAGCAAAACCCACTGGCCGTTGGCTTCGCCTTCCACGCCCATGGGCCTTACATCCGCTTTTTTCAGGAATTGTTGAATTTCTTGAGCGATGGCCTGCACCTGCCTTTCCGATGTTCCGCTGCAGATAATCATATAATCAGTGAATGCGGAAACCTTTTTTAAATTCAGAACGACAATCTCCCGGGCTTTCTTTTGCAATGTCGCATTGATGCACAAAATGAGACGCTCTCTGGTTGGATCTTTTTTTGCCGGCAAATGAACCTCCTTGGATAGGTTTTTTTAATATATGCCACAAATAAAACGAATTGACAACATGATGTAAAAAAGCCCGCACTTGGAATAGACGGGCTTTTTTATGAAGTGTATAAGGCTTGAAATTACTTTTTGGTGTCGCATGACACCGGATTGATCATTCCTTATAGTGCTAATTAATTTACTTTTTTGGTTTCAATCCGGCGGCGTCGCGCAGTGCATCCACACGGTCTGTCTTTTCCCATGGGAATCCTTTGCGTCCAAAGTGGCCGTAATTACAACTCTTGCGGTAACTCCAGCCTTTGGGTGTGGTGAGTCCCAGATCCTTGATCATCATGGCCGGGCGGAAGTCGAATATTTTCCCGTCCGTGAGAATTTTTTCAATTTTCGTTTCAGGAATTACGCTGGTGCCGTAGGTACTGACATTAATACTGAGTGGTTTGGCAACGCCGATGGCGTAGGCAATCTGAATCTCACATTTATCGGCCAGTCTCGCCGCGACAATATTCTTGGCGGCATAACGGGCATAGTAGGCAGCCGATCGATCCACTTTGGACGGATCTTTGCCCGAGAAAGCGCCGCCGCCGTGAGAACCGACACCGCCGTAAGAATCGACGATAATTTTCCGGCCCGTAACACCGGAGTCACCCATAGGACCGCCAATCACGAACCTTCCAGTCGGATTAACGAAAAATTCAGTCTTATTGGTCAACATGCCCGTTTTACCCAGGACATCACGTGCGACTTCAATTAAATCTTTGCGGATTCGTTTCAAAGGTACATCGCAGGTCTGATGAGAAATAACCACGGTTGTAATTTTAACCGCTTTGCCGTCTTCATGTAATACACTGACCTGTGACTTGGAATCCGGGCGGAGGTATTCAATGACTTTCTCCTTGCGCAGTCTGGTCAGTTCTTCCAGCAATATATGCGCGAAATAAATCGGAGCAGGCATCATTTGTGGCGTGGCATAAGACGCGTATCCGAACATCATTCCCTGATCGCCGGCGCCCTGGTTTTCAGGCCTGTCACGGTCAACCCCCTGTTCGATATCCGGTGACTGTCCGTGAATCGCGCAGAGATAATTGAACGTGTCCCAGCTGAATCCCTCGCAGGGATCATCATAACCGATGTCTTTGACGACCTGCCTTGCAATGGCCTGCGGATTGATCTTATCCCAGTTCTTGCAGGTAATTTCGCCGAGATTGACGACCAGATTCGGACCTACGGCTGTTTCGCAGCCCACATGGGCATGCTTATCCAGTTCCAGACATGCATCCAGAATGGCGTCGGAAATCTGATCGCAGACTTTGTCCGGATGTCCTTCTGAAACCGATTCGGACGTGTAAATGTGACGTGTATGCAGTTTACTCATTTGTTTTCTTACCTCACTATGTTGAAAATTTTGTATTAAATTTCTTACGCGACTCAAAACAAAAAGCCCGCGCCAGAAGGCAACGGGCTCATTATTCAAAATCACACCAGCCTTTAGCACATTTTTAGAGCGGAGCAATTAACTTTTTTAAATCGCCGCTTTCTGTTTTCACTTGATTAAACAAATCACAAACATTTTGTCAAGTTTTTTTATTTAACACTTCAAACCGAGAAAGAAACCCGATGAAAAAAATCACCGGGCTTCTTTGTTCACATTCAGGGTGATTAATCGTTACGGTTCTGTCGGGGCGGTCGCATCCTTCATCCAGTCTTCCGCTGAACCATCGTAAATCTTAACATTTTTATAGCCCATCACATCACTTAAAACAAACCACCATATACTGGCCACTCTTCCGCTGTCACAATAAACAATGATTTCCTTGTCGAGATCACTGCCGACAACGCCGGAAGCCAAGTTCTTCAGCGTGGCTGTATCTTTATACGTCCAGCAGCAGGGTTCCATGTGCTCTCCAGGAGGATATTTGTCGAAAACCTGCATAGATGGTAAATTTACAGAATTTTTGATTCTGCCGGCTTTAGCCACAAAAGGCAGCTTCTGTTCGCCTTTAAAGAAAGCAGGTTCGCGCGTATCGACAATAGTCGCTTTGCCGATCTGATTTTTTACATAGTCCTTTTTCACCAGAAGATCTTTGTTTACCTTTCCGGTGTAGGGTTTGGCCTTGGGTTTAACCACTTCCTGGGATACTTCTTTTTTCTCGCGAGTTGCCCATTTTTCAAATCCGCCGCTCAACACCGCGACTTTTTTCACGCCCGCATATTTTAATGCCCAGGCTACACGGGTAACATTCGCGCGATCAGGCGGTGCAGCGGTCGTTCCATAAACGACAACTGTCGAATCCGGCCCGATTCCATTTGCGGAAAGCAGATCGATTAAATCATCATCCGCGGGCATTTCATTTTGCAAACCGCCCATACCCGGTGCCCAGTTGCCGTAGAAAATGCCAAGAGCGCCTGGAATGTGTCCGGTTTTATAATCCTCAACTTTACGGATATCAACAACGACAACTCCCGGATCTTTTAAAATTTTTGCCAGATCATCCGTTGAGAGAATGGGACTGAATCCCTCAGCCCATACCGCAGCCGGCAGTAAAATCAACAGGGACAACAACAACGCTTTCAAAAACTTCATTTTTCCCATAAAAAATCCTCCTTTATTATTTGCTGATTGGTTTAATGTCATAAATCAACGCTTCATTGGCTTTCGAACCATCTTTAAGCAAATCTTCCTGCTTTAAGAATCCTTCCTTATTGACATGGCAGGAATCGCAGGAGCGTGTCCGGTTTGTCCGTTTCTTTATATTGTGAACCGCCGAATCCCAGTAGTTGGGCAGAGCGTCGAAATTCTCCATTTTTATTCCCCTGGGTTCGAACGTATTTCTTATAGTAGGTATGATCCTGAGCGTTGTCAAGGTCTTGCGGTCACGCGGATTCATACCCAGAATGAAGCCCGGTTCAGCCTTCGAACCGTGCACGGAATGACAGCTGTAGCACTGACGATACTGGCCGGAGGAATGACATCCCTGGCAACTGACTTTGCCCTTGTGAATGGTATGCGCGACCTGATTGCCTTTATCTTTGTGACAGGACTGGCATTTGGGCCGGTCTTTCACATCATTTTTGGATTTATAAATTTTACCGTCGCCGTGCATTTCCTGTTTCTTATGGCAATCGTTGCACATCATGCCTTTTTGGTAGTGGACATCAGGTGTGCCTCCGTATTCGCCGGTAAATTCGGGATAGACACGACCACCATGACAGGCTGCGCAGGTTTTCCCCTCATTTTTCTTGACAAATTTATGACCCTGCAGAAGGCCGGTGGTAATGCCGCCAACAGGCGGTGATTTCACATGACAACTGCCGCAGGCGGCATGGCAGGAACGACAGGACTGTTCGAAAACTTTCTTGTCAAAAATTTTCAGTTCGGCTGCAGAAAATCTGTGTTTAACGCCTTCACGCTGCCCAAGGCTGGTGAAATGAAGAGATTTGGCAAAATTTTGTCCGGCCTTGATATGACAATTTCCACAGTTTTTAAGATTATCGGACGGTCTGGCCAGTCGGCCCTTATGAGCTTCTTCTTTTGTTTTCCCTTGTTTATTACCTTTGTGACAGGCGATACAATCCATCGAAAGATGGAAATCCTTGCCGATTAAATCTTTGTTGACCAGATACCCTTTGTAATATTCTTCCGCCCGGACCGGGGGAGGGGCGCCAGCTCACCCTTCGGCCTCGCCGCCAATTTTAGGCGGTATGACCAGCGACTTCATTTTGTTATCGTTGGTATGACAGCCGACACACGTTCCTCTGTCGGCCTGCGGTGTCAAGAGGGCATATTGCTTGATGTCTTTCCAATTCTGATGGCATTTGGCGCAATTGTTCCAGGAAAATTCTTTCTTGCCGTTGTGGCAGTTGAAACAATATTGCTTAGATTGGTGAGTTTCCAGAGCAATATTGTTTGTCCCTTTCTTGATTTGAAAAAGTTTCGAATGACAATCGCGACAATTCAGAGACGCATGTTTTTCGTGCTTGAATGTAACCTGCCGCTGGTCTTTTCCCAAAGCAACGATTGTATTGTAAACAGGAGCTTTGTATGGTTTGGGCTTGCCTTTGACATGTCCGACATCCTTTTCGCTGATTCGGGGATGACATCTGGCACACTGGTTTTTGGCGGCAAATGCATCTTTGCCGTTGTGGCACGCGCCGCAGTATCTGCCCTTGTAGAGAGAATCCATAACAAAGTCTTTTTTCTCCTGGGCAAGCAGGGCCTGCATTTCAAAAAGACCGCTGTGGCATTTTTCGCAACTTATTTTTTTCTCATCCACGTGATGCTGATGCTTGAAGAGAACGGACTTCACCGGCTGCGTATAAAGAATCCCGCCGCCATCGGAAAAGCGCCCCTTTGTTGTAGCGCTGACATTAGCGATACAGAAAAGCGCAAGCAGAATTATCAGTAAAAGATTCTTTTTCATGCCTTAAAAATCAACCCTTCATATAAAAGATATTCGGTTTCGCCCCGACTTGTTCCCGCAAAACCCAGACGGGTTTTTGCAACTGATGAACCAGTTGGAAAACCCTGCTGCCCGGGTCGGACAAATCGCCAAATATGCGAACATCGGAAGGACAGGCCTCAACGCACGCCGGTTTACTTATACCCTTGGAAAGCCGCGATTCAAAGCAAAAATCGCATTTATCAATGGCACCTTTTTCTTCATTATAATAACGGGCGTCATAGGGACAGGCCATGATACAGGATTTGCATCCGATACATTTTTTGTTATTCATCTGTACAATGCCGTTGATTTTATCCTTATACGTTGCCGTCGTCGGGCAGGTCCGCACGCAGGGAGGATTATTGCATTGATTGCACAGGATGGGAATGAATTCCCACTTCTGATCAAGGGCCGCCGGCAGTTCCCGTTTTAAAATTCTTGTGCGCCAGCCGTAGTCGGGAACATGATTGGTTTCGACACAGGCTTTCATACATTTTTCGCAGTCAATGCAGCGATCCTGTCGTAAAACCATCGCGTAATGCGGCTTGTAGGGGTATTTGTTCCGAAAGATATCAAGAGAATAGGCCTTATTGATGTTGGAGACCAAAGACAATATCGAACCACCGGCCAGCACGCCCGTTATCTTCAGGCCGATTTTCAGAAATTCCCGGCGCTCCTCATCGAGAGGATATTGAGGGAAATTTTTTTGACCAAGGTTGTTCGTCATACGGTTTCTTCAGCTCCAACAACTTCCTGTTCTTTTTCTTGGATTTGTTCAGTATGCTGATTATCGGCAAACCCGGCAAAAACTTTTTCTCCCAGGAGAAATGCCAGAACACAAAAGCTTATTCCCCCCAGCACCACCAGAATTTCGTGAACGCTGGGGGAGTATGTGTTCAGTTTGGAATATTCAACAACACCGAGTTCAAAATATTGCGGAACAAGCTGTCCGACGACCACCATATCCATACGGGTAAAAAACAGACTGAAGATCATCATGGCGGCAGCGATAAATATGACGGTCAGATTTTTTCCTCTTGCCGCCAGAATCAAAACAAAAGGAATAACCATTCCGACCAGCACTTCAATGGTCCAGAAGTTGAAAGAATAAGGTCCGTCGGTTAAAATGTTTAACGCCGTTACGGCACCCGGGCTGCCGACAGAGGTTGTCAAAAACTTCCAGATGGTGAAGATCATCATAATGGCCAGCAAAAGAAGCGTCAGTTTGGAAACAGACTGCAGGGCTGTTGCTGTAGAATCATCGAAAGTCTTTTTGTTGACCGCCTTGTGAGACAGAAAGAAAAAAAACATAATGAAAGCGCATCCCGTGATCAAAGCTGATAAAATAAAATAAACGGGGAAATAAGGACCGTACCAGAATGGACGTCCGTTCATCATGGCAAAAACACCGCCCAAATTGCTGTTAGCGGCGACTTCCGTAACCACGCCCAGGAAACCGGCAATGACCGCTTTATTGTGGTGTGCTTCATTAAACAGAAGAATGAATTCAATCGTCAGAAAAACGACGGCGAATCCATACAATGTGCCCATCCACCAGATATTGGATGAAAAATTGGGAGAAATGACGTTGTAGATTGCCATGCGGAAGGGATTTTCAATTTCCAGTCCGATCACCAGAAAACCCGACAAGATTGTGATAATGGACAAATAAACGCAACGTTTGGCCAGCGGCATAAAATCCTTGAACCCGAAAACATGACCCAGCGAAGAGACCAAACACAATCCCGTGGAGGCAACAACGAAGAAAATATAGGTGGAAATAAGAATGGCCACGGGCACTTCACGGGACGTAGCGTAAGCGTGACGCGAGCCGGCAATAAATAAAGCATGAATGCCGCTACCGATACCAATGAGCAGCAAAATACTAAAAAGGGCGACAAAGGAAAGATAGAATGGTCCACCGGAAAAGACGCGTTGAAAGGCGGTTTTAATATTCGAGACGAACGAATCTTGGACGATGCTGGACATGCCGTATCCTTTATCTATCTAATGAAGAGCCACGACAAAACGACTGATTTGTTCCATTTGAAAATAGGGTAAATCATCTTTTTTGTCAAGGTGTTTGTGATTTTTTGTTTGTTATTTTTAAGTCTCAAGGTATTCTTTGACATAAAAAAAATAAGATGTTAAGTTTTTTCAAATTTTCCATTTCTTAAGGGGCAGACGCTGTTGAAGAAGGCAAATATTCTCTGGTCTTTTTTCTCTTCCGTAAAACTTACCCTTGTGCTGCTTTTTTTGATGGTTGTTCTTTTTATTATAGCCACCGTTATTCCTCAGCAGAATATTTCCTCTGAATTTGTATGGCTTACCGACCTCTATCATTCTAAAATATTTTATCTGTTGACGGCCGTTTTTTCTTTAAACCTGATCATTTGTTCCATCAACCGCTGGCCCGTTACCATGAAGCAATTCAATGCTCGCTGCTTTCCGGTGCCATCAGGGCTTTTTGAAAACCTTCCAGAGGAACGCGTCATTTTCACGGATAAAAAAATGGAAGACGTCGAGCGCGTAATCGCATCAACTCTTTCATCGCCCATCAGCAGGATAAAAAAAACAGACACGGAGAAAGGACGTCTTTATTGCCGGGAACGGGGACGTTTTCAACTGCTGGGTGTGTATATCGTTCATCTGGGGATACTGGTGATAATTGCCGGAGGCGTTATCGGGTCAATAATGGGTTTTGAAGCTGACATGAATCTGTCAGTAGGCGATGAATCGAACATCGCGCAGCTCACTGGGGAGAAGGGAGTGCGCCAGCTTGATTTCTCTGTGCGCTGCGACAAGTTTATCTTGGAATTATACGATACAGGAGCGCCGAAAACTTACCGCTCTGACTTGAGTTTTAAAAAAGGCGGCCAGGTCATGCATCAGGGAAAACTGCTCGTTAATCAGCCTATCAAATTCGAAGGGATTCGTTTTTATCAGGCAAGTTATGGTCTAGGCGAGGCGGGCAAGGCAGTACTGGTCTTCAATCAAGCCGGCACTGAAAGTCCTGAAATACCGGTTCAAGCGGGAGAAACATTCGATCTGCCCGTTCAAAATGCGAAGGCGACTGTTTTGCGTGTGGAAGAAAATATGATGCAAATGGGTCCGGCCGTCAAATTGAATATCGCCACAGATAAAGGAAATATGCAGCTTTGGGTTTTTCAGCACATCAAAGAAATCGCGGAAGTTAATCCCGGTTTGTTTTCCGAGGTGCCCATCTTCGACCCCGGCCTTTTCAAGCCGCTGGTTTTCACCCTCAAACGCACAGAAAAACAATATTACACCGGCTTACGTGTCGTAAAAGATCCGGGAGTTCCTTTTGTACTGGCCGGCGGGCTGATGCTTCTGGGCGGGATTATCATGATTTTCTTTTTTGCGCATCAGCGTGTCTGGGTGTTGATCAATCAAGAACCGGAGGGCATAACCATCAGCGCGGCCGGACGCAGCAATCGCTATCATGAAGCTCTGCAAAAACAGATAGATGATTTATGTGTTCAAATTGAAAAGGGGATCAAAGCATGAGCCATACGATGCTTTTAAGCTACGTTACTTTTATTTATTTTGCCGCTTTTGTTTTATACCTTTTCAGGATGATTTTTAAAAAAGAATTCTGGGGAACTGCTGCTTCTTTTATGGCATGGGCGGGAGTTACAGCGCATAATCTGGCAATGATTTTACGATGGAAGGCTTCCTATAATCTGGGATTCGGACATGTGCCCATCACCAATCTCTACGAATCTCTCATTTTTTTCTCCTGGTCAATCATGCTTCTTTATCTCACCATTGAATTGCGTATCAAAAACAGGATGCTTGGCGCATTTGTTGTTCCCGTTGCGTTTTTGATTATGGCTTACGCTTCTATCGCGCCGGGTGTAAATCAAAATATTGAGCCGCTAATTCCCGCGTTGCAAAGCAACTGGCTCACATCGCATGTTCTGACCTGCTTTATGGGGTATGCCGCTTTTACGATTGCTTTCGGCTGCGGTATTCTTTACCTCTGGAAAATCAAAAAAGATGAGGCCAAGCCTGATGCTTCCGGGTGGATGGCGCTTATGCCTTCGCTGCGAGTATTGGACGCGCTGATTTACCAGAGCACCACGCTGGGATTTGTGTTCCTCGCCCTGGGTATTGTCACCGGTTCCGTCTGGGCACACTATGCCTGGGGGTCTTACTGGAGCTGGGACCCTAAAGAAATCTGGTCGCTGATTACCTGGCTCATCTACGCCATCATGCTGCACGCCCGCTTTGTCCGCGGCTGGCGCGGCAAACGAATGGCTGTACTATCAATCATTGGGTTCGCTTCCGTGTTGTTTACTTATCTGGGCGTAAATTTCCTGACCAGCCTGCACAGTTATATTTAAATAATTATCTTTGAATTTAATGACGCTTCAGGTATATGATAAACCAAAGTTAAAACTTCAAAAAAGGAGGCATGTGATGGCAGGGATAAGTTTTATCATGCATAAAGGAGTCAGGATTTTGTATGAAGATGTTTCGAACAGCAAAACGGATGAAATATTATCCTTTATTGAAGGAGCCAAAGCCATCATCGCCAGTCAACCTAAAAATTCCATACTGGCTCTTGTAAATGTCAAAGATGCAAGTTTTGACACGACCATCACCACTGCATTGAAGAATTTCATGAAGGCTAACACACCCTATATCAAATGCGCGGCGGTTTATGGCGTGGATGGCCTGAAGGAGGTTGTTTTCAAAGGCGTTCTGGCCTTTACGGGCAGGAAAAATCTTGTTCTGTGTAAAACTCTTGAAGAGGGGAAGGATTACCTTGCGAGCATGAAATAATCTTGTCCTGAATTTACTGAACTTGACTGTGGCGACTGTGTCACTTTATCCTAAAGATAAAATGAAGCTGTTTCAAACAGGATGTTTGAAACAGCTATGATATTACACCTGTTAATGAGCGGACTTTTGCGTGTCGGGCTTATTATTGTTGTTATTAGTCACCGGCGCTTGCGGGTCCTGCATCCATTCTTGCATGGCCCCGTCGTAAAGACGGACGTTTTTATAACCTAGTACTTCCACAAGAATGTAAGACCAGATCGGACAGCACTGTCCTATGTCGCAGTAGGTAATAATTTCCTTGTCTTTGTCCTTGCCGATGGCGGCTTCTGCGATGGCGGCCAACTCTTCTTTTGTTTTAAAGGTCTTGTCTTGATTGAAAGCACAGGAGGTTGGCATGTTAAAGGCGCCGGGAATGTGTCCCAATTTGGGGATACAATCCATTTTTTTCTCACCGGTGAAGAATTCCCGTTCACGGACATCCAGCAAGACCGCTTTGCCGAAGCGTTCTTTGACATAATCTTTATCGGCGAATTTCGCACGGGAATATTTACCTTTAAATGGCTTCACGTTTGCTTTGACAATTGTCTGAGACAGGGGTTTTTTTTCGGCAATCCATTTGTTCATCCCGCCATTGAGAATAGCGACATTACGAATCCCTGCGTACTGAATAGTACATGCAACTCGTGCGCTCTGGTAGCTCAAACGCGGCGTGTCCATACAACCGGTAACGACGACCCAGGAATCAAAATTAACACCCATGTAGCCAATTGTTTCGTCTAAATCGTCCGTTTCAGGAATCTCCGTAAAAAGGCCATCTTTCTGATAGGCCCAGGAACCGTAAAAAGCGCTCAGCGCACCGGGAATGTGTCCTTCGCGATAATCTTCAACACGGCGGACATCCAGAACAATCAGTTTGGGATTTTTTAAATTGGCCAGAAGCCAGTCGGTAGAAACGATGGGTTCTATGTCGCGGGTCTGGCCGATGAGCGGGAATATCATTATAAGTATCAGGCAAAAGAATATTCTGGATATAATATTTTTTTTCATATTCCACCTCCTGGCTTAAACTTGTTTTTTTGCGGAACTTTTAAAATTTAAATAAAGTATATCACACTTATCAGAAAAAGAACCATTGAATATTCAATGATCGCCATATTCAGAAGCGGCTATGATAATGCCGCTTTTTTTGCTCAGATTATCCTCTTAAACTCGAACAACAATCGATCCTCAACCGACAATTGTGAAAGATCTTCTTCAGGCCTTTTGCGGCTATTCTGTTTCTTTTGGTGATGATGAAAAATTTAGATCACGGAGGGGCAATCGGTGCTTGACAGATTTTGAACAATTATTGTAGTCATTGCATCGTGGAATGAAGAACAAATGAATTCAACCCGAGGAGTTAAAAAAATTGGATAAAGCAACCCTGACCTATAAAGACCGAACAGTGGATCTGCCGATTATTGAAGGTGCTGAAGGAGAAAAGGCACTTGACATTACCTGTCTCAGGCAGTCAACCGATCTCATTACGCTGGATGTCGGTTTTCAGAATACCGGATCATGTACATCCGCGATTACCTATATTGACGGCGATAAAGGCATTTTACGTTATCGCGGTATTCCGATTGAAGAGCTTGCCGAGAAGGCCAGCTTTTCAGAAGTAGCTTATTTGTTGATTTACGGTAATCTTCCCAGCAGGGAGCAACAAAACATTTTTTCTCAGCGACTTACACAAAACTCCATGATGCACGAGGAGATGCTGCGTTTCTTCGACGGCTTTCCGCCCACGGCCCATCCGATGGCCATGCTGGTGACGATGGTAAATGCATTGTCTGTTTATTACACGGATTATTATACACAGGATTTTCAGGCGGAAACATTCGATATCATGGCTGCTTCTCTGCTGTCCAGAATCCGCACGATTGCCGCTTACTCGTACAAACACAGTATTGGAGAACCGCACGTTTATCCCAAACGTGATTTGAAATATGCTTCGAATTTTTTATACATGATGTTTGACAGTCCCATTAATCCTTATGTGCCTGATCCTGATATTGAACGGGCGCTCTCCGTGCTTTTGATTCTGCACGCCGACCACGAACAGAATTGCAGCACCTCCACCGTCAGACTGGTCGGATCCAGCATGGTCAATCTCTACGCGTCCATCTGCGCAGGCATCTGTGCGCTTTGGGGCCCTCTCCATGGCGGTGCCAACCAGAAAGTGATCGAAATGCTCGAAGAAATCAGAAAAGACAATATGACGATCAAACAGTGCATCGAATCGGCCAAAGACAAAAACAGCAAATTCCGTCTTTTCGGCTTCGGCCACCGCATTTATAAAAATTACGATCCAAGATCCCTGATATTGAAAAATTTCTGTCAAACGATTTTCAAGAAATTCAACTACCAGGACACGCTCATCAATATTGCCATGGAACTCGAGGAGGCGGCCCTGAAAGACGACTTTTTTATCGAGCGTAAATTATATCCGAATGTCGATTTTTACAGCGGCATTCTTTACCGGATGATCGGCATTCCGACCAATATGTTCACTGTTATGTTTGCCATCGGAAGGCTGCCGGGCATGATTGCCCAGTGGAAAGAAATGCACGATTCCGTGCCCTTGAAAATCGGGAGACCCCGCCAGATTTACACCGGCAGTCATCTCCGACATTATATCCCTGTGGATGAACGCTGAGGGGTGTCGTTTTGCGCCTTGATGAGTTCGTCGCTGTCGCGCTGAGCATGAAGAAGATGGCCTCTGCTTTGATTGATCAGCGTTCCGCGAATCTGTTCGTGTGCCGTCCGCACAGGTATTTTCCTGGTTGCTTTTTTATCATGATCATCCTGTACGGACGGCGGCTATTTATTTTATCTGACGATCGATCTCGTTGATCAGCGTTTGGGTCTGGTCCGGCAGAAGTGCGAAACCCATATCCTTTTTGAATATGATGTTCATTTGCTGATCGATAATCACGTAAACTCGTTTGGAAATCGGCAGCAGCCAGTGGTCCGCGTCATATGTTTTGGCGATTCTGCCTTTTTCATCCACCAGAAGGGTCATATTGTTTAAACCGTATTTGGCGATGAATTTGCTGTGCGATTCCGCCGAATCTCGCGAAAGGCCGAGAATTTTAATTTTTCTTGCTTCGTATTTTTCAATGTTTTGTTGAAACTCAACAAATTGCTTTGTTCAAAGTTTTGTATCGTCTTTGGCGTAAAAGGCCAGAATCACGGCGTGATAATCTTTGACGGTATCGCTGAGTTTCCATTCTTTGCCGTCCTGATCAGGCAGGGTGAAATCCTGAGCGGTCAGACCGGTAACCTGGTCAGCGTTTTTAACGGCCGTTGAAGCACAGGCATACAATAGAAAAAAAACAAAGAAGAGGAGAATAAATTTCGCTACTCGCATACATTCCTCCGATCATGATAGTGAATGACGAGCGGTTCTTCATTGAACCGCCCGCCATTCAGAAAAGTTTAATCGTCAAACTCCATTTTGGGTTGCCACACTTCCCATACCTTGCCGACCAGATCCGGCCCGGGCTTGAGTGTCAACTTGCCGGGACGCCATCCCGAGGGTGTGGCTTCGGTGCCTTTGGATTTGCGGACATGCTGGAAGGCCTGAATCTGGCGGATACTTTCACTGACGTTTCTTCCCACCGGCGGGGTCAGAACTTCAAATCCCTGGATGATTCCGTCGGGGTCAATGATGAATCGGCCGCGGGCTTCCACGCCCGCGTCTTCCAGATAAACGCCGAAGACGCTGCCCACTTTGCCGCCTCCGTCGGAGAGCATGGGAAAGGGCACGCCGCCCTTGACCATCTTGGAGAGTTCATGATCATCCCACATTTTGTGGACAAAAACGCTGTCCACGCTCATGGACAAAACCTCAACGCCCAGTTTCTTGAATTCAGGATATTTCTCGGCGACCGCCGAGACTTCGGTTGCTCAGACGAATGTGAAATCTCCGGGATAAAAACAAAGGACAACCCATTTACCCAGATAATCGGACAGTTTTACGGAGACAAATTTACCCTTATGATACGCGGGCGCCGTGAAATCCGGCGCTTTTTTTCCTACTGTAACCATGTTTTTGACCTCCTTAACGGGTGTTGGTTGCGATGTATCTTTCTTCGCTTCCGGTTTCTCGCCGACCGGACCGCCGGTGGGTCTGGCGCAGCCGGCCTTGATTTCTTCAGCCATAAATGATTACCTCCTTTATTTAAACTTTGAGATAAACTTTCAGAGTTTCCTTTTAAAGATGTGTTGGTCAAATTCTTTAGTTTCGAACTTAAAATTTCAGAGCCAATCCTCCCTCGACCAGATGCCGGTCGTATTCATACAAATCCACATTGGAATCGGAATGAATAAAGGTATAATTCATAAAGGCACCAAAATGTTTGCTGAACAGCACCAGGATATCCAGCCCCGCCACAAGCGCATCACTATCCCGCTCATCGGTTGACATCGAGGTTCCATATTGCCATACAAGAGCATCGTAGGTGGTATGCTGATAGTCTACGGAAAGGCGAATATGACTCTTATTTTCAAAGAAATATAAATAAGCTAAGCCTCCACCAAACGTTTTCCCATCTTCATCCAGCCATTTATCATCATCCTCATCGTCAATCTTAGCGCCGATTCCATATAGTGCCAGAGCCTGTCTTGTATTCGGAATTAAATAAGTCACGGTAGGGGTAACCACATATCGGTTATAATCGTGATCACCGTCCTCAAAACCAATATTGAACGAAACAGGCAGACTCAAAATGAATGAACCGGCCTTGTAAAGAGGTTCCACGGAAATGCTCTGGTCAATGACATCATATTGATCATAATCCTGATGGAAATCCGCATATCCGCGGTAATCAATCCTTATGCCGGCATTCTTTGTGATGGCTCCCTGCCAACCGGCGTTGAGTCTTGCGGTTATGGCGGTATCGTCGTCTTCATCATCACTGCCGGATGAGGAGCCGACACGGGAATCATAGAGTCCACCAACCCTTAGTTCCGCATTAAAAGGTGATACATCTTCCTCTTGCTGCTGAACAAAGTATTCAATTCCACCTCCTCCAATGAGGGAGTCACTTCGCACTGAACATGACGCACACTCATCGGCCCAGGAACTGTTGGAATTTGTAATCATCACTGCCGGGATCAGGGCGGCTAAAAAAAGCAACCGTATAATAATAAAGTTTTGATTAACCAACGTCGTACATTTTAGAGTTTTTCTTAATAAATTTAACATGTTTAGCCTCCTTTCTTTTTTGTTATTTTTCACGTGGATATGGCCAGGCCATAATGCCGCCTTCCATGACCTTTACATTCTTCCAGCCGTTTCCTTCCAGCGCCAGCGCTGCTTCATAACCGCGCAGCGAAATCTTGCAGTATAAGATGATTTCACGGTTTTTATCTTCCGGCAGTTCTTTGAGGCGCTTACGGATCGCACCGAGCGGAATTAGTGTTTCTCCCATGCCTAAACGCATCTCTTCGAATTCCTCCGGACCGCGTGTATCAATCAGGAAAGGTTTTTCTCCGGCCCGTATTTTATCATAAACCTCCCTGCAACTGATACCTTTCATTCGTCCTTTCATTTTATTCTGCATAATATGCGCTGTAGCTATAAAATGATCAATGGCCAGAGAAAAGGGCGGCGCGTAGGGAAGATCAGCGTTGACAAGATCCTCCACAGTCATTTTCCCCTGGATGGCCATGGCCCATTGGGCAATCTGCTTGGCAACGTTTCCCGGCCCGATGCATTGTGCGCCCAGTATTTCACCCGTCTTTTTGTCCGCCACCAGTTTGGTAACCAGAAGTTTCCCTTCCATAAATCCCGGTTTGTCGGGACTGGCGTTGATGACCGTGATGATGTCGGAATAGCCCAGCCGTTTTGCTGCTGTTTCGGAAAGCCCTGTGGAACCCGCCCCGTAATCGAAAACTTTGCATATACCGGTCTGAATCGTTCCGGGAAAGGTCACGCAGTTTTTAGAAGCGGCATTTTCACCCGCCACGCGTCCCTGAAGATTGGCCAGATCGCCATAGGGTGCGTGGACTTTCTTTCCGGTAATCCGGTTAAGTGTTTCCACGCAGTCCCCCACGGCGTAAATGTCCGGGTCGGAGGTTTGCATGTATTCGTTGACTTCGATGCCGCCCAGATCGCCGATTTTCAACCCGACTTCTTTGGCCAGTTTGACGTTGGGCCGGACACCGATGGCTACAACAGCCAGTTCACACGGAAGTTCTGTGCCGTTTTGCAGCTTAACGGCTGTGAGTTTGCCGTTTTCACCTAAAAAAGCCGCAATGCCGTTTTCCGTGATGACGTTGGCGCCTTTACTGCGGACGTGATTTTCAACCAGTTTGGCCAGTTCCAAATCCAGAAAGGTGAGCAACTGCGGCAACAGTTCAATGACGGTAATTTCAATGCCCGCCAGCTGCAGCGCTTCACAGGTTTCGATGCCAATCAATCCGCCGCCGATAACAACAGCTTTTTTGATTTTCCCTTCATCGCGGACTTTGCGCAGAAAATCGGCGTCCTTCATGGATTGCAATGTTGTAATACCATCAAGATCCGCACCCGGTACAAGCGGGATTCGTGGAACAGCGCCGGTTGCGATAATGAGTTTGTCGTATGTCAGTTTGCCCGTTTCTCCGGAAACGATATTTCTAAAGGAAATCGAGTGATTTTCGCGGTCAATCTGTGTGACCTCCGTATTGACGCGGGCGTCAATATCCTTGGCGTTTAAATAAAACATCGGGCTTCGCACAACACCAGCAGGTGTGCAGAGAAGCGCGTTTCGATCGTTGAAATAACCGCCCACGTAATAAGGATAGCCGCAGGATGCCATCGAAAGATCAGCTTCTTTTTGTAAAATGATGACTTCCGCGTCGTTGTCAATCCGTCTTGCTTTCGCTGCCGCTTTGGGTCCGGCGGCCGATCCGCCGATGACGATGATTCTTTTTCTTCTACTCATGGAATGCTCCTTCAAAATGTATTTATATTTTGTTTCATTCTTCTACGCAAATGGCTTTGTTTTTCATGGCCTTGATGGTCATGACCATCAGCATGATGATCACAACGGAGACTATCATCAAAAGCACCATGGCCAAATATTTAAAAAATAAGAGGCCGACTTGATGATGCATTAGAATGGTGGCGATTGTCAGTGCCGCCAAGGGAAACGTATATGCCCACCAAGACAGATAATATTTGATTCTGGAGAGCATCTTGAGCTGCGGCATCATCAGCAGGAAAATGAATAATCCGAAGTAATACAGAATTCGTGCCGTCGGATCGATGACACCCGTCAATTTGATATAGGAGATGAACCCTACGGCCGGTGGAGCAATCAGGATAAAGAGGGTCGGCAAAAGCCGCTCCGGCAGGGGATTATGAAATATTAACCGGTATAAAAGGATCGTAAACAGTGCAACCCAGAAAATCAGACCAATACTGAAGAAAAACCAGGAAACTTCCACAGGCGCGTGGACGACTCCCGCCACCGGAACAAGAATATTGCCGACCACGGGAATAAACCAGGCCGGACTGATCGCGTTGATTTCCAGCGATTGATGACGAATCCAGATGGAAATGATGGTGATGGTGAAAATAAACTGTAAAATCGTTCCCCCGTACCAGAGAATTGTGGATAAGGTGGTGTTGCTCTCCAACCATGCGATGGAAAGTAGAATAAGGCTGATGGAAATCGTCGGGAAGAAAGAAAGTTTGGTGATGTTTTTGAATTCCTTCCGAATGTCGTCCGGATATTTGATGATTTTTGTTGCATAAAACAACAAGATGATCAGAAACACCACGCTGCTGATGACCAGCAGTGCGGAACTGACCATGGTGTTCAGATTCCAGATGCTTTCCGTGCGCTTCCAAGCGATGGTCGCTCCGGTCAGTCCCATCACCACGGCAAAAAATGAAATGGGGAAATTTTTCAATCGGTCGTTCATAAACGTCACTCCTTATTTTTGAAGCAACATAATGGTTTTCAACCGCTTTGACATTGATCTATGTCAATATTCATTCCTTATTTTTTAAGAAGCGCCTCCATCAAATCTTCCGGCACTTGAACGGCGACAACCTCACCGGTGGCGCAAACCTGTCCTTTTGCCAGCAGCTTGGATTCTATGACAACTTTTCGCCCTTTGATTTCCTTGACCTTGCCCCGGATTTCCAACGGTTCGCCCAAGGGCGTTGGTAACAAGTAATTAACATGCAGTGATGCCGTCAGAAATCGTATCGGCGGAAGGGTATCCATGTCGCGATTCTCCGCGCGATATTTGGCGGCCGCGGCTGTGCCGGTGGAGTGACAGTCTATCAATGATGCGATAAGCCCTCCATAAACCATACCGGGAACAGCCATATAACGGGGATCCGGTTGATGAATGCAGACGGATTCCTCTCCATCCCAATAACTTTTTATCTGCAGACCATCTTGGTTAAGTCGTCCGCAACCATAGCAGTGGCTTAAATCATCCGGGTAGTAGTCCTGAAATGCTTTTGTAATCATGTCGGCCGTTGGTCCTTTCTAGGCGAACGTCAGTTTTGTTCCCGCCATATTCAAAATGAATTGCTGCGGCATTTGTTTTTCGATTTCCATGATGGCTTTACGGCCCGTGCAATGCGTTGGGATGACGTAAGTAGGATTTAGCTTTTGAAGTTCCTTCGTTGTGCGGTCGATAATCGGTTCAAAAAACGGACCTGAGAGATGAAAACCACCCATAACGGCGTGAATTTTATCCATGCCGGTGACCTTCATGGCATAATGCACCGTATTAATGATTCCGGCGTGCGCGCATCCCGAAAGAACAATCAAACCTTTGTCTTTTAAGTTCATGACGATGGACGTATCGTCTTCAATGGCGTCCCAGACTTCCTTTCCATCCTGTTGGCAATGGGGGAGCGGCCATCCCATTTCAAAATCCGTTGTCCTGGGGACTTCACCTAAAAACAAAATCATATCATTCAGCAGCAGGTACGGCTTTTTGGTTTCAATGACAGACAGGCCTGCGTCTTCAAACATTTTCCGCGTCAATTTCGGAAAGTTGATTTTTAATTCCTCTCCGAATTTGAGATAACGCGGCGATTTAAAAACCGAAGGATGAACAACAAAAGGGATGTCTTTTTTGCCAACCATGGTGACGAGTTTTGCCATGCCACCCGTGTGGTCACTATGTCCATGGGATAGGGCGGCGGCCTCAACCTGAGTCATGTCGGCACCCAGCGTTTCCGCATTTTGCGCCGCGCCGTTTTCAGAGAAACCAAAATCAAACAATAGAGTGTTTGTTTTGTTTCCGGAAAACGTTTTAACCAGGGCTGAAAAACCGTGCTCAGCCAACACGGACGCCCGGATTTCCCCTTCTTTCAAGGGATTGGCGCGCGTGACAACGGCGTTACTGTCCATTGCGGTAATTTCAATGTAGTTGTCCTGTAATGTCAGGATTTCAATCCTGTCGACTGTGTTTAACGCTGTTGCCATGATGCTGAACCTCCTTATTTTTTAATGGTCGCAGAGATTTTGTCCCACTTGCAACGAGCCCGCAAAGAAATCCGTAATCAGCTTTTCCGGTGTTTCAACCGGCGCGCCGACTATAACCTGAATACCTTGTTGGGCAAATAACTGCTGGGCGCGTTGACCCATGCCGCCGGCGATAATCATATTCGCGCCGCGCTCGGCCAGCCACGGAGGAAGAAGTCCCGGCTGATGCGGGGGGGCAGGGATGTCTTCTCGTTTGATGATTTTTTTTGTCTGGTCATCCACTTCAATCATGGCAAAGCTTGTGCAATGGCCAAAATGCGCGGTCAGTTTGCCTTCGGCTAATGGTATTGCAATTTTCATGGTATTTTCCTCCTTATGAATTAAGTCTTTTTGTTTTATTCAAGTCTGCTGTAATCTGATTGATGATGTCCTGCATGATTTTTCCCGTTGGTGTTTGGGAAGAATGGTAAATGAACACTTTACCGGCATCGCCGGATTGCGCAATCGCCGGCTCCATCGGAATTGCCCCCAGAAAAGGCACTTTCATATCCGAGGCAATTAGTTTGCCACCACCCGCGGGCAGAATCTGGGTAATTTCTCCACATTTCGGACAAACAAAGCCACTCATGTTTTCAATAACACCCAAAACCGGCACATCAAGCCTTCGGCAAAAGCTAATGGATTTGCGGACGTCAATTGCAGCCACCTTCTGTGGTGTTGTGACAATCACCGCGCCGTCGAGAGGCTGAATTAACTGACAGAGCGACAAAGGCTCATCACCTGTGCCCGGAGGAGCGTCAACAATCAGATAGTCCAGATCTCCCCAGTTCACGTCGGTTAAGAACTGTTTAATGACGCCCATCTTCATTGGGCCACGCCAGATAACCGCATCATCATGATTTTGCAGCAAAAAGCCTATGGACATGACTTTCAGACCGCCAAATTCTACAGGGAAGAGCTCTCCTTCGTTGCCCTTGAGGGTTTCATGTTCCAGCCCCAACATGGTGGGAACACTGGGACCATGAATATCCACGTCGAGAAGTCCCACTCGCAGTCCGTTGAGCGCTAACTCCGTGGCCAGATTAACCGCAACGGTGCTTTTACCGACGCCTCCTTTTCCTGAAAGCACAACAATTTTATAGTTGATGCGACAGAGCCTGGCCTGCAATCTGCGCCGGTCGGCATATTCTTCCTTGCTTTCGTCTTTTTTCTGTTTTTGGGCTGAGCAACTCGAATCGTTGCAGGTATCACACGTTTTTTTGTTTTCCACTTTTGTCATCCTCCTTCTTTCTTTCTTTTGATAGGTAATCATCGCAGGCGGCCTTTAAGGTATTGGTCGCCAGAAGCGCGCAATGTTCATAATCCTTGGGCAATCCTTCCAGCGCCTTGAGAACATCCTGTTGGCTGATGAATTTGGCTGTGGCAATTGTTTTCCCTTCCGCCAGACAGGTTGTCATCGAGCCACTGGCAATTGATGGCCCGCAACCATCCGTGATGAAAGAAATTTTTTTGATGATTCCTTCCTCTACTTTCAACCAGAATTCCATCGTGTCGCCGCAGGGTCCGGTGATTTTGGCGTGTCCGTTGAAATCATCCAGTTTGCCCATGTTATGCGGGTCATTGGCATGCCTGTTCGCCGTCCGATGAAATACTTCCAAATTGACAAATTCACTCATGTTTGATCGTACACCTCCCTAACTGTTTAAGGTATGCCAAAGTTCTCGGATATCGTCGGCGCAGGGCGCGTCGATTTCCACAACGGCCTTTTGTTGAATCTGAGCGCGAGTTACGGCGCTGTCGTAACGAATCCGGCCGGCGATGATTGCACCTCCCTGCCTGGCTTTTTCTTCAATTTTTTTTGTCATTTCCGGATTCAGATCCCATTTATTGACGCAAACGGCTGCGGAAATCTGAAAATGACGCGCCAGCGAAAGCACTCGTTCCAAGTCATGTTCACCCGATACCGTGGGTTCCGTGACAATTAAAACCTGTGTGGCACCGGTGACCGAAGCGATGACGGGGCAGCCAATGCCTGGGGGGCCATCCACCAGAATCATTTTATAATTTTTTTCTTCCGCCAGTTTCTTCGCCTCTCGACGCACCGTCGAAACCAGTTTGCCGGAATTTTCAGCGGCAAGACCCAAGCGCGCGTGAACCATCGGCCCGCAGCGCGTATCGGATATAAACCACTGACCGCAATGACGTTGCGGAAAATCAATCGCTTCCATCGGACAAAACCGCACGCAAACCCCGCAGCCGTCACAAGCAATAGAGTCTACAAAATAGTCGATCTTTCCATGATGAGTTTGTTTTGTTTTTACAGCTCCAAAGCGGCACAGGTCTGCACAGATGCCGCAGGATGTACAGTCCGCCGGTCTGATAATCGCTTCATGACCGCTTTCAAAGTCGTGGCGTTCTCGGATATCCGTGGCCAAAACAAGATGCAAATCGGCAGCATCCACGTCGCAGTCGCAGATGACGGAGCGATTAGACAGGACGGCAAACGACGCCGTCACGCTCGTTTTTCCTGTTCCTCCTTTGCCGCTGATGATGCCAAGTTCTTTCAAAATTTATTTCTCCCTCTGTGGCTGTGCGTTTTTATCCATGAAAATATTTTTTGTTTCCGTGTTCTCATGTCCATTTTCCGGAAAATGGTTTCCCCAGATCGGATCATTACCATATTGCCGCCACCACCATCGATGGTAATCCTCCCACGGGTCAAGAATGCCGAATTCTTCTTTCATGAGAAAAGCATAAGCCTCGTTAACATCCTGCATTTTTAGATGAGCTTCTTCGTTTTTATTGACATCCGGATGCCATCTTTTCGCCAGAATTCGGTAATGTTTCTTAACAGCATCAGCAGTGCACGGTCCTGTAATGCCTAATACCTGTTTCGCCTTGTCTATTTCGTGATTTCGATTCATGGTGTCGTTTCCCTATTGTGATTTGCGGGTACCGTTGATGACGTATAAAGCGGCCTCGCGGGGATGATGACTCTCAAAAATACGATGACCTTCCACACCTAGAATATATTCCGTTTGCACCGTGAAACGTTCCCTGACGACGTCTTCAATAGCGTCTAAACTCTTATGTCTCATCCGATTGACATATGAATCCGGTTCCTCGAGTCGATTCTTGAAGAAATCCGATTCGGGATTAAGCAGCATCAAGATTATTCGGCCGTTGGGCCTCAAAACCTTGAACGTTTGTTGCAGGGCTTTCCGGTAATCGTCGATGAATTGAAGTGATACAACGTAGATCACGGCATCGAAAGAAGATTCTGCGAAAGGCATGCTTTCAGCGCTTCCCGCGAACGTTCTAATAGAATCCGGTGCGCATTTGAGTGCTTCAGCAGAAATATCCAAGCCGGTGACGTGAAACCCGTAGTTGCTTAATTTCCCTTCGATAATAGCCGGACCGCAACCGACGCTTAAGATATTCCGACAACCCTGTAAATGCTCAATGAGGTATTGGGTTTCAAACTGGAAAATATTTTGCCAAAACGTTTCCTGACAAATTTCCACATACTTTTTTACATCGTCCGCGGTGTTCATCTTATGTCGTTAGCCTCCGGTGACCTATCAGCATTTCCTGGATGGGGTTCCCAAATTCCTTCACGCTTAATCCCAGTTCGAGCAATACATTTTTTGCGTCTATCATTGTTCCCGAATTGACTTCGTGTTTTCGTCCTTCGAGTGCGTGAATCTTATCTAATATTGCCAGGCCGTCAGCATTGAAATCACTCAACACGATTTTTCTATTAGGGGACAATATTCTGATAAGTTCAGCGCACGCGTTACGGACCGAGGAAAGATGGTGAATCATATTGACGGCAGAAATCACGTCAAAAAATCCATCGTGGCAGGGAATATGTTCGATGTCCGCCGCGATGAACGTAACCTGATTTTGTAATCCGTAATATGTCAAGTTCAGCAAAGCGTATCGTTGTTCTTCCGCCGAAATGTCGAAGGTAAAAAAGTAATAACCGGCACGCGCCAGAGCCAGCGTAAAGTATCCCTTACCTGTGCCGGCTTCCAGAATATTTCCGGCAATGGGCTGCGCTTTTTTAAGAACAAAAGAACGCTCTTTTTCAATGTCATAGCCGAATTTTCCGTAGAGTCCGACTCGATCTACATAGCGTTGATGATTTTCAATAACTTCATTTTCCATCATAAGGCATACCTTGTCCTGTATCAGTACCTTTTGGTGTAGTAATTTCTTTTGCGTGTGACGATACAATTGACTTTATCGGCCTCAACCAACTTCTCCATTCTCTTCATTACTTCATTGACATGCATCCCCAGACCACTGGCAATGTCCACGATGGTGCACGGCCGCCTGGCCAATAAGGCAATAATATCGCCATCAGTCACTGTGGGCTGTTCAGGGATAGGCGTCTCGATTTGTTTACTCCTGTCGATAATATCTACCTCTGCAGAAAAAATACTTTTCAGCGCAATCAACTGCTCAACCGTAAGAGGAAACGCGGTTTCTTCCGCCGGAGGGCGATAAACTGTATTCAGCTGAACTTTTGCCGGATGAATGAATTTGACAATGGAAGCAATTTTTTCAACTTCGGACTGAATGCCTGTAACACCGCCGAGCAACAAAACTTCCAGCCATATTTGCCCTGTAAAAATTTTTGAGAAATCGATCAATCCTTTAACCATTTGATCAAGAGAAAGATCGCTATGCGGTCGGTTGACATATTGAAAGAGCTGCTCATCACCAACATCAAGCGACGGAAGCACCAGATCCGCACACATCAGAGCTTCACGAACTTCCGGCAAATATAGCAATGAACCGTTTGTAATCACGGCGACGGGAATATTGGTCATAGTTTTGATTTTCTCAATCAAGTCACCGATGCCTGAATGCAGCGTCGGTTCTCCGGAACCGGCAAGACTGATATAATCGCATATCATTCCTGAATCCAATTTATCCTTGAGTTCCTTCATGACGTCATCTATCGCAACATAGTCGCGCCGTTGGATCGTTTTGTTCGTCGTCTGTCCCAACTGACAATAGATGCAATCGTAGGTACAGGTTTTAAAGGGAACAAGATCAACCCCCAGCGATCGGCCCAGTCGTCTTGAAGGAACCGGTCCGTAAATATATTTACATGCTTCATTGCTCATTTTAATCTCCACAAGGGGATTGCCCGCATTTTCTTTCTGCTCCGCAACATGTCCTGCCGCTTTCTTCGAAGGAACAGCTTTTGGCAGAATCGCGCATGCTTACGCCTGTGCCTGATGATTTCATGATAAAACCGCTGCCACCGCTGACCATTCTTTGCACGTCAGCACCGCACTCCGGACAGGTCTGAACAGGCGTATCTTTCATGCTTTGGTGTCTTTCAAATTTTAGACCACATTGGCTGCACTGGTATTCATATGTCGGCATTTTCTAATTCTCCTTTGGGGGTGTCATGTTTATTTTTTCAATCAGTTGGTTAAAAAGATTCCGATATTCCGGCAGGGCATCCACCATCAGGATGCCTCTGGAATAGCTTTCGGCGATGCGACGGTCGTCCGGTATTTCCATCAGGATGGGAATGTTTTCTTTATTACAGAAGGCATGAATCCGTCCATCGCCGCTGCCCATGCGATTGACGATCACAGCAAAAGGAATCTGCAATTGTCGAACCATCTCTACAGCCAACGACAAATCGTTCAGTCCAAACGGCGTCGGTTCCGTTACCAGCAGGATGATATCGGTTTCGCGGATAGCGGCAATGACCGGGCAGGAAGTTCCAGGAGGAGCGTCCAGGATTGCCGGCATATTGTCCGACAGACGTTCTTTAACGGCCCTGATCAAGGGAGGGGACATGGCTACACCCACATCCAAACGTCCGCCGATCAGCGTGATATTATCCGATTCTGTGGTTTCAACCACACCAATTCGTCTGCCGGTTTCCTCAATGGCCTTCAGAGTACAAACCATTGAGCATCCGCCGCAACCGTGACACAGCTCGGGAAAGATCAGCGGCACCGTTCCGAAGGTAACAATCGCATGATATTTGCAAAATTTTCCGCATTCACCACAGCCGTCGCAAAGCGCTTCGTCAACCTCAGGAATCGGAATCGTAACGATTTCTTCTTTGATTTTGTCTCCCTTGAGAAACAGATGCGCGTTCGGCTCTTCCACATCGCAGTCCAGAAGCTGAACGGGAACGCCAAGCGTTCGTGCCATATTAACGGCTACAGTGGTCTTGCCGGTTCCGCCTTTGCCGGAGGCGATCGCTATTTTCATTGCGTACCTCCACGAGGGACAGGCGCGATCGGTTCCGTGTCCTGATGCGTTATCCACAAAAGCGGAAAAACAATGTCGCTGGTGCAACAGGGGACCCAGACCGCTAAAAAGAGAAAGAAAGCCACCAGAATGGCCGTAACAACATCAATGGATGTTCCTAGCGCCATTAGAATATGAAACAGCGATGCCCATGTGCTCAGAAAAACATGCGCTGCGTGAGAAAATTTTGTTTTTGGATAAAGACATCCCATCGCGATTCCACCCATGGCCAGCGGGTTAACCAGCCACCATTTTTCAATGAAGCCCAGGTGAACGCCGCGGTGAGGCATATTGAGCAGCCATTCGCCGACAAAGGGAATCAATGAATCACTGAGTGTTGCAATGCCCACGGAGCCGACGTATCCGATCACAAATGTTCGCCAAAACCCTCCATGAGAGTGTAGGCGATACATGGCGGTTGTGACGAGCGCGCTCACCAGTACATGCAGAGGATGAAGCGTCCAAAACAAACCTGATGAAACGTCCTTCGGCACTTTAAATTGAATAAACGCAGCCATAATGACGATACCGGTTACCGTACCAAATGCCGTGAAGGGGGCATGAATTTTAAGTTCGGTTGCAATGACACCTGCTTTCATGATTGATGACCTCGTTTTCCTCTTTGGGCTGCTGTTTGGTTATCCACGGCATCCTGCCAGCCGTTTTTCTTGACGTCGTGAAGATCGAACTTCGCTGTATAGGGTTTGATGTCCAGAAGCGGTGTGCCGTCAAGAACATCCACGCCATCCAAATGCAGAATATTGCCTTCAATGCCGTGCAATTCCACGACACTTAATCCGATGGGGTTGGGACGAAACGGCGCGCGTGTCGCAAAAATACCGTGATAAACATCCTGTAAATATGGTTTGACAATCAGTTTGACCTGTTGCACCCTGTGAAAATGATAAATCAGGTAAATATGTGAGAACCCATTTAGATCACGCAAACCATCGACAAACTCCGGGAACAGTTCCACGTACCCCTTACAGCCTTTGGCATAAACAGGTTGGATGGGTGTTTTCTCCTCTTCTATGTGTTCACTATGGATGATGCCGATAGTCCAATATAGAATTTCACATTTATTCATACCCAGTGACCTTCAACATCTGCCGATTTGGATTCATCCAACTTTCCGGCAAGGTAAAGTTCCAGCGCTTCCCGGACTGTAACGGCAGACGTATTGTAAATTCTTATACCGGCTGATTTCAACACGCGAAAAGCCTTCGGACCGCAGTGTCCGGTTACAAGAGCCTTTGCACCTTGCCGGGCAATATTTTGCGCTGATTGAATCCCCGCGCCCTGCGCCGCGTTCAGGTTCTGTGCATTATCAATAACCTCGAATGTTTTAGCTTCCAGATCATAGATAAGAAATTTTGGCGCACGTCCAAATCTGCTATCCAGCGGAGCATTCAGATCATTACCTGATGTTGTAATTGCAATTTTCATTCTTTTTCTCCTGTTTAACAATGATTGTTGCGGTGACAGCGCGAAGCGGCGACTTACGCGCTATCACCGCGCTGCATAGATTATATCCAAGCAGCTATGGCAGAAGAGGCTATTTTTTCTGCGCGTTGGTATTTAATTCTTCCAGACGTTTTTTGATGGCATTCAATTCTGTCTGCAACATTTCAGCCTGATGATTAAGCGTCTGTTTCTCTGTTTCCGGATCGGGATTGGAATACGATGCGGCCATACCGCCAAACCAGAATCGTCCCGGCACACCTGTGGCAAAGAAACGGTTGCGGTAGCCGAAACCTCCGCCACGTCCTCCTCGACCCCCGAAACCAGCGCCTCTTCCCAAACCCATACCGAAGCCGCGTCCTCCAATGTTATTCATATAGCCAGGCACTCCAAAACCGGCGCAATACCCGGCTCCCCGTTCAGTCATCGGTCCCATTCCCATGGGGCCCGTTGCATCTCCTCTTGGCATAATCAGAATCCTCCTTTCCAAGATTGTTTATTCTCTAATTAAAGTGGACCCGCATTGCGGACACTTTTTCTGCATACAGGGAACGCCTCGTTCATGCGGTTCGCGATGACCGCATTTAGTGCACACACAATTGCCCCCAACACCTACTGCGCGAGCGCCGCTAATACGGCCTGTGCCCTGACCACGATCTTTTCCCATGCCTTGGCCGCCACCCATACCTCTACCGTCCCGATTATTACTATTCATGAAAAATTCCTCCTGTATTATTCACGCAATCTTCAAAAAACAAAGACAGCAGCTGCCAATACCGTTGTATATTTTCCGTTTTTTAGCACGCTCGATTGCGTTGTGTTTCGTGTGCCGACTATTTTGCCGCTGATTTTAAAAAACTTTTTCTTTTCATCCCAACTTTCATCAACATTGAAATCAATTCCCAGCGTAGAGGCCAACATAGCCGCCGCCAAATCTTCGGCGTAATCTCCGGTTTGCCTCTCCGTGTATCCAAAAGCGTGGTGCTCACTGATGTAACCATAAGCCCTTTTATCAACAGGAATCGCACAACCGACGGACGCGGAAATCAAACGGTGCGGCTCATTGCTACAGCATCGGCTCATCACACAAAAGGTAATAGCACCGGGCAGAAGTTTTTTCAGACCTTCCGTTTTGGAGATAATTTTACACCCCGGCGGTAATATACTTGATACCTGAACGAGATTGCATTTTTCGATACCGGCATCGCGCAGCGCCAGTTCAAAAGAATGCAATTGTTCTTTGTGCGTGCCGACGCCTTTGGTGAAAAAAAGTTTTTTAGGAATATGCTGATTCAATGTATTTTTCTCCTTTTGAAATGTTACTTATGCGTCAATTTAATAGCAAAGCGTACAAAGGAATCGGTATTAAATTAACTCATTAAACACTTTGCTATTAATCCAATGTTTGTCACGGACTCCTGAGCGTAGGCAGGCGTGACAGATCCGGAAAAAGTCAATAAAATAGTCAAATAGCCCAGTAAACTGAAAAATAGCAACGGCAGTTTATTTAATTTAAACAGCGGGAAATTTACCTCTCCAAGAAAATACAGCCACATGCGACTGCGTTTTTCACGCCATGCGGATGGCATTTCATAATTGATGAGGAACGAAAGAATTAACATGACGGAAAAAGCCAGACAAAATGGACAATAAACGTCATGTTGCACCTGAAAGGCGTACAGGTGAACTTCAACTCCCAAGCCCGCCGCCAATAGAACCCTAACAAAAGAAGACTGATTGAATATGGCAAACACGATAATGGCCGACATATAAAATATTCCCACCCATTTCAGGTCGATGCCCAGGATATCACCCTTAAGATAGCTGCATTCCGTATCGCAGTAGTCATAATAAGCCATCAAACCTATCCCCGCCAGAGAAAGCACAATCGTCATCACGTTACGATATTTTTTTATAGATTCGGTTTTGTTCAACATAAGACCTTCTCCTATGTTTTTATCCATTTACCTGGAAATTTAAAATTTTATCTCCAAGGGCATCGCGAACCGCGTATTCTGTTGCGGCCGACGCCTAGTGTCCGCCCCCGGCAACCGGGGAGTGTGAAAACAGCTTGTTTCAGACAATTGTTTTTATAGGCAGCCAACACTTCTTCAACCGCCCCCCGCACAAAAGCAAAAACACAAATACCTGAAGAAATGAGTAATTTTTCCAGGGGACGCGAAATTGCTCCGCAAATCAAAACATCAATTTGCAGCTCCTTCATTTCACTAACCCGTCCTGTAACATCGGTAGAGATCAATTTGGTGGTTGTTCTCTTGTATCCGTTGATTCCTTCGGGTTCCAAAATCAGCAGTTGATCTGCCGTATCAAAAACAGTGGAGATACAGTCTTTCCATATTGACAGAGCAATTTTCATGCTGTTTGAACCTTTCCAATCTGCCTGGGATTGTCATTAGTTTTTGTATTAGAAAGAAATTGCAAGGGGAGTGCCAAGTGCTATGTAATTTAATTTAAACAATAATAACAATCGCTTATTAAATTTGTGAATCGTCGCAAAAGTTGAAGATAGTCGTAAATATGCTACTTTTGATGCGACTAAGGTGCAATTATGCGACACGTTAAAATGTTTTGTTTTTTATGTGAACTAATTTAGAGGTATGACAGAATTACTTTTTGAAGTGTTTGAATCTCTCCCCGATCAGTTGCGGACTTCCTTCATCTTTCCTCGTAAGGAATGCAGGTATCCGCGGGTGATCTCAACATGGACCCGTTGTCCGATCAATTCCTGCCCGCCTTTAAAATTAACGATCTTCCAGGAGCGTGCCCGCCCCATCATATCCTGTTCCGAATTCTTGCTGCGGCCTTCGACAAGTACCTCCTGAATGCTTCCTTCCAATGCCGTGTGTTTCTCCTGTGTATGTCTGTTTTGCAGGGCCTGCAGATCCTTGAGCCGCCGGTCTTTTTCATCCTTGGGAACATCATCTGTCAACTTTTGGGCGGCTGTTCCCGCGCGCGCGGAATATTTGAAAGAAAAGAGAAGGTCAAAACGGATCTTCTCCATTAAATCAATGGTCGCCTGGTAATCTTTTTCTGTTTCACCGGGAAATCCGACAATGATATCGGACGTGATGCTGATGTGCGGGCAGACGTGTCTCAATTTTTCAACTTTTTTCAGAAAGTCATCCGCTGTATATCCCCGATTCATCATTTTTAGTATTCGATTGGATCCCGACTGAACCGGCAGATGAATATGTTCACATAACTTCGGAATCTCCGCAAAGCAGGCCATTAAATCATCGGATAAATCCTTGGGGTGCGAAGTGGTGAAACGGATTCTTTCCAGACCGTCAATCTCATTTATTCTTTTAATTAATGAAACAAAATTGCAGTCCTGCTCCAGTTTTTTCCCGTAAGAATTAACATTCTGTCCCAGAAGGGTTACTTCTTTGACGCCGTGCCCGACCAGTTTTTGGATTTCATCAACAACATCATCCGGCGTCCGGCTCATTTCCGGTCCGCGAAGATAGGGCACCACGCAGTATGCGCAGTAATTGTCACAGCCCTGCATGATAGATACAAAAGCGCTGATAGAACCCTTAGGGGGAGGCGCGAAGATATTGAGTGAAGTGATTTTTGATGAAAAATCCGTCCGCAAGATTTTCTTGCGTTCCTGTTGACAGGCGGTGATCATCTCCGGTAAACGATGAATATTGTGTGTGCCAAAGACGAGATCGACATCACGCACTCTATTATAGACTTGCTTGCCCAGATGCTGTGCCAAACAGCCCGCGCAACCAACTATCAATTCGGACTTTTGCGCTTTTAATTTGATTAAACGTCCCAGTTCACTGAACGCCTTTTGCTCCGCCTTTTCCCGGATGGAGCAGCCGTTGATCAGAATCAAGTCGGCTTTTTGTGCATCTTTGGTCAGCATGTAGCCGATGTCCGCGAGTAGGGCAGCCATTTGCTCGGAATCGTGCACATTCATCTGGCAGCCGAAAGTTTCTATATATAAATACTTTTCCTTCATTATTTTTCCGTTAATTGATATGCGGGGTCATTATTATTTCATCAAGCGTTAGTCAATCGATTTTTCAGAATAGGCCTTTAATGTTCTAATCATGGTCATATGATGAATTGTTGTTTTCTCTCTTTGATGTTTTGTGAACTTAAAAGATCATATCCTTGAAGCCATGCTGAAAGAAAATGGCGGTTGCAAGGTGGATGTGTGTCCTCATGTGATTTATGTTAAAGATTCAATTTAAAATATTTATTCACTGCCTTTAATTTCTTCCTGCCGGATCATTTCTTCCAGTATTCTGGTGGCGTCGCCGACCAGTTGAACACAGGGGCGTTTTTTGTAGTAGTTGACCGTTCTTGATTCCGGGATGGGATTATCCGGTTTTTCAGTCAGACCCAGCAAATCCCTGCAAATTATCGAGCCGTGGATTTCTTTAAACTGACTGGCGAGTTTTTGTATTCTTCGATAGTGTTCGGCCTTGGCGCGATTGTTGTCCGGGTCGGTATAACCCCAAAACATACCAGCGACCATGAATATGCCGCTAACCGCTCCGCAGACCTCGCGGAGCCTTCCCATCCCTCCGCCGAATGACGAGGTCAGTTTAATGACGGTGTTTTTATCCATTTTTAAATCATCAGCAAATGCCAGCAACACGGCCTGTGCGCAATTGTAGCCTTGTTTGAAAAATGCTGTGGCTTTTACCTCTTTTGTCATCATTCTTGTCATGATCCGGGCGACGTGATGTGCAGCGATTTGATTTTACGGTACAATGTACTTTTGTGAATGCCCAGTTGTCTGGCTGTTTGCGGGCAATTCCAGCCGTTTTGCTCAAGAGCCTTCAGGAGATAGGTTTTCTCCATATCTTTCAGAGATGTAGCATCATCATTGTCAATCTTTTTTTCGGCAGCGGTAAAAAGCGATTCCGGCAGATGTTTCTTTTCAATGAATCCATTTTTGCACAGGATGAAGGCCCTTTCAATGATATTAGCCAATTCGCGGATATTTCCGGGATAGCTGTATCTCATTAAAACCGGCATCGCGTCGTGGCTGATGCCGGTGATGTTCTTTTTCTGAAGTGCGTTGAAGCGATTGATAAAATGTTCACACAATAAAGGGATATCCTCCATGCGCTCGCGCAGAGGAGGCAATTTAATCCTAAACACGTTAATCCGGTAAAATAAATCTTCGCGAAATTTTTCCTCTCGCACCAGTTCCTCAAGATTTTTGTTGGTGGCAACAATAATGCGGACGTTATGCTCAATGCTTTTTGCTGAACCCAGGGGTTCAAACGTTTTTTCTTGAATGACCCGCAGCAGTTTGACCTGCATCGCCGGCGTTATGTCACCGATTTCATCCAGAAATAGAGTACCGTTTTCGGCCAGATGGAATCTTCCGGGCTTATCCTTTTTGGCATCAGTAAATGCACCCGCCTTGTAACCGAACAACTCGGATTCCAGCAGCGTATCGGGCAAGGCGCCGCAATTGACGGCGATAAACGGCTGGCGTTTGCGTGGGCTCAAATTGTGAATGGCGCGGGCGATCAGTTCCTTGCCTGTTCCGCTTTCTCCTTCGATGAGTACGGTGCTGGCACTATCGGCGATGTCGGGCAGAATATCAAAAAGCTGCAGCATCTGATGATTTTTGGAAATGATATCGGAAAAAGAATATTTCCCCTTGATGGCTTTTCTCAGGTCTTCTTCCACGCTGATGTCGCGGAAAGTTTCCACCGCGCCGAGCAGCACGCCTTTTTTGTCGCGCAATAAAGCGGTGGAAATACTGATGGGGAACTTGCGACCGTCGGCGTCAATAATCTGCACCTTTTTATTGACTATCGGATCACCGGTTTTCATCGTGGTGCGCAGACAGCAGCTTTTCTCGCATATGTCGGCTTTGAGAACGTCCTTGCAAAGTTGGCCGATGGCTTCTTCTTTGGGAACACCGGTTATTTTTTCCGCTGCCCTGTTGAAGGAGGTTATCCGCCATTCCTTATTGACCGTGAAGACACCATCGGCAATAGAATCGAGGATGATATTTTGCCCGTCAATAAGATTGAGAGACAAAGAATTGTGGGTATTATTTAATTTCATTTCATATCATAAAATTAAATTGTGATTTCATCCTTCTTGGCAACCATGCTGATGCTGGGCGCAGGAAATTCCGGAATCTTTGAGTGTTCCCGCAAGCCAGCTTTCCGTAATAGCTTTAACATCGCCGGAGCAGCCGCGCAGCACATCAATGCCGTGGCTATTTAAAACATTGACAGCTCCCTGTCCCATATTGCCGGCGAGCATGAGTTTCACGCCTTTTTCGGCAAGGACTTGGGCGATATTGGATTTGCATCCGCAACCGGCAGGCGAGGAGATTTTTTCTTCCGCTGTTATTTTTTTCTGGCCATCGATTGTAAATACAGTGAAATACTCACAATGTCCGAAATGTTCGTCAATCCGGTTCTGGTAAGATGGTAATGCGATTTTCATAATTTTCTCCTTTAAAATTATTGATTATTTGTACCGGCCCTGCGTCTTTTGGCTTTGCAACAGGGTTTGGATTCATTCAAAGAAACTTCTCCGCCCTCGATCTTCAATGCTTTTCCGTTGAGCAGAACATCGGCTATCTTCTGGTGAGCCGCGTCAATGATTCTGCCGAATGTCTGGCGGGAAATATTCATTCTGGCCGCGGCTTCTTCCTGATAAAGTTGTTCATAATCCGCCAGACGAACTGCTTCAAATTCATCGAGTGTCAAAATAATTTCTTCCAAATCCACTGTCGGTATTCCACGTGGCTTAAAATAATTTTTATCTGGCATGCCGCAAACATTGCGGCGACATTTTGGTCTGGGCATTTTTGCTTGTTTGCTCCCTGCAGATAATAATAGGCATATGCTCATAACTTGTCAAGAATTAAATTTCCCACTATTTAGAAAATAATGGCAAATATATGATGATGCTTGATTTTTTGCCGTTAAATATTTATCTTATAGACCATAATTACTGTACTAAAGACAATGAACAGGAGGAAAATATGGGCAAAAATTTATTGATTATAGGCGGAGGGGCCGGTGGCGCTTCCACAGCGGCCGAAGCCAAACGCAATGACCCGTCTTTGAATGTGACCATTTTGCAAAAGGGAAAATTTGTTTCTTACGCGTCATGTCCGACTCCTTATTATATTGGCGATCTGATCAAAGATCATAACAAGCTGGTTGCACGAACACCGGAAAGGTTCAACCGGGATGGTATCGACGTTCAACTTGACGCGGAAGTCATCAACATTGATTCACGCAAGAATGTTATTGATCTGAAAGACGGACGTCAGTTTCCCTATGAAATCCTGGTGATGGCCACGGGAACATCAGCCATCGTTCCGGACATGACAGGCATCGATCTCCCCGGTGTTTATGCACTGAGGAATCTGGAAGATGCGATCAATATCAAAACCTGGTTGAAGGAGAAGAATGCGAAGCGTGTGGTAATTGTCGGCGGCGGTTTTATCGGTCTGGAAATGAGCGAAGCACTTCACGCCGCTGGAATTTCCACAACCATCATTCACAAAGACGCGCTGCCGGCCAACCGCTGGGATGCGGCGCTTTCTTCCATGATGCTGGAAGAACTTCAGGCCCATGGGGTGGAATTTGTGACCAATGCCGCCGCCCAAGCCATTGAAAAAGGTTCGGAGCAATCCCTAAGGGTCAATACAGATCAGGGGGCTTTCGAAGGGGATATGGTGCTGCTGGCAATCGGTGTCCGGCCGGATGCACAATTGGCAAAATCCATCGATTTGAAAATTGGAAAAACGGGAGCCATCGCCGTCAACTTTGCCCAGCAGACATCCATGCCCAATGTTTATGCGGTGGGCGACTGCTGTGAATCCTTTCACAAAGTCAGTAAAACTTGGGTCAATATTCCGCTCGGAGATATTGCCAACAAACAGGGACGTGTGGCAGGACGAAACATCGGCGGCAGACCACTGACCTTTGAAGGTGTTGTCGGGGCTCAGTCTTTCCGGCTTTTCAACCTGGAATGCGCGGCAACGGGACTTTCGGAAAAAGAGGCTTTGGCCGCCGGATATACTCCATTGAGCAATATCACGTGGGGAAGCGCCATGGCGCCCTCATTAGGCATGAGAAAAATCGGACTGAAACTGACTGCCGATAAATCATCGGGCAAATTGCTTGGGGCGCAGGCGGTTGGCGTTGCCGATGTGGTGGGAAGAATCAACACGCTTTCCGTCGCATTGTGGGCAGGTATGACTCTGGACGCAATCAGTTATCTGGATCTGGCTTACGCGCCACCGTTCAGCGCGGCTTGGGATATTATTCATAATGCTGCCCAGGCACTGCGTAGGACAATTTAATTCTATTCGCCTTCTGCCAGTTGAGCCAAGGCCTGGCGATTAAGAACGGTAATGACGCGGCCGGCAGTAGAAAGGATTCCGTCATTGGCCATTTTTCTAAGCGCACGGGAAAGCGCTTCCGGTGTGGCGCCCAGAATCTTGGACAGCTCACGCTGCGAAATGGTCAATTCCACGCTCGCTTTTTTACTTTCATCTTCTTTGGGTAATAAATGGCAAAGAAAAGATGCCAACCTTCCGGGAATTTCCTTTAAAGCAAGCGATTCGATGAGTTCCATGGAATCCTTGAGACGCTGCGAAAGAATCTGAATGATATTAAACAATATCGCCGGTTCCTGACGGGCCGTCTCCTCCATAACCGTACCGGGAATGAGGAGGACGGTGCTTTCGACAATCGCCATAGCGTTAGCCGGAAAAGCATTCGTTGCAAACGCAGTGCAGAGGCCGAACGGATCTCCCGGTCCGAGCAGTTGCAATGTCTGTTCTTTTCCATCAACGGAACTCCGGTAGAGCTTCAACTGTCCGGAAATAACCACATAAAAAGACCGGATGGAATCATCTTCACCGATGACCATCTCGCCCGGCTTAAATTTCCTAATCATGGACTGTGAAATCAGGAATTTAATTTTTTCTTGAGAGACGCCCTGAAACAGAACAATGCCTTTTATTTGCCCGCTGATATCCATTAAAAAATCTCCCGCGTTGATTCAGATCAATGAAATCTTAAACATCTATGTGTATTAAAAATAAAAATTTATTGTTTTTACCATAGACAAACGGGAGAAACAAAATAAATTATATTAAAGGAGAATAAAAATGAGCAATTCAGAGTTTGTAAAACACGCGGATGACGGTAATTTCAGTACACTGGTTTTAAAAGAATCGAAGCCCACGCTGGTCGATTTTTGGGCTCCGTGGTGCGGCCCCTGCCGGGCCATCGGTCCGATTCTCGAGGAACTGGCGACGGAGTATAACGATCGGGTAAATATCGTCAAAGTTAATGTAGATGATAATCCGGCAACTGCATCCCAATATGGCGTCAAAAGCATACCGACTTTGCTTTTTATAAAAAACGGTGAAGTAATGGAAACAAAGATAGGTTTGTTGTCTAAAAGTCAGCTTGAGGCGTTGCTGAGCAAGAACTTGAATTAATGGATCAGGGAAGGCGGTTTCTGCAGACTTTCCCTTTAATAAAGGAGTAAGCAATGTCCGATTTATTCATATTTCTCTTAATTCTGGCCGGATGGTTTTTCCTGCAGGGCTGGCTTTTGCCACGCATGGGTATTGCCACCTGAGTGAAACCAGCTTGTCCGGTTCAGGACAAGAAGAAAAAAAACGCCATGGATTGCGTTAAGAAAAGCAGTTAATACTTTTCATATGAAAAGTATTAACTGCCTCAAAAGACTTTTGCTGCATAAAAAATCTCGTGGACTGCACCCCCCGGATTGGACAAAATATGTTAGAGTAGTTGGCAGGAGCCATCATCCCTCATGGAGGGAGAAAGGAACTTGCCATGAAACACCGCAGAGTATTTGCTGTTGAACTCAAGCG
>JAGPFC010000024.1 GCA_018056685.1 Smithella sp.
GTTAAACGCATTGCCCCCTCCACCGAATCAGCAGCCCGGACGTCCGGTCAGGCAGCCGGTGGGAAGCGAAATCAATCTCTTCGATTACATCGGCGTTCTCATGCGCCGATGGAAAATTGTTGTGCTGTGTCTTTTTGTAATTTTCACATTAGTCGCTGTTTATACTTTCACGAGGAAACCGGTTTATGAAGCGTCCACAACTATCCAAGTTAAAGATGATAAGCACAAGGCGGGCAACCTTGGAGATATTAATCTGACAGCATCCAATCCTGTCAGCGCAGAACTGGAGCTGATTACATCGCGTTCCATCGCAGAAAAGGTTGTCGAGCGATTACATCTCAACTGGCAGGTTTCAGACAAGAGTTCGGGTTTTTCCTTTAAGATTGTAGAATTTGCATCCACAGCACAGACACCTGTATATAAGATAAAACTCTCCGGAAAAGACAGCTTCACTGTTCTCGATAACTCAGGGACTCTTATAGGCCGGGGCCAAGCCGGCCAACTTATGAAGACAAAAGATTTAACACTGTTGATCAATGATTTAAAAGGACACCAGGGGGACAGTTTTCTTTTGAGTTTTGTGCCGTTAAATGTAGTGGTTGCTTCTTTACGTCAGGGAATCAAAGCAAGCGAAGTGGGAAGAGCGACCGGCATTATCCGCGTATCTTATACGAACACAAACCCTGTTTTGGCACGGGATGTCGTCAATGCGCTGGCTGAAGAATCAATACGACGGTCTGTTGAAGTAAAATCGGCAGAAGCAAAACGAACGGTTGCTTTCATTCAGGAACAAATCAAGGAAATGAAAGAAAACCTGGAATCTTCTGAAAACAAACTTCAGTCTTACAAGAGCGAGAAAGGATTATTACAGCTCGATAATGAAGCCGGCACGCTAATATCCGGCATATCAGAAATGGAAAAAAGAAAAACTGATTTATCTCTTCAGAGGCAGCAATTGGATTTTGAAGTCAATGCCATGAAAAACGCGATCAAGAGAGGAGAGGTGTACTCTCCCGGTAATACGGGAAATGACTCTTCGGGATTGGCGATTTCAGCTCTATCGTCAAGATTATCTGAATTGCAGGTACAGAAAAGCGTACTGCTGAACCAATATACGCCGGATGCACAAACCGTAAAGTCGGTTGATCATCAAATCAATGCCGTGCAAAAAAAGATACTCGCCATATTGGAAACAAATCGAGTGTATCTGGCCAGGCAGGAACAGGGTATCGCGGGACAGATGAGCGTTTATGATCATAAGATTAAAAAACTGCCCGCTGTTGAACAGGATCTGGCAAAGCTAACAAGGGTTTCCAAGGTGAACTCCGATATCTACACCTTCCTGCTGCAAAAACACGAAGAGGCCCGCATTGCCATGGAATCTACCATCAGCAATATGAACATCGTTGATGCAGCCATTATTCCTGAATGGCCCATAAAACCGGATATCAAGAAAAATTTACTTCTGGGCCTGCTTGCCGGCGTGGCGTTGGGCATTGCCCTGGCCTTTTTACTGGAATACCTCGACGACACCATCAAGGATGCCGATCAGGCCAAGCGCGCCCTTGGCCTTTGCATGCTCGCAACCATTCCGACATTTGCCAGAAATCAGGGAAGAAAAAGCCTGCCCCATGCCGGCATCATTCCCCGGATTACTGGTCGTGAACCGGATTTTGATGAAAGTTTGTCCAGCCGTAATATGCTCATTGCCCGGGAAGAACCCAAGTCCATGGTTTCCGAAGCCTTTCGATCGCTGCGCACCAGTCTGCATTTTTCGGCTATCAATAAAGACAAGAAAACCATCGTTTTCACCAGCACCTTTCCTAAGGAAGGAAAGAGTACCGTCTCCGCGAACACGGCAGTCGTGATGGCCCAAACAGGAGCAAAAGTACTCATGGTGGACTGTGATTTACGCCGATCATCTCAACATCATCAATTCGGCTTAGACAAGGTTCCCGGTCTGAGTGAGGTTTTGACCAGAGACGTCACCTTCGAACAGGCCATTAATCAAACGGCAATCCCCGGACTTGATCTGTTGTGCGCCGGAACTACACCACCCAATCCATCCGAGCTGTTGGGATCAGAGGAAATGCGTCAACTGCTGATGAGTCAGCGCGATAACTACGATTATATCATTATTGATGCTCCACCGGTGCTGGCCGTAACAGACGCTCCTGTTCTGACGATGGTTTCTGACATTGTTGTTTTAGTGATGGAAGCTGGCCGTGTACCGATCAAGGCAGCTCAGCATATGCGCGAAATTCTTGCCCGACTTAATGCTCCGATTGCCGGCCTGGTCATGAACGACAAGACCGGGGAAGGTGAACGTTACACGTATTACGGAAAAAATTATTATGGTAAGGCTTACGGATACAGATACGGATACGGATACGGATACGGTGCAGGCTATTACAGCGATGAAAAAGAACAGCAAATTAGAAAAGGTAACCGTTGGGGAAATTACATTCCTGAAACACTGCGCAAAAATCTCCATAAATATTTACCGAAATAGAATCCAAGTTCTAGGTTCAAGGTTAAAAAAATCAATTTTTTACGCTTTAAACCGAAAGCTGAACGAGAAAAACATTGAACTTTGAACGTAGAATCTGAAAAAACTGTCCATGATTGACTATCATTGTCATCTTTTATCCGGCATTGATGATGGACCGGCAACTATTGAAGAATCAATTGAAATGGCGATAGCCCTGCACAAAGCAGGATTTCGAACAATCTACTGTACACCCCATTTACTGAAAGGGCATTATGATGCCGATAACAAAGAGGTACTTTCCGCGATATCCCATCTCCGAAAAATGATCAGCGAGAACAATATCAGTCTTGAGATTTATCCGGGACGTGAATATTACCTTGATGAATTTATCGGTCATCATCTCAAATATCCTCTGCCTCTTGGTAAAACAAAATACATCATGATAGAAATTCCCAATTACGCACCATCAAAATACGTCAAAGAAGCCTGCTTTCGTATCAAATGCGCCGGTTTTATACCCATGATAGCTCATCCGGAACGTTGCCGGCATTTTGCAGCAAATCAAAAACCCAAACGTTCGTTTTTCAGCTTCAGGTCAAGAAGTAAAATTTCAGAAGTTATTGCAAAAAGAATTGAACTGATTCATTATCTGAAAAATATCGGCTGTGCTTTCCAAGGCAATCTGGGCAGTTTTTATTCTATATACGGTCATGAAGTAAAGGAAACGGCATACTATCTTAAAGAAAATAAAATCTTCACGCATTACGGCACAGACGCCCACTCTCTGAAATCAATCCATTTAATCGCCCAACTCGCCAGTGATGAAAAGAAAAAGTTAAGAATAGGAGATAAATTGCGCAAGGCGTAAAGAGTAAAAAAGGAGAACACATGATGAAGGCTAAGCACAAAGACAATCTGCTAAAAAAAATTCAAAACTCCGATGCCATCATCGGTGTCATCGGACTGGGCTATGTGGGTTTGCCGCTCGCCCTGGCTTACGCGGAAAGGGGCTTTACCGTTCTGGGTTTTGATGTAGACTCCCTCAAAATAAGAGCCATCAGTCATGGTCAAAGCTACATATCTCATATTGACGAAAGCAAAGTGAAACAATCCGTTAAAACCGGAAGACTCTCCGCCACAGGCGATTTCTCACGACTGGGTGAACCGGATGCCATCATCATTTGCGTACCGACACCTCTCACCCAGCAACTGGATCCTGACATGTCATATATTGTCAAGACAACAGAGCAAATCAAAAAATGTCTGCGCACCGGACAGCTGATTGTCCTGGAATCCACGACGTACCCAGGAACAACGGAAGAACTCGTTAAAAGCATGCTGGAACAGACAGGTATGATCTGCGGCAGAGATTTTTATCTGGCCTTCTCCCCGGAAAGGGAGGATCCGGGCAATAAAAATTTCCAAACAACAAACATACCCAAAGTCGTCGGTGGCGCGAATAAAGAAAGCGGGGATCTGGCACAAGCCCTGTACGAAAAAGCCATTCAGCAAACTGTTCGCGTCGGTAACGCGCGCACGGCGGAAGCCGTCAAATTGACGGAAAATATTTTTCGTGCCGTAAACATCGCCATGGTCAACGAACTCAAAATCATTTACGAAAAAATGGACATCGATATCTGGGAAGTGCTGGACGCCGCTGCCACCAAGCCTTTCGGTTTTATGCGCTTTAATCCCGGCCCCGGTTGGGGCGGGCATTGCATTCCACTGGACCCGTTTTATCTTTCTTGGAAAGCACGGGAGTGCGGAATTGACACAAAATTTATAGAACTGGCGGGAGAAGTTAATCGTCTCATGCCCGGCTATATCATCAGTAAGCTTCAGCAGGCGCTTAACGAAAAAGGGAAATCCATCAAGGGCAGCAAACTCATGATTCTAGGCCTTGCCTACAAAAAGGACATTAACGATACACGGGAAACCCCCGCTTTTAAAATCATGCGCAGACTGAGCGAAATGGGAGCAAAGATATCTTATCATGATCCATTTGTGCCCGAAATCAAGCACACCAGACAATGGCCGGACGCCCCCGTTCTAAAATCTCTGCCCTTGACTGACAAGAACATTGCTAGCAAAGATGCGATCATTATCGTCACAGATCACACACCTGTTGATTACCAACTCATCGCTCAACATGCCAAATTGATTATTGACAGCCGCGGTGTTTATCGAAAAAAAATTAAAAATGTAGTCAAAGCTTGATTAAATTAAATTTTTTTCTTATCTATGAAAAAGTAAAGGATATGCAATGGACTTCATCGACCTCAAAACACAACAAGCGAGAATTCAAGAAAAAATCAAGAGTAACATTCAAAAAGTCTTGAATCACGGCAGTTATATCCTGGGACCGGAAGTAAAGGATCTGGAAGAAAAGCTGGCGAAATACGTCGGTGTTAAACATGCCATCGCCTGCGCTTCAGGAACTGACGCACTCTTGATGGCCCTGATGGCCTACGACATCAAACCCGGCGATGCCATCTTTACGACGCCATTCACTTTCATTGCCACGGCTGAAGTCATAGCGCTGCTGGGCGCCACGCCAATTTTTGTCGATATTGACCCCAAAACCTACAATATCGATCCGGCCAAACTTGATCTGGCCATCAAAGCGTTGAAAAACAACGATTCATCCATCTACCCTTTGCCTAACATTGAACATAGAACTTTGAACTTTGAACTCACGCCCAAGGGCATCATCCCTGTTGATCTGTTCGGCCTGCTGGCCGATTACGAAGCCATCCAGGCAATCGCTGATGAACACCATCTGTTTGTCATAGAAGATGCCGCGCAGTCTTTTGGCGCACAATATGAAAATAAAATGTCCTGTTCATATGGCAATATCGCCTGTACTTCATTCTTCCCCGCGAAGCCACTGGGTTGCTATGGCGATGGAGGCATGTGCTTCACGAATGATAACGCATTAGCCGATAAAATGAATTCCATCAAAGTCCACGGCAAAGGCATTGATAAATATGAAAACATCCGTATCGGCATCAATGGTCGTTTGGACACTCTTCAGGCCGCCATTCTGCTGGCTAAATTCGACATCTTTCCGGAAGAATTGGTCATGCGTCAAACCGTCGCCCGGCGATATACATCTCTGTTGACATCTGACAATTCACTGCTCACGCCCTGCATACCTCCGGGAAATGTCAGCGCTTGGGCTCAATATTCGCTGTTGACCGGGAATGAAAACCACCGAACGGTTTTACTGCAAAAACTTCAGGACAATCAGATTCCCTCGGCGATTTACTACCCCAAATCCCTGCATATGCAGACGGCTTTTGCCTACCTGGGATACCAACCGGGTGATTTCCCTGTGAGTGAGAACTGTTCGACTCGCATTTTCAGCATTCCCATGCATCCCTATCTGAATGAAAAACAACAAGCATTCATTGCGGACATAATCAGTGCCGGCGGTCAGCCAATGACATAAGACGATGATTTTCCATATTTTCTTCGAACAAGGAATAGATTTTCCAGATAATGGAGGCGGTTTTGGATCCGTCAGTTATTGAGGCTCTTAAGATATTAGGACTTCCCCCTGATGCTAATCTTAAGGAGATTAAACAGGCCTATAAAGATCTTGTTACCGTGTGGCATCCCGACCGGTTTGCCAATAATCCCCGCCTGCACGATAAAGCCAGCGAAAAGCTCAAAGAGTTGAATATCGCTTATAATGAAGTTATTTCCTTTTACCAAAACATGATTTTCACTGAAAGAACGGCTCATTTCCAGGAAACACCGCAGCCGCAACCGCCTCCTCCCGAAAACACTCCTTTTTATCCATCTGAAAAACCGAAGACATCCTCGACAAATATCCGATATTTTTCTTTTATGATCGTCCTGTGCATTGCCGTAGTCATATTTTTCATCTGGGGACAAGATGATAAGACTAAAAATGATTCATCCAGATCGTTGCCTGAGAAAATTAAATCCTCTCCGGTAGTCATGGTTCCTGCTCAAACGTCGTATGAATCAAAATTGGGAAAAATAACTGGGAATCAGACACCTGATAATCTTGTCATAACATCTCAACAGGACATCCCGAAATCGTCGCAGGAACTACAAATCAAAAGTGAAAAAGTAATGAAACAAATGATCATCCCCCGTATAACGGACGACAAGTCCAACCATCAGGCCTCTAATCGGAATCAACCGGCACAAGAAATAAAAATCAAAAAGACATCCGCTGTGCGGTCTTCCGCTAAAACTGCAGAAACACCTGACATTTCCAGCCTGTCAGAAGATGAACAAGCATCCATAAAATCTGCCTGCAGCGAATCAAAATTGACTGGGCTGAGTGGTTATAATACGTGCCTTCAAAATAAAATCTTCTTACTGACACAGGGAGAAAAAAGTCCTGATCTGTCCCGGCTGACCATTGAGGAAAAATCATCACTGGAGGCTGTGTGCAGCTCCGCAAAATTCAAGGATGGACCGGTAAGTTACAACAGGTGTCTGAAACATCAGTTATCCACGCTTAAAAATGGTGAAAAAAAGCCCGATCTTTCCCGTCTCACATATGAAGAGAAGTCATCCATAGAGTCTGTATGCAGTGGTGCTAAAATGGAGGGACCGATCCATTACAACAAATGCCTGAATAATCATTTGGCCGGCCTGTCCAAGGAAGAAAAAAAACCTGATCTCTCCCGCCTGACTTCTGAGGAAAAATCATCAATAACATCTGCCTGCGGTGTTGCCAAAATGGAAGGACCGGCAAGCTATAACAGGTGCCTGAATTATAATTTAAAGCTATATAGCAGATAGAACCCCTTCAATAATAATGAAGTGGGGCTGATTACAAGCAGGATTTGATCAGAAAATTTTCCAGCAGCAATTGCGGATGGGTTGTGCCGGATGTTTTTAATGAACGCTCCAGATTAAGCAATTCTTCCATTAAAGCAATCAGGCGCACCGTCGTAAAACGTACGCAGTTGCGCATGGCGTTATAAACAGAAAAGGGATGCTGACTGAAGATCAAACCTTCCCGTTTCACCCCTGACGGATTCAATTCATTAAATGCCGGATAGAGAATATTCTGGAACCAGCCGTATTCCATACTCTGGTTAAATTTCGGCAACTTTCCCGAATCCACCAAGACCCTTGCCTGCAGCAGCAGCCTTATTTCCCTGGAAACCATGGTGAGGATCGCGAGATGATGTTCTCCCTGGTCCAGAAGATGTTTTAAAGCCTCCAGCGCGGCAAGCTGATTCTTTTCACTCAACGAATTGGTTAAGGCAAAGATATCGTCTTCCTTTGTCCTGCCCACCGCTTCCTCGATGTCATCCTTATCGATCAGCGCTCTGTCTCCAACAAAAGAAATGAGTTTTTCGAGTTCCGACATTGAGCGCCGGAAATCAAATCCTGTTTTCCGGCCCAGTGCCATCCAAGCCGCTGGAGACATTTTCTTTCCACAGCTGTCCAGTAAGTTCTGCGCTTCTTTTTGCAATATTTCTCTGCGCGCAGTTTCTTTTTTCACCCTGACAAATTCCTGGACAACGCCCCGTTCGGCAATCGTCTTGTAGATTTTTTTTCTTTTATCTACCGACTCGGCAGTAAAGATCAGACAATTGCCGGCGGGCATCCCCTCCTTGATAATCTCCTCAAGTTTTTCCGTTTTGTCAGAAACCGAAGCATCCGTCAAACCGGACGCCTGACAGATTTCCAGAATACGCGGCAACCACTTCTGGCGATCTTCACCCGAATCCCCCTTGACCATTTCGATCCAGTCATCATCGGTTATTTTTTGCCAACCGGACCCTTGAAGATCTTCAAGGGTAAAACCGACAATTTTTAGAAAAGTCAGAAAATACCTGGCTGCTTTGATCTGGTTTTCATCAATATTGGTTCGGATTTTATCAATCAGTTTGACCAGATCTTCTTTGGAAGTGAAAATGTTTGTGTCCCTGACCACAATGACTTTGCGATTACCGAAAAGAGACGGCGTCAGGACATTATCAATTAAACTGTCCATGTCCGTGTTTTCGCCTTCCAGATAAAAGAGACCGAAATCCCGATCAGCTTCAGGAATAATCATATCCAGAATTTTGCCGAGGGCTTCTTTGATAAGATATTCTTCTTCACCGTAAAGAAGATAACAGGGGGCGACAACGCCCCTTTTTAAATTGTTATAGATTTTTTCCATGATTGCAGAAAATGAACGGGTTGATTAAACGATTACGTATTTTTTGATGAGCTTGACCACGTCTTCCGGTTCATCAATAACCTGAATCAACTCGAGGTCGGCGGGAAGAATTTTATCTTCCTTAAGCATTTTGTTTTTTAACCAGTTGATCAAACCCTGCCAGTATTCGCTTCCCATGAGAATCACGGGAAAGGGCTTCGTTTTCCGGGTTTGAATCAAGGTTAAGGCCTCAAAAAATTCATCCATCGTGCCGTATCCCCCAGGCATAATGACATACGCGACGGCATATTTGACAAACATCACCTTGCGGACAAAGAAGTATTTATACTCAATACGAATATTCGCATAAGGATTGGGCTTTTGTTCGTAGGGCAGTTTGATGTTGAGCCCGACCGATTTTCCGCCGGCCTCGGCAGCGCCTTTATTGGCCGCTTCCATAATACCAGGCCCCCCGCCGGTAATAACGCTGAATCCTTCTTTGACCAGCAGCCCGGCCAGTTTTTCGGTCTGTTGGTAATATGCGTCATCCGGTTTGACTCTTGCAGATCCGAAAATGGTGACGGCATTATGCACATTTGAAAGGGTTTCAATGCCCTCAACAATTTCAGCCATAATGCGGAATACCCGCCATGATTCATTTACGGATAGAGCGTCAATGACGTACTGTTTTTCATCCATAAAACGACACCTTCCCTTCAAACGATAATGACATTACATCAGAAAACCTTTGCATAATGATCAAATTGTCATTTCGACCGTTCATTGTGTCATGTCGACTGTTGGGAGAAATCTTATAATGCAATAATATTAAAGAAAGATTTCTCGTCGCTTTGCTCCTCAAAATGACATGAGGAATTATGCAAAGCTGTTATTACATCCGGTAACCGGTCAGTTTAGTATCGGCGGCGTCTCTGAACTTTGGCCAGGCGGCGCTGTGCTTCAATTTTTTTTCTTTTCTGCTTGATCGAAGGCTTCTCGTAAGCGCGGCGTACTTTCAGCTCCTTGAATAAACCGCTCTTCGAAAGTTTGTTTTTCAAAATTTTTAAAGCCTTCTCCACATCATTGTCAATTACCTTTACTTCCAAGTTAGTTCCTCCTCGTTATATGAATTTATATGTTTTATTTTCAGCAAGTCTCTGATCCCGCGTCGTCGAAGATGCCCTTTAGGGTACTGCGCTTCAGAGATTTGCATTCGAATCCCGCGTCGCTACGCTCTTGGGATAGTTCGACTAACGCCTCAAACGGCACTTCGTTTGTTTTCGGCGAGTCTCACTAATAAAAAAGGGCAGTACGGCAAAGCAAAATTCATCTGCCGTAAACCACCCTGACTGTTCAATAAATTTTTAAATCACGCTCCTCGCTCTGGCGTTATGCTTTTCAACGTTTTTAGAAAAGCCTCGTTTTCTTTTTTCGTTCCCACGGTTACCCTGATACAATTGGTCAACAGTGGCGGAAGGTTGATATCTTTGACCACGATACCTTCCGCAACGAGCTTGTTGTATATGCGATTCGAATCAAAAGCGCAACTAAAAAAAATAAAATTCGCCTGCGATGGATAAACTTTAATCCATTTGATTTTCTTCAGTTCCCTGTAAAGCTCCTCGCGTCTTTGAGTTATCTCTTTGATTTGTTTCATAAATTCTTTCTGGTGGTCCAGGAAAAAACCGGCTGCAGTCTGCGATAAAGCATTCACATTGTAAGGAAGTCTGACCTTGTCCAATTGGACAATAACATCGGCATTGCCGAGTAAGAAACCAAGACGAATGGAGGCCATCCCCAATTTGGAAAGTGTTTTAAGAAAAATCACATTATCGTATTTTTTTAATAACGGCAGAAGACTCTGTCCACAAAAAGCCCCGTAAGCTTCATCAATCACCACGAAACCGGGTGTTTTTTTGATGATGGCTTCGATTTTCGACCGGCTGAAAAGATTGCCGGTGGGACTGTTGGGACAACTTAAAAAAATCAGCGCCGGAAAATTGTTTTTTATTTTGGATGTCATCGTTTCCACATCCAGATCGAAACGTTTATCCAGCGGTACTTCAACAACTTTATTGCCGGTATTGACTGCAATGATTTTGTACATGGAAAAGGTGGGCACGGGAACCAGCACACCTTGTATGCTGCCCTTGAATGTCATGCAAAGAATTTGAATCAGTTCGTCCGAACCGTTGCCCGGCATGATCATATTTTTCTTCACGCCGTAATACCGGGCAAATCGCTCACGCAACGCTGGCGATCCGGCAGCGGGATAACGATTGAAATCAATGCCGAGAAATTTTTCCAGCAGTATTCTTTTCAGCGGTTCCTGAATGGAAAAAGGATTTTCATTGGAGTCCAGCTTGATCGCGCCGGACTCTTCGGGTGCGATATAACCGTTCTGGTTGAAAATTTTCTTTGCGACCAAATCTTTCATCATCATTGAAAATCACGCTGCCTTAAAATATTTTTTCCGCTCGATATTCCAGTTAACATCCGTGTATTTTTTCATCAATTTGTCCTTCAGTTTCTCTTCAGCGGACGTCAAGGTTCCGTCTTCCAATTTTATGCCCAGCTCTTTGATGAAACCCTTTTTGATTCGGGAGCAGATATCCCGTGCATCCATTGGACAGCCAAGCTCATGGGCAACCGACGTGACCGATTTTTCCAACTCTTCCACCTGCAACGGTGTGCAATCGGGTAACATCAGGTCCGCCGTCTTTTCCGCATCAAAATCCAGCAACAGCAAGCCGTGCTGAAGAAAACCGCCTTTTTTTCTCACCTGAGCACTGCCGCAAATTTTCCGCCCTTTTACCTGGATCTCATTTCTCAAGGACGTTGAAAAACAACAGGGTTGTATTTCATCTTTTCTGAAGGGGCGGCCATCTTCCGCCAGACTGGCATGGATTCCCAACTCACGCAGACCACGGGCGATGCACTGACTGATTATTTTATAGGCTCCCAAAATATCCGCGGGAAATATTTTTTCATGTTCAGCCGCGGCAACAGAATAGGTCATTTCATGAAAATGAAAAACCGCTCTTCCCCCGGTTATCCGGCGGGTAACGTCAATGCCCTCGCGCCAGCATTTTTCAATGTTCAATTCCTTATGCGCATCCTGAAAATAACCAATGGTGATTGCAAAGGGATTCGAGGTATAAAATCTTATCGTGGGCGGTTTGTGATTTTTGATTGTCTCATCAAAGACCGCTTCATCGATGGCCATGTTTTCAAAAATATTACAACTCTGAAAATCCAGCAGTCTCCAGACCATAAAAACACTTCATTCGCCTTCTTCCTGAGCGATGAAATCCTGGTAATTTGTCGCGGCGAGCAGGTCTTCCAGTTGGTCCAAGTTGTCCATTTCAATCACAACGAGCCATCCGGTATCGTAAGGATCTCTGTTAATGATACTGACATCTTCAAGAATATCTTCGTTAATAACAACCACCGTGCCACTGACGGGAGAGATCAAATCCACAACTTCCTTGACGGATTCAATCGAACCGAACGTCTCGTCACGTTCCACGTAAGTGTCCGTTTCAATAAACTCAACAGAGAGAACATCGCCCAATCTCTCCTGGGCATAATCCGTAATGCCGATCGTGGCCATGTTACCGTCCACACGCAGCCATATATGTTCGCAACTGTAAATGATATCTTCCGGAAAATCTTTCATGATAGAACAACCTCTTTCTTTATTCTATAATGGTAAGTTCTTTATCCATTTTTGTAAGCTTTTCGCAACTGTTTTCTTTTAAAAAAATCGTGTCTTCTATTCTGATGCCCCAGTGCCCCGGAATGTATAATCCGGGCTCTACCGTAAAGACCATCCCCGGTTTTAAAATATCTTTGGACGTTGAAGACAATCGCGGTGGTTCATGAACCTCCAATCCAACGCCGTGTCCCGTTCCGTGCACAAAGTAACGTTCGTATTTTTTCCCGAAAACACGTCGGGCTTTTTGATCGATCTCCGCGGCAGGAACATCCGCAGCCACCGCATCCAAAGCACAATCATGAGCTTCCTTGACAACCTGATAAGCATTTTTTTGCCTGTCTGTCAATTTCCCAATAGCGATTGTACAGGTTTCATCGGAACAATAACCTTTGTACCGGACCCCGAAATCAATAACAACAAAATCCCCTTTTTTTATTTTCCGGTCAGTCGGTTTCGCATGGGGAAGGGAAGAATTCTTTCCGGCGGCAACGATTGTTTCAAAAGATAAACCGTCGGCACCGGATACTCGCGCGTGCATTTCCAGTTGCAGAGCCGTTTCTTTCTCTGTCCAACCGGGTTCAATCTTTTGTATAACCGTCTTCATCGCCGACGAGGCAATTTTTGCAGCCTTTCTCATCCACGCTGCTTCACACTCATCTTTACAGGCTCTGAGCATTCTCAGTTCTCCGGTCAAAAAGACAAATTTATCTTTGTCCAGGCTACCGGCCAGTTTATGATACGTGCCCAGGGTGATGGCGTCCGCTTCCAGACCGACTCGTTTTAATTTCAAGTCTTTTATCTTCTGAGCAATTGCAGAAATTTCATCGGTAAATTCTCTTATTTCAATGCCACGTGTTTCCAATGCGGCCTGTTCCGTATAACGGCCGTCAACAAACAATATTGTTGCGTCACGGCTGAGTAACAGAATCCCTTCCGAACCGGTGAAACCGGACAGATAAAAGATATTGTTGATGTTCAAAACAAGCAGACTGTCAATTTTACAGTCAGGAAATATTTGCCGCAGGCGTGTTCTTCTGTCCAAAAGATTTTTATTTTTTGGCAGCATTTGATTTTAACCTTTCAATATTCTTCAACCAGCAGGAAAGTATGTTCAACAGATTATTTTCCGCAGAAATTTTTTTTACACCGTCTGACAGTGAAAGCCGGCTGAACTTCATCTTATCCAGCATATTGATCGCTTCAACATTATTCGGTTCCTTTTTTATAATTTTTTCAAGTACAGCTTCCGCGTCCTCAAAATGTCCCTGTTGAATATATAATTGAGCCATGGTTACCGTGAAAAATTCTTTTTCAGCAGAGTTGTTTTCGTTCCCGGGCACCTCGTTTTCAGCGGTGACAATATCTTCCTGTTCCAGAAAAGCCATCTTTCCGATGATTTCCCGGGCGCGTTCCGTGTCCGGGCGCAAAGAAAGAAATTTTTCGTAGCAGGTGGCAGCTTCGCGGTGTAAACCTTTTTCCCGGCAGGCATCACCGGCGCGTTCAAAAACAAGATTCAGCCCATCAATGATTTTAGGCACCTCCTGGAGGACTTTACGTGCATCTTCAATCCTGCCCATGCCAATCAGCGCGTCACAGTATATCCCCAGAGCGGCGGCATCCGTGGGGACACCCCGCAATCTTTCGGTAGCAAGATTCAACGCCTCTTGCAGATTATCCCTCCGCAGATGCTCCTCCGCTTCGAGCAAAAAATCATAGGCGGTTTTTTTCAAATTTTATCTTCCCCGTATTGATAGCAAATTGATCAAAAATTTAATAATTTTGAGGTTCGTAACACAGCAGATATGACGTGTCAAGAATTCATGGGACTGATTTGATGAACCGATTATTTCAAGGATTGCAGGTAATTTTTAGCCCGGCGGCCGAAAGAAGATTCAGGAGATAAACGTATAACCTGTTGAAACGCCCGTCGGGCGTTTTCATTGTCTCTGTTCTTTAAATAAGTTTGCCCCAGCAGAAAATAGGCATCGTAAAGAGATGGATCCATTTCAATGGACTTTTTCAAATGCCATATGGCTTCAGGGAAATTATCCTGATCATGATAAATTTGTCCCATTTTTTTATAGATCTGTGGACGCAATCCGGTCATGGGGTCTACCCGGAGAGCCTCATTATACTTCAATAATGCTTTTTTATAATCATGCTGGGCATAGTAGGCTGAGGCCATATTATAAAGAGCCATGGCCGGTGTGTCATATAAATAATTACTGAGCGCTTTTTCAAATTCTTCAATAGCGTCATCCCAACGCTCATTTTCCGAATACAATATGCCCAGATAATTATGAGCTTCGGAATAATTTTTATCCAGTGAGACGGCTTTCTCCAATTCCTCGATGGCCTTGTCCTGTATCCCTTTGCCGTGATAAGCCATACCCAGATAATAATGAACCTTGGGATTGCCGGAATAGTATTTCTCTGATTCCATTAATTCTTTGAGCGCACTGTTATACTGTCCGACGGTCAGATAGGAAATGCCTTTATTTAAAAAAATCTCGGATTGTTCTCTGTGCCATGGAGTATAGGTGCAGGAAAAACAAAGGCATGCTGACAGAGTAACACCAAAAAGCAATGCTTTATTGAGTGTAAGTTTTATTTTACCAACCAACATTTTTTCACAGAACAATAATGGAACGCTGATAAGAAAATTCGATTTGCAGAATTCAGCGGTGATTATGTTCCCTGACTCCCCTCCGGATTTTCACTGTTCAATACTTTAGGTGTCACGAAAATAAGCAATTGTCGTTTTTCCTTGTTAACGTCCTGTTTTTTAAACAACCAGCCCAGAACGGGAATTTTCTGCAGCCAGGGCCAGCCGCTGACAGATTTGCTTTCTGTTGATCGTAAAATTCCTCCGATGACAATTGTATCTCCATCATTTATGACCACTTTGGATTCCACTTCACTCTTTACAATAGGAGGATTACCCTGCGGATTCAGGGCGGCTTTGGACCAGTCCGGCGTATCATTGCTGGCTTTGATATCCATGGAAATTTTTCCCTCAGCGGTCAATTTAGGAGTCACTTCCAGTTTCAACAAGGCTTCTTTAAACGAAACCGTTGCCGGGGATGTTCCGGAGGCTGGTGTGATGTAAGGAACCTCATCGCCCTGTTTGATAATCGCCTTGATACCCTCCATGGTGACCACTTTGGGCGCAGAAATGATTTTACCGGTAGAGTTGGTTTCCAATGCCGCTAATTGAGCTTCCAGGAATCCCGTCGCACCGCCAAAGACGAGGCCAATGGCCGGTGACGCCACAGCCTGCGGAAAATTCACGGCAGCCATAGCCAGGGCTTCACCAGCAGAATCTGTCACACCAATGCGTGAAGGATAGGCTTGTTGATACATCGTTCCCGTTGCGCCGCTTCCCCCTGCCGCGCCTAAACCATATTTTCCATCATTAATGTTGATTTTTTTCTGATTGCCGAAACCCCACTGAACGCCCAGATTGCGGACAAATCCCTCCGTGGCTTCGACAATTTTCGCTTCAATCAAAACCTGTTTCAGAAGACCTTTATCAGCCATTCTTTTCTTGTCTCTCTCAATAACCGCTTCTTTGGCCGCTTCATCTTTTTGACTTCTCGCCAGAGTTGTAATGATGATTACATTCCCTTCTTCTCTTTTCGTCAGAGCGTTGACATCGAGGATGGTGTCCAGAGCTTTTGTCCAGGGAACATTTTTCAGCGTCAGCGTGATATTGCCTTTTACTTCGTCACTGGTAATAATACTGGTATTACCGTATTCCGCCATCAGACGAAACACGCTTTTGATATCCGCATCCTGAAAATCAAGCGAAATCAGTCTGTCGGTTGGTTTTTTCTCTTTATCCTTAACCACTGGGACATTCAGTGGTTCATCTTTGCCCGCATAATCAATACCCGCGGTTTTTCCGAAATCTTTTTTATGAGTGACTGCTTTTTTCGCCGTGCTAGCTTTTTGTTTTTCCAAACTGGAAACATTGAAATCAATAAAGACGTTCTGGTCTTCCTGCCGGATGGAATACGGTACGACTTTGTTAATGGCAATGTTTAAGAAAACCCAGTTCTTACCATTAACGAGCTTATGCGACGGAACAACACTGATGATGTTATTCAGCTCTCCCTCGCCGAGGGTACGGCACAACTTGCCGGGAACAATCATATCTTCGAGTTTGATCAGATAACTGCCGCTGACTTTGTTGCTCACATCAATGAAGGGCTGTTTGGTAACGACCAGTTGAACCCTTTCCTTTCCCGGTAATCGGGAAAGATAAATATTTTCCAGAGTTCCTGTATTGGCGGTAACTTTTATTGTATTGTCTGAATACTTGTCATTTCCGCCGGAAGCGGCAAAAGAACTTCCCGTGATATATGTAAAAATCAAGCCGATAGCCAAAAAAACAATCAGTACGGGGATTAAATATTTTTTCATGATTTTACCTCATCTTAATTTTTGCGCAATTTTAAAATAACCCTTCTTGCTTTTTTATCTTCATATTCTTCCACAATAACACGGTCAGCCGTAATTTCAACGACCTTACCATCATACAGTCCTATGCGTGTTCCCTGAACCAAGGGATAGAACTTCTTCGCAGCATCTTCAACAATAGCCACTCTTTTCTCCGGAGTGCCTGCTATGCCGACCACGCGATAACTGTCCGCTTCTGCTCTCTGTAAAGGAAAAATAGAATCCGGTGCTTTTTTCTCGGCCTTTTTCTTTTCAATTTTTTCTATTTCAATAAAAGGCTTAAAAGGATCGGGTTTGTCCATTGGATTATAACTATAAGAAGGTGCCGGTGTTGCAGGTGGAGCTGCAGCAGATGTGGCCTTATTCTGATCGGTTGTCACCGCAGGTGCAGGTGCGGGTTGAGCCTGATTTTGGACAGGAACATTGGCCGCTGCCGGTACCGATGGAACCGGATTCTTCTTGACAGGAACATTGGCCGCCGCCGGTACCACTGGAACCGGATTCTTTTTGACAGGAATATTGGCGGCTCCGGATACTGTCTTTACGGCACCGGGAGACGAAGGGGCAGTTTTGACGTCAGCAGCATAAGCAAAAACAGCAGCCAGAAAAAATGTTCCGATAGAACTTATTAAAATGAATTTATTTTTTTTCATTTTGTTATTCTTTGGTCATTCCATTTATTTTTTTTCTTTTTTATCGATAAACATATATGTTTTAATGGTACAGGTTGATGAAAGTATATTTTTTTTACTTTTGGGATCAGCTAGTTTGCTCATCGAAATATCTGAAATATTGACTATTCTGGGCAGTTTGGCCACCTTGTCAAAAAAATAAAGCGTGTTCTGATACGTGCCCGTTACCGATACACCAACCGGTATTTCTTCATAAAAAGGCTCCGGGGGCGGAGGTGCGTTCTTGCCGGCAGGAGCGGCAGGAGCAGCGGCTGCCGCTTTTTCATTACGTTGATCGGACGGTTTCATTAACGATGAAACCTTGCCTTCCGGTGGTTTTGCGGTAACCGTTCCGGGAACGGAAGCTCTCGGTTCAAACAAAATAAACTCAACTCCCGCATCCCTTCCTGCCAGTGAGACGGAATGAAAGAGAGAAGGAATTTCCCGCTGGTCGGGAAGCTTTTGTAACGCTACCTGGTAATTGTTTTTCAATATGGCAATATCAGCCATGAACTTCTTAACCTGTCCGGCAACTTTTGTTTTCTCCTTGATTTTATCCTGCATCTCCGTCAGTTGCGTACTTAATTCGCTCTTTTTTTGCAGCGCTGAATTTAAAAAGAAAAACCAGTAAAAATAACCAATGAGAAAGAAAACCAACACGATAATACCCAATTTGGCATTAGTTGGCAGTTTCTTGATTGTATTGATATCGATGGCCATAGACTAGAATCCTTTTTTCAGAAAACATGAAAAATTAAACTGCTGAACAGTAATGCCCGCATATTCCGTCTTTTTGGAAGCAATTAAATCAACCGATTTTATCGGATCGAATTTTTCCAGTGTTTTCATGAAATCCGCAACAACCAGATTATCGCGACCAATGCCCTCTATGCTGATATTATCACCTTTTTGAGTTATTTTGGTCAGCCAGATATCTTTCGAAGGCACAAGCAGAGCCAAATTATCCAGCGTTTTTACCGGCGCCAGACGATTCTCTTCCAGAGTGGATATGACGCCCAGTTTATCTTCCAGATCTTTTTTATCTTTTTTATAAATTTCCAAATTGCCTATTTTTTTGTCCAAATCAGCCAGCGTGACTTCCGATTCTTTTACCTTATTTTCCAGATCGCTGATTGATGTTTTCATCCAGATCGTTACCCAACCCAGCACAAGAAGCAGAATAATCAATGACCCGACAACAATAAATATCTGCCTGGCAAATGTGTCTTTCTTTGCCTTTTCACGATATGGTAAAAGGTTAATTTTAATCATTTGTCGCCTACCGTCCTCAATCCCAAACCTATGGCAGTTGCCGCAACCGGTTTTATGTTTTCCAGATTCTTTACATCAATATTTCTTTTATTATAATTGATTTTCAAAAACGGATCGATTATATCGGTTTTAACGTTCAACATTTGTGATAAATTTTTTGTCAGTTTTTCTATTCTTGCCGTCCCGCCAGCAAGCAGTACCTGCTTGATATCTTCACCGCCGAAAGTGGAACGAAAATAATCTATCGATCTTTCAATTTCCATACAAATCGGTCGCGTAAGGTCCAGAATGGTGTTTTTTAAATCCAGATTATCTCCCTCACTTCCATTCGGTAACCCTTCTATTTTGATTTTCTCGGCTTCTTCAAATGTAACTTTGTATTTTTCCTGCAGGCTTTCAGTGATGGAGTTCCCCGCCATGGCAAAATCTCGCGTAAAGACTGATGTTCCGCCTTTAACGATATTGATGCCGGTGGTGCTGGCGCCGATGTTAATCAGGACAACAATATCGTCATTGCCAAACTCATAATTCGCGCCATATAATGTTTCCAGGACAAATGGCGCTACATCCATAATAATCACATTCTGTCCGGCAGCCGTTGCGGCATCCATATAACTGTTGACGATTTCTTTTTTGGCCGCAACAATAATAATATCCATTTGATTGGGATTGTAATTATTCTCGCCCAGAATCTGAAAGTCATAATTAACATCATCCATTGTTTCAAATGGCAGGTATTTGCCGGCTTCATCACGGATTAAATCACGCAATTGAGTTTCATCCATTTTCTCCAGTGTCACTTTTTTGATGATGACCGAATTGCCCGCCAGAGACGTGACGATTCCCTTACGTCCACACTTTGAAATTTTGAATATTTCCTTGATATGTGAAGTTAGAGCTGCGGCATCAGCGAGAATGCCGTCAATGATAACACCTTTAGGAAGAGGAAGTTCATGGAAACGATTGAGATAGTATCCCTTGGAGCTGCCGGTTACCTCGGCTATTTTGATAGAGCTGGATCCGATATCCAAACCGACAAGACTCTTTTTCCCGGAAAAAATTTCTTTTAAATCCAACATTCAATCACCATCAACATAATTGGACTAAATCTATTATTGCTGCTTTACAAACCGGTAAACGACATCACCTTTTCTTACCATTCCCAATTCATTGCGGGCAATCATTTCTATATAATTAATGTCGTTTCGTAATAAAAGTATCTTCCTTTTCAATTCATTGTTTTCCGCGGTTATTTTTATGGTTTGTAACTTTAAATCAGCCAGCCTTTTACTCATCAAATAATTATCTACCAAACCCCTGTTACCAAAAGTTATCAAAACAGCCATAAACAATAAAAAGAAAATTAAATACCTGCCTATTTTCATCAAAAATTAACATTACTGCTGCTAAAAAACGTGACTGAATGGTTCTTCTTCCCCCTTATCCGGGGAACACTTCTTCGTAAGGCTTTTGTAATGCTTTTGCTACTTTCAACTCTGAGTTTTTCCTTGTGGAAAATCCCTTCTCCATCTTCGATATCGTTTGAGGAGTCAAACCCGCCTTCCTCGCCAATTCAGATATACTCAAAGGAATTGTTTCTCGAAATTTTTTTACCTGATTTTTCTTTATATTATCTTTCATAGATAAAGCGAAACCTCATGTGTTTCCCATAAAGCACTAATTTTAAATAAAAGTCAAGATGTTTTTAAATTTACATTAATATTAATTAATATTCATTAATATTGTTTAATATTTTTTAACAAAATAAAATATCCAAATACAGATTTATCCTGATGATAAAACATTCAAAAAAAGAGTATAACTTTATTAAAAAATATTTACGAGGAAGGGAGATTTTGCTGAGATTCTCCCAGGATGAAACGACCGCTTTCAATCCATTCTTTCAAGACATTGGCAATCTGCCGGGCCTTATAGTAACTGGAAAGAGGCGCTGTGATAACCTTCTTGCCGTCTATGGTGATTGTGCCGCTCCGCAGGTCTTTGTAACTGACTTCCGCTACAGGCTTGGGCGCCCCTTTGGGATAATCCATACTGTAATCATAAATCTGAGTATAAATATTTTCATCTTTTACGGATGTATAAAACGCCATTTCTTCATCGAGGATGGGAATAGGAATACCGATCCCGACAAAAAGTGAAACACCATACCCTAAGATGCTTGCGCCCGCCAGCCACTCCGGTTTCATTTCTTTTAAATTACCGATGACGGCAATCGTGCCCGCACCCTCTTTGGGAACACCATTAGGCCCGCGAAGCACATTAGGATTATGCTGCGTGCCGGGCCAGGCCACAAATCCCTGCGCTCCCCCCAGAAAGATGCGTGTCCCGACACCGATGGTCCGGTAATAGGGGTCATTAAACAAGGGGCTCAGTTGTCCGGATGTCGAATAAGCCGCGTTGGCCATTTGCGGACGAAGCATTCCCATATAGGTGTAAATGGTTCTGTCCGAAAGATTAACAGCGCAGTTATAATTCTGATAAGCATTGCGAGGATTGAATAGAATGGCGTTTTTCAAATCTTTGATGGTGATATTTTTTTCAAATTTGCGCGCCGGATAACAATCCGTTCCGTAACCTTCGGCGCGGAGTTTGACGACGTTGCCGGACACGAGGTCTTCGATGACGTGGCCGCCGCCATAATTAAACTCACCGGGATAAACACTGTTGAGTGGATCATTTTCGGCTACTTCCGTGGCACCGATATAACAATCAACAGCGGCGATACCCCCGTACGCCGGAACGTCATTGAGCCAGACCTTGGATGCCCGGATACGCGGTGATGTATGACCGAAATTAAGAAAAGCACCCGAGGAGCACATTGCCCCAAATGTTCCGGTGGTAACGACATCTATTTTACGGGCGGCTTCCACATCGCCGTGCCTTTCCACAACATCAATCATTTCTTCCGCTGTGACAACAACGGCGCGCCCTTCTTTTATTTTATCGTTAATTTCTTTTAATGTTTTTTTTACTTTGAATTTTTTCATGTTAATCTGGTCCGATAAATACATGTCTTTCATACCACTGTTTCATGCCAATTGCAAAACCTAAGACGTTTGTTTTGAAGTGTGACCGAATCCTCCCTCCCCCCTTGACGTACTTTCCAGTTCTGTAATTTCCATCCAATCCACCCGGCAAACCTTCTGCACTACCATCTGCGCCAAACGCATTCCCCGTTTAACAACGAATGGCTCTTGACCGTGGTTGATCACAATCAATCCGATTTCTCCCCGGTAATCAGCGTCAATCGTTCCCGGTGTATTTAAGAGCGTGATGCCGTTGGTCAGCGCCAGACCACTGCGGGGCCTGATCTGCGCTTCATGCCCTTCCGGCAGAGCAATAGCAATGCCGGTCGCAATCTTTTTCCGCTGTCCCGGTAAAATAATTTCCTCCTCCGTCACGGCTGCAAATATATCCATACCGGCGGCTTGATCCGTCATATATTGAGGCAGAGGGAGATCCTCATTGCCCGGCAATTTCTGAATAAATATTTTTATTTTTTCCATTTTTTTTCAGCCAGAAATATTCTTATCGAAAGGAGTCGTAAAAAACTTTGTGAAGAGATCCGTTCCGCATCCGTTTATGCAACGAATGCGGAACGGTTTTTAAGTTAAGGAGACACTATTGAACGTCCGTGCCGAGCGCCTCTTTACGGCTGAGACGGATCTTGCCGGACTTGTCAATTTCCAGAACCTTGACCATGACTTCGTCGCCTTCCTGCAGGACATCGGTCACTTTGGCGATTCTTTCTTTGGCAATCTGCGAAATATGCAACAGACCTTCCGTGCCTGGCAGAATTTCGACGAAAGCGCCGAAATCGACAATCTTCTTGACCGTGCCGCGGTAAATTTTTCCCACTTCCGCTTCTTCGGTCAACCATTTCACCATGGCCACGGCGCGGGCTGCGGCTTCGGCATCGGCGGAAGCAATCGTGACCGTGCCGTCATCTTCGACATCAATAGTTACGCCGGTCTCACTGATAATCTGACGGATGTTCTTGCCGCCGGAACCAATGACGGTGCGGACCTGATCTTCCTTCACCTTGACTGTTGTAATGCGCGGCGCGTAAAGCGAAATATCAGGACGTGGAGCCGCCAGCGTTTCCCGGATTTTCCCGATGATATGGATACGACCTTCACGTGCCTGGGCCAGAGCCTTGCGCAGAATATCTTCGGTCAGTCCGTCTATTTTAATATCCATCTGCATGGCCGTTACGCCTTTCTCCGTCCCGCAGACTTTGAAATCCATATCACCGGCATGATCTTCATCACCCAGGATATCGGACAAAATAACGACGTCATCGCCTTCCTTGAGCAGTCCCATCGCGATACCGGCAACAATATCTTTCACCGGCACGCCGCCGTCCATCAGGCATAGAATTCCGCCGCAGACGGTAGCCATGGATGACGAACCGTTAGAGGATAGAATTTCCGAAACGATCCGGATGGTATAGGGAAACGTTTCCGGAGGCGGAAGGACCGGCACCAGAGCCTTACGGGCCAGGGCGCCATGACCGATTTCCCTTCTGCCGGGACTGCGCAGTGATTTCGCTTCTCCCACACTGTAGGGCGGAAAATTGTAGTGCAGTAGAAACGCTCTTGTTTCTTCACCGCTGACATAATCCATCCGCTGTTCATCGGCAGACGTGCCTAGCGTTAATGCCGCCAGCGCCTGGGTTTCACCCCGGTTGAACAGGGCCGATCCGTGAGCACGAGGCAGCACACCGACTTCCGAACTGATCGGGCGGATTTCGGTGGACGTCCGGCCGTCAATTCTTCGTTTCTCCTGAATAATCATGTCTCTCAGAATCCGGGATTCAATTTGTTCGATGATTGCCGCGACTTTTTTAGAAAGAACGGCATCATCACCACCGATGTTTTTTATAACAGCCGCACGGACATCGCCCAGTTTGCTGTATCGTTCCAGTTTCCGCGGCATGTTGTACCCTTCTTTTAAACCGGCCACAGCTTCCGCTTTGACGCGCGCGATGAGTTCCTCATCCGGCGCCGGCTCTTCGACCATCCTCTTGACTTTGCCGATGGCTGCACGCATCTCATCCTGCAAATCGATGACCGGACGGATCGCTTCCAGTCCGAATTTGATGGCATCGACAATTTTATCTTCCGGAACTTCCCTGCCTTCACCTTCCATCATCACCAGCTCCACGTCATAGGCGCGTCCGGATGTACCCGGGGTGACTTTACGGCCAACGAGGAACAGGCTCATTTCGCTTTCTTTCATTTTTTCCGGTGAAACATTGGCAACGAACTCACCGTTAAGCAGACCGACACGGACTCCGGCAATGGGGCCTTTAAAGGGAATATCCGATATGCCCAAAGCCGCCGATGCGCCAACCATGGAAGCGACATCCGGATCGTTCTCTTTATCCATGGACAAAAGTGTGGCCACCACTTGTGTTTCCGAAAAATATCCCTTGGGAAACAACGGGCGAATCGCGCGATCAATGATACGCGACGTCAGAATTTCCCGTTCGTTGGGACGCCCTTCTCTTTTAAAAAATCCTCCCGGAATTTTACCGGCGGCAAACGTCATCTCCTGATAGTCAACGGTCAGGGGGAGAAAATCCACTCCCTCGCGCACGCTTTTCAACGAAACGACCGTAATCAAGACTACGGTGTCGCCATAGTAAACCAGGATGGATCCATCGGCCTGCGCGGCGACATAATTCGCTTTCAGGGAAATATTCCGTCCCGCAAAATCCGCACTAAATACATTACTCATTCATTTTCCTCCATTTTAATTGATAAGTGCTGGTCAAAGAAAATTCAAGGGCGAAACGCATAAGACAACAACCGTCGACTCGACACAAGCCTCGCCACGGTCGGGTTTTCTTATGCCTTCCGCCCTTGAATAAATCTTTACTTTCTGAGATTCAGACGCTTGATAACGCTTCTGTATCTTTCAATGTCATTCTCTTTGATATAATTGAGAAGCCTTCTTCTCTGACCAACCAGTTTTAAAAGACCCCGGCGTGAATGATGATCCTTTTTATGCGCCTTGAAATGCTCTGTCAAATACTCAATCCTGGCGCTTAAAAGAGCAATCTGGACTTCGGGAGACCCCGTATCCTTTTCATGCAACCGATAATCATTAATGACTGCTTTCCTCTTTTCCGAACTTAACACGCTTATTCCTCCTTTTACAATTGTGTAGTATTACAATCCTTATTATAATTTTGTTTTATTTTCCAACATTAAAAACCCGGACAATTCTGGCCGCCTGTGTTTTTCCATCAAAACCGGAAAAACTATGAACAGAAGCCAGCATCTCGGCAACCGCCAGCAGTGATCCGCCATGTGTGAATTTTATCATATCACCGGCTTTAAGCAAGGGAAGATCATGCTTTTTGAGCATTTCCACAGAAGGCTGCCAGCCGTTACGCAGTTTTACCGCGGAATGATCTTCCAGTTCAATTGTGGTAACCAGCGGTAACAGTTCTGTCATTGGCAATATCCTTCTGGCCAGTTCTTCTTTTTGATTATTGCCCGCATATCCATTTAAATCCAAAGCCGTTTTTTCTGAAAAAATTCCGCTCTGTAACCGGCGCAGAGTGCTTAAACACGCCCCGGTTCTCAGAACGTCGCCGATATCCGAGCATAGCGTTCTGATGTAAGTACCCTTGGAGCAGGCGACCCGGAAAGTCACCCGGGGAAAGGATACAGATTCAACAACAATACTGTGTATAGTAACTTCTCTCGGTTGTAACTCCGGCAGCACACCTTTTCTGGCCCATTTGTACAAAGGCTTACCCTGGTATTTCACCGCTGAATAGGCGGGCGGGAGCTGTTTTATTTTCCCCGTCATCCTGTTGATAACCGATTTGATCTCCTCTTCGGAAACAAGATGATCCGATTGCCCGATGATTTTCCCCTCAATATCCATGGTTTCTGTTTTGACACCCAGCAACATCGTCGCCCGGTATTCCTTGTCTTCTCCCGTCAGAAAACCGGCCAGTTTTGTCGCCTCATTCAGACAGACCGGAAGAACGCCGGTAGCCAACGGATCAAGCGTTCCCGTATGGCCGGCTTTTTTGACCCCCAACGCTTTTTTGACCGCCATGACAACATCATGCGAAGTTTTGCCCGCCGGTTTGTCAATCACTATCACGCCATCCATCATCATTACAGTTCCCTTACCGCCTGGATAATCTGTGATTTGATGGTTTCAATATCCCCCTTCATCCAACAGGAAGAGGCGTGAATATGACCGCCGCCGCCGAATTTTTTGGCCACCTTTTCTACATTAAACTTGGCTTTGGAACGCAAGCTCAGTTTGAAATGATCTTCTCCCCTCTGTGTGTAAAGAACCGATACTTCAATGCCCAGGACCGTGCGTGGAATATCCACAAATCCTTCCGTGTGTTCCCAGGCCGCTCCGGTCTCCTGCAAGTCTTTCTGCGTAACAACCATGGATCCGATTTTATTTTCCAGATCCAGAGACAAGGTTGATAACGCTTTCGCCAACAGCTTCAGTCTTGCCGGAGAGTCGCTTTCGTAAATACCTTCCGCTATACGCTGGGGATTAGCGCCCTCTCCCACCAGAACACCGGCAGCCATAAAAGTTTCTTTCGTTGTGCTGGAATAACGAAAACTTCCGGTATCGGTAATAATCGCCGCATATAGGTTCGTGCAGATATCCCTGGTCATTTTAATGCGCATTTCCTGCATGAGACGAAAGACCAGCTCTCCTGTGGAACTGGCTTTGGCATCCAGCATTTTCAAAGGACAAAAACCGTTGTTTGAAACATGATGATCAATATTAATCAGTTTTTTAATTTTTCTGAGCCTGTCCGCTTCTTCACCCACTCTGCTCAAATCACTGCAATCCAGAACGACACAGGTGTCATACTGTTCGATATTGGTGAGGCTGTGCGTGATGTGATGAGCGGCGGGCAAAAACTGGTACCGTTCAGGCGTGCGATCCTGATTATAAACAACCGCCTTCTTACCCATGTCTCTGAGCATGAGGTAAAAAGCCAGCTCCGATCCCAGAGCGTCACCATCCAGTCGCACATGAGCGGTAATTAAAAAACTCTGCCCTTCATGGATTGCTTTGATAATATCACTGATCATTCTTTTTTTCCTGACTGTTGATCTGAGCCAGCAATTTTTCAATGCGGTTACCGTAACCGAAAGACGTGTCGTGAATAAACATCAGTTCCGGCACAAAACGTAACTGCAAACGCTTGCCCAGTTCCCGCCTGATAAAACCGGCGGCCTGGGTCAGGCCCGCCTTGATTTCCGGGGAACAATCATCCTTTCCCATTTCCACAAAATAAATTTTCGCGTTGCGCAAATCATCCGATATCTTGACCGCTGTGACGGTAACCGAATGCAGGCGCGGATCCTTGACTTCCTTGCTGATAATTTCAGACATATCCGTCCTGATTAATTCAGCGACTCTATCCGCTCTTTTAAAACTCATCGTCCTTACTTATTGCTCTATCGGTTGATTCCAGAAAGCTGGAAACAACCATCACTTCCGTTTTAGTATCCAGGATTTCGGCGACCTGAAGATTTTCTATAAATCTTAACAGATGATCAACTTTACCGTTAATGTAACGCGATTCGTTGCCGACAACCGCAAAAGATATTTCGGAAAATTGATGATTATCGAGCCTGCCCGTTTCCGCGATGGAAACATTAAATTCATTTTGTGTACGCTTTAAAATCCTGTTTAAAATGCTTCTTTTACTTTTTAAAGAACCGCTTTCCGGAATTCTCAGATGAATTGTACCGTACCCGACAACCATAAAATTTCTCCCGGAAAACGTATATGGAAGAAAAATTAAAATTACTGTTCATCGTACAATGCCCCGGCGGGTCATCGTTTTTGATCCTGCTATTCTAATTTCTTTTCCAGTTTTTCCGTATAATAAGCTTCAATAATATCACCCGGATGAATATCATTAAACCCTTCTATGCTGATGCCGCATTCGAAACCTGCCATGACTTCTCTGGCATCATCTTTGAAGCGTTTCAGCGATAAAATCTTTCCGTCGAAAACCACAACGCCGTCGCGCAACAGTTTCAGATTGTTACTGCGCATGATTTTGCCGTCCGTCACCATGCAACCGGCAATCGTGCCGACCTTGGGTACCTTGAACAGTTCACGGACTTCAGCTCTGCCCTGAACAACCTCTTTATATTCCGGTTCCAGAAGACCCTCCATCGCCGCCCGTACATCAGCAATGACATTGTAAATAATATCATAGAGTTTAATGTCCACGCCTTCCTGCTGGGCAACCTCAACCACCCGCGCGTCCGGCCGAACGTTAAAGCCGATAATGATCGCCTGCGAAGCGGAAGCCAGCAAAACATCCGTCTCGCTGATGGCACCGGTGGAACTGTGGATAATTCTGAGTTTGATATCATCCGTGGAAAGCTTGTTCAAAGCATCGGAGATCGCCTCGATGGACCCCTGGACATCCCCTTTGATGATCACATTGCATTCTTTTACGCCTTCTTTCATTCTCTGATAAAGTTGTTCCAGCGTCACTTTGGAGAATGAAGAAAGTTCTTTTTCCCTGGCCTTCCTGGTCCAGTAATCGGAAATGCTGCGTGCTTTCTTTTCATCCTCGACACCGAAGAATTCCGCGCCGGTTTGCGGAACGCTGGAAAAGCCGATAACCTCCACGGGCATGGAAGGACCGGCTTCCTTGATGCGTTTGCCCTGATCGTTGATCATCGCCCGCACACGGCCGAACTCGGTTTTGGATACAAAAGCATCGCCTTCCCTTAGCGTACCTTCCTGGATCAAGACGGTCGCAACAGGCCCGCGGCCTCTATCCAGCTTCGCTTCAATAATAATGCCGCGCACGGGGCGGTCGGGATCCGCTTTCAATTCCATCACATCAGCCTGCAGCAGTATCATTTCCAGCAATTCTTCGATATTGATTTTCTTTTTGGCTGACACCTCGCAGAAAATCGTATCGCCACCCCACTGTTCGGATAAAAGACCGTGTTCGGTCAGGGCCTGTTTAATTTTTTCCGGATCCGCGCCGGGTTTGTCAATTTTATTGATCGCCACAATAATGGGCACGCCCGCAACCTTGGCATGATGAATGGCTTCAACGGTTTGATTCATGACACCGTCATCGGCCGCCACAATTAACACAACGATATCAGTCACCTGCGCACCGCGCGCCCGCATCGCCGTAAACGCTTCATGTCCGGGAGTATCCAGAAAAACGATGTCCCGGTCGTTAATGTGAACGTGGTAGGCGCCGATGGCCTGGGTAATACCACCCGTTTCTCCATCCGTAACATTGGTCTGTCTTATCGCATCCAGCAAAGACGTTTTCCCGTGATCAACGTGTCCCATAATGGTGACGACCGGAGCACGCGGCTTGAGATTTTCCGGTATGGACGGCGACTTTAAAGCGGTTTCATCAAATTCAACTTCTGCCGGTTCAATCTGAAAACTGAACTCCGAAGCGACAAGCGTGGCCGTATCGTAATCAATAGCCTGATTGATGGTCGCCATCACCCCCATGGACATCAACTTGTTGATGATTTCACTGACTTTAATGCCCATTCGTTTGGCCAGTTCGCCGACGGTGATTGTTTCTCCAATTTTAATACGCCGTTTGATCGCCTTGGGAACGGTAATCTCCGTCTTTTTCATTTTGACCGGGGCGGCTTTTTTGGCCTCCCGCCATTTGCTAAAGACAACCTCCTGATCTTCGTCCTGTTTCTTGAGCCTTTTTTCTATCCTCTTTTCTAAAATCTTTTTGGTCGGTACCTTCTTTTCTTCTTCAATAAAGACCTCGACCTGGTATTTGCCCTTCTTTTTAGGCTTTTCCGCCAAAGGCGCCGGGGCTCTCTCGCCCGGCTTCAGCGGAGCTTTGAGCGGTGCAACCTTGCCGGCTTCCGGCCTGGTAATTCTATGTTTGCTAATGATCGTCGGCTTTTCCGCCGGTAAAACGGGTTGTTTAACAGGTGCAGCCGGTGTTTCTTTTGGAGGATGAACTGCCGGCACTTCTTTGATTTCCTCTCTTGGAATCTTTTCCGCGGCGGGACCTTTTTCTTCCGGAGGATGCATAACCGGAACCGGTTTAACCTCAACCTTTGATATCTTTTCCGCGGGTTTTGCGGCTTCCGCTTTACCTGTCTTCTCGGCCGTCGGTTCCGTCTGAACTTCAACCGGTTTCTCTTTCTTGATTTTTTCTTCTTTTTCCGGCAGCGCTTTTTTAATCTTTTCTTCCGCGGATTCTTTTTCCGGAATCTTCGTTTCTTCAACAGGGGCGGGTTTTTCCTCCGGTGGTTTTTCCACTGCGGTCACAACAGTACGGCGTCTGATGACCGTGGTTTTTATTCTTTGCTCGACAACCTCGCGAAGTTCACCGGCGGTCAGCTCTTTTTTCGCTCTCTCATAATCACTCTCATCCAGAGTAGAGGAAGCCGACTTCACTGAAATGCCGATTTTTTCCAAACGAGCGATCAGAACCTTGCTCTCCAGACCCAGCTCTTTGGCCAGTTCATGAATCCGCTTTTTAGGCATGCGCAAAAATCTCCATATTAAATTTCTTAAAGTTCAAATTACGAATCACTTTTGTTGCCGGCAATTTCGTCACTTAAAATTTTCCCGGCATCTTCAATCCATTGCTGAGCGGTCTTTTCACCGACACCGGGAATCTCAGACAGTTTTTCCGGTTCCGTGGCGGCAACCATCGCCAGACTTTTAATGCCTTTGCTGAAGAGCTTTTCCGCCATGGCCGGACCGATTCCGGCAAGTTTGGTCAGATCCGTCTGACTGTCTTTGCCTTCTTCCTGGGCCTGAGCCATCGATTCGCTCTTCATGTCAATATTCCACCCGGTGAGTTTCACCGCTAGGCGCACGTTTTGACCGTTTTTCCCGATGGCGAGAGAAAGCTGATCATCGGGAACAATCACTGTCATGGTTTTGTTTTCATCATCAATAAACACCCGGTTGACCTTAGCGGGAGAAAGAGCACTGCTGACATATTTGGCGGCATCATCACTGTAGGGAATGATATCAATCTTTTCACCGCGCAATTCCTGGACCACACTTTGGACACGCGCGCCCCTCATTCCCACGCATGCACCCACCGGATCAATATCCTTATCTTTGGAGCGGACGGCAATTTTTCCTCTCTTGCCCGGCTCGCGGGCCACATTGAGAATATCGATCAATCCTTCTGAGATTTCAGGCACTTCCACTTCAAACAGCGCTTTTAAAAATGCCGGATGAGTCCGGGAAAGAATGATCTGCAATCCCTTGGTGCTTTTTTTCACCTCTACGATATAAGCGCGGATTCTTTCACCGCGTTTATACGCTTCACGGTGGATCTGTTCTGCCGGTGGTACGATGCCCTCCGCGCGTCCGAGATTGACGACAATACTGCCGCCTTCAAATCTCTGTACAAAACCGTTGACCAGCTCACCCTTGCGGTCTTTATATTCTTCGTATATGTTATCGCATTCCGCATCCTTGACTCTTTGAATAATGATCTGTTTGGCCAACTGTACGGCAATCCTTCCGAAAGCGCTGGTTTCAATTTTCATTCCCAGACTATCTCCGGGTTCGGCCCCTTCATCCAGTGTTCTCCTTGCATCTTCCTTGGAAATCTGTGTCTCCGGATGCAGAACCTTGTCCACAACCGTTTTGAACTGGAAAACCTCAATCTCTCCGGTTTCATCATTATAGTGGGCTTCTACCTCCACATTCTGTCCTAATTTTTTCTTGGCAGCCGTAAGCATCGCCTCTTCGAGGGCTCCGACAATAATCTCCTTATTGATACCCCTGTCCTTACCCATCTGTTCGATCAGACGTTTAAGTTCTGGCAACATTTGAAAATTCCTCCCTTTTTCGCTGATATGATATAGAATGTCAGCCTGCTGGCGTTATTCCCTTTTAAATATTATCCGACATCGGCAAGATTGGCTTTTAAAATGTCCTGCCTCGGAATTCGATAAACTTTTCCGGCCACATCCACCAAAACAAATTTCCGGCCCGCTTCTTCTATGGAATCCACCAGAATACCGTGAAAGTTTTTTACACCATCGATTTTAGCTATTGTCTTAATATTCACTTTGGAGTTCCTGTATTTCAGAAAATCCACGTCCCGCGATATCGGGCGGTCAAAGCCGGGTGAAGAGACCTCGAGTGTGTAAGAACCGTTAATCACCTCACGGATATCAAAAATATCACCCAGCTGATCACTGACATTGGCGCAATCATCAAGCGTGATACCGCCTTCCTTATCCAGAAAAAGACGTATAATCCAGCGTGTATGCATTTTCACGCATTCCACATGGATCAATTCCATTCCTTCCGCAACAACAACAGGTTCGGCAAGCTGCCAGATTTTTTCTTTTACTTCAAAATCCATAAACACTCAAAAAATAAAAAAGTGGGCAAGAGCCCACTCATCAATACGACCTTATCGATGGTTTCACATTTTTGCTAGCATATCCCCCGGGACAAAGCAAGCAAAAAGATTACGGCGGATCAGAGCCTTTTCTATAAAAAAAGCGTATAAATTATCCGCCTCATTATCCCTTTTGTGCTTCGCACGGGGGCTAATTCCACTTGCGCTTCGAACTTCGACCCGATAAATCGGGACTCGTTCTCAGCGAGTGTCATTATGGAGCGGGCGACCGGGCTCGAACCGGCGACGTCCAGCTTGGGAAGCTGAAAACAATGGTTTTTCATTAATTTCCTTTTACATACTCAACATAACTATAATTCAAGTAATATCAATATCATAGATATACAAACATTGCCCTTGACATACTTTAAAAAAAGTTTATATTCAAGTTATAGGTTGGAAATAGGGTTGGAAATTAACAAGGCTTTCTAAGTGGGGAGGGGATATGGAAAGGCATAAGACAGGATACACCGGCGTTTATTATCGCGTGGCTGACCGTCTAAGCAAGAAAGGCGAGGAAAAAATATTCTATATCGTCTTCAAAAAGAACGGCAAAGTCTATGAAGAAAAGGTTGGCCGTCAATATGCCGATGAAATGACACCGGCACAGGCGAACATTATAAGATCCGCAAGGATTGACGGAAAGCAACAATCCCGGAAAGAGATCAGAGAGCAAGTAAAAGCCGCAAAGATAGCAGAGGCCGGGAAAATGACTTTGTCACGCCTCTGGGATGAATATAAAAAGAATAAACCGGAATCTAAATCAATACGAACAGACCGGGCAAATTTTGAAAAGCACCTGAAGCCAGACTTGGGGAATAAAGAACCGCACAAGATCATAAGGCTCGATGTTGATCGATTGCGTGTCAAGCTGCAAAAGAATTTAAAACCGCAAACAGTCAAGCACGTTTTCGGCTTGCTTAAACGATTAGTCAATTTTGGGGTGTCCCGGCAATTATGCCAAAACCTAAATTTCAAACTTGATCCGATAAAAGTTGATAATCAGAAAACGGAAGACTTAACACCGGAACAACTGAAGAAACTATTAACAGCCATTGACAATTCAACCGATATTATGGCCGCAAACATTATGCGCCTTGCTCTTTATACCGGTATGCGCCGGGGGGAAATGTTCAAGCTGAAATGGACTGACATTGATTTTCAGCGCGGTTTTATTTCAATCAGAAATCCAAAGGGCGGTGTCAGTCAGAAAATCCCTATGAATGAACAGGCAAGGCACGTTTTAGAGAATCACCCCAAAACACAAATTAAGAAAGACAAGGACAATCCAAAATATTCTGAATATATATTTGTGGGGATTGGCGGCAAGCCTTTTACGGAAATATGGCGGCGTGTTAATCCTATCAAAGAAGCGGCGGAATTGCCGGAAGACTTTCGGGTGTTACATGGTTTAAGACATACTTACGCTTCAATGCTTGCTTCAAGTGGCAAGGTTGACCTATACACCTTGCAAAAGCTATTGACTCATAAATCACCGATTATGACACAAAGATATGCACATCTTAGGGATGAGGCATTAAAGAACGCTTCAACATTGGCCGGGCAGATCATTGACGCGGCAACGGAAACAAACGTGGTTGAATTGCCAAAAGAAGAACAGGGATAGAAGAAAAAGAATAGCTTATAGTAAACGCTTAATGAAAGGGGATGCAATGAAAGACATACTAAAGAAAATTGATTCGATAAAAGCAAAGATTGACACACACAGGCCAATGGATTCCCACATGGTTAAACAGCTTCGTGAATATTTCCGAATCGGCATGACTTATACAAGTAATGCACTTGAGGGAAATTCTCTGACGGAAACGGAAACAAAAATTGTTATTGAAGACGGCATTACTATCGGCGGCAAGCCGGTTAAAGATCACTTAGAAGCTTTAGGTCACTCGGAAGCCTATGACTTACTTTTCACACTGGCAAAGGGCAAAGACATTGCAGAGGCAAACATCAAAGAATTTCACCGGCTGTTTTATTATCGGATTGACACAAGTCAGGCCGGGAAATACCGGAAACAGAAAGTCATTATTACCGGTACGGATTTCATACCACCGTCACCGGATAAAATACCCGCTTTAATGAAAGCTTTAATTGATAATATACCGGACAAGCGGAGAGAAAATCATTCTGTAGAATTTGCGGCAATCCTTCATAGAGAACTTGTAACAATACACCCCTTCATTGACGGTAATGGAAGAGCAGCAAGGCTTTTGATGAACCTTGCTTTATTGCAAACCGGTTATCCGGTGGCAATCATACCGCCGGTATTGCGGCGCGAATATCTAGACACGTTGAACAAAACTCATAAGGGTGATGATAAGCCGTTCAATAAATTAATTGCCGGTGTCTGTTACGAATCAGCAAAAGCATATTTAAGACTTCTGGAAGGATAAAATATATTCCGGGGATAGTCAGGCCAGACGATAAACGGGAGTTACCCCTTCCCGTTTCCCCGGATAAACCAAAGGGGGCGCTTAGAGAGGGGTAGCAATGAAGACGTTGAAAGGTAAGAAAAGTACTGTATCCAAGAAAAATGACATTGTATTTTCAAAATATAAACCGAGTGATAGTTATTTTAAATTTGCAATTTTAGCTTATCGTTTGAAACAATGCATCAATAGTATTCGTATTCATAACGAAAATAGCAAAGTGCCTTCTCAAAATGATTCTTCTTTCTTTGTAACAAACGAATTATCAAATGCAAACTTTGAAAAAGAACTCATAGCATACCTTGATGGCGAAGAGTTGCGGCCGTCTGCACCTGTTAATGATAAAATTCTGGAATTAATTAGAGACTGCACTAATGCTGCTCTTAGTCAGATAGGAATACTCAAGAGCATGGACAAGTCGGAAAGAAATCATATCAACAGTATTCACCGTTACGTTTTTAAGAATATTATTCAAAAAGGCGATATTTCAGACGAGCAATCATTACAAAGTCTTTGTGACGCTTGTTGCCTTTTAAGCCTTCCACAACATGATCCTGGTGCACAGATAAGCGATAACGATATAAAAGAAGTTTTGAATATTGAGCAATTATTAATCACAAAGGTAGGTGAAGCGCTTGGGTATTGGACGAATAAACTGCCGAGAAAGATAAATGCCGATAAAGGGAATAAAACAAAACAACAGCAAAGAGAAATGAAAGAAAAATACATTACTGAAGAATGGGTCAGAATGATTAATAAGCCAGAAGACAGAAAATTATTGGAAAATCTTTCACTCAACGAAATCGCTTTGCGCATTCAAATAAGAGTAGAACCTGAGTTAAGAAACATCAAAACACAAACCAAGAAATATGTTTTAACAAGAACAAAAAAAATTAATAAAGAAGGATCTATCGCTGTAAGCGGACTTTCAACGGACACAATCATTGATATTATGCGCAATACAACATCCGATAGATTCACTTTTAATCCTTTCAAGAAATAACACCCCTGATTAACAACCACCGGAAACGTAACGTTTTCTGCAAAACGTCGGAAACGTTACGTTTTCCGCATTATTCTTTTCTATTAGCATTGCTGTTCATACCCCTTCATTGATAAATTTACCTCAAGCAATACGGATATTTTAATCGTAACAACAAATTACTTTTGAAAGGGGAACAGAAAAAATGGGAACAGAAAAAAAAGAATCCAGCGAATTAATCAAGAAGCCGCGTCAGATGGACTTTGGCGCAATTATGACGAAGCCGTATCTGAACGAACTGGAAGTTGCCGCATTAACAGGCCGGGCCGTGTCAACCTTACGCAACGAGCGATTCACGCGAAAGGGCTTGCCTTATCTGAAAATTGGCGGGCGTTCAGTCAGATACAAAACAGAAGATGTAATTGCCTTCATGGAAAGCCGCAGAATCACTTTTGACGAGGTATAGGAATGAACACAAAACTTATTTCCGAAATTAAGCGGCACGGTAAGACAGCACGCGGCAAAAAGGAACTTATAAAGCACCTTGATGGTGGACGACTAACCCTCAAGCAGGCCGTCATCGCCCGATGTTACGATTGTTGCGGATTTTTTGCAGACGGGAAACAGGATTGCCGGTTGTCAAAGTGTCCGATTCACCCGTTTATGGCCTACAACGCCAACCGTCAAAAGCAACGGAGGTAATTCGTGAAGAAAAAAAAACGGGACATATCCTATTTTTTGACAGAAGAAATTCACCCGGCGGCAGATAATAATCTTCTATACGATAGTTTTTCACCAAATGCCGATGAGGATGATTACAAACTATATTCGTCTATCAAGGAAATTGGGATCAGGGAACCGCTTCAAGTATCTGCCGATGGCGTTCTGCTTTCAGGACTCCGGCGTTTTGCCGCAGCGCTATGGTTGGGACTGGAAAAGGTTCCTGTCATTGTTGCCAAAGACATCCGCTTTAATGAGCTGTCAGCGGATGAACGGCTGAAGGTTCTTTCTGTTTACAATAAGCAACGGGACAAAAGCCATGCGGAACGCCTGCGAGAGGCCATGCTGGAAATAAATCCAGACGATGTTCATCAACGGTTAATCGAAGATCGTGTCAACCGTGGGAAAGTAAACATAGAAAAAAATGTATTCCTGGGTGATGTGAAGAAGCGGGCACGGATTATGACACGTCTGTTCCTGTCGGCAGCGATAAAGGTCATCGAGTCAGAGAAAGATTATTGGCCGTTGACAGACAGACGGGTTCATTACCTTTTGTTGAACGATCCGCCACTGCGTCATGACAAGAAACCCGGTTCAATCTATCAGAATGATCGTTACAGTTATAAGGCACTCACGGACGTGCTGCTCCGGGCACGGTTAACGGGCGAAATTCCGATGTCAGCGCTGGAAGATGAGTTGCGGCCAATAGTCGTTTGGAGGACACACCAGAATGCGGCAGACTACATTCAGGCAGAAACCGAAGATTTTTTAAGACATTATGCAAGAGACTTAACGCGGGGCCAGGCTAACCATCTTGAAATACTGGTCGAAAAAAACGCCATTAGAAAACACGTTGAAAAAGTGGCGTCTGAATACTGCATCCCATGCACTACCGGGCGCGGATATAGCAGCTTGCCCCCACGATACAAAATGGTCAAGAGGTTCAGGTCATCCGGCAAGGAACGGTTGGTTCTGCTAATCCTGTCGGACTTTGATCCGGACGGTGAAGAAATAGCCGCGAGCTTTCCGCGTTCACTGAGAGATGACTTTAAAATTTCTAATGTGACGTGTCACAAGGTTGCACTGACCGGGGATGACGTTCGGAAATATAATCTACCTTCAAATATGGAAGCGAAGGTCACGTCACCGAATTATAAAAAATTTGTCGCTCGTCACGGCGTTCACGTTGCAGAACTCGATGCGTGTCCAGTTGATCTTCTTCAGGACAAATTAAGGGATGCCATCGAAAGCTGCTTAGACATGGATTTATTCTACCGGGAGTTAGCACAGGAAAAAGAGGACGCGGCATATGTGGCTGCCACAAAAACAGCCGTTGTTAAGGTAATGCGTCAAGGATGATGCGGGTATGTTTTAAAAATACCCTTCTTTTGCTCTGGCGCATAGCTAAAACAGGGGTTCCAGCAACATAACTTTATCAGGAAGGGGAAGATAAGGGTTCATGGACATACAG